>DASUDP010000049.1:0-50122 GCA_036275535.1 Acidimicrobiales bacterium | reverse complement strand
CGGCCCGAAGAACGTGGGCCCGGCGGGGCCGCCGAGGAAGAGGGTGACGATGATGGCCGACATCGTGACGGTGTTCATGAACTCGGCCAGGAAGAAGAGGGCGAAGCGGATCGACGAGTACTCGGTGTGGAAGCCGCCGACCAGCTCCTGCTCGGCCTCCACGAGGTCGAAGGGCGGGCGGTTCAGCTCGGCGGTGCCGGCGATGATGAAGATCACGAACGGCACGAGGCCGGTCACGATCAGGTTCCAGCTGGGGATGATGCCGAAGAAGCCCTCGCCGGCCTGCTCCATCACGATGTCGTGGGTGGACAGCGAGCCCGTGAGCAGCACGACGCTGACGATCGAGAGGCCGAGGGCCGCCTCGTAGGAGACCATCTGGGCGGTGGCCCGCACGGAGCCCAGGAGCGGGTACTTCGAGCCCGACGACCAGCCGGCCAGCATCACGCCGTACACCGCGATCGACGAGCAGGCGAGCACGAGCAGGATGCCGATCGGCGGGTCGGCCAGCTGGAGGAACGTGTGGTTGTGCGCGATCTCCACGGCGCCCTGCTTCTCCTCGGTGAACACGCCGCCGATGGGCACCACCGAGAAGGTGAGGAAGGCGGGGACCATCGAGAGGAAGGGGGCGAGGATGAACACCCGCCGGTCGGCCCGGTCCGGGATCAGGTCCTCCTTGAAGAAGAACTTGGTGCCGTCGGCCAGCGTCTGCAGGAGGCCGAAGGGGCCGGCCCGGTTGGGGCCGAGCCGGTTGCTCATGTCGGCGTGGACCTTGCGCTCGAACCAGATCATGAGCATGACGGCCACCAGCACGAGCGCGAAGGTGACCACCACCTTCAGCAGCACGATCATCACGATGCCGAAGTCGAGGTCCCCGGCGAGGAGCGGATCGAGGGCGAAGAGGTTCATGACCGCTCCACCCGGACGTCGGTGACGGCGGTCCCGGCGCTGATGAGCTGGCCGACGGCGGGCGAGCCCTGGAAGGCGAGCACCGCGGCCGAGCCCCGGGGGACGTGAGCGTCAGGCACCGCTGGCAGCTGGATCGAGCCGGCCGCCGCCGTGAGGGTGACGGTGGCGCCGGCATCGATGCCGAGCCGGTCGAAGTCGTGGGGGTGCAGGTGCACGGCGTTCTCCGTGACGAGCCCGGCCAGCGACGGGGAGTGCTGCACGGCGGTGCCGAGGTCGTAGAGCTTGCGGGTGGCGACGAGGCGCAGCGAGTAGGCGTCGGGGGCCGGTGCCGCGGTGCTGGCACCCCCGCTGAAGGTCACGAGCACGGGCCGGGTCGGGGCGGTGGGGGCGGCCGGTTCCTCAGGAGCGTCCCCGACGGCGTCGGCCGCCTGGGCGGTGGTGGCGTCGGCCTCGGCGGCCTGGCGGTCCCCGCTGTCGTCGGCCGCCTCCGCCGCGACGGCGGCCTCGGCGGCGCCTTCGGTGACGCCGGAGTCGCTCTCGCCCTCCTGGGCGGGGCCGCTCGGGGCGGCGCCCTCGGTGGAGGACACCTCCTCGGGGGCCGGCGCCGGCTCGTCGACGGACAGCGGCACGAGGACGCCGTCGCGGGCGGCGTGGCTGCGGAGCAGCTCGGGGGTGAGCCCGGCGTGGCTGGGGGCCGTGGCCTCGATCTCGGCCAGGATCTCCTCGGCGGACGCGAGGCCGAGGTCGGCGCCGAGCAGGCGGGCCAGCTCGGCGGCGATCATCCAGTCGGCCCGGGCCGTCCCGGGAGGCGTGATCTTGCGGGTGACCGTGCTCACCCGGCCCTCGAGGTTGGTGGTGGTGCCGTCCACCTCGGCGTAGCCGGCGGCGGCGAGGACGACATCGGCCTGCTGCGCGCTCGGGGTGAGGAACAGGTCGACGGCGATGACGGTCCGGGCGCCGGCCAGGGCCCTGGTGGCGAGCCCGGTGTCGGGGAAGTCGGCGAGGGGGTCGGCACCCACGAGGACGAGCACGTCGACCTTGCCGCCGGCGGCCGCCGCGAGGATCCCGCTGGCGTCGAGGCCGCGGGTGCGGGGGACGTTGGCCCACCCGGCGTCGCGGAACCACTGGCCGCCGTCGTCGAGCGTCGTGCGCCCGGGCAGCAGGCCCGGTGCCAGGCCCATGTCGAGCGCGCCGTGGACGTTGCCCCGCCGGAGGGCCGAGAGGAACCGCACCTCGGGGTGGGCCTCGTGGATGGCGGCCGCCGCGGCGACGACGCCGGCTCCGGTGTCGGCCAGGTTGGACCGGCCCAGCACGACGGTGACCGGACCCCGCTCGAGGAGGGCGGCCGCCGCGGCGAGGGCGTCGGGCTCGATGCCGCCCGCCTCACGGCCGCCGCCGGCCAGGAGCGCGGCCACGACCTCGCCCTCGGCGCCCGGGCGGTGCAGGAGCGTGGTGGTGGCCAGGTCGGACACGGCCGAGCGGCGGGGGGCCAGCTCGACGACGGCCACCTTGTCGTGGGTGACGGCGTGGCGCAGCCGGAGGAACAGGACCGGCAGCTCCTCCTTCAGGTCCGGACCGAGGAGCAGCACGGTGCCGCCGGGGGCGCAGGCCTGGTCGATCGTGGCCCGCGGCAGCCCGAGGACGACCTCGGCCGGCAGGCCGTCGCCCAGCTGGGCGTCGACGTGGTCGGTGCCGATGACGCCCTTGGCCAGCTTGGCCCAGGCGTAGGCGCTCTCGTTGGTGAGGCGGGCCCCGCCGAGGACCGCGATGCGGTCGGGATCGGCCTCGCGCAGGGCGGCGGCGGCCTTCGTGAGGGCCGGACCCCAGCCCGCCGGCGCGAGGGAGGCGCCGTTGCGCACGAGCGGGGCGCCGAGGCGGTCCTCGCTGTTCACGGCCTGGAAGTCGAAGCGGCCCTTGTCGCAGAGCCAGCCCCAGTTGACGGGGTCGACGTCGACGCCCTGGTAGCGGAGGACCTCGTTGCGACTCGACTGCACGAGCGTGCGGCACCCGACGGAGCAGGTGGTGCAGGTGCTCTCCACCTGGTCGAGGTCCCACGGCCGCGCCTTGAAGCGGTAGGGCGAGGCGGTGAGGGCACCGACCGGGCAGATCTGGACCGTGTTGCCGCTGAAGTAGCTGGCGAAGGGGTGGTCGGGGAAGGTGTTGACCTGGGTCTGGTTGCCGCGGTCCTGGAAGTGGATCAGCGTGTCGCCGGCCACGTCCTTGGCGAACCGGGTGCACCGGTCGCAGAGGATGCAGCGCTCGCGGTCGAGGGCGACGAGGTCGCTGATCGGGATGGGCTTGGCGTAGTGGCGCTTCTCCTCCACCATCCGACTCTCGCCCGGCCCGTAGGACATCGTCTGGTCCTGCAGGGGGCACTCGCCGCCCTTGTCGCAGACGGGGCAGTCGAGGGGGTGGTTGATGAGAAGGAACTCGAGGACGCCGTCCTGGGCCTTCTTCGTGACCTCGCTCTCCGTGTCCACGACCATGTCGGGGGCCACGGGGATCATGCAGGCGGGCTGGAGGGCCGGGCCGCGACCGGTGTCGATCTCGACGATGCACATCCGGCACATGCCCACCGGCTCCATGCGCGGGTGGTAGCAGAAGCGCGGGATGTAGGTGCCGTTGCGCTCGGCGGCGTCGATGACGAGCTCACCGGGCTTGGCCTCGATCTGCTTGCCGTTGACCGTGAGCACCACCGTCTCGGGAGCCTGCGTGTCAGACACCGGCCACCTCGCTGGGCTTGGCGATGTAGGCCTTGCCGTTGATGGCGACCGGCGACTCGGCGGTGCCCCCGCAGTAGGCGATGAACTCGTCCTGGAAGCGGACGATGGCAGAGGCGATCGGGGACACGGCCGACGGGCCGAGCGGGCAGATGGTCGTCTGCTTCGGGGGCCAGGCGATCCCGGGGCTGATGTTGTCGCAGACGTCGAGCAGGAGCCCGACGTCCTCGGGGCGGCCCTGACCGTCCACGATGCGGCGCATGATCTTCTCCAGCCAGGTCGTGCCCTCGCGGCAGGGGGTGCACTTGCCGCAGGACTCGCGGGCGAAGAACCGCACGACGCGCCAGGCCGCCTTCACGGCGTCGGTGGTGTCGTCCATGACGACGATGGCGCCGGAGCCGAGCATCGAGCCGGCCTTGCCGACGGCGCCGGCTTCGAGCGGCAGGTCGAGGTGCTCCTCGTAGAACCAGGGGGCGGAGGCGCCGCCGGGGATGAACGCCTTCAGGCTGTTCCCGTCACGCATGCCGCCGCCGTAGACGGGAGCGAAGATGAGGTCCCGGAAGGTCGTGACGCCGAACTCGACCTCGTACACGCCGGGGTTCTTGACGTGGCCCGAGACGGCGAACATGCGGGTGCCCCGGCTCGTCTCGGCCCCGAGCTCGGCGAAGCGGGTGCCGCCGTTGTTCATGATCCACGGGAGGTTGGACAGCGTCTCGACGTTGTTGACGACCGTCGGCTGCATGTAGAGGCCCTTGGCGGCCGGGAAGTACGGCGGCTTGAGGCGCGGCATGCCGCGGTTGCCCTCGAGGGACTCGATGAGGGCGGTCTCCTCGCCGACGATGTAGGCGCCGGCGCCCCAGTGGAGCACGACGTCGACGGAGAAGTCGGAGCCGAGGATGCCCTTGCCGATGTACCCCGCCGCGTAGGCGTCGTTCAGGGCCTGGGCGATGCGCTCCTGGGCCAGGGCCATCTCGCCCCGGACGTAGAGGAAGGCCTGGGCGGCGCCGATGGCGTAGCAGGCGATGAGGACGCCCTCGATCAGCTGGTGCGGGTCGCGCTCCATGAGGAGGCGGTCCTTGTAGGTGCCGGGCTCCGACTCGTCGCCGTTGACGACGAGGTACCGCGGCCACACGCCGGGCGGGCAGAAGCCCCATTTGGTCCCGGCCGGGAAGCCGGCGCCGCCCCGCCCGAGCAGGCTGGCCGCCTTGACCTCCTCGCCCACCGCGGTGGGCGACTTGGCGAGGGCCGCCTTGAGGCCCTCGTAGCCCCCGGTGGCCAGGTAGCGCTCGATTGTGTGGCCGTCGTCGTGGCCGAAGCGGGTGGTGATGATCGGGGCGGCGTCGGTGACGGCCATCAGCCGGCTCCTCCCTCGGCGGTGGCCGCCGCGGCGTTGGCCCTCGTGATCCAGACCGGCTCACCGGCTTCGCCGGGCACGGCGTTGCCGGCCCGCTTGTCGGCCGGGATCTGCTGGCGGATCCGGGCCAGGGTGCCGTGCTTGGGCACCTCGTGAGCCCGGCGACCGGCCCGCAGGTCGTCGATCAGGGCGTCGGCCCCGTCGGGCGTGACCTTGTAGTGGTACCGATAGTTGACCTGGAGGCAGGGGGCCTCGGTGCACGCCGCGATGCACTCGACGTCCTCGAGGGTGAACTTGCCGTCGGAGGTGGTGCTGCCGGCCTTGATGCCGAGCTTGCCCTCGAGGTGGTGGAGCAGCTCCTCTCCGCCGAGGAGCATGCAGGCGATGTTCGTGCAGACGTTCACGAGGTAGTCCCCGACGGGCTCCCGCTTGAACATCTCGTAGAAGGAGCACGTGCCGAGGACCTCGGCGGGGGTGACCCCGAGGAGCTCGGCGATGTGCTCCATGGCGTCGTCGGCGACGTAGCCGTCCTGCTCCTGGGCGAGGTGGAGCAGCGGGATGAGGGCCGACTTGGGGCGCGGGTACCGGGAGATGATCTCCCCGGCGGTCTTCAGGTTGACCTCGCTGAAGCGTGCCACTAACGGTCCACCTCTCCCATGATCGGGTCGACGCTGGAGATGACGGCGACCGCGTCCGCGATCAGGCCGCCCCGCATCATGTGCGGCAGTGTCTGCAGGTTCACGAAGCTCGGGCCCCGGATGTGCATTCGGTAGGGCTTGGCCGAGCCGTCGCTCACGATGTAGCAGCCGAGCTCGCCGCGAGGGCTCTCCACCGCGCAGTAGGCCTCGCCCTCGGGCACCTTGAAGCCCTCGGTGAAGATCTTGAAGTGGTGGATCAGCGCCTCCATCGACTCGTCGATGCGAGCGCGGGGCGGAGGCGTGACCTTCTTGTCCTGGATCCGGTAGTCGCCGGGGGGCAGCTGGTCGAGGATCTGGCGGATGATCTTGATCGACTCCCGCACCTCGTTGAGGCGGATGGCGTACCGGTCGAAGCAGTCGCCGTAGCTGCCCACCACGACGTCGAAGTCGACCTTGTCGTACTGCAGGTACGGGAGCTCCCGGCGCAGGTCCCACGGCACCCCGGTGGAGCGCAGGATGGGGCCGGTGGCGCCGAGGCAGATGGCTTCCTGGGCGGTGATGACCCCGACGCCCTGGAGCCGCTCGCGGTAGATCGGCTGGCCGGTGAGGAGGGTGTCGTACTCCTCGAGGCTGGGCGGCACGCTGTCGATGAAGGAGAGCACCTTGTCCCGCCAGCCGTCGGGCAGGTCGGCGGCCACGCCGCCGGGGCGGATGTAGTTGTGGTTCATCCGCAGCCCGGTGATGGCCTCGAGCAGGCGCAGTCCCTCCTCGCGGTCACGCCAGCCGTAGAGCATCATCGACACCGCGCCGATGTCCATGCCGTTGGTGGCCAGGAAGAGGATGTGGCTCGTCATCCGGTTCAGCTCGGTGAGCAGCATCCGGATCCACTGGGCCCGCAGGGGGATGTCCTCGTCGATGCCGAGGAGCTTCTCGGTGGTGAGGGAGAAGGCCAGCTCGCTGAACAGCGGCGAGGCGTAGTCCATGCGGGTGACGTTGGTGGCGCCTTGGAGGAAGGTGAGGTCCTCACCGGTCTTCTCCATGCCGGTGTGGAGGTAGCCCACGATCGGCTTGGTGCGCAGCACCGTCTCGCCCTCGAGCTCCAGCATGAGCCGCAGCACCCCGTGGGTGCTGGGGTGCTGGGGCCCCATGTTGATGATCATCGTCTGGTCCTCGGAGGGACCTTCGCTGATGAGCTCGGCCGCCTCGGCCTCCGACAGGCGCAGGGTGGCGCCCAGCTCGCGCAGGAGCTCCTCGGCGTTGGCGGACGAGCGGGGGCCCATCTCCTGGGTGCCCTCGGAGGTCGGCGCGACGGGGGTCTGGTCGACAGTGCTCATGGCAGGTCCTACCGGGCGTCCTGGGGAGCTTTGAACTGCACGGGGATGCGTCCCATGGCGTGGTCCTTGCGCAGCGGGTGGCCCTCCCAGTCCTCGGGCATGAGGATCCGGCTGAGATCGGGGTGGCCGTCGAAGCGGATGCCGAAGAGGTCGAACGCCTCGCGCTCCATGGCCTCGGTGCCGGGGTGCACGTCGAAGAGCGAGGGGCAGACGGGGTCGGCCTCGGGCACCTGCACCCGCAGGCGCAGACGGGTGCGCTCGGCGTGGGACATGAGGGTGACGACCACCTCGAAGCGCTCCGGGGTGACGTCCTCGGGCAGAGCGCGATCAGCCTCGTAGGTGAGGTAGTCCACGCCGCAGACGTCGAGGCACATCACGTAGCCGTCGTCGTCGCGCAGGGTGCGCACGAGCGAGGCCAGCTCAGAGCGCTCCGGGTGCAGGACCTTCTGGCCCCGGCTCCAGGTGACGGGGGTGCCGTGGACGAGCTCGGGCTCGGGCGCCGCCACCTCTTCGGCGGGCGCGGTCTCCTGCTCGGCGGCGGGATCGTCGGCCATCAGCGGGAACCGGAGGGTGAGAGGACGACGGGCTGGTCGTTGCGCTGGCCGTCGCGCTGCTCGACGGTGAGGCCGAGGCCGGTGCCGGGCCGGCGTCGGGTGAGCTCACCGTCGCGGATCTTTTCGTGCAGCGTGTTGATGGCGTGCAGGAGCGTCTCGGGGCCCGGTGGGCAGCCGGGGGCGTAGACGTCGACGGGGACGATCTGGTCGACGCCCTGCACCAGCGCGTAGTTGTTGAACATCCCGCCGGTGCTGGCGCAGACGCCCATGCTGATGACCCACTTGGGTTCCATCATCTGGTCGTAGATCTGGCGCAGCACGGGCGCCATCTTCTGGCTGACCCGACCGGCCACGATCATCAGGTCCGCCTGGCGGGGCGAGGCCCGGAACGTCTCCATGCCGAAGCGGGCGAGGTCGTAGTGGGGGCCGCCGGCGCCCATCATCTCGATGGCGCAGCAGGCCAGCCCGAAGGTGGCGGGCATGACCGACATGCGGCGCGCCCACTTCACCATGTTCTCGAGGCTGCCGGTCAGGAAGTTGTGGTCGAGCCCCTCGAGGCCCTTGCTCATGTCCCAGCCCATCAGGCGGCGACCTCCGGATCGGGGGTGCCCGCGTCGAGCCGGCCCTCGAGGCCGACCCGCTTGATCGTGGTGGAGCTCGTGCGCTCGGCCGACACCATCGGGGACAGCCGGCGGGCCACCTGGAGCGGGCCCCAGTCGAGGGCGCCGTTGGCCAGGAGGTAGAGGAAGGACACGAAGACGGCGACCGCGAAGAGCAGGACCTCGACGAGCCCGAAGGCCCCGAGGTCGCGGTAGATGACCGCCCAGGGGTAGAGGAAGATGATCTCGATGTCGAAGACGATGAAGATCATCGCGATGAGGTAGAAGCGCACCGGGAACCGCTCGAGGGTCTCGCGGCCGGGGACGATGCCGCACTCGTAGGGCGAGCGCTTGGCGGCGGTGGTGTGACGGGGAGCCAGCAGCTTCGAGGCCAGGAGGCTGAGCACCGCGAACGCGATGGCCAGCACGGCCAGCGCGACGACGGGCAGGTACTGGCCCACGGCTTCAGCCCTCCGCGGGCGTCAGGGCCCGGACCTCGGCGACGCGCTGGTCACGGCGGTGCAGCTGCGTGGCCAGCACCGCGAACATGATCCCGGAGAAGAGGGTGAGCATGGCGCCCGGGAGCCGCCGGCTGCCGAGGTCGCGCTCCATGATCACCGACACCGTCGGCTTGTCCTCGTCGGCCTTGGGCTTGGGCGGCGGCTGGCCGGGCTCGGCCTCCTGCTTGACCACCGGCTGGACCTGGATGATGGCGTAGTGCGGCGGGTGGGTGAGCTCAAGGAAGGTGTTCTTGAACTTCTTCCAGAGCCGATCGGTCCGCGAGGGGTTGGCCGGGAGGCCTTCCTTGCCGCCCTGCTCGAAGGAGTAGGTGGCGATGTAGTCCTCGGCCGCCTTCAGCTCCAGCGTCTCGTCCGGGTGGGCGAGGAAGTAGGCGTCGACGGCGGCCTTGGCCTCGCCGAAGGCAGGGTCGGACTCCGGGAGGAGCTTCCAGCCGCCGGTGGTCTCCTCCAGGTCGTCCTGGATCTCGGCCAGCTTGGTCGGCTCCATCGCGTTCAGCTCCTCCGCCGGCGGCAGCCCCGACGTGTCGAGCGTGTGCGCCTCGTCCACGCCGGCCGCCTCGGTGCCCGGGTAGACCGTCTCGACGACCTTCCAGCTGGGGATCTCGCCGAGCATGCCGATGTTTCCGTAGACCCACCAGACGCCGCCCATGATGGTGAGCCAGCCGAAGAAGGCGCTGGCGGCGAGGAGGAACCCGAGGCGGTTGCCGATGTTGGTGGCCAGCAGCAGGGTGGTCGACCCGAGGAGGACCACGGCGCCCACGGCCACCGTGAGGAAGCCGCGAAGCTGGGGATCCCAGGCGATGCCGGCGAGGGTGTGCAGCAGCATCGTGCTCAGGTCCCCTTCGTGGTGGTCGTGGTGGAGCTGGCCCCGGGCCCGCCGCTCGGGGGCGTGGTGGTCGTCGTGCTGGCCGTGCCGCCCTGCCCGGCGGCAGCGTCGCCCTCGCCGAGGCTGGCCTCGTAGAGGGCCACCGCTCGCAACATCCCGTCGGTGAACATCCCGTCGGTCTCGTCGTCCTCGGTGTTCGGGTTGTCCCCGAAGCCGGGCATGCGGCCGGAGCCCTGGCCCCGCTGGCCGTAGAGCATCCCGAACTCGGAGCCCTTGTGGAGGAACTCGATGAGGGCGTCGATGGTCAGGAACTGGCGAGGCACGACGCCGTCGGTGAGGTTGAAGCCGAAGGCGCCGGAGCCGGCCGCGAAGCCCTTGTAGTCGGAGAGGTCGGCGTCAGCGGGCTGCTGGGACCCCTCGATGATCGAGGCGCCCTTGGTGTGGCAGCGAGCGCAGGAGAAGGCGCCGCCGGCGGTGGCGTTGGACAGCCCGAGGTTGAAGATCGCCTCGCCGGTGGCGGGGTCGGTGTAGTCGATTGGCGCGCCGTCCTCGAGGCCGAGGTCCTTGCGCAGCGCCTCCTCGGCCTGGGTCTTGGCCTCATCCGAAGAGAGCTGGATCGAGCTGAGGTAGGCGATCAGCTCGTCGATCTGCTGGGTGGTCAGCGGACCACCACCCTCAGCTCCCCAGGCCGGCATCGGGGTGCCCGGGCGGCCGTAGATGAGGATCTGGCGCACCTCCTCCTCGCTGTAGCGCAGGAGGACCGTGTTGAGCGCGGGGGCCTGCCAGCTGACGCTGGCCACGAACTTGTTGTCGCCGTCGCTCAGCGTGTACGCCGCGTTGCCGCCCACCCCTTCGGCGCCGTGGCAGCCGGCGCAGTTGTAGCCACCCTCGGCCGTCGGCGCGAAGAGGGCCGCGCCGCGGTTCACGAAGGTCTGGTCGAACATCTTGACGGCGCCGTCCTGCCGGCCCGGCTCGTTGAGCCAGTAGAGCGGCAGGCCCACCGCCACCAGGGCCAGGAGCATGAGGCCGGTGGAGAGCACCCGGGTGAGGCGGGGACCCTCGAGGCCCTCGTCGTCGTAGTAGGGCTTGCGGTTCGGGGCGAGCTCGATCTCGGAGCCGACCTCGGCGCGCCCGGCGCGGATGTTGACGGCGACGTACCAGAGGAAGCCGATGACCGTCAGGGCGCAGATGACCGCGCCGATGGACTTGACCGTGCTGGCGGCCAGCACGGTGGAGATCAGGTGGACCATGTGTCAGTGACTCCCGCCACCGACGCAGTGCGGCCCTTCGGCCTCTTGCCCGGTGGTGTTGGTGCCGATGGGTGGGCCGGTGATGATCGTGCCGGTGTCGACGGAGATGTTGCTGCCGCTCACCGTGATCGGGAAGCGGTCGAGGCCGCGAGGCGCGGGACCGCCCTTCTTCTCGCCGTTGCGGTTGTACTGCGAGCCGTGGCACTGGCACTCGAACCACTGCGAGGTCTTGCACTCGGGCACGCGGCAGCCGAGGTGCACGCACTTCTGGTAGAGCGCCGTGTACCCGGCCTCCATGCCGGGCAGCTCGGCGCTGTACACGTTGCGGGCGGCCGGGAGGGCGGCGGCCGGGTAGTGGGTAACCCACATGCGGCCCTCGGGGTAGTAGGCGAAGCCGGCGCCGTCGGCGATCTTGGCGTCGATCGAGGCCGTGCTGCCGATGTTGATGACCGAGCCGAAGCCGCCGCCGAGCTTCGGCCACAGGAAGGCCAGCACGGCGGCACCGAAGCCCGAGAGCCCCACGGCGAAGAACGTCACGATGCTGCGGTTGAAGAACTGCCGCCGGGTGACGCCGAGGACCTCAGGGTCGGGCGGGACCCAGGCCACGGGCGGCTTGGCGTCGAGCGTGGCGACCCCGCGGGAGGCCTCCCGCAGCTCGAGGGCAGCCGCCGCCTCGACCTCGCGCCCGGTGGTGGTCGGCGCGGTGTCGGACGGCCTGACCGCGCCCCGGTCCCGCTTGCGGGTCTCGCGGGCGAGGGCGCCGATCACCTCTCCGGTGTCGCGGCGCCGGGCCGAGGCGAGCAGGAGCACGCCGGCCAGCACGACGAGGACCGGGATGGCGATGAGCAGCGCGGTGGTGGTCTCCATGGTCGTTACCTCACAGCTCGACGAACAGCCCGTTGTTCCACGGGAAGATGAAGTTGAAGCCGGGGCCCCGGAAGAAGGTGCCGATCATGACGAGCACGGCCCAATACATCATGAACATCGTGAAGAGGGAGATGGCGAACTTGCGGTCCTCGGGCTTGTTGCTCGGGTTGCGGTCCGTGTAGGGCGCCAGGATCAGCCCGACCAGCCCCATGCCGGGGAGGAGCACGCCGGCCACCATCGGGTGGAACCACTTGAGCAGCTCCTGCAGGCCGAGGAAGTACCAGGGGGCCTTCGACGGGTTCGGCGTCTGGTTGTAGTTGGCCAGCTCGAGGAGCGGGGCGTTCACGAAGACGGAGAAGACGAGCAGGAACGCCGTGCAGGCGAGGGCGGCGACGAACTCGACCACGAGCAGGTGCGGCCACACGTGGACCTTGTCCTGCGGGGTGGCCTTGACGTCCTGGATCGAGCCGCTCTTGACGACCGTCAGGAGGCGCTGGGTGTGGCCGCCGGGACCGGCCCCGACGGGCACGCCGCCGGCCGCCGCGGGCGGAGCCGTGGCGACGGCGCCGCCGCCGCTCGCCGCCACCTCGGTGGACGCAGCCTCGCCGCCGGCCGACTTGGCCTTGGCCGCCTTCGACCGCTCCAGGAGGTGGGCGGGGATCTTGCTGGCGGCCTCGCTCGGCGGGGCGTCACCGCCGGCGGCGGCCTCGCCGCCCGCGGGCGCGTCGGCGCCGCTCGAGGCGGCCGCCTTCTTGCGGGCCTCCTCGGCTCGCTTGCGCAGGTGCTCGGGGATCTCAGTCATGTCGTCGCGTCCCCTTGATCACAGCGGCCCGGAGATGCCGCCGTCCTTGCGCACCCGCCAGAAGTGGATCGCCATGAAGATGACGATCACGAACGGGAGCATCAGGACGTGCAGGACGTACCAGCGCAGCAGGGTGTCGGAGCCGATCTCCACGCCACCGAGGAGCACGAAGCGCACCTCGCTGCCGAAGACCGGCGTGTAGCCCATCATGTTCGTGCCCACCGTCACCGCCCAGAGGGCCAGCTGGTCCCAGGGGAGCAGGTAGCCAGTGAACGACAGCAGCAGCGTGAGCAGCAGCAGGACGACGCCGATCACCCAGTTGAACTCCCGGGGCGGCTTGTAGGCGCCGTGGTAGAAGACCCGCGCCATGTGCAAGAAGACGGACAGCACCATGAGGTGGGCCGCCCATCTGTGCATGTTGCGCACGAGCAGGCCGAAGGTGACCGAGGTCTGCAGCGTGTAGATGTCGTCCCAGGCCTGGGCGGCGGTGGGCCGGTAGAAGAACATCAGGAAGATGCCCGTCACCGTGAGCAGGATGAACAGGAAGAAGGACAGGCCGCCGAGGCAGAGCGTGTAGCTCACCTTCACGGCGTGGCGCTTCACCTTCACCGGGTGCAGGTGGTACAGCACCGAGTTCATGATCACGTAGGACCGGTTCCTCGGTGAGTCCGTGTAGCCGTTCCTGAAGATCGACCCGGGCCGGAAGATCGAGTTCCAGGCCTGGCTGCCCTGGACGTTGTCCGGGAGCTTCTTCAGGGAGTCGCCGATGCGCTGACCGGCGCTCTTGCCATCCATCGTGTCTGCCACGTGTCTTCTCCTACCCCAGCCTCATGCCGTAGCCGTAGCCGTGGGTGTTGGTGCGCTGATGGAGGTCGCCGCCCGGCACCGGGTCGCCGACCTTGCCCATGATGATGACGCCCGTGGGGCAGCGATCGACGCAGAGCGCGCAGCGGGTGCACACGTCGTCGTCGATCAGGAACACCACGTGGTCGCTCGGATCGAGCCCCGGCTGGTCGACGTCGACGGACTCGTCGACGGCGTCCGGGCTGACCATGTGGATGCACTTCCACGGGCAGATGTCGACGCAGCCCTCGCACATGATGCACTCGGACTGGTCGATGTGGATGAACTGCTTCGGCTTGACGGCCTTGCCGAGCCAGGCGGCATCGACCTCCTGGAGGACGTAGTCGTCCCGGAACTCCGGCATCGGCGGGTTGGCGTCGGTGCGTGCCATGGCGGGGGCGCTAGCTCTTCCGGGCCAGCGGACGGCCGTAGGTGGTGGTGGGGACGACCTCAGCCTTGGGCTTGGCCCGGTCCTGCCACTGGGCCCAGTGGAAGACGTGGAGGGTGAGGCCGGCGCCGTAGATCACGAGCACGACGATGTCGCGCAGGGCCTGGTACGTGATCGTGATCGGCAGGAAGCGGTTCGGCTCGAAGATGTCCCCCGGACCGAAGAAGAGGCGGTCGGAGCGCCAGTTCCACTCGCTGTCGGCCAGGGTGATCCACTGGTGCGGGATCACGCCGTACCAGAGGTTGAACAGCACGAAGGCGAACACGGCAGCAGCCATCGCCTCGCCCCAGCTGAGCGGGGCCCCGGGCTGGCGGCGCTTGCTGTAGCGCAGCACGGCGAGATCGCCCAACAAGGCCAAGATCAGCGCAGTAGCGAACGCGACCACTCGCGGCGACTCCCTCGTGAAATCTCTCACAATGGCCCGGGGGTTCCTAGGGACCACCCGGCGGACGGGTCCGGTCTAGCACGGCCCCTCGCCGCCCATCACATCGACGGTCGAGGACGCCGGAGCCGGGGATCAGGCACCGGTCGACGCCGCCCCGCCAGCGGCCGCTTGGCTTGGAAGGCACCGCCCGGCTGGCCTAGGTTCGGCGCACCACGCCCCTGCGCTGCGGAGGACCAACCGCGTGACCGAGATCCCCGAGCACCTGCTGAAGCGCTCCAAGGAGCGTCGCTCCGCCATCGGCGGCGACGATGCCCCGGCCGATGCAGCGCCGGCATCCGAGACCCCCGCGGCCGCCGAGGCCCCGGCCGCCGCCGCGCCGGCCGTGCCGGCGGCCGCCGCCGTCGAGGTCGCCCCGCCGCCCAAGCCCGAGCGCCCCGAGGTGGCGGCGGCCCGGCGCCGCAAGAAGATCCCGTTCTGGGCCATGCCGGTGCTGGCCGGCCTCCCGCTGTGGGCCTACGTGTACCAGGCCACCCTCGAGCCGCCGCCCGCTGACGAGAGCAGCCCCTTCGTCCTCGGCGAGACCATCTACGGCGGCTGCGCCAGCTGCCACGGCGCCGGCGGCGGCGGCGGGACCGGGCCGGCCTTCGCCGGCGTCATGGAGACCTGGCCCGACTTCCGCGACCACATGATGTGGGTGCGCCTCGGCTCCTCGGGCTGGCCGACCGACGTCTACGGCGCCACCAACAAGCCGAAGGTGGGCGGCATGCCGGCCCACGCCTCGCTGACCGACGCCGAGCTGGCCCAGGTCGTCCTCTACGAGCGGGCCGCCTTCGGCGGGCTCGAGGAGGGGAGCGAGGAGTACCTTGCCCTCGAGGAGATCGCCAACGGGCTGAAGACCTTCGCCGACGTCGGCCTGGGCGAGATGTCCGTGACCGACGGCGTCGACGAGTCGAACCTCGGCGCCGGCTGAGGATGACCGGGTCGGCGCTGCGGCCCGGCACACTGCACCGGTGAGCTCCCCCCACCGCCACGACGTCCTCGTCATCGGTGGCGGCCCGGCCGGCGCCGCGGCCGGCCACTGGCTGGCCCGGGCCGGGCGCGACGTCGTCATCGTCGAGAAGAAGACCTTCCCGCGGGAGAAGACCTGCGGAGACGGGCTCACGCCGCGGGCCGTCACCCAGATCCAGGCGATGGGCCTCGAGCCACGGATCGCCGCCGGACACCACAAGTACGACGGGCTGCGCTGCATCGCCCACGGCCACACCCTCGAGATGCGCTGGCCCGACCACCCCGTGCACCCGAGCTACGGGTACGTCGTGCGCCGGCGGGACCTCGACACGATCGTGGCCGAGGAGGCCGCCACCCGCGGGGCCACCCTGCTCCAGGGCACCGAGGCGCTCCGCCCGATCTTCCGGGACGGGCTGCTCGTCGGGGCCGTCGTGAAGGACAAGGACAGCGGCGAGCAGCGCGAGATCCTCGCCCGGTACGTCGTGATCGCCGACGGCTCGCTCTCCCGGTTCGGCCGAGCCCTCGGCAACCAGCGGGACAAGCGGCTCCCCCAGGGCATGGCCATCCGGGGCTACTTCGAGAGCCCCAAGCACGACGATCCGTGGATCGAGTCCGCCCTCGACGTCCGGGACCGCAACGGCGACGCCATGCCGGGCTACGGCTGGATCTTCCCCTGCGGCGACGGGACCATCAACGTCGGCATCGGCCTGCTGTCCACGTTCCGGGGCTGGCGGGAGATCAACACCTCGCACCTCATGAAGGAATGGGCGGCCACCGCCCCCGAGCACTGGGGCATCGACCCCGACGCCATGCTCGGCGAGGCCACCGGCGGGCGGCTCCCGATGGCCGGCTCGATCCACCCGAAGTCGGGGCCGACGTGGATCGCCGTGGGCGACGCGGCCGGCTCGATCAACCCCTTCAACGGGGAGGGCATCGACTACGCCTACGAGACCGGCCGCATGGCGGCCGGTCTCATCGACGAGGCGCTCACGATCGGCTCCGCCATGCCCCTGGCTCGCTACCCGCAGCTCCTCGAGGAGGAGTACGGCCTCTACTTCCGGGTGGCCCGGGCCTTCGCCATCGTGATCGGCCAGCCCGAGCTCATGCAGCAGCTCACCCGGATCGGCGTGCAGAGCCAGAGCCTCATGGAGTGGGTGCTGCGCATCATGGCCAACCTCCTGCGCCCCGACGAGCTGGGCCCGGCCGAGGCCGCCTACAAGGCCGTGGCCGCCATCGCCCGCATCGTCCCCGAGCGCATCCCGGCGTAGATCCGGCGCGGCGCCGACAGCGGGCTACTCCGTGTCGAGGACGATGGCGCCGTCGGGATCGGTGGCCCAGGCCCGCCCGTAGTCCTCGGCGGGCAGCGAGCAGGGCAGCTCGACCGACACCGAGCCGTCGGCGGCGGGCCGGAAGGTCCCCGCCGCGACACGGTCGCCCCAGTCGCCCTCCGGCGGGGTGAGCCAAAGGGCGTAGGTCGTCCCGGGGTCAAGCCCCGCGGCACGGAGCACGACGATCGAGCCGCCGGGGTCATCGGCCACCACCGCCTCCGCCCAGCCCCCCTCCGGCACGACCGCGAACGACACCGTCTGGCCCCGCACGAGGCTCCGCCCGCCGTCGTCGCGGACGACGCCCAGCACGACGACGGCCACGACCGCGGCCGCCCCCGCCAGCAGGGCCAGGCCGCCGGCGGCCAGCACCCGGCGGCGGCGCTCTCGGGCCACCGAGGCGGCGATGCGATCACCCAGGCCCGCCGGCGGGTCGACCTCGGCCTCCGCCGGACCGGTGGGATGGGCCAGGTCCGCGGCCAGGCTGACCGCGGCGACCGCAAGGAGCGCGTCGGCCTCGCGGCGGCAGCGAGGGCAGGCGGCCAGGTGCCCGGCGAGGCGCGCCTCGCGCTCGGGGGGCAGCTGGGCCACGAGCCAGCCGGCCAGGTCCTCCTGCCACTCGGGGCAGGCCTCGACCGGCTCAGGCATCGCTCCACCCCTGCGCCTCGAGGGCCCGTCGCAGCGCCCGCAGACCGTGGTACACCCGGCTCTTGACGGTGCCCTCCGGAATGCCCAGCTCGGCCGCCACCTCGGCGTACGGCCGCCCCCGCCAGTGCACCTCCACGAGCGCCCGCCGGTGGTCGCGGCCGAGCTCGGCCAGCGCGGCGTCGACCTGCCAGGCGGTGAGGGCGGCGTCGATCCCGTCGTCGGTGATCGACGGGGTGCCGTCGTCGCCGGCGACGGCGGGGCGGACCCGCCGGGCCCGGGCGAGATCGATCACGACGTTGCGCAGGATGGCGAACAGCCAGGTGCGCTGGGACGCCCGGGCGGGGTCGTAGCTGCGGGCGGCGCGCCAGGCCCGCACGAAGGTCTCCTGGACCGCCTCTTCGGCCAGGCCCGTGTCGCCGAGGGCGCGACGGGCGAAGCGGAACAGCTCGGCGCCGTGCGCGGCGTAGGCGTCGCGGACCGCGGCGTCCGGGAAGGAGCGCACGGCCCCGGTCTACCCCGCCGCGGCCGAGGGGGCACCGTCGTCCACGGACCTCAGCCCTCGACGGTGAGCTGGCCCGTCATCGACGGGTGGATCTCGCAGTGGAAGGCGTAGGTGCCGGGCTCGGAGGGAGCGGAGAGCGTGGCCGACTCCCCCGGCGCCACCGGCCCGGTGTCGAAGGCGCCGTCATCGGCGGTCAACGTGTGGGCGGTGCCGTCCTGGTTGTCGAAGGTGACCTCGGCGCCGGCGGCGGCCGTGGTGGAGGTGAGCTTGAACGCCTTCGCGACGACCGTCGCCGCCGCGCCGGCATCGGCCGTGCCCCCCGGCGACCTGTAGCCGTCGTCGCTGGCGCCGGCGGAGACGGTGGAGCTGGTGGCGTTGGTGGCGTTGGTGGCGTCGGAGCTGTCATCGCTGCCACAGGCGGCGAGGCCCAAGCCGGCGAGGAGCAGGGCGGCGGCGGCCGGCCGCCCGGCGCGCTGGAGGACGGGTGTGGTGGAGCGGGTCATGCCGTGGTGTACGGACGCCGACCCGGATCGGTTCAGACGGCGGAGGCCAGCTCGCCCTGGGTCATGTGCCCGACCGTGGTCTCGAGCGCCGTCAGGTCGATCACGGAGTGCTCCTCGGCTGTCCGCCGCTCGGAGCGGTGGGGGCGAGCCAGGTGCTTGGCCTCGTGCGGGGTCGTGACGAAGGACCACAGCGAGAACACCGCCGCCAGGGCCAAGGCGGCACCGATTGCCGTGGGCGGGCCGATCCAGCTGGCGGCCACGCCGCCGAGGGCCGCGCCCAGCGCCTGCGAGCCCATGAGGACGCCGACAGCGATGCCCATGGCCGAGGCCCGGGTGTCGCGCCGCAGGCGCGTGCCGATGACGACGTTCGTGGGGATCGAGACAGCGAACATCCCACCGGAGATGAGGAAGGCGACGAACGCTCCGGCCCGGCCCACCTCCAGCAGGAACAGCGGGGCGGCGAGGGCCGCGGTGACCGCCGCGCACAGCGACGCCCCTCGGAGGAGGTGGCGGTGGTCGCCGCGCGTCGGGATCACGATCGTGCCGAGGATGGTGCCGACGGGGACCGCCGCGGCCAGCAGGCCGAGCATGCCCTGCGAGATGCCGACGCGGTCGGCGTAGGGCACGACCAGTGCCTCGTCGACGGTGCCGAGCGCGCCGGTGATCGAGATGAGCACCAGGGAGCGGCGGACCAGCCGGTCCCCGATGAGATCGTGGAGCCCCTCGCGCAGCGAGCCCTTGATCCCGACGTCGACCGAGGCAGGGGCCGCCGCCGCCGTGCGCCGGAGGCCGAGCACGAGCACGCTGGACACGAGGAAGGTGACGGCGTTGATCCCGAGCGCCGTCTTCGCCCCGACGAGGACGAGCAGGCCTCCACCGAGGGCGTTGCCCACGACGACCGACGCCTGCACGGAGATGCCGGACAGGGCGAGGGCATCGCCGTATCCCGGGCCGGGGACGAGATCGGGGATGGCGGCGGAGCGGGCCGCCTCGAAGGGCGGGGTGGCCAGGCCGGCGAGGAAGGCGAGCACCAGCAGGCCCCCGACCGGGAGGTCGAGGAGCATGAGGCCGAAGAGCCCGGCACGGGCGAGGTCGGCCACCAGCATCACGGTGATGCGGCCACGCCGGTCGGCCAAGGTGGCCAGCACCTGGCCGACGCCGACGAAGCCGGCCAGAGAGACGGCGGTGACCCCGGCCGCCCACGCCGGTGAGCCGGTGCGCTCGAGGACGATGACGGTGAGCGCGAGACGGCCCGCCCAGTCGCCGAGGAGGGAGATGACGTCGGCCAGCCACAGCCGCCGGAAGGCGCGCACCCGCAGAGGCGCCACCAGGGCCCCCGGCCTACGCCGAAGCTCGCCGCCCACCTCCTCCATCCTCCGCAAGGTACGACGGGACGACGGTGGGCACAAGGGACACCACCCAGTGTGGTCCTTCTGACCCATGCACCGTCGAAGCGTGGTCAGATCACCACGCAGCGTCGTGACCTGCCCCGGTCAGTCGGCGTCGACCTCGTCGGGGGCCGCGACCGCGGGCGCAGCCACCAGGTCGAGACCGCTGCGCATGCCGGCGGCCTGGTCGGCGCGGAGCTGGGGCCGCACGCGGAGCCACACCCACGCCGCCACGGGCAGGAGCACCAGGCACAGGTACTGGGCGCCGGTCAGGCCGAGCACCCGCTCGTCGTTCACGCGCAGGGTGTCGGACAGGAACCGGCACACGCCGTAGGCCGCGCAGAAGGTGGCCATGGCGGTCCCCGGGCCCGGTCGCTCCTTGCGGAAGTAGAGCATCCAACCGAGCACAGCGAAGATGACCAGCATGTAGATGAGCTCGTAGAGGGCGGTCTGGTGGAAGACCATCCCCTTCTCGAGGGGGATGTCGCCGAGGAGGGGCTCGCGCACGCTGCCGCCGTCGTACCGGGTGCCGAGGAAGAAGCTCGTCTGGCGACCGAAGTGCTCACCGACGGCGTAGCACCCGATCCGGCCGATCCCGAGACCGATGGCCAAGCCGAAGGCGTAGCCGTCGAGGCTGCTCCAGCGGGTCAGCCGGTTCCAGTGGCGGTAGATCGGGAAGCCGGCGATCACCGCGAACACGAAGCCGCCGGAGAACTGCAGGCCCCCCTTCCAGATGGCGAAGGCCTCCCAGGGTGTGTCGAGCTCGTCAAGGTGGCTGAGCACCCACGTGATGCGCGACCCGATCACCCCCGCCAGCACCATCCGCATGGCCAGGCTGTAGGTCGTGTCACGGGGGATGCCGTGCTCCTCGCCATACCGGGCGGCGCACCAGGCCCCGAACAGCACCCCGAGGGCGACGACGAGCCCGAAGGTGCGGAGCTCGATCGGACCGAGCTCGATCGTGGGGAAGGTCGTGTACGGGATGGCGGCCAGCACGGCGCCATGGTCCCATGCCGGCTGCGGTGGCGGACAGTCGGCCGGGGGCCCGCGGCGCGCTACAGGGGCTCGTGCCCGCCGCCGACCCCGGCCGCCAGCGTCTCCGCCGCGCTCGGCCCCCAGGTTCCACGGTGGTAGAGGCTGACCGGGTGCGGGTCGGCCAGCGCGTCCTCGAAGATGCGCCACTGCTCCTCGAGCGCGTCGGCACGGCCGAAGCGGCGGGCGTCGCCCACCATGGCGTCCTCCAGGAGGCGCTGGTAGGCCTCCTCGCGCTCGCCGAACACCTCGTCGAAGGACACCTCAAGGTCGACGGCCCGGCTGCGCAGGTCATCCCCGGGGGCCTTGGTCTGGAGGTGGAGCATCACGCCGTCGTCCTTGCCGAGGCGGAAGCGGAGGTGGTTGGGGTGCGGGGCGTGCCCGCCCTTGGGGGCGAACAGCAGCTGGGGCGGGGCCTTGAACTCGACGATGGCCTCGGTGGCGGTGACCGGGAGGTGCTTGCCGGTGCGGATCAGCCACGGCACGCCGGCCCAGCGCCAGCTGTCGATCTCGAGGCTGAGGGCGGTGAAGGTCTCGACGTCGGAGCCGGCCGACACGCCCTCCTCGTCCGTGTAGCCCCGGTACTGGCCGCGCACGACGCTCTGCGGGCGGACGGTGCGGATCTGGCGGAACAGCTTGGTGCGCTCGTCGCGCAGCGACGCCGCGTCGCTGCCCACCGGAGGCTCCATGGCGAGGAGGGCCACGACCTGGAGGAGGTGGTTCTGCACGACGTCGCGCAGCGCGCCGACCGTCTCGTAGAAGCGGCCGCGGCCTTCCACCCCGAAGCTCTCGGCCAGCGTGATCTGCACGTTGGAGATGAAGCCGCGGTTCCACACCGGCTCGAGCATCGAGTTGGCGAACCGGAACACGAGGAGGTTCTCGACCGACTCCTTCCCGAGGTAGTGGTCGATCCGGTAGACGGCGTGCTCGTCGAAGGCCTTGTGGAGGATCTCGTTGAGCTGGCGCGAGGAGGCGAGGTCGCGCCCGAAGGGCTTCTCGACCACCACTCGGGCGTGGTCGTTCAGCCCCTGCTCGGCTAGGCCGACGATGACGTCGTCGAAGAGCTCGGGCGGGATCGCGAGGTAGAAGAGCGGGTTGTCGACGCCGAGCTCGGCCAGCTTGGCCTTGAGGGCGGCGAAGGAGTCCGGGTCGCGGTAGTCGCCGCGCACGTAGCAGAGCCGGGCCGCCATCTGCTCCCACATCGCCTCGTCCACGTCGCCCTTGGCGTCGACGGCCTCGCGGGCGTGCTGGCGGAGGCGGGCGTCGTCCCACTCGGAGGAGGCGAAGCCGACGATCGGCACGGGCTCGTCGCCCTGGACGGCCATCTCGTAGACGGCGGGGAAGATCTTCTTCTTCGACAGGTCGCCCGTCGCGCCGAACAGGACGAGGACGTCCGAGGGCGGCAGTCCGTCGGTCACTTGGCCTCCTCGTCAGCGGGCTGCACGTCGGGCTCGCCCTCGCCGGGGGCGTCCTCGGGAAGCACGGCGTGGCCCCCGAACTGCTCTCGGAGCGCGGCGATCGCTCGCATGGCCATCCCCTCGTCGTCCTGGCTGGTGAAGCGGGCGTACAGCGCGGCGGTGATGACCGGGACGGCCACGCCCCGCTCGATCGCCTCCTGCACGGTCCAACGGCCCTCGCCGGAGTCCTTCGCCACCGGGGCGAGGCCCTCGAGTCCGGGGTGCTGGTCGAGGGCCCGCACGAAGAGGTCGAGCAGCCAGGACCGCACCACGCTCCCCTCCCGCCAGGCGCGGAGCGCGCCCTTGGCGTCGATGCCGAGGCCGGAGCGGGCGAGGAGCTCGTACCCCTCGGCGTAGGCCTGCATCAGGCCGTACTCGATGCCGTTGTGCACCATCTTCGTGAAGTGCCCCGTGCCGACGGGGCCGGTGTGGACGAAGCCGCCCTCCGGGGCCAGCGCGTCGAAGATCGGCTGGGCGGTGGCGACGTCCTCGGGCGCGCCGCCGACCATGAGGCAGTAGCCCTCGGTCCGGCCCCAGACACCGCCGCTCGTGCCGGCGTCGACGTAGCCGATGCCGGCGTCGGCGACGCCCTCGGCCCGCCGCACGCTGTCCCGCCAGTTCGAGTTGCCACCCTCGACGACGACGTCTCCCGCCTCGAGGAGGAGCCCCAGAGCGACGACCGTGTCCTCGGTCGGCGCGCCGGCCGGCACCATCACCCAGACCACCCGGGGCGCGGGCAACGCCGCCACCAGCTCCTCCAGCGAGCCCACGTCGGTGGCCTTGCTGAAGGCGTCGTAGCCCACCACCTCGTGCCCGTGGTCCCGTAGGCGCTCGGCCATGTTCCCGCCCATGCGGCCGAGCCCCACCATGCCGATCTTCATGCGTCGTGGTCCTTCCCCGCTGCGCTCAGGTCGTCAAGGGTGACGCGGGCGGCGCGGATGCCGCGCTGGCGCAGCGTCCGCAGGTCGCCGGCGGCCTGGGCCTGCTTCAGGTGGCCGAAGCCGAAGTCGCGCCCCGGGATGGGGATCTCCTCGGGGTCGGGGGTGGCGACCTGGGCGCAGACGATGGCCGCCGGGCCGCCTTTGTGGAGCTGGCCGGTCGAGTGCAGGAAGCGGGGGCCGAACCCGAGCGACGTGGCGACGCGGTGCTCGTCGCGCAGTCGGACGCGGGCTCGCTCCAGATCCTCCGCGTGGGGACCGCCCGGGTCGACGAAGGCCTGGAGGGCGAGGTGGTCGCCGGGACGCAGCTCGGCCAGCAGGTCGGCCAGCGGGGTGGCCTCGACGTCGGCGCCGCCCTCGGCCAGGACGTCGTTGGTGGCGGCCTTGGCGGCGGCCACATCGGGCTGGTCGAAGGGCTGCAGGCCGAGGGCGGCGCCCGTCAGCGCGGTGGCGATCTCCGCGACCACGACGGCACGACCGATCGACGCCGGATCCGCCGTCACCTCGAGCCACACGGCCGGCTGCCCGTCGGCGAGCAGATCGGAGGCGGTGCCGGCGACCGACGCGGCGGGATCGGTGGCAGCGCGGCCGGGGTGACCGCCGAGCACGAAGAGCCGGTCGTCGCCGTACACGCCGACGCCCAAGGGCTCTCCCACGATGGGGACGACACCGGTGCC
The DNA here is from genome assembly GCA_036275535.1 of Acidimicrobiales bacterium. Taxonomy (GTDB): domain Bacteria; phylum Actinomycetota; class Acidimicrobiia; order Acidimicrobiales; family VFJN01; genus VFJN01. The sequence continues at coordinate 26,597 of DASUDP010000049.1, read as the reverse complement.
GTCCTTCCCGAGCGACTCGGCGATCAGCTGCTCGACCCAGAGGCCGAAGGTGGCCACCTCGGGGGCGAGGACGAAGGTGGCCTTGTCCCGGTGGGCCGCCACGCCGGCGGCGAAGGCGGCGGCCAGGGCGAGGGCCGGGTTCTCCGCCGGGTCATGGCCGGGGCCGCACTCGGCCAGCGCGCTGGCGCCGCCGTCGAGGAGGGCGGCGGCGTCCACCCCGGCCAGCAGGGCCGGCACGATGCCGAAGAGCGACAGGGCCGAGTAGCGACCGCCGATGTCCGAGCGGTTCTCGAACACCTCGGCGAAGCCCCGCTCGCCAGCCAGGTCGCCCAGCTCGGAGCCCGGATCGGTGATGACGGCGAAGCGACGAGGGTCGCCGGAGCGGGCCCAGGCCCACTCGAGGTGGCTGCGGGTCTCGATCGTGGAGCCGGATTTCGACGAGGCCACGTGGATGGTGCGCTCGGGAGGGCACGCCGCGCCGACTTTGGCGATGGCGGCCGGGTCGGTGCTGTCGAGGACGTGGAGCTGCAGGCCACCGGTGGCAGCACCGAAGGTGCGGGCCAGCACCTCGGGGAAGAGGCTCGAGCCGCCCATCCCCATCACGAGCACGTGGTCGGCGTCAGCGGCCAGCGGCTGGCAGCGGCGCTGCAGGTCGGGGAGGCCGCGCCGGACCTCGTCGATGACGGGGATCCACCCGAGCCGGTCGGCGATCTCGGTGGGGTCGTCCCGCCAGAGGGTGTGGTCGCCAGCGTGGAGGCGGCGCACGGCGTCTCGCTCGACCAGGTCCGCCGCGACGGCATCGGCCGCCGGGCCGAGGGAGCCGAGCGCGGCAAGGGCATCAGGGGACAGCGTCATGGCCCGTCCACCTTCCCACGTGCCCGCGGCCTCAGCCCCGCGGAGGGCCGTCAGGCGATGGCCTGGGCGGCGGCACGGGCGGCCTCGCCGATCTGGTCGACCACCTCGTCGGTGTGGGCCAGGCCGGGGAACATCACCTCGTAGGCGCCCGGGGCGAGCGCCACGCCGTGGTCGAGCATGGCGTGGAAGAACGCGGCGTAGCGGGCGGTGTCGGTGGTCTGGGCGCTCGGGTAATCCGTCGGCGCCACCGGGCCGAAGAAGAGCCCGACCAGCGACGCCACCTGGGGCACGACGGCCTCGACGCCGGCGGCGGCCAGCGCGCCGCGGAACACCTCCGCCAGGCGCACGGCGGTGGCGGTGAGGCGCTCGTAGGCGGTGCGGTCGAGCAGGTCGAGGGCGGCCAGGCCGGCGGCGGTGGCCAGCGGATTCCCCGACAGCGTGCCGGCCTGGTACACCCCGCCCAGCGGGGCGACCTGTCGCATGACGTCGCGGCCCCCGCCGTAGGCGCCGATGTTCAGACCCCCGCCGATGACCTTGCCGAACGTGCTGAGGTCGGGCGTGATCCCGGTCAGCTCCTGGGCGCCGCCCCGGGCCACCCGGAAGCCGGTGATGACCTCATCGAAGATGAGCAGCGCACCGACGCGGTCGCACTCGGCCCTGAGCCCCGCCAGGAACCCGTCGGCGGGCGCCACGAGGCCCATGTTGGCGGCGATGGGCTCGACGATGGCGCAGGCGGTCGTGTCGTCGAGGGTGGGGACGACGTTGTACGGGAGCACCACCGTGTCCTCGACAGCGGCCGCCGTGACGCCCGCCGAGCCGGGCAGGCCGAGGGCGGCCAGCCCGCTCCCGGCCTCGGCCAGGAGCAGGTCGCCGTGGCCGTGGTAGTTCCCGGCGAACTTCACGACGGTGTCGCGCCCGGTGAAGCCCCGCGCCACCCGGACGGCCGACATCGTGGCCTCGGTGCCGGAGGACACCAGCCGGACCATCTCGACCGACGGGACCCGCTCGCAGATCGCCTCGGCCAGGAGGACCTCCCGCTCGGTCGGCGCGCCGTAGGAGGTGCCATCGAGGGCCGCCCGCTGGACCGCCTCCACGATGGCGGGGTGGGCGTGGCCGGCGATGATGGCGCCGTAGGACTGCACGAGGTCGATGCGCTCGGTGCCCTCGACGTCCCACACCCGGGCCCCCTCGGCCCGGGCCACGAAGTACGGGGTGCCGCCGACGCTGCCGAAGGCCCGCACCGGGCTGTTCACCCCACCGGGGATGACGGCCTGGGCGCGGGCGAAGAGCTCCTCGTTGGTCGTCATCGGGTGAGCACGCCGGCCAGGTCCTTGGCCGCGTACGTGAGGACGAGGTCGGCGCCGGCCCGCTTGATCGACGTGACGTGCTCGAGCATGACGGCGTCACCGTCGATCCAGCCCCGCTCGGCCGCCGCCTTGACCATCGAGTACTCACCGGACACGTGGTAGGCGGCCAGGGGCAGGTCCACCTCGGCCCGGGCCGCGGCGATGACGTCGAGGTAGGCGAGGGCCGGCTTCACCATGACGAGGTCGGCGCCCTCGTCGACGTCGGCACGGATCTCCTCCATCGCCTCCCGGAGGTTGGCCGGGTCCTGCTGGTAGCCCTTGCGGTCGCCGCCTCCCGCGATGGTGACGTCGACGGCGTCCCGGAAGGGGCCGTAGAGGGCCGACGCGAACTTCGCGGCGTAGGCCAAGACGGCGGTGGTCTCGTGGCCGGCGCCGTCTAGGGCAGCGCGGATGGCGGCCACCTGGCCGTCCATCATCCCGCTGGGGGCGACGAGGTCAGCACCGGCGTCGGCCTGGGCCACGGCGGCCCGCTCGTACAGCGCGAGGGTGGCGTCGTTGTCGACGTCGCCATCCGGGCCGACGATCCCGCAGTGCCCATGGTCGGTGTACTCGTCCACGCAGAGGTCGGCGATCAGGACGAGCTCCTCGCCCACCTCCTGGCGCAGATCGGCCAGGGCCAGCTGGACGATGCCCTCGGGGTCCCATGCCCCGGAGCCCTCGGCGTCCTTGGTGGCCGGCACCCCGAACAGGATGACGGCGGGCACGCCGAGGCCGGCCAGCTCCACCACCTCCTTGCGGAGGGAGTCGCGCGTGTGCTGGACGACGCCGGGGAGGCTCCCGATCGGCTGTGGCTCCTCGATCCCCTCCCGCACGAACAGGGGGGCGACGAGGTCGTCGACCGAGAGGTGCGTCTCGGCCACGAGGCGGCGCAGCGCGGGGGTGCGGCGGAGGCGGCGGAGCCGTCGTTGCGGAAAGGCCATCGCCGGCCAGCGTACGGGGGCGAGGGCTGTGCGTCCGAGCCGCGCCGCCGGGTCAGCCCGGGCCGGCCGTCGGCACCATCGCATCGAGGGTGTCGACGGCGAGCTCGGCCAGGCTGTCGACGACGAGATCGACGTGGCTGAAGTCGTTGTGGACCGTGATGCGCCCGGGGACGGCCACGACCGCCATCCCCGCCGCCTTGGCGGCGGCGGCGCCGTGGGCCGAGTCCTCGAGGGCGACGCTGCGGGCGGGGTCGGCGCCGAGGTCAGCGCAGGCGCGGAGGTAGACGTCGGGGGCGGGCTTGCCGACGCCACCCACCACGTCGCTGCCCACCAGCGTGCGGAACCGGGCGCGGAGGCCGAGGCGACCGGTGTGGCGCTCCAGCCAGGCTCGGCTCGACGACGACGCGATGCCGACGGGGATCCCGGCGGCGTCGAGCTCGTCGAGCAGCTCGACCACGCCGGGCAGGGCCGGGATGTCGTCGTGATCGCGGGGCTGCGTCTGGTAGGCCGCCTCGAAGTCGGCCTGGGAGAAGCCGGCGATCCCCGCCGCCTCGCACACCGTGTCCCACCAGGTGTCGTCGGTGTCGCCGTTGGTGCCGATGATCGTCGCCCACGCCTCGATCGACAGGTCGTGCCCGTAGGCGGCGAAGGCGGCGACGGCCGTCTCGAAGATGGCCCACTCGCTGTCGATGATCAGCCCGTCGAAGTCGAACACCACCGCCTCGAGCGTCATGCCGGCCGGACCTCCCGGGGGTGGGCCGCGGCCCAGGCGCAGAGCGCGCCGAGGAGCCCGTCGATCGTGTGCTCGCTCGCCTCGACGTCGACGGTGAGCCCGAGGCGGCGCGCGGTGGCCGCCGTGACCGGACCGATGCAGGCGACGACGGGAGGGACCGCGTCGGCCCCCAGCGACTCGACGAACCGCTCGACGGTCGACGAGGACGTGAACGTGGCGATGTCGGCTCCGGCCACCGCGGCGCGCTGGGCGTCGCTGACGGCGGCGGGGACGGTTCGGTAGGCATCGACCACGTCGACGTCCCAGCCGGCGGCGCGCAGCCCGTCGGGCAGCACGTCGCGCGCCACCTCCGCCCGGGCCAGCAGCAGGCGCCCCGCCACGGGCGCGGCGGCGGTGAGCGCGTCGAGCAGCGACTCGGCCACGTAGCGCTCGGGCACCAGGTCGGCCCGGATCCCGCCGTCGGCCAGCGCCCGTTCCGTGCCCGGGCCGATGGCGGCCACCTTCGAGCGGCCGAAGCGGCGGGCATCGCCATCGGTGGCGGCCACCGCCGCCAGCAGGCGCGCCGCGCCGTTGGGCGAGGTGACGACCACCCAGGCGTAGGTGTCGAGGCGCCCGACGGCCTCGCGCAGCGCCGCTCCCCCGTCGCGCGGGTCGACCACCTCGATGACCGGCACCTCGATCGGCTCCGCGCCCTGCGCCCGGAGCCCCGCGCTGAGGGCCGAGGCCTGGGCCCGGGTGCGGGTGACGACGACGCGGCGGCCGAGCAGCGGCCGCTCCTCGAACCAGCGCAGGTCGACGCCCGCCACCTGCCCCACGACGATGACCGACGGGGACTCCAGCGGCTGGGCGGCGATGGTGCCAAGCGTGGCCCGCACGGTGTGCTGCTCGGGCCGGGTGCCCCAGCGCACGGCGGCGGCAGGGGTGTCCGGCGAACGGCCCGCCGCCATCAGGCGTTCGGCGATCAGGGCGATGCGGGCCACGCCCATGAGGATCACGATGGTGCCGCCGACCTTGGCCACGGCCTCCCAGTCGACGGTCCCCTCGTCGCCCACGGACGGGTCCTCGTGGCCGGTCACGACGGTGAACGACGTCGAGCTGTGGCGCAGCGTCACGGGGATGCCCGCGTAGGCGGGCGCGGCGATGGCCGAGGTGATGCCCGGCACGACCTCGAACGGCACGCCGGCGGCGGTCAGCGCGGCGGCCTCCTCGCCACCGCGGGCGAAGACGAACGGGTCGCCCCCCTTCAGCCGGACGACCGTGCCCCCGGCGCGACCCTTCTCCACGAGCAGGGCGTTGATGTCGTCCTGCGACATCGTCACCTGCCGGGGCGCCTTGCCGACCGAGATCCGCTCGGCGTGGGCGGGGGCCAGGTCGAGCAAGGCCTCCACGGACAGCCGGTCGTAGACGACGACGTCGGCCTGCCGCAGCACCTCGTCCCCCCGCACCGTGAGCAGCCCGGGGTCACCGGGGCCGGCGCCCACGAGGTAGACGGTCATCGGCGCGATCGTACGGGGCTCACCGACCGAGGAGCTGCGTCCCGCCGTGGGCCAGGAGGTGGCGGGCCACCTCGGCCCCATCGGCACCGGCGTGGCGCAGGACCGTGGAGCCGTCGACGGCGGCCAGGAGGCCCCACACCTGCAGCTCGCCGTCCACGGTCGTGGCGTAGGCGGCGGCGGGCAGGGAGCAGTCACCGCCCAGCTCGGCCAGGAAGGCGCGCTCGGCGTCGACGCAGCGGCGGCTCTCGACGTGCTCGATGCCGGCCAGCCGGGTGCGCAGCTCGGCGTCGTCCTCACGGCACTCGACCGCCAGCGCCGCCTGGGCCACCTGGGGCAGCACCTGCTCGACCGTCAGCCGCTCGGCGATCTGGTCGGCCAGGCCGAGGCGGTCGAGGGCGGTGGCGGCCACCACGATGGCGTCGTGGTCGGCGGCCTTGGCCAGGCGGGTCTGCATGTTCCCCCGCAGCCCCACGAAGCGCAGGTCCGGGCGCAGGGCGGCCAGCTGGGCCTGGCGGCGCAGCGACCCGGTGGCCACCTCGGCACCCTCCCGCAGCCCGGCCAGCGTCGACCCGACCAGCGCGTCGCGGGGGTCGCCCCGCTCGGGTACGGCCGCGATGACGAGCCCCGGGACGGTGGCGGAGGGGAGGTCCTTGGCGGAGTGCACGGCGAGGTCGGCCCGGCCGTCGAGCACAGCCGCCTGCACCTCCTTGGCGAAGACGCCCTTGCCCCCCAGCTCCCAGATCGGCACGTCGAGCCGACGGTCGCCGTGCGTTTCGACGATGAGCAGCTCGACCTCGAGCGACAGGTCACCGGCCCGCAGGAGCGCGGCGACGTGGTCGGCCTGCCACCGAGCGAGGGCGCTCCCCCGCGTGGCGACCCGGATCACCGACGTCTGTGGACGTCCAGGACCGCATGGCGTGCGCCAGCGTCCACAGACGTTGTGGGGGTCACGGTTCGAGGTCGAAGCCGAAGAGGTCGCGCAGGGTGGCGATGAGGCGGTCGCCGCGGGGGGTGCCGGCGGCCTCCTTCAGGGCGACCGTCGGGTCGTGCAGCAGCTTCGAGACGATCCCGCGGGTGAGGGCCTCGACCGCCTCCATCTGGGCCTCGTCGAGGGTGGCCAGCCGGCTGACGTGGCGCTCGAGCTCACCGGTGCGGATGGCCTCGGCGCGGGCCCGCAGGGCCACGATCATCGGGGCGACCTCACGGGCCGACGTGGCGCCGACGTAGCGCTCGAGCTCCTCGTCGAGCAGCTGCTGCACCGTGGCCACCTCGCGGCGGCGGGCCTGGGCGCCGGCGTCGGCAAACGCCCGCAGGTCGTCCATGTCGAGCAGCGTGATGCCCTCGAGCTCGCCGACGGGGTGGTCGACGTCGCGGGGGACGGCGATGTCGACGATGAGCAGCGGCCGGCCCTGTCGGGTCGCCATCACCCGGCGGGCGCCGTCCTCGTCGAGGATCGGCGTGGCGGCACCGGTGGAGGACAGCAGCACGTCGACGTCGGCCAGGGCCTCGGTGAGGTCGGTGAGGGCGACGGCGCGGCCACCGACGGCCTCGGCGAGGGCGACGGCGCGGTCCCAGGTGCGGTTGGCCACGGCGATGTCGGCCACGCCGGCCTTGGCCAAGCCGAGGACCATGGCCTCGCCCATGTCGCCGGCGCCGAGCACGAGGACCCGGCGGCCGGTGAGGTCGCCCAGCCGCTCGGCGGCCAGCGCCACGGCGGCCTGGGACACCGAGGTGGTGTGGCGGCCGATGGAGGTGTCGGTGCGGGCCCGCTTGCCGGCCTCGAGGGCGTGGCGGAAGAGCAGGTTGAGGGTGGGGCCGGCGGCCCCCTCGGCCCGGGCCGCCTCCCAGGCGCCCTTCACCTGGCCGAGGATCTCGCTCTCCCCGAGGACGGCCGAGTCGAGCCCGGCGGTCACGGAGAAGAGGTGGGCGACGGCGGGGGCGTCGTAGTGCGTGTAGAGGTGGTCGGCGAAGTCCTCGGGGGCCAGGAAGGCCGTCTCGGCGAGGAAGTCGCGGATGTCCTGGTAGGCGCCGTGGAACCGCTCGGCCACCGCGTAGACCTCGGTGCGGTTGCAGGTGGAGAGCACGACGGCCTCGGACACGTCGGTGCGGGAGATGAGGTCGTGGAGCGCCTTCGGCAGCGTCGCGTCGCTGATGGTGACCCGCTCGAGCAGGTCGAGCGGGGTGCTGCGGTGGTTCAGTCCGATGACGACGACCGACACGGCGGTGGGCTCCTTAGCGGGTGTCCGGGTCGGCGCCGCCCGAGCCGAGGATGCTGTCGAGCAGCGCCTCGGCCTCGACCAGCCGGCCATTCCGGATGAGCTCCAGCATCCCCGAATCGAGGGCCTCCCGCCAACTTGCCGCCGGGGGTCGACGGCCGGCGGCGGCCAGCTCGGCCCGGGCGTCGGCCAGGAGGTCCAGGAGGGCGTCGTGCTCGGGCCCGAGCTGGGCCGCCAGCTGGTCCCGCAGCCAGGCCGTGAAGGCCGGGCTGCGGCCCGACGTCGACACCGTGACGAGGAGGCGCCCACGATCGATCCGGGCGGGCAGGGTGTAGGTGCAGCGGGCGGGGTCGTCGGCCGCGTTCACCCAGATGCCGGCCGCTTCGGCGTCGTCGTGCACCGCCTGGTTGACGGCCGGATCGTCGGTGCAGGCCACCACCAGCCGGTGGCCGGCGACGTCGCCCCGGGCGTAGGACCGCTCCTCCACCTCGACGGGCAGGGCCCGCAGCTCGTCCACCACCGCCGGGGCCACGACCCGCACCACGGCCTCGGCCGCCAGCAGCCCCCGCACCTTCTCCAGGGCGACCGTCCCGCCGCCCACCACCAGGACCCGCCGACCGGCCACCAGGAGGTTGACCGGGTAGGCGGGCGGCTCGACCGGCATCGGGCTAGTCCGCGCGGGCGACGTCGGGCAGAGCGGGGCTGCTGGGACCCCCGCTGCGGCGCTGCTGGTAGAAGCTGAGGATCTGCAGCTCGACGGCGAGGTCGACCTTGCGCAGCGATACCTCCTCGGGCACCGAGATGACCGTGGGCGCGAAGTTGAGGATCGAGCTGACGCCCGCCGCCACCAACCGGTCGGCGACGTCCTGCGCGGCGCCCGCCGGTGTGGCGATGATCCCGATGCTGACGCCGTGCTCCGCCGCGATGTCGGGCAGCTCGTCGACGTGGCGGACCACGACCCCGTGGACGGTGGTACCCACGACCCGACGATCGGCGTCGACGAGGGCCACGATCGGGAAGCCGCGGTCGCCGAAGCCGGCGTAGTTGGCGAGGGCTTGCCCGAGGTTGCCGAGGCCGACGATGGCGACCGGCCAGTCCTGGGTGAGGCCGAGCTCGCGGCTCATCTGGAAGAGGAGGTACTCGACGTCGTAACCCACCCCCCGCGTGCCGTAGGAGCCGAGGTAGGAGAGGTCTTTGCGGACCTTGGCGGCGTTCACGCCGGCCAGCTCGGCCAAGCGCTCCGAGGAGATCGTCGTCAGCCCGGCGTGCTGGCTCTCGAAGAGGCTGCGAAGGTAGAGCGGCAGGCGCGCCACGGTGGCCTCGGGGATCTTCCGGCGCCCACGGCCGGCGGAGGGGGACGGGGCAGCGGGGGGCATGCGGGCTCCAGCCTACCGCCGCTTGTTCACGTGTTCACGAACCCCGAGGGGTCTCCGGCCGCCCACGTCGGACCGCTCAGCGCAGCACTGATCGGCGGACCTTGCCCGTGGCGCTCTCCGGGATCTCGTCGACGAAGAGCACCTTCTGGGGGCACTTGTAGCGGGCCAGGCGAGCCTCGCAGTGAGCGATGAGCTCGTCCTCCTCGACCGAGGCCCCCGGGCGAACGACCACGAACGCCTTCACGGCCTCGCCCGAATGAGGGTGGGGCACCCCGATCACGGCCACCTTGGCGACGGCCGGGTGCTCGGCGATCACCTCCTCCACCTCCGCCGGGTACACGTTGAACCCCGACACGATGATGAGGTCCTTCACCCGGTCGACGAGGAAAAGGTGCCCATCGTCATCGACCACGGCGATGTCTCCGGTGTGCAGCCAGCCCTCGGGGTCCACGGCCTGGCTGGTGGCCTCGGGGTCCTCCCAGTAGCCGGCGAACACGTTGGGCCCGGACACCCAGATCTCCCCGGGGTCACCCACGAGTGCGTCGTTGCCGTCCGGCTCGACGAGGCGCACCCGGACGCCGGGCACCGGCACGCCGACGCTGCCCTCGGGGGCGTCGGCCCCGCTCCCCGTGGTCACGACGGGGCACGCCTCCGTCAGCCCGTAGCCCTCGATGAGGTCGACACCGAAGCGCTCGGCCATCGTGCGCTGCACCTGGGGGTCGAGCTTGGCGGCGCCGGAGGCGGCCAGCCGCACCGTGGCGAACGCCGTGGGCCGGGTGCCGGGCAGCTGCGCCCAGGCTCCCCACATCGTGGGCGCGCCGCTGATCACGGTCACCGCGTGGTTGGCGATGGTCTCGAGCGCCGTCTGGGGGTCGAACCGCTCCACGAGCACCACCGACGCCCCCGTCATGAGGGTGAGGCCGAGCACTACGTTGAGCCCGAAGATGTGGAAGAACGGCAGCACCCCGAGCACCACGTCGTCGGGCCTCTGGGCCCGGCCCGGAAGCGCCTGGCACTGCTCGAGGTTGGCCAGCAGGTTCCCGTGCGTGAGCATCGCCGCCTTGGGTGAGCCGGCGGTACCGCTCGTGAACACCAGGACGGCGAGGTCGCCCGGTGCGCGGTCCACGACCGGTACGGGCTCCGCGCCCAGGAGGTCGTCGATGGTGGTGGCCCCGGGCAGGCTCGCGGCCTCGGCGCAGACCACCGCCTCCAGGGCGGGCAGGGCGGCGCGGTCGAGGCCCTCCATGGCCGCTCGCCCGGTCGGGCCGGCCACGACGGCTCGCACCCCGACGGCGGCCATCTGGCGCTCGAGCTCGGGCGTCGGGCTCGTCGGGTTGAGCGGCACCGCCACGCACCCGGCTCCGAGCACGGCGAGGTATGACGCCACGAAGTACCAGTTGTTGGCTGCCACGATGGCCACCCGGTCACCGGGCACCAGGCCCAGGCCGACGAGGCCGCCGCGCAGATGAGCGACCTCCTCCCGCAGCGTGCCGTAGGTCGTGGGGCGGCCGCGGGACACGATCGCGACCGCGTCGTCGGGATGGGGGTCGATGATCGTGGCCAGGTTCATCGGGCGGTAGTCCACCACAGCGGTGCCCGGCGCACCGGCTCCTACCCCCTCGGCGGGCCGGACGGCTCAAGTCGAGACCGCCGGGACCCGATCATGGAGGGCATGGTCGGCCCCCACCACCGCGTCCCCTCGCTCACCCTGCGGGCGGTGGCGGCCACGGCGGTGGCGCTCGTCGTGGGCGCCCTGGCCCTCGGCCCCGCGGCGGCGCAGCGCACCGCTCCTCGGGCCGACGCGGCACGGTCCACCGCCGTGGTGGCGGCGTCCCCGTCCCCGTCTACGGAGGCCGAGTTCGTGGGCCGCATCAACAGCCTCCGCGCCTCGAAGGGCCTCAACCAGCTGGCCGTGTCCGGCGAGCTCACCTCGGTGGCCCGCAACTGGACCGAGCGCATGGTGCAGGCCGGCGAGATCTCCCACAACCCCAACCTGGGCTCCCAGGTGGGCGGGGATTGGACGAAGCTGGGCGAGAACGTCGGCGTCGGCTACGACGTCGATGGGCTGATGCAGGCCTTCATCAACAGCGCCGCGCACTACCGCAACCTGGTCGATCCCGAGTGGACCCACGTCGGCGTCGGGGTGACGATCCTGCCCGACGGCACGATGTACACGACCCACAACTTCATGGCCCTCCCCTCGTCGCCGCCGCCCGGGTCGTCGTCCGGCTCCGGGTCGGGGTCGGGCTCCGGGTCCGGCGCTCCGGCGCCGCCCCGGGCGACCACCACCACGGAGCCCCCCACCACCACGACCACCGAGCCGCCCCGGCCGCACCCCACCCCGGAGCGCGTCACCGCGGTGCTCGATCCCCTGCGCTCGCTCGAATCGGAGTGACGACCGGGCACGCCGCGCCCGTCGCATGGGCCAGGCTGGGGTCGTGACCGCCGCCATCGAGGCCCACGGGCTGACGCGCTCCTTCCCGAGCGGCATCGCGCTCGACGGGCTGACCCTGTCCGTGGACCACGGCGAGGTGCTGGCCCTCCTCGGCCCCAACGGGGCCGGCAAGACCACCACGGTGCGGCTCCTCAACGGCATCCTCCAGGCCGACCGGGGCCACGCCTCGGTGCTCGGCCTCGACCCCGCCGTCGACGGCGACGCCGTCCGCCGCCGCACCGGGGTCCTCACCGAGCACGCCGGGCTCGACGAGCGCCTGACGGCCCGCGAGAACCTGGAGCTGACGGCCCGGATGCGGGGCATGGACCGGCGATGGGCGGCCCGGCGCACGACCGATCTGCTCGAGCGCTTCGGCATGGCCGAGCGGGCCGACCTGCCCGTCCAGGGCACCTCCACCGGCCAACGCAAGCGCCTGGCCCTCGCCCGCGCCCTGCTCCACGACCCCGACGTCCTGTTCCTCGACGAGCCCACCTCCGGCCTCGACCCCGCCGCCACCCGCGACGTCATCGACCTCATCGGCGCGCTGGCGACCGAGCACGGCCGGACGGTCGTGCTCTGCACCCACTTCCTGGGCGAGGCCGGGCGCCTGGCCCATCGGATGGCGGTGCTGCACCGCGGCGTCCTCCACGCCTTCGGGCGGCCGGAGGAGATCGCGGCCGACCTCTGGGACGGCATCGACGCCCACGTCGACCTCGGCGGGCCGCTCGGTGACGCGGCGTCGGCGTCGGTCCGCTCGCTGCCCGGCGTGGTGGCCGTGGCCCCCCAGCCGACGGGCGCCGTCGTCCGCATCACCGAGCGCGAGGTGCTGGCGGCCGTCGTCCGCACGCTCGTCGAGGCGGGCCTGCCCGTCTACGGCGCCGAGGCCAAGGCACCCTCCCTGGAGGACGTGTACTTCGCCGTCGAGGCCCGCATCGCCGCCGCCGAGGGCCGCCCGGCGGGACCGTCGGCGAAGGACCTGCTGCACGGCCTAGGGGTGTCGGCATGACCGCGCTGACCCACGGTGACCGCCGGGCCCGGTGGGCGGTGATGCGGGCCATCATCGTCAAGGACCTCCTGGCCGTGCGGCGGGCCAAGGCCGTCATCATCCCGATGCTGGCCGTGCCCACGCTGCTCATGGTGCTGCTGCCGCTCGGGGTGGGCCTGGCCGCCCGGGCCCAGGAGAGCGCCGACGTGAGCCGCCTCCTCGACTCGATGCCCGGGGACCTCGCCGCCCCGATCCTGGCCCTGCCGGCCCACGAGCAGCTGATCGTCCTCGTGAACGGCTACCTGCTGGCCCCGCTCTTCCTCATCGTGCCGCTCATGGTCTCGGCCGTCCTGGCCGCCGATGCCTTCGCCGGCGAGAAGGAGCGCAAGACGCTGGAGTCGCTCCTCCACCTCCCGATCCCGGAGAAGGACCTGTTCCTGGCCAAGCTGATGGCCGCCTTCATCCCCGCCCTGGCGGTGTCGTGGATCGGGTTCCTGTGCTTCTGCCTGGTCGCCAACGGCGTGGCCTGGCCGGTGATGCACCGGATCTTCGTCCCCACGCAGCTGTGGCTGGTGATGATCTTCTGGGTGGGGCCGGCTGTCGCCACGCTCGGCCTGGCCGTCATGGTGCGGGTGTCGGCCCGGACCAAGACCAGCCAGGAGGCCAACCAGCTGGGCGGGGCCGTGATCCTGCCCCTCATATTCCTGTCGGTCGGCCAGTCAAGCGGGCTCCTCCTCGTCAGCCTCCCCCTCGCCCTCGCCATCGGGGCCGCCATCTGGGTAGTCGCCCTCTGGCTCGTCCGAGGAGGGGCGCGGCGGTTCACCCGGGACCAGCTGGCGGCCCGGGTCTGACGCCCTACCGCCGCCCGCCGAGCCTCAGCGGGCGAGGACGAAGAGCTGGAGGACGGCGGCGCCCATGATCAGGGCCAGCAGGATGGCCAGGACGATCGTGGTGCCGGGTCTCATGGGGTGCTCCGGGGGGTGAGGGTGACGGGCTGAGACAGGATGGGGGGGGCGGCCGCCGCGTCGCCGGGGGGGAGCAGGGTGACCTCGGTGCCGACGGCGAGACCGAGCTCGTCGGCGGCGGAGCGCTTGCCCATGCACACGGCCAGCATCCCGTAGCTGTCGGTGACGAGCCCGACGCCACCGGGCTCGATGCCCTGAAAGGTGTCGGAGCGTTGCGCCGTGCGGGAGTCGTCCCCCCAGCGGAGCTGCACGTGCTCACCCAGGTGGGCGATCTCGTCGGGATCGACGTTGAGCTGGCAGTTGCCGAAGCGGTCGACCCAGAGCACCTCGGCGACGAGGGCCTCGCCGTCCTCGCGGGTCAGGGGCATCAGGCCCGGCCAGAGCGTCAGCGGGTCCACCGGGGTGCCGAGCGCCTCGAGGGGCACGCCGTTGCAGAGGTGGGCGGCGGCAGGGGCGAACACGTCTCGCCCGGCGAAGGTGGCGCCCGGCGCCGGCAGCTGGTGCTCGGCACTGGTCAGCTCCACCACCGCGGTGGCTCCGCCGCACATGGCCACCGCCGAGGCCAGCAGCCCGTTGTCGGGGCCGACCAGGTAGCTCTGGCCCTCCCCCACCTCGACGGCGATGCCCCGCCGCTCGGTGCCCACCCCGGGGTCGACGACGGCCAGCACCACGCCCGGGCAGAGGTACTGCGTGGCCCGGCCGAGGGTGAGGCCCCCGGCCCGGACGTCGTAGGCGGGGATCTCGTGGGTGAGGTCGATGACGGTGACGTGGGGCGCGATCGACCGGATGACGGAGTGCACCACGCCGACGAACTCGTCGCCGGTGCCGTAGTCCGAGAGGAAGGTGATGGTGTCGAACCGGGGGGCCATGGCCCCCGCGACGCTACCGGCCGGTGCCGCCGGGACAGCAGTCCGGGGGGCCGGCCGGGGCCTCAGCCGGCGTCGCTGAAGCGGTCCTGCAGATACGCGTCGACGTCGTCCTCGCTGATCCGGTACGACTTGCCGATGCGAGCGGCCCGGAGCTCGCCGGACTTGATGAGCCGGTAGACCGTCATCGAGGAGACGCGCAGCAGCTCGGCAACCTCGGCTGGGGTGAGAAAGCGCGAGCGCGCTGAGGACGTGGCCATGGAAGGCACCCTTCTCCGCGGGGATCGCGGAAGCGTACGCACCTGTGGCTGCTGTGGCTAGTGGTGTCCGCGGGGCGGGGCTCAGCCGCCACCGAGCTGGCGGGAGCGCTCGGTGGCGGCGGACACCGCCTCGAGGAAGGCGGCCCGCACCCCGTGCTGCTCGAGGGTCCGCAGACCGGCCGCGGTGGTGCCGCCCGGCGAGGTGACGGCCGCCCGCAGCGCCTCCGGGCTGTCGCCGCCCTCGGCCAGGAGGGTGGCGGCGCCGAGGATGGTCTGGATGGCGAGCTGGCTGCTCACGTCGCGCGGGAGGCCGGCCAGGACGCCGGCCTCGATCAGCGCCTCGGCCACGAGGAAGATGTAGGCGGGCCCGGAGCCGGACAGGCCGGTGACGGCGTCGAGGAGGGCCTCCTTCACCCGCACGACGGTGCCGACGGCCCCGAGGAGGGACTCGGCCCAGGCCAGGTCGTGGTCGGTGGCGGCGTGACCGGGCGCGACGGCGGCCGCCCCCTGCCCGACGAGGGCCGGGGTGTTGGGCATGGCCCGCACCACGGCGGTGCCCGGGGCCAGCTCGGCCTCGAGGGCGGCCGCGGTGACACCGGCGGCGATCGACAGCACCCGGCCGGAGCCGGCCGCCGCGGCGGCCCGGCAGGCGGCCGGCACGTCGCCCGGCTTCACCGCGATGACGGTGCCATCGGCCGCCGCCGGCTCGGCCGCCACCTCGACGCCGGGCAGCAGCTCCGCCAGCTCGGCGCGGCGCGCGGCCGCCGGCTCGACGACGCGCACGTCAGCCGCCGCCACCGTCCCGGCCTGCAGCAGGCCGCCCACGAGGGCTGCGCCCATCCGTCCTCCGCCGATGACCTGCAGCACGACCATGGCGCCCGACGCTACAAGCCCACCCACCCCCCACCCCCCGCGTTCCTGCGCCGCTCCGTGACGGTCTTCGCGACGGGACAGCGCAAGAACGCGGGGCGGCGGTCACTGGCGCGGCGCACGGAGGACGGCGGGGCGAGTGGCTCGCTCACCGCTTCCCCAACCGGCTCCCGAGCGGCGTCGCCCCGCCGTCGGTCGTCAACCTAGATGGAGATGTACCGAGATGCAATGAGATGATCACCCGCAGAACTTGGAGGCGTAGCCGATGCGCATGGCCGGACGGAAGAACTGCTCCACCCACTGGTAGAGCGAGCCGAGGATGCGATCGAGCTCGTCCTCCTCGATCGCCGTGGCAGCCAGCTGGCCGACGAGGAAGATGGCGTCCTCCTCCCCGATGGCGAAGGCCGCCCCGTACAGCTTGAGGTTGCGGCGCAACAGGTGCTCGTAGAGGGCGGCATGGTTCTCCTCCGGGGCCGGCATCACGTAGGTCTCGTAATGGAGCGTCCGCTGGCGCAGGTGGAACCAGATCGTGAAGACGTCCTTCTCCTCGCCGCGCACGCGCACGAACCAGCGCCGCTCGCCCGACTCGACGTCCCGCTCGACGGCGGCCACCACCGGGTTCTCCTCGAGCTGGGTGGCCAGCCAGGCGTCGATGCGGGCCTCGAGCGCGACCAGGTCGTCCGGGCTCTGGGGGGTGGCCATGGGGTCGACGCTACCGGGGGGTCGGGCCCGCCGGCCTGGCTCGGCTCACCCGCAGTCGACGAGGGCGCGGGCCGTCAGGTCGCCGTAGATGCGGCGCAGGCGGCCGGCGGCGGTCGACCAGGTGTAGTCGCGGGCCCGCAGCGCGGCCTGGGCCGAGAGCGCCTCGCCCACGCTGGGGACGGTGAGGATCTCCCGGGCGTAGCGGGCGAAGTCCGCAGGGTCGCGGGTGTCGACCAGGAAGCCCGTGCGCTCGTGCTCAACCAGCGTGCGCAGGCCCCCCACCGCGGCGGCCACGACCGGGGTGCCGCAGGCGGCTGCCTCGAGGGCCACCAGCCCGAAGGACTCGGACCGGCTGGGCACGAGGCAGACGTCGGCGGCGCGGTAGTAGGTCGACAGCAGGTGGTGGGGGACCGGATCCACGAAGCGGACCTGCTCGGCCAGGCCGAGGTCGGCCACGAGCTTGTGGATGCGTTCGACCTCGGCGCCGCCTTCGAGCCCGCTGGCGCCGCCGACGACCACGAGCGTGGCGGCGGGGTCGCCCAGCTCGGCCAGGGTCCGCACCGCGACGTCGGCCCCCTTCAGGGGCTGGATCCGACCGACGAAGAGGAGGACGGGGCCGTCGCCCAGGTCCAGGTGCTGCAGCGCCGAGCGGGCGCCCGACCGGTCACCAGGCGAGAAGAAGGCGTGGTCGACCCCCGGCGCCA
This sequence comes from Acidimicrobiales bacterium, assembly GCA_036275535.1. GTDB lineage: Bacteria > Actinomycetota > Acidimicrobiia > Acidimicrobiales > VFJN01 > VFJN01. The sequence continues at coordinate 9,848 of DASUDP010000049.1, read as the reverse complement.
CGATCTCCACGCGCCGCGGGTCGGCTCCGTAGAGGCCGACGAGCTGCTCGGCCTCGGCCACGCAGGAGGCGAGGATGGCGTCCGAGCAGGCGATGACCGCCGCCTCGGCCCGGTCGCGCCGAGCCGGCTCGGGGTCGCCCGTCTCCGCCTTGACCCGGGCCAGGGTGTGGAACGTGGAGACCAGCGGCAGGTCGTGCTCGTGCTTCAGGCGATGACCGGCCACCCCGGAGAGCCAGTAGTTGGCGTGGATGGCATCGACGTCGCCCAGCGCGTCGATGTGGCGGCTGACGCCATCGGCGAAGGCCTCCACGACGTCGGGGAGCTGCTCCTTGGCCAGGTCCGCCGGGCCGGCCGCCACGTGGATGACCCGGAACCCCGGTTCGACCTCGACCACCTCGGGGGAGTCCTCGTCCCACCGCCGGACGAACACGTCGGCCTGCACGCCGGCCTGGGCCAGCGACGAGACCAGCTCCCGCACGTACACGTTCATCCCCCCGCTGTCGCCCTGGCCGGGCTGGGTGAGGGGGGAGGTGTGGAGGGAGAGGACGGCGAGGCGGCGCATCAGCGGGAGGGGGGCGACGGCGGGATGACGGGCCCGAAGCGGATCAACGCTCGGCGTCCACCAGATCTTCCCCGGGGCCGGCGGGCTGAGCCGTCGACTCCAGCTGGTTCTCGTGGCGGAAGGAGCTGTAGATCCGAACGAGAGTCTTCTTCTGCTCCTCCGAGAGGTCCGGATCCCGGCGGATCTCGGCCACGACGTCGGTGCCCTCCCGCTCCTCGAGGATGCCGGCCCGCACGTAGAGGGTCTCGGAGGAGATCTCGAGGGCGCGGGCGATCTGCTGGAGGATCTCGGCCGAGGGCTTGCGCAGCCCCCGCTCGATCTGGCTCAGGTACGGGTTCGAGATCCCCGCCATCTCGGACAGCTTGCGCAGCGACAGGTGGCCCGTGTGGCGCTGGTCGCGGATGAACTCGCCCAGCTCGTGCCAGCGGCTCTCCAGCTCCTCCTTCATGCCGGCAAGGGTACGCGACGGTCGCGAGCGACCGTTAGTCCGCCGCGAACACCTCTGACGACGGGCGGGCTACTGGAGGAGGGCGTCGACCGATGCCTCGCCCGACTTGTAGCGCCGGGTGATCTCGGCCTGCAGGGGGTCGATGCGGTCGAACAGCGCCCGGCGGTGCGCCGACACCTTGCGCTCGAAGGTGCTGAGGGCCTCGGCGAGGGCGCGGAGCTCGTCGTCGCCCATCGATGGCAGGTCGGCCATCTGGCCCGCTGTGGCGATCCCCTCAAGCTCGGCCTCCAGCTCGGCGGGCAGCTCGCCGGGCGCCATGATCTGTGGGAGCCGCCCCACCCCCGTGGAGCGGGTGCGATCGGAGAGGACCTCGGGCAAACGGGCGATGAGGGCGGGCAGGTCGCCCGGATCGCGGCCTTCGGCCCGGCGGGTCAGCTCGAGCCCGACGATGTCGAGACGCCCCTGCACGACACGGCGCAGGAGCGACAGCCCGGACTCGACCTGCTGGCAGTCGGCCCGCATCTGGCGGATGGCCTCGATGGGGCGGCTCTGGACATCGCCCAGGTAGCCCGGGTCGAGGAGCTGCTGAAGGTCGGGGCCCATGGACCGGAGCGTACCGCTCGTCGGGCCGCCGTGATCGACGATCCGATTCCCTCGATGCCCGCCGGCTCACTACCTTGGCCGCCGTGCATCGTCGAGCCACCTACCTCGCGAGCGCTGCTGCGCTCGCCCTGATCCTCGCCGGCTGCGGCGACAACGACGACGGGAAGGAGGCGGGCGACTGCTCGCCGGCCGAGTCCGAGATCACCGTCACCGCGTTCGACAAGCTGCGCTTCGACGCCGACAGCTACCAGGCCAGCGCCGGCTGCGTCGGGGTCACCTACACCAACGACGGGAGCGTGGCCCACACGCTGCTCGTGAAGGGGCAGTCGGGGTTCAAGCTCTCCATCGGCGACTCCGACGAGGGCGCGATCGACCTCGACCCCGGCACCTACACGTTGTACTGCGACGTTCCCGGCCACGAGGCGGCCGGCATGGAAGCCGGCCTCACGGTCGAGTAGCCGTCGGCGCTCGCCCTAGGCGGCGAGGATCAGCTCCCAGCCGACGAAGTGCAGGATCACCAAGAGGGCGAAGCCGAAGGCGATCGTGTTCTTGTGCTTGTCGAAGGCGGCCTTGTTGAAGGGACTGTCGATCCCACCGATCAGCCCGAGGGCCGAGGCCTCGACGAAGGCCCACAGCACGAGGACGACGATCCAGTAGCCGACCGTGCCGCCGATGCCGTCGAACCACAGTGCTCCGTGGGCGGCGAACACCATGTACCAGAGCATCGGGATCGAGAAGAGGGTGTTGGCCCGGGAGGCCCGAGCGGCCCGCTTGGCCGCGGCCGGAGCCTCGGGGTTCGGGGTGCCGCCGGCGGCGACCGTCTCGGCATTGCCGATGACGACCTTCTGGTTCCGCCAGATGATCCCCCACACATTGAGGAACATGGTGGTGCCGAACAGCATCCCGGTGAGGATGGCCGTGCCACCCACCCCCGACAGGTAGATGTCCATGTTGTCGCCGTCGCCCTGGAGCATGAGAAGCAGCAGGCCGAACAGGAACGTCATGAGCGCGGCCCAGCGGAACCACCACAGGCCCCGGAAGGTCAGCTTGCGCAGCGCCTCCGAGCGAGCGCCGTCGGAGAGCTCGGCGAACGACGGCACCTGCACGAAGTTGAAGAAGTACAGAAGCCCGATCCAGGTGATGCCGAAGAGGATGTGACCACCCCGGGTCAGGACGGACAGAGGGCCGTTGGGATCGGCGAAGTCCTCGAAGATCTCCACGCTCACCACCTCACAGGTTGTCGTTGGGCGGCGCGAAACCTACTGACACCTTCGTTCCACCTCAACCACCCTCGGCCCGCACCGCTCGAGTTTCATCAGAGGGGTGGCCTGGGTACGGTCGAACCATGGCTTTCACACTCCCCCCACTCCCGTACGCACCAGACGAACTCGCGCCCCATCTGAGCGCCGAGACGCTCGAGTACCACCACGGCAAGCACCACAACGCGTACGTCACCAAGGCCAACGAGCTCACAAACGACGAGAAGTCCAACGACGATCTCGAGCCGATGATCCTCGAGGCCTCCGGCCCGCTGTTCAACCAGCTGGCCCAGCACTGGAACCACTCCTTCTACTGGAGCTGCATGGCCCCCGACGGCGGCGGTGAGCCCACCGGCGAGCTGGCCGACGCCATCGACTCCGCCTTCGGCTCCCTCAGCGAGCTGAAGGACAAGCTGAAGGCCGAGGCCGTGGGCCACTTCGGCTCGGGCTGGGCCTGGCTGGTGCACGACGGCTCCGGGCTGGTGGTGACCTCCACCCACGACGCCGACCTGCCGCTCAAGCACGGCCAGAAGGCGCTCCTCACGATCGACGTGTGGGAGCACGCCTACTACATCGACTACCGCAACGTCCGCCCGGACTACGTGTCGACGTTCCTCGACAAGCTCGTCAACTGGGACTTCGTGGCGGAGAACCTGAAGGGCGTCTGATCGGCGGGGGCACCGCCGCCTCGCACCGACCGCTCACATCGGCGCCGGCTCGGATCGAGCGGGCGCCGATGCGCGTCCGGGCCCTAGATGACCAGGCCGATCCCGAAGCACCACAGCGGTGCGGCGAGGAGCAGCGAGTCGATCCGGCGCAGGGCCGACGCCGGGGCGGCGGCCGCCGGCAGCAGCGCCGAGGCCGCCAGCTGGCCGAGCGGGGCGCACACCATGACGAGCCCCCCGAAGAGCCAGGCCTCGCCGAAGTCGAGCGCCGAGATGGGCAGCGTCGACAGGATGAAGGTGACCACGACGATCGCCGTGCCACCGGCGGCCGGGCCTTCGTAGGGGTTCCGGGCGCCGGAGCCGACGAGGTAGTCGCCGGTCTCGTAGGCGGAGACGAGCAGCAGCAGGCCGATAGCCGACCCCTGGTCGAGCCGGGTGAGCAGCACCATCGAGAGGGCGACGAGCCCGGGGGGCAGCGCGCACTGCAGTGTCCATCCGGCATCGGTCATGGCGGCGTTGGGCGACTTGGTGTCCCCGGTCGCGGTCACATAGGCCAGCGCCACACCGGCCAGCAGGGCGAGACCCCCGCCTCCGGCCCCGAAGCAGGCGCCGAGGCCCATCGCCCCCGCGATCCCCCCGGCGACCACGTCGTTGGGCCGGAGCCGGCGGCGGCGCCAGGCCCGGGCGGTCTGGGCGGCGGCCACCGCTCCGGCGGCGCCGTAGGCGACAGCGACGGCCAGCGGGCCGATGGCGATGCCGGCGAGGGCCACCACGAACCAGACGATCCCGAGGCGCACCTTCGGGCCGCTCGTGTCGTAGACCACGGTGTACCGCCGCCGGGGGCGCTTCACCCGGGCCGCTCGGACGCGGTTGCCGACCCTACGGGCCTGCGCCTCCTCGACCTCCTTCCAGACGGGCGTCCGCTTCTTGGAGGCAGTGCGGGAAGCAGCCATCAGCAGCCTCCGGAGACGGGGGGCAGCACCGCCACCTCGTCATCGGCGGTGACGGGGGCGTCGAGGTCGCAGGGCTCGCCGTTGCGCCAGATCTGGCAGTGCTCCAGCACGGCGTCGAGCTCGGCGCCGAAGCGACGACGGGCTTCGGCCAGCACCTCTCCGACGGTGGCGCCGGGCAGCTCGACGCGCCCGGTGCCGGCCGCCTCCCGGGCGCCGGCGAAGAGGCGCAGCACAGCCATGGGCGCGTCCTCACCCGCGCCGTCAGGCAGCGGGGTGCTCCGGTCGTCGGGCGCAACTCACGGGCGAGAGCGTAGCGACGGCCCTGTCCGACGACCCATCCCGTCCCGGGCGCGGCCCGCCGGGACCGACGCCGGGGGCCGGTAGGTTGCAGCGCCATGACCCGGGTGCTCCTCCTCCGCCACGGCCAGTCCGAGTGGAACGCCGACGGGCGCTGGCAGGGCCAGGCCGACCCGGTGCTGACCGAGCTCGGGCGGCATCAGGCGATGCACGCCAGCCGGGCCATCGGGGCGGTCGACGCCATCGTCGCATCCGACCTGCAGCGGGCCACGGAGACGGCCGTGATCATCGCCGGCCAGCACGGCATCGGCCCGGTGCTGACCGACCCCGACCTGCGGGAGCGGCACGCGGGTGAGTGGCAGGGCCTCACGCGCGCCGAGATCGAGCGGGACTGGCCCGGCTACCTGGGGCCACCGCCGCCCGTGGAGGGATCGGGGGACCCCGCCTCCGGCACCCCGGCCAGCGAGCTGGGCAGCGCCCAGCGCCGTCCGCCGGGGTGGGAGTCCGACGAGTCGGTCCTGGCCCGGGCGGTGACCGCCCTCGCCAGGGTGCACGACCTCGCCCCGGATGGCGAGGTCCTCGTCGTCACCCACGGCGGTCTGATCTACGCGCTCGAGAAGGAGATGGGGGCGGGGTTCGTCCGGCTCCCGAACCTGGGCGGCCGGTGGGTCGACGTCGGCCCCGAGGGGCCGGTGCGCCTCGGGGAGCGCGTGGTGCTCGTCGATCCCGACGAGCTGACGGTCCCCACCCAGATCTGACCGTCGCGCCCTCCGGCGGGGAGCCCCGCCGCGTCGGTAGGGTCAGGGCGTGGAGTCGCTGTGGTCCGGGTCGATCGAGGGATGGTCCGAGCCGGTGGCGGCCCCGCGGCAGCGACGTCGCACGTTGATCGCCGAGGCGGCGGACCGGGCGGTGGCCAGCGCCGCCCCGCCGCCGTTGCCGGTGGAGGTCGTCCGCTCGGCCAAGCGCCGCAAGTCGGTCGCCGCCCGCATCGTCGATGGCCGGATCGTGGTGCGGGTGCCGCAGTGGATGTCGAAGGCGCAGGAGGCCGAGCACGTCGCCGCCCTGGTGGCCAAGCTCGAGCGGCAGCGCACCTCGACGATCGTCGACCTCCCGAGCCGGGCCCGGCTGCTGTCCCGGAGGTACGACCTGCCCGAGCCGGCCTCGATCCGCTGGGTGAGCAACCAGCGCAGCCGCTGGGGGTCCTGCACACCGGCGCACGGCGAGATCCGGATCTCCGATCGCATCGCCGGCTTCCCGGACTGGGTCGTCGACGCCGTGATCGTGCACGAGCTTGCGCACCTCGTGCACCTCGACCACTCCCCCGCCTTCTGGGAGCTGGCCCACCGCTACCCCCGGACCGAGCGAGCCCTCGGCTTCCTCATCGCCAAGCAGCTGACCGACGACGACATCTGTCAGCCCTAGGTCGCCGCGGGGCTGTCGCCGTCTTCGGAGCCGAGGCCGGCGAAGCCCTCGTAGACCCCCTGGTCGACCTGCTCGAGGGCCCGCTCCACAGCGGCCAGCTCGCCTTCGATCCGCTCGAGGACCGACAGGTCGATGGCGTCCTGCGCCGGCCCTTGCGAGCCCGCCATGCCGTCGTCGCTCATCGGCGCAGGCTACGTGGAGACGTCCGCTCGGTGGGGGCGGAGAGGATCGAACTCTCGCTCCGCGGGTTAAAAGCCCGCTGCTCTACCAGCTGAGCTACACCCCCGGGGGCTGCACGTTACCGCTCGGGAGGGACGCCCTCGCCGAACGGCGCCATCGGTGGGCCGGGAACCCGCCGATGGCGCCCAGCATCGGGACCTTCGGCTCTGGAGATGCCTCGACGTCCGGCGCACTCTGAGGGCGCATACCGGGCCTGAGCGCACCGCCGCCCCCTGCGGGTCGCGCTGAAGGAGGGGTCATGGGCGAGCAGCGTGGTCGACGCGTCCTCGGTGTGGTCTCGGGGGCTGTGCTCCTGGCCGCCTCGCTCCTGGTGGCGCCGCCGGGATCGGCGGAGGCAGGGGGGCCGACGATCACGGCCAGCATGACCTATGCCGACCCGGTCAACGGAGGCCTGCCCGACTACTTCTGGGTCAACGGCATGACCCCGTACGAGGCGGTGCACGCGACCGTCGACTACGAGCCCGACGGCACGCCGGACGTCGTCCGTGACGTGAACGCGGACGAGAACGGCAACCAGGGGTTCCCGCTGGGGACCCACGGCGAGCTCCAGCCCGGCTCGGTGATCGCCGTGTCCGGGACCGTCCCGTCGGCCTGGACCGAGCAGCTGGTCGTCCAGCCGGTGCGGGTGGAGTACGCCGACCCCTTCGACGACGCCGTCGGGGGCATCGCCGCCCCGGGCGCCACCATCCAGATCTCGGTCTGGCCCACCGGGGGCGGGCCTGCGCTGATCGCGGTGACGGAGACCGCCGACGGCAGCGGGTGGTGGCATCACGACTTCGGCGCCGGCGCCGTGCCCTTCGACCTGCCGGCGGAGCAGACCGTCAGCGCGGCAGTCGACGAGGGAGACGCCGACCTCTCGACCAACGCCGCGTACGCCCGTCGGCCCGTGGTCCGCGCCACCGTTGGCGCCGGGCCCAACGGGTACGTCCTCCTGAACGACTGGCCCGACGGCACTCCGGCCACCGTCGAGATGGACTTCGAACCTGACGGCACGGTCGACGAGACGGTGCCCGTCATCGGCCACCGGTTCGGTCCCGGGCTCCTCCCCGAGAACGGCCAGCTGCAGCCCGGGTCGCACGTCACGGTCACGGCCGTGAACGGCGAGGCCCTCTACCGCTGGCAGAAGGTCCTCGACATCGAGCCGCTGAGCGTCGACGGGTGGAACGTCGGGAGCGAGACCGTCGGCGGGTCCGCGCCGCCGAACCGCTCGCTGAGCGTCGAGATCGTCACCGGGGGCCCCGGCCCATCGCCGGCCCGCGTCGACACCACCTCTGACGAGAACGGCCAGTGGAGCGCGAGCTTCGCCGGGTCCTGGGATCTCCAGCCCGGCAACGGGCTGCTGGTGCTGCTCCCCGAGGACAGCGCCGACGATGACGTGTCCGGCCTGATGTCCTCCATCCCCGCTTCGCCGGTCACCCTGAACGCCTGGCCGACGGCCGGCCTGTGGGATGGTGCGCCGGTCGGCGTGTACGTCGGCGACATGCCGCCGAACAGCCTCGCCTTCCTGACCGTGAACGTGGCCGCCGACCCGTTCAACCAGGTCGTCTGGCTGCCCGGCATGCCCATCTCCGACGGAGGCTGGGGCAGCGCCACCGTGTACGTGCCCCGCTTTGTCGGCGACGTCGACTGCGCCACCGCGCCGGGCACCTGCATCCTGGTGACGGCCGACCCGACGCAGCCCTTCGAGCGCAACGCCTCCCTGCCGCTGTCCTTCGGTCGGCTGGACCTGTTCCGGTTCACGCCGAACGACCCGCAGTACCCCCCGGGGGGCGGCGAGGTCGGAGCGCCCATCACAGGCGAGGACACCGTGGCGCACGGCGAGTGGATCTGGGTGCAGGGCTCGGGCTTCGAACCCGGGCAGGGCCTCCAGCTCGACCAGTGCAAGGACAGCGAAGCCGGTGAGCTGTGCCGGAACACCTGGGGTGCCACGCCTGGCGTGAGCACCGACGAACTCGGCCAGTTCGGCACCGCTCTCGAGGTGGGACGCAACGTGTTCGGCTCGTGGGGCACCCAACCGTCGATCAGCGTGGAGCCGTCCTACGACCTCCGCGACGGGGACACGGTCCTGGCTTCGGTGACAGGTCTGCCAATCGGACCGGGGGCAGCGGACTGCGAGCCCGGCCAGTGCTGGATCGGTGCGCGCCGCTGGGGCAGCGACCTGACCACCTACCGGTCCGACCCGCTGACGTTCTCCGGTGAGCCGCTGCCGATCAGCGTGCGCGTCGCCCAGGCCCTCAGCCAGCAGATGGAGGGCATCGTCCACATCGTGGCGGTCCTCGGCGGCGAGCGGCAGGTGAGCTGGGACTACTGGACCGGCTCGCTGACCTATCCGTACACCGCCATCGAGCGATGGGTGGAGCCCGATCTCACGTTCGGGCTCTACTCCCCCCTCCCGAAGGCCACTGACGACGGGCGCTACGACTGCGCCGACCAGCGCGACCCCGAGCCTGGCAGCGGAGCCGTCGAGCCGGTCCACTGCGTGCTGTCCGTCGGGGTCAGGGAAGGCTCGGATCCCCACGGAGCGACCTTCCTGACCTGGAGTGATCTGCACTTCGCCGCCTTCGAGCTCACTGCGAAGGCGACGGCCGGTGTGACCACCACCAAGCCCACCGGGGTGCGGCTGAGCGGCGAGATGACCTGCACGGGCTTCATGCCCGAGCGCTACCTCGTCGACATCGAGGGCACGGTGACCCAGACCACGACGGGCCGGCGGCCCACCACGGTCAGTGGGACGTTCCATGTCGAGGTGGAGTGCAGCGGCACCATGGCCAACCCGGGTCGGAGGACCTGGTCGGTGGTGGTGCCCGGGGGCTTCAAGGCCGGACCGGCCAGCGTCGAGCTCTACCTCTCCTCCGCCGGCTTCACACCGGAGAACAACCCGCAGCACGAGACCTCCGCGATCTCGATCACCGCTCCGCCCAAGGGCAAGGGCGGTCGCTAGCGGGCGTCGGCGGCGCACCGCCCCCGGTGCGTCGCCGTGAGGAAGGGCCCGGTCCTGCATGGAGGACCGGGCCCTTCCGCATGGTGCCCGCGATCAGGCTGATTCGCGGAGCTGGGTGAGCTCCTCGTTGCGGCGGTGGCGCTCGGCCGTGCGCCGCTTCCAGGCCTTCACCTTCCAGTGCCGCATCCGGTTCCGCCTCGGCGGCGCCTCATCGCGCGGGATGCGCTCGGGCTTCGGGTCGATCACCACCAGATCGTCCGGGTCCTCCGCCTGATGGAGGGCCAGGGCCACCTTGTGGCGCGCCTTGCGCTTCTCCATCTTGGCCACCTGGCGGGCGGACCGTGCGGGCTGCAGATCGTGGTGACGTCGGCTCATCACTTCTCCTTCTGCGCTTCGGGGCTTGTCTCTGCCCCTCCGGGCCCCAAGCATGCCCCACCCGGGTGGTGCCGCGCCGAGGT
>DASUDP010000048.1:0-26392 GCA_036275535.1 Acidimicrobiales bacterium | reverse complement strand
ACGGCATGGCTTGGGAGGAGTACGAGCTCCGCCACGGGTCCTTCGACATGGAAGGCGAGCCCGACCGGGTGTTCGCCCCCGAGGGCGACAGCTGGAACAGCTTCCACGAGCGGGTGCAGCACCTGCTCGAGCGCCTCGCCGTCGACCACCCCGACGAGACGGTCGTGGCCGTGTGCCACGCCGGCGTGATCATGGCGTCGATCCGGTGCTTGCTCGGGCTGGGCCGGTCCGGCCGCGGCACCCGCCGCGCACGTGGATCGGCCCGGTCCGCCTGCGCATCGACCAGCTCCACCGCCTCGCCGGGCCGCCCGACCACCCGGTGCTGTGCCCCGTGGAGGAGGACTACTGGCGGCCCGACGTGGCCGAGCTGGTCGACAAGGTGGAGGAGGGCTGGGAGCCGCCGCCGATGGTCGTCACCTTCCGGGACGACCAGCTCGTCCTCGAGGACGGCAACCACCGGACCGAGGGGGTCCGCCGCACGGGCGAGGACGAGGTGTGGGCCGTCGTGAGCTTCGAGAGCCCCGACGAGCGCGACCACTTCCTCGCCCGCGCCGCCCGGCTGTCGCCCGGTGACGGCCGACCTCCCCGAGCCGTGCCGTAGGCGCGACGCCGACGGGCTCAGGCGGCCCCGGCGAGGATGCCCTCGATCTGGGACAAGGCCTGCTGCAGCCCTTCCTCCATCCCCATGGTGACGAGCTGCTCCATCGCCTCCAGGGACGGGAACCGCGAGTGCATCGTCATCACGGTGCCACCGCCGTCGCGCTCGGCCAGCGTCACGGTCATCCGGGTAGCCGGCAGGTCCTCGTTCTTGGCGCCGGAGTCGTCGGCGAAGCAGTCGACGAGCTCGAGCCGCTTTGGGGCCTCGACGGCCACGATCTCCCAGAGGCCGTGGTACTTGTCGCCCTCGGGGCTCGTCATGAAGTAGCGGACGGTGCGGCCCGGGGCGAGGTCGTGCTCCACCACGGTGGCGGGGTGCGTGGGCGGGCCCCACCAGCGCTCGAGCTGGCGGGGATCGGCCCACAGCTGCCAGGCCCGCTCGACGGTGGCGTCGAGCTCGGTGGTGACCGTCATCGTGTGGGCGGCCGGGTCCTTGTCAACGGTGATCTGCATCTCGGGTTCCCTCCTGGGGGTCGTCGGCGAGGATGTCGCCGATCTGGGCGATGCGGGCCCGCCAGATCTCCTCGAGCTGGTCGAGGAGGAGGCCGGCCCGGCGGATGGTCTCGACGTTGCTGCGCACGAGCTGCTCCCTCCCCCGCCGCTCCTTGGTGATGAGCTCGGCGGCCTCGAGCACGGCGACGTGCTTCTGCACGGCGGTGATGCTCATTGGGTAGCGGCGGGCCAGGGCCGACACGCTGTGCTCGGCGACGAGCGCTTGGGCCAGGATGTCGCGCCGGGTGGCGTCGGCGAGGGCGTGGAAGACCTGGTCAGCCCGCTGCCCCGTAAGCAAATCTACAACCATATGGTTGTAGATAACCACGACGGCGGGCGCACCGCAAGGGGCATCCGTGCGATGCTCGACCGGAGACGACCGAGGGAGCCGGCATGGGTGTGTACCGGGAGCAGGTGCTGCCGCGCATCATCGACGTGGCCTGCGGGTTGCAGTCCAACGAGTGCCTGCGGGAGCGGGTCTGCGCGGGGCTCGAGGGCAAGGTCGTCGAGGTCGGCTTCGGCTCGGGGCTCAACGTCCCCCACTACCCCGCCGCGGTGACGGAGGTGGCCGCCGTCGAGCCGTCGGACACGGCCTGGAAGCTGGCCCAGAAGCGGGTGCTGGCGTCCCGCACCCTCGTGCGCCGGGTCGGCCTCGACGGGCAGTCCCTGCCCCTGCCCGACGACAGCTGCGACGCCGCCCTGTCGACCTGGACGCTGTGCACGATCCCCGACGTCGCGACGGCCCTCTGGGAGGTGCGTCGGGTGCTCAAGCCGGGTGGCACCTTCCACTTCGTCGAGCACGGGCTGGCGCCGGACGTCAAGGTCCAGCGCCTCCAGCATCGCCTCGAGCCGGTGCAGAAGCGCCTCTTCGGCGGCTGCCACCTGACGAGGCGCATCGCCGACCTGCTCAGCGCCGCCGGCTTCACGATCGTCGAGGCCGACGTCTTCTACGAGGACGGCGCGCCCAGGTTCCTGGCCGCCGAGACGCTGGGCGTCGCCGTCTCCCCGTAGCCGCAGCGCCCGCTACGCCCCGACGCCGGCCAGGGCACCGGCCACCAGCTCGTCGAGGAGCTCTTGACCGGGGCCGGGGATCCGCGGCGGGCCGGCAAGGTCCCGCACCACGTCGAAGGCCTGGTGGACGGCGTCTCCCGTGAGCACGGGGCCGTGGGCCGAGGCCACGGTCAGCAGGCCCATCGCCTCCACCGCGGAGACCGCGGCCGCGCTGTTTCTCTCACCCCACACGGTGCGGGACCACGTGAAGACGGTGTTCGAGAAGGTCGGCGTGTCGAGCCGCAACGAGCTCGTGGCCCGCCTGTTCGGCGAGCACTAGAGCGACCCGCTCCACGCCACGATGATCCCCGCCGGCTGACCGCGGCGCGGTCGCGGCCCGGCAGGGCGGACGGGGTGGGAATCCCCGGGATCCTCCGTAGGTTGTGGTGACTTGCACATCGCAAGTGACCCCTGGAGGTCCTGTGGCCAGCTCTGTCGACTCCAACACCCTCCCCGCCCTCCCCCTTCCCGACGGCGTGATCCTCCCCGGCATGGTCGTGACCATCGCGGCCGAGTCCGACGAGGCCCAGGCCGCCGCCCGGGCCGCCGTCGACTCCGGCGGCGAGCTGCTCCTCGTCCCCAAGATCGGCGACCGCTTCGCCACCGTGGGTGCCCTCGCCCGCGTCGAGTCCACCGGCGGGCTCCCCGGCGGCACCCAGGCCCTCGTGGTGCGAGCCACCGGGCGGGCCCGTCTCGGGGCCGGGGTGATGGGCACCGGCGCCGGTCTATGGGTGACGGCCGAGCGCATCACCGAGGCTCCCGCCTCCGACGAGGCCAAGGCGCTCGGGGCGGAGCTGCGGGCCACCCTGCGGGCCCTCTTCGAGCACCTCGGCGACCGCCAGATCCGCGGCATCCTGCGGGGTGTCGACTCCGACGACCCGGGCGATCTGGCCGACCTCGTCGGCTGGTGGCCCGAGCTCACCACCGAGCGCAAGGTCGCTCTGCTCGAGGCCATCGACGTGACCGAGCGGGTGCGCCTCGTCCTCGGTTGGGCCAAGGAGGCCCTCGCCCAGCGCGAGCTCACCGCGAAGATCAGCAACGACGTCCGCGAGGGGCTCGACCAGCAGCAGCGCGAGCACCTCCTGCGCCTCCAGATGGACGCCATCCGCAAGGAGCTGGGCGACGACGCCGCCGACGGCGAGTCGTCCGACGACTACCGCGCTCGAATCGACGCCCTCGAGGCGGCCGGCGTGGCCGAGGACGTGGTCCGCGCCCTGCGCAAGGAGCTCGGCCGCTTCGAGCGGATGCCCGAGCAGAACATGGAGCGGGGGTGGATCCAGGGCTGGCTCGACACCGTCCTCGCCCTGCCGTGGACCGAGCGCACCACCGACGAGCTCGACGTCGCCGCCGCCCGGGCCACGCTCGACGCCGACCACACGGGCCTCGACGAGGTGAAGGAGCGGATCGTGGAGCTCCTCGCCGTCCGCAAGCTGCGGGCCGAGCGCGGCATCGACGAGCAGGGCACCGCCCGCCGCAAGCCGGGCGCCATCCTCGCGCTCGTCGGCCCTCCGGGCGTCGGCAAGACCTCTCTCGGCGAGTCCGTGGCTCGCGCCCTCCGGCGCTCATTCGTGCGGGTGGCCCTCGGCGGCGTGCGCGACGAGGCCGAGATCCGGGGCCACCGGCGCACCTACGTGGGCGCCCAGCCCGGGCGCATCGTCAAGGCCATGACCGAGGCCGGCACGATGAACCCCGTCGTGCTCCTCGACGAGGTCGACAAGCTCGGCAGCGACCACCGCGGCGACCCGTCAGCGGCGCTGCTCGAGGTCCTCGACCCCGCCCAGAACCACACGTTCCGGGACCACTACCTCGAGGTCGACCTCGACCTGTCCGACGTCCTGTTCGTCGCCACCGCCAACGTCCTCGAGACCGTGCCCGGCCCGCTGCTCGACCGCCTCGAGATCATCCGGGTGGACGGCTACACCGAGGCCGAGAAGGTCACCATCGCCCGCGACCACCTGCTCGGACGCCAGGTGCAGGGCAACGGCCTGCGCCCCGAGGAGGTCGCCGTCACGGACGCCGCGCTGCGGGCCATCGTCAGCGGCTACACCCGCGAGGCCGGCGTGCGCGAGCTCGAGCGCCAGCTCGGCAAGGCCCTGCGCAAGGTGGCCGTGGGCGTGGCGGCCGGAGCCGACACGCCCGTCGCCGTCGACGCCGTCGACCTGGTCGATCTGCTCGGGCGCCAGCGCTTCCACGCCGAGGACCTGGCCGACCGCGTGTCGGTGCCCGGCGTGGCGACGGGGCTCGCCGTGACCGGAGCGGGCGGCGACGTGCTCTTCGTCGAGGCCACCTCGATGGATGGCGACCAGAGCCTCCAGGTGACCGGGCAGCTCGGCGACGTCATGAAGGAGTCGGCCCAGATCGCCCTGTCCTGGGTGCGCTCGCACCGGGACGACGTCGCCGTCGACCCCGACGCGCTGGCCCGCCGGTTCCACGTGCACTTCCCCGCCGGGGCGGTGCCCAAGGACGGCCCCTCGGCCGGCATCACGATGACGACCGCCCTCGTGTCGCTCCTCACCGGGCGGCCCGTGCGGCCCGAGGTCGGCATGACCGGAGAGGTCACCCTGTCAGGCCGGGTGCTGCCGATCGGTGGCGTGAAGCAGAAGGTGCTGGCCGCCCACCGGGCCGGGCTCACCGAGGTGATCCTCCCGGCCCGCAACGGCCCCGACCTCGACGACCTCCCCGACGGGGTCCGCGCCGCCATGACGGTCCACCTGGTCGAGGACGTCAGCGAGGTCCTCGAGCTGGCCCTGGCCCCCGCTCCGGTGGATCGACACCTCAGCAAGGTGTAGGGCGGTCGCACGAAGCGGCTCGTCACCCCCCCCGGGCTGCTCACCACCGAAGAGCCCGCCGCCCCCTGATCCACCGGGCGCAGGCAGGTCAGGCGTAGGCCCGCCGCAGGGCCGCGACAGCTGCGTCCTGGTACTCCCGGGCGAGGGGCAGCAGCCGGGTGAAGGCGAAGGAGGCGTGGACCATGCCCGGGAGGTGGTGGTGCTCGACCTCCACGCCTGCCTCCCGGAGCCGCCGCACGTAGGCGGCGCCGTCGTCCTGGAGCGGGTCGTACTCCATCGTGGCGATCAGAGCCGGAGGCAGCTCGCGGAGGTCTTCGTAGTGGAGCGGCGAGACGTACGGGTCCTTCGGATCGACGTCGCGCAGGTAGGCGGCCCGGAACGCCTCCATGTCGACCTTCGTCAGTCCGTAGCCTGTGCCGAGGCGGTCGATCGACGGCTGGCTGAGCGTGAGGTCGGTGGCGGGCACGTCGAGCCACTGGAAGACGAGCGGCGGGCCGTTGCGGTCGCGGGCCAGCAGCGCCACCAGCGCGGCGAGGTTGGCCCCGGCCGACTCGCCCCCCACCGACACCCTCGTGGCGTCGAGGCCCAGGTCGTCGGCGTGGTCGACCAGCCATGCGAGCGCGGCGTAGCCGTCCTCCAACGGGACGGGGTAGGCGTTCTCGGGGGCCATCCGGTAGTCGACCGACGCCACGGTGCACCCGGCCCCGGCGGCGATGCTGCGGCAGCGCGGGTCGCGCTGGTCGAGGTCGCCCACGCACCAGCCGCCGCCGTGCAGGAACACGTGCAGCGGGCGAGGCCGCGCGGTGGCGGGCTCGTAGAGCCGCACCCGGATGGCACCGCCGTGCACGGGCACCATCAGCTCCCGGGCCGGCACCTTGGGGCCGTGCTGCATCACCAGCCGGCCGAGCTGGCGGGCCTGGATCGTGGAGGCGAGGCGCTTGGCCGGGAAGGTGGCGTCGTCCTCGCCCATGCGGTTGGCCAGGGCCAGGATCGGACGGAGGCGGGGATCGAGCGGCATCGGCCGCACGCTAGGCAGATCGTCCAGCCGCACGCCCGTCGAGCTGGTCCGTCACTCGACCGTCAGGGTCCCCTCCATGCCGGCGTCGAAGTGCGATTCGATGCCGCAGATCACCTGGTAGTCGCCGGGCTCATCGATGGTGAACTGCTCCGTCGTCGACTCCCCGGCGGGCAGCCCCTCGATCTCGAAGAGGATCTTGTCCTCCTCGAAGTCCTTCTCGGAGCCGAGGTCCTGGCCCAGCTTGATCACGGCCCACTCGTGCGCCACCGTCCCGTCGTTGGTGAGGTCCACGGAGAACTCCTCCCCGGCGGGCACCGTCCACGAGTCCGGTTCGAACTGGAACTCCGACGCTGTCGCCTCGATGGACGTGGACGCCTCGCTGTCCCCGTCATCGTCGTCGTCACCGCAGGAGGCCAGCGCGATCGTGGGCAGCGCCAGCGCCGCCACCACAACCCAGCGTCGCATGGCCATCACCTCCCACTGTCGATGGTGCGCCGCTCCCCCGCCCCGGGGCAAGCGATTCGTGACCATCGCCTCTGGTCGTCGCCGGCTCGAGCGCGAAGGTGAGGTCACGAACCGGGGGAAGGGGTGCGACATGGCCCAGGACGTGCAGGGTGTCATCCTGCTCGACGTCTCGCCCGGCAGCGGTGAGGCGTTCGAGCAGTCGTTCCTCGAGAAGGTGGGGCACCCCGCCCGGGTCTGCCACGGGCCGCACGAGGAGGAGCTGTGCCCCCTCCTCGCCGGCAAGGGGTGCCAGAAGTTCGAGGACGCCCACGGGATCATCTTCGAGCTGGACCTCGACCGGCCGCAGCACCGCGCCATCGTGCACCGGTACCGCCAGCTCGGTCGGGAGGACCTCCCCATCCGCGTCGTCGCCACGGCCGACCAGGCCGCCCGGTACGCCGACGTGCTCGAGGGCATCGAGGTCTGGACCCATGAGCCGACGGTGGCCGAGCTCGACGGGTTCGCGGCGGAGGTCGAGGCCGCCGACCGGTAGCCGTGGACACGAGAGGCTGACCCCGCTGCCAGACTCGGCGGCATGATCGAACGAGAGGTCGACCTCACCACCGCCGACGGCGAGATGAAGACGTTCGTCTTCCACCCCGAGCACGACGGCCCCCACCCCGTCGTGCTCTACCTGATGGACGCGCCGAGCATCCGGCCCGCCCTCAAGGACATGGCCTCCCGGCTGGCCAGCGCCGGCTACTACGTGCTGCTCCCCTACCTCTTCTACCGGGGCGGGCCGTTCCGGGAGTTCGGGACGAGCGACGAGGACATGCACGCCCGGTCGGAGCTGATGGGGACGATCGACCCCACGAACATCGTCGGCGATGCCGAGGCGCTGCTCGCCTTCGCCGACCGCGATCCCGCCGCCCGCGGCGGTGATGCCGGCGCCGTCGGCTTCTGCATGAGCGGGGGGCTCGTCGTCTCCCTGGCCCGGGCCCTGCCGGAGCGGATGGCCGCGGTGGCGTCCATCCACGGCGCCTGGATGGTGCGGGACACGCCCGACTCGCCCCACCTCGGCCTCGACACCGTCCGGGCCGAGGTGCACCTGGCCTGGTGCGACAACGACCCCACCGCCCCGGCCGAGACGGTCCCGGTGTTCCGGCAGGCCCTCGAGGACGCCGACGTCACCTACACGTTCGACTTCCACCCCCACGCCCAGCACGGCTTCGCGCCGCCCGGCCCGCGGTACGACCGCTACGCGTCGGAGCTCCACTGGGAGCGCGTGCACTCCCTGTTCCGCCGCAACCTCTGGGCCGGCGGGCCGCCCTGATCAGTGGCGACCCCAGCGGCGAGCGGGCACCGCCGCCGCCATCGTCTGCAGGCGCGCCACGTCTTCGTTGATCTCGGCGTCGTCGACCACGTCCTCACGGTCGGCGCCGGCCTCCGCCAGCCGCTCGGTGAGCCCGCTGATCAGGTGGTGCGGCTCCCGGTCGGCCACGCGCGCCTCGAACCTGGAGACGGCCACGGTCGGGCCAAACTCGGCGCCGAGGGGCAAGATCCGCTCCTCCTCCGGCACGGCCGGGCCGCCCTTGCGGTGGCCCGCCCGCAGCCCACCCCGGCGGGCCGCGCAGTCCCAGCAGAAGGTGCCGACACCTGGCACCTCGACCTCGCAGCGCTCGCACAGCCGGTCGCCGCAGTCGCTGCACACGGCGACGGCGATCCGCTCGGAGTGCTTGTGGCAGGCAACGTTCTGTGCGTCCTGGGTCATGTCGCGCCTCCACCCGCATCATGCCGACGCGACGGCGCCGGCAGCAGGGCCGAACGTCCCTCGTCCGTCGTCGGAGGTCAGCCCGAGCGCCCTCGACCCCCACCAGCGCCGGGCCGCCCTCCACGCCGATGCGCTGCGCCGACACGCCCACCCACGCGTAGAGGCCCCGCCGGAGCTCGTTGGCCAGGTAGCTGAAGTCCGGCTGGGCGTCGAGGCCGGCGCTCACGTTGAGCCGCTCCACCGCCGCCGTGTACTCCTCCTCCACCCAGCCGGGCCCGGCCAGGTCGACCGGGGTGGACGACACCAGGTTGATGCCGTCGCCGGCTGTGAGCGGCCCCTCGTGCACCGCGGCCGGCCCATCGGGGCGGGCGGGCGGGGTGCTCGTGCTGGGCTCGTCCGGCCACCGGCGCTCTCGTCATCGCTCGAGCACCCCGCCTGAGCGGCCAGGGCCAACAGGCCGGTCAGCGCCGCCACCGACCTCCACGACCCCGCCATGTCAGGCGTAGGTGCGGAGCTCGACGAGGTTGCCGTCCGGGTCGCGGGTGTAGAGCCCGCGACCCGTCCCCCGCGCGCCGAAGAGGTCGGCCGGGCCCATCTCGACCGCGAAGCGGCCGCTGGCCGCCAGCTCGTCGATATCCACCCCCGTGACCGTCAGCGCGACGTGGTTCACGTTCTCGCCCGTGCGGACCCCGGTCATCACGTCGATGAGGAAGTCGTCGGACACGCGCAGCGAGACGAACGGCACCTCCTGGCGCCGCCACTCCTCGAGGCGCTCGGCGGCCAGGCCGAGCTCGTCGCGGTACCAGGCCACGAGGCGCTCGACGTCCGGGGACACGAGGACGATGTGGTCGGGCCCGCGCACCTCCATGGCGGGCAGGGTAGGCGCGGATCCGGGGCAGTATGGCCCGATGCGCTTCGACCTCATGACCGGTGCCTCCACGTGGAAGCACACCGCCCAGATGGCCCGCGACGTCGAGGGGGCCGGCTTCTCGGGGATGCTCTTCACCGAGACGAGCCAGACCCCGTGGATGTCGATCGCGGCCGCCGCCACGGCGGCCCCGACGCTCGAGCTCTCCACCGGGATCGCGGTGGCCTTTGCCCGCAGCCCGATCGTGTCGGCGGCGCTGGCCTGGGAGCTGGCCGAGAACACCGAAGGCCGCTTCCGGCTCGGGCTGGGGAGCCAAGTGAAGGCCCACGTCGAGCGCCGGTACGGCGCCGCCTACGACCCGCCCGGCCCTCGCATGAGCGACTACCTCCAGGCGGTGCAGGCGTGCCTGCGGGCGTTCCGGGGCGAGGAGCGCCTCAACCACGACGGGCCCTACTACCAGCTGTCGCTGCTCCCGGCGGAGTGGTCGCCCCGCCAGCACGACTACGGCCACGTCCTGGTCGACGTCTCCGCCGTCGGCCCGTGGATGTGCGAGATGGCGGGTGCACTGGCCGATGGCGTGCACGTCCACCCCTTCCACTCCATGACGTACCTCCACGACCGGCTGCTGCCCGCCGTCGCCAAGGGGGCGGAGGCGGCCGGCCGCTCCACGGACGACGTCGACCTCATCATCCCGGTCTTCGCCGTCCCGGGCGACACGCCCGAGGAGCGAGCCGCCCTCGTGGAGCGCACCCGCTTCCAGATCGCCTTCTACGGGTCGACCCGCAACTACGCCTACCAGTTCGACGACCTCGGCTTCGAGGGCACGTCGGCTCGCATCAACGAGCGGATGAAGGCGGCCGACCTGGCCGGGATGGCCGCGCTCATCACCGACGAGATGCTCGAGCACTACGCCGTGATCTGCCCCTGGGACGAGCTGGCCGACCGCCTCCTCGAGCGGTACCGGGGGGTGGCCAGCCGGGTGGTCATGTACCTGGCCGAGCAGTCGATCCAGATGGACCCGAGCACCCTGGGCCGCTGGGGCGAGGTCGCCCGCGCCGTCACGGCCGCATAGGCGCTCGTCCTCGACGAGTCAGACCCGGCGGCCCACGAAGTTGAGGAAGCGGGTCTGCTCGTCGGCGTCGGGGGCGGGCTCGATGGCGGGCCCGAACACGCCCGGCGAGCGGATCATGTCGCCCGCGTGCTGCAGCCCCGCGTGCATCTGGCGCACCTCGTCGGGGTCGAGCCGCTCGTCCTGGCCCGTGGCCCGGGCCAGGTCCCACTGGTGGATGACGAGGTCGCCGCAGCCGAACTGTCCGACGCTCTGCTCGAAGGTGGTGCGGCCGGTCATGCCGTCGAACTCCTGACCGGCTCGGGCTGGGTCGTCGAGGGCGGCCTGCACCGCGCCGGTAGCCGCCCGGTAGGCCCCGAGGGGATCGGCGTCCACCGAGGGGGCGTCGGCCGGGACGCTCTCGCCGATGAAGCTCAGGAACATCCCCGAGGTGTCGACCACGTGGCGCACCACGTCACGGGCCGTCCACCCCTCGCAGGGGCTGTCGTGGTCCCACTGGTCGCCGGAGACCGCCGCGATGCGGTCCTCCATCTGACCGGCCAGCTTCCGGTAGCGGTCCGCGGTGTCGCTCATCCGGCGGACCGTAGTCCTCCCCACCACGTCTGTGGACGCTGACGCACGACGGGCGTGCTCCGGCGTCCACAGACGTTGGTTGGTGGGGGGTTTGGGGAAGGTACGGGGGCATGGCTCTCATCGAACGCGTCCTGCCCGCCCAGCCGGTCACCGACCTGTCCGACCACGTGGAGCGCTTCCAGGGGAGTCGGGCCCTCGAGGCGGCCACGAAGCTCGAGGCCGCCGCCCTCCTCGACGAGCTCGACGCCGCCGGTCTCCGGGGCCGGGGCGGCGCCGGGTTCCCCACGGGGCGCAAGTGGCGCACCGTGCTCGACAACCGCTCCGACATGATCGGGACGACCGTCGTCGTGAACGGGGCCGAGGGCGAGCCGGGGACCTTCAAGGACCGTGCCATCCTGCGGGCCAACCCCTACCAGGTGATCGAAGGTGCCCTCGTGGCCGCCAAGGTCGTCGGCGCCGACACCGTGGTGTTCGCGCTGAAGGCGACCTTCGACGAGGAGCTCGCACGGCTCCGCCGGGCCCTGGCCGAGGCCACCGAGGCGGGGTGGTGCGACGGCATCCAGGTCGAGGTGTTCGAGGGGCCCGGCGAGTACCTCTACGGGGAGGAGACCGCCCTGCTCGAGGCCATCGCCGGCCGGGCGCCGCTGCCCCGCATCGCCCCGCCCTACCGCCGCGGCGTCGACGAGGTCGTGGAGGACCCCGACGAGCTGGCCAGCGAGAGCGGCCTGGCGGCGGGGGTCGACATGGCGAGCGAGGGAGCGGGCAACGTGGTGCCGCCCACGCTGGTGGACAACGTCGAGACCCTGGCCAACATCCCGCACCTGCTCGTGCGGGGGTCCGAGTGGTTCCGGTCGGCGGGCACGGCCGAGTCGCCCGGCACCATCGTCTGCACCATCACGGGCCGGGTGGAGCGCTCCGGCGTGGCCGAGATCGCCCTCGGCACCACCCTGCGGGAGGCCATCGACGAGATCGGCGGTGGAGCCCGCGAGGGACGCCAGATCCGGGCCGTGCTCCCCGGCGTGTCGAATGCCCTCCTGCCCGCCGAGGCGCTCGACACCCCCCTCACCTACGAGGCGATGGCGGCCGCCGGGAGCGGCCTCGGCTCCGCCGGGTACATCGTGCTCGACGACACCGACGACCTCGTCGCCGTGGCCGCCGGGGCCAGCCGCTTCCTGGCCGTCGAGTCCTGCGGGCAGTGCACGCCGTGCAAGCAGGACGGGCTCGAGATGGCCGAGGTGCTCGGCCGCGTGGCGGCCTCCGAGGCCGACGAGCACGACATCGAGCGGCTGCTCGCGGCCGCGGGGCGCGTCACCGACGGGGCGCGCTGCAACCTGGCCGCGCAGCAGCAGGCGGTCGTCCTCTCAGCCACCCGCCTGGCCCGGTCCGAGATGGCCGGCCACCTCGACGGCAGCCGTCCGGCGGCGGACCGGTTCGTGGTGGCCGAGCTCGTGGCCCTCGGCGAGGACGGCAGCACGACGATCGACCTGCGCCATGCCGACAAGCAGCCGGACTGGACCTACGACGAGGTCGACAGCGGCCAGGCCCCGGCCGACCGCCTCACCGAGCACCGCGACGCCGAGGTGTAGCCCGCGGGCGAGCGGGTCAGCGGGGCTCGAGGATGACGACGGGGATGTCGCGCTCGGTGCGCTTCTGGTAGCCGGCGTAGCCCTTGTAGGCGTCGACCACCTGCGGCCAGAGGTCGGCCTTCTCGGCCGCCGAGGCCGTCCGGGCCCGCATCGAGCGCGTCGTGCCCCGGTGGGTGAGCTCGACTTCAGGCTGGGCCACGAGGTTCGTGTACCAGTCCGGGTTGCGGTCGTCGCCGCCCTTCGATGCGATGAGCACGACCCGGTCCGGCTCGAAGATCGGAGCGGTGAGCATGACGCTGCGGCGCTGGCCGCTGCGACGGCCGGTGGTGTGGAGCTCCACCGCCTCCATGCCGAGCACGCTCTGGCCGAGGCGGCCGCCACTGGCCTTCATCACCGCCCGGTGCACCACGTTCATCGACTTCACGACGCCGTCCATCACCGTCTGCGCGATCGGCATGGTCCTCCCCCAGTCAGCTCGAGCGGTGGTCTTCGACCACCCGCAGCACCTCGGCGTCCTGTGGGGACGCCTCCGGACCGTAGCGGGCCACCGCCGTGCCCTGGGCGCCGCAGCAGCGGCACACGAGGGCGAGGACGGCGGCCTCGTCGCCGGGATCAGAGGCTCCCTCGAGGCGAACGAGGTGGCGCAGGTCGAGGTTCTCGGGCGAGGTGTCCTGGTGGCAGGCGCCGCAGCGGACCATCCCCGCCTCGGTGATGAAGAGGTCGCCCCCGAAGCCCTTGCCGCGCAGGTGGTCGATCGCCTCGAGGAGCGTCGAGGCCCCGGTCGGTGTGCCCGCCATGGGGATGTCGCGGTCCTGTGCCATCCGTCGAACGTACCCGCCTCAGGCGGGGGCAGACCCGACACCGCCGCTGGCCGCCAGGAGGCCGCTGGCCAAGACCGTCACGATGTACCCGATGGCCTCCTCCCGCGGCGGCCGACGGGGGACGCTCCACGACTCGATGGCCGAGATGATGAACCCGAACGTGCCGTGGGCCAGCACGCGGACGACGTCGGCATCGGCTCCCGGGACGAGGACGCCGGCCACCATCTCGAAGCGGGCCTGCAGGCTGCGCATCAGGGCGTTGTCGAGCAGGCCACGGTCTTCTCTGCGGATGCTGCGGAAGATGAACCCGTAGACGGCGGGATCGGCCGTGACGACGTCGAAGAAGCCTTCGACGGCCAGCCGCAGCGCTTCGGTGAGCCCAAGCTCGGGGTCGTCGGCCAGGCGCCCCATGAGCGCCCGCTCGCCCTGCTCGACCAGCTCCACCGCCATGGCGTCGGCGATGCCGTACTTGTCGCCGAACTCGGCGTAGAGCACCGGTTTGGACACGCCGGCCTCGGCCGCCATCTCCTCGACCGAGGCATCGGGGCCGTGCCGGCGGACGGCGGCGAAGGCGCCGTCGAGGAGCCGGGCCCGCTGGGCGGCACGCGCCTCGGGGGTGCGGCGAGGGCGGCCGGGCCCGCGGGCGACGACGGTTGGTTCGGCACCGGCCATGGCTCCACGATCGCACACGCCCCGAGGGTGGCCGGTCCTCCGGGGGCTACGACGCGGCGGCCGCGACCGGCACCGGCGCGGCGCGGGCGTCCTTGATGGCGTCGATGACCCGGTCGGGAGCCTCGAGGGGGAGCATGCGCCGGCCGCCAGCGCCTGGGCGGACCGCAGACCGAGCCCGCCGTTGGGGCCCGTCACGAGGATCGTGCGGGACCGCTGGTCGGGGATGTCGGCGGCTGTCCATCGGGTCATGGACCAGAGCGTAGGGTCGTAGGCCGCTTCGTCCCCTTCGTCCCCCGGTTCGTGGGGGATTGCACCTGCCTGGCTACGCTGACGCATCCGGTACGGGCGCCCGCCCCGTCCGAGACGAGCACCGATGCCCGCAGATCGTGAAGTCGAACAGGAGCAGTTCCGCGAGCTGCGTCGCACCGGCAGCACCAAGCTGCGCGACCAGCTGATCGAGGACTACCTCTGGATCGCTCGTCACGCCACCAAGCGCTTCTCTGGTCGCGGCGAGAACGCCGACGACCTGCTCCAGGTGGCCAGCCTGGCCCTCGTGAAGGCCGTCGACCGGTTCGACCCGGAGATGGACCTGCGCTTCGCCACCTTCGCCATGCCGACCGTGATCGGGGAGCTCCGGCGCCACTTCCGCGACCGCACCTGGTCGATGCGGGTCAGCCGCCGGCTGAAGGACCTCCACCTGGAGATCCGGTCGGCCAGCGAGCGCCTCACCCACGAGCTGGGCCACCAACCGAGCGTGTCCGAGCTGGCCGACGACCTCGACGTCTCGGTGGAAGAGGTCCTCGAGGCGATGGAGGCGGGGGCGTCGTACCGCACGTCCAGCCTCGACGCCGGCCCGGTGGGCGACGACGGGCCCGACGGCGCCGCCGAGGTGCGGATGCCGGGCGCCGACGACCCCTCCCTCGTCGAGACCCCCGAGCGGGTGGCGGTCATGCGCTCCCTCGAGAAGCTCCCCCAGCGGGACCGGCGCGTCGTCTACCTGCGCTTCTACCTCGGGATGACCCAGTCCGAGATCGCCGAGGAGATCGGCGTCAGCCAGGTGCACGTCTCCCGCATCCTGCGGGCCACCCTGGCCAAGATGGGCGACGACCTCGAGGGCACCTTGTCATGAGGGCATCCCCCAGCGGCGTGGGCCCGGGCCGACACCGGGCTAGCCTCCGGACGTCACGGCCGGGTCTGCCTCCGGCCGTCCCCCACCGAGCAGCACCGACGAGGAGCGAGTGATGACCCAAGCAGGCGACGGCCTCTCGATCACGATCGACGACACGGAGGCCGGTCACGTCATCAAGGTGGCGGGCGAGCTCGACCTCGCCAGCGCCCCGGAGCTGTCCTCCGTGCTGGCCGAGCCGGCCGGGGCGTCCACCCTCCCGGTGGTGCTCGACCTCTCCGGGGTCACGTTCATCGACTCCTCCGCCCTGCGAGCCCTCCTCCTGGCCGGACGCCAGCTGGCCAACGCCGGCCGCAAGCTGCAGATCGGCCCCCGCTCCGACGTGGTCAGCCGGGTGCTCGAGGTGACCCAGCTCGACCAGCAGACCGAGGCCTTCCAGGTCCTCCCCGACCCCGCCTGAGCCTCCCTTGCCGAACCCCAGCGCCGACGAGCTCCAGTCCACGACCAGCTTCGACCTGGTCCTCCCGCCCGATCCCGAGCTGCTCCGAGTCGTCCGGCTGGTGGCCAGCGGGCTGGCCTCCTTCACCGACCTCAGCCTCGACGCCGTCGAAGCCGTGCGGGTGGCCGCCGACGAGCTGGTGAGCACCTTCTTCCAGGCCGGTCAGGGCGACGTGACCGTGCGCTTCGCCATCACGGAGGCCTCGGTGGTGATCGCGGCCAGCGCCACGCTGGCCGACGCCGCCTCGTTCACGCTCGATCCGCTCACCGACCGGATCCTCGACGAGGTGGCCGACGGCCACTCCTTCGCGGTCGACGGCGACGAGCTCACCGGCCGCATCGACGTCAACCTGCCCGCCAGCGGCTGAGGCGGTCAGCCGAGCGGCAGCTCGGCCCAGACCAGCGTGCGGCCGGCCGTGTCGAAGCCGGAGCCCCAGCGCCGGGAGATGTCGCGCACGAGGAGGAGGCCCCGGCCCCCGAGCGCGCTCGGCTCGGGGTTCTGGACAGGGGCCACCACCGACGCGTGGCCGTCGTCGAGGACCTCGAGGCGCACGTGGTCGCCGTCGAGGAGGACCCGCAGCTCCACCTCGCCGGACCCGTGGCGCACGGCGTTGGTGATGAGCTCGCTGGCGACGAGCAGGACGGCGTCGGTGGCCGAGGCACCGTGGCGCTCGAGCACCTCAGAGACGAAGTGACGCGAACGCGGGATCTCCGGGACGTCCCGGCTGAACCTCCTGACCATCCGCATCGGGGCGTCCCTACCCATGACGTCCTAGCTCCATCCGCTCGCCCTCAAGATGGCCCTTTCGGCACCGCCGGTGACGGTACTCCTCCCGGGCCCGCGCCCGGTGGTTCTCACCAGGTCAGCTCGATCTCGATCTCGTTCTCGTCACCTCCCGCCTCCACCTCGATCGACAGCGTCACCTCGTCCGGCACCGGGACGGTGAAGCGGACGCCGTCGCGCACGAAGGACACCTCGTTGTGCCGGGCCAGGTCGTCCGCCAGCTGGCGGAGCCGCTCCGCCGCCTCCTCTCGCTGCATCCGGTCTTCGCTGGAGTGCTCGATGAGGGCCATGGTGTCGCTCCTGGGTCGCGGCGGCGCGGCGCCGGCCACCCGGCGCGCTGACCGCCTTTCTACGGCGACCGCGGCCGGGGCCGCCAGACTCGGGGGCCGACCGCATCCCAACCCACCCTGAGGAGCCCCCCATGGCCAGCTCTGGCGACCAGTTCCCCGATGTCGAGATCCGCACCCCCAGCCCCGACGGCCCGGTCCCCGTCCGCACGGGCGAGCTGTTCGCGACGGGGCGGACGGTCCTCTTCGGCGTCCCCGGCGCCTTCACCCCCGGCTGCGACCGGACGCACCTGCCCGGCTTCGTGTCCCAGGTGGACGAGCTGAAGGCCAAGGGCGTCGACCGGGTGGCCTGCATGGCTGTCAACGACGCCTTCGTGATGGACGCCTGGGGCAGGTCGCACGACGTCGGCGACAAGATCATCATGCTGGCCGACGGCAATGCCGAGCTCACCCAGGCCCTCGACCTGGTGATGGACGGGTCCGGCGTCGGCCTCGGCACCCGCTGCCGGCGCTTCGCCGCCGTCATCGACGACGGCGTGATCACCCGCCTCGACGTGGACGAGCGAGGCGCCATCGACGTCAGCTCCTGCGGCGCCGTCCTCGGCCGGCTCTGACCTGAGCAGAGGGGGACCTGGGGTGGACTTCGACATCCCGGCTGAGATCCGGGCCACGCTCGACGCCCTCGACGCGTTCATCGAAGCGGAGATCGAGCCGCTCCGGGCCGCCGACGACAACATCCGGTTCTTCGACCACCGCCGCGAGTGGGCCCGCACCGACGGCGCTCTCGGCCAGCTCCGCCGCATCCTCGGCGAACAGCCGGAGGGACTCGATCGGGCGGTCTCGCTCCTCCGGCAGGCCACCGAGGGGCTCCGACCGGAGGGCAAGCCGCTCTTCGCCGGGCTCGTGGCCCAGGGGCTGCCCGGCGAGCCGCTCGCCGACGCCTGGCGGCTGGCCGACCGGTTGCGCGAGTACCGGGGCGATGTCCACGTCAAGGCGTGGACCGGGGCCGGCTTCGACGCCACCGAGATCGGCCTCGTCACCGAGCTCTACTGGGGCCTGCCGATGCGCACGTACATCCGCACCCGGGCTTGGTCCGACGCCGACCTCGACGCCGCCGAGGCTCGCCTGGTCGAACGAGGCCTGGTGGCCGACGGTGCGCTCACCGACCAGGGACGGGCGGCCCGGGAGGCGGTGGAGGTGGCCACCGATGCCGCCTGCCAGCCCATCGTCGCCGCCCTCGGCGACGACGTCGACGAGCTCGTCAGCATCCTGCGGGGCTGGTCGACCCAGATCCAGGCGGAGCGGGGCTACCCTGCCGCCGGCCTCCACGACCTCGCCGGTCTCAGTCGCCCCTGACGCGTGCGCAGACCGACACGCGTGCGCAGACCGACACCGGCGGTCGCCTTGCGCACGCCACCGCCGCCACCCTGACCCGCCGTGGCGTGCGCAGACCGACACGCGTGCGCAGACCGACGCCGGCGGGCGCGCTGCGCACGGACCGCTGTCGGCGATGTGGGCCAGACTGGGTCGGGACCACCACCCGCCTCGCGAAGGAGGCCGCATGCACTCCCTGGACGGCGCTCCCCTGAGCGCCGAGGAGCTCGATCACATGGACCGGTACTGGCGGGCGGCCAACTACCTCTCGGTGGGCCAGATCTACCTGCTGGCCAACCCCCTGCTCGAGGAGCCCCTGGCCGACGAGCACGTGAAGCCCCGCCTCCTCGGCCACTGGGGCACCACCCCCGGCCTGAACCTGCTCTACGCCCACCTCAGCCGGGTGATCGCGGCGCGGGACCTCGACATGGTGTTCGTGACGGGACCGGGCCACGGCGGGCCGGCGCTGGTGGCCAACACCTGGTTGGAGGGCACCTGGACCGAGACCTACCCCGGGGTGGGCCGGGATCGTGCGGGCATGGCCCAGCTGTTCCGGCAGTTCTCGTTCCCCGGGGGCATCCCCAGCCACGTGGCGGCCGACGTGCCCGGGTCGTTCCACGAGGGCGGCGAGCTGGGCTACTCCCTCTCCCACGCCTTCGGGGCCGCCTTCGACAACCCCGACCTGATCGTCGCCTGCGTCATCGGTGACGGCGAGGCCGAGACCGGTCCCCTGGCGGCGTCGTGGCACGGCACCAAGTTCCTCGATCCGGTGGGCGACGGCGCCGTGCTGCCGATCCTGCACCTCAACGGGTACAAGATCGCCAACCCGGCCCTGCTCGACCGCATCGGCGACGAGGAGCTCGACGCCCTGCTGCGGGGGTACGGCTGGGATCCCTACCTCGTGGCCGGGGACGAGCCCGCCGTGGTGCACCAGCAGCTGGCCGCCACCCTCGACGAGGTGACCGACCGGATCGCCGCCATCCGCCAGGCCGCCCGCCACGAGGGGGACCGCCGCCGCCCGCGGTGGCCGATGGTCGTGTTCCGCACCCCGAAGGGGTGGACGGGGCCGAAGGAGGTCGACGGCCTGCCGGTCGAGGGGACGTGGCGGGCCCACCAGGTGCCCTTCGGCGACGTGCGGGGCGACCCGGCCCGGCGGGAGCTGCTCGAGACCTGGATGCGCAGCTACCGGGCCGAGGAGCTCTTCGACCAGGACGGCGCCCCCCGCCCGGAGCTGGTCTCGTGGCTGCCCCCCGGGGATCGCCGCATGGGGGCCAACCCCCATGCCAACGGCGGGCGGCTGCGGCGGGCCCTCATCCTGCCCGACGTGCGCGACCACGCCGTCACGGTCGACGAGCCAGGGGCCGCCACGTCGCAGCCGACGAGCGTGCTGGGAGGGTGGCTCCGGGAGGTGTTCCGCCTCAACGAGGAGGACCGCTGCTTCCGGCTGTTCGGGCCCGACGAGACGGCCAGCAACCGACTGGCCGCCGTCTACGACGTCACGGGCAAGGCATGGCAGGGCGAGGTGCGCGGCACCGACGAGCACCTGCAGACCGACGGGCGGGTGATGGAGATCCTCTCCGAGCACACCTGCCAGGGCTGGCTGGAGGGATACCTCCTGACGGGTCGCCACGGCGTCTTCTCCTGCTACGAGGCCTTCATCCACCTCGTGGACTCGATGTTCAACCAGCACGCCAAGTGGCTGAAGGTGACGCGCCGACTCGACTGGCGACGCGACATCGCGTCGCTCAACTACCTGCTGACCTCGCACGTGTGGCGCCAGGACCACAACGGCTTCAGCCACCAGGACCCCGGCTTCATCGACCACGTGGTGAACAAGAAGGCCGAGGTCATCCGGGTCTACCTGCCCCCGGACAGCAACTGCCTGCTGTCGACGATGGAGCACTGCCTGCGCAGCCGGGACTACGTGAACGTCGTCGTATCCGGGAAGCAGCCCACCCCCACCTGGCTGGGGATCGAGGACGCCATCGTCCACTGCGCCCGGGGCATCGGCATCTGGGAGTGGGCCAGCAACGACGGCGGCGAGCCCGACGTGGTGCTGGCCTGCGCCGGCGACGTCCCCACCATCGAGGTGCTGGCCGCCACGGCCATCCTCCGCGAGCGCCTGCCCGAGCTGCGGGTGCGGGTCGTGAACGTGGTCGACCTGATGCGCCTCCAGCCCCAGACCGAGCACCCCCACGGGCTGGCCGACCGCGAGTACGACACCCTCTTCCCGCCCGACCGCCCGACGATCTTCGCCTACCACGGCTATCCCTGGCTGATCCACCGCCTGGCCTACCGGCGCCACGGCCACCCGCACCTGCACGTCCGCGGGTACAAGGAGGAGGGCACCACCACGACCCCCTTCGACATGCTCATGCTCAACGACCTCGACCGATTCCACCTGGTCATCGACGTGATCGACCGGGTGCCCAGCCTCGGCAGCCGGGCCGCCGGGCTGCGCCAGGAGATGGTGGACCAGCGGGCCCACGCCCGGGCCTGGACCCGCGACCACGGCGAGGACCTGCCCGAGGTGCGGGACTGGGCCTGGTCCGGCTGATGCGGATCCTGGTCGTCAACGTCGGCTCCTCCACCCTCAAGCTGCGGGTGGTGGAGGGCGGCGACCTCGACGGTCAGGTCGACCTCGATCCCTGGGCCGCTGACGACGACGAGGCCCTGGCCTCCGCCCTGGCGGAGCTGGGCTCGGTGGACGCGGTGGGCCACCGCATCGTGCACGGCGGCCCGGACCTGGCCGCCGCCGTGCCGGTGGACGACGACCTGTGCGAGAAGCTGGCCGAGCTGACGCTCCTGGCGCCCCTCCACCAGCGGCGCGCGCTGGCCGCGCTGGCCGTGGCCCGGCGCGAACGGCCCGGGGTCCCCCACGTGGCCTGCTTCGACACGGCCTTCCACGCCGGGCTGCCGCCCGCCGCCCGCACCTACGCGCTGCCCGCCGAGTGGCGGCGGCGGTGGCCGCTGCGCCGGTTCGGGTTCCACGGGCTGTCCCACGCCTGGGCCGCCCGCCGGGGGCCCGAGGTGGCCGGAGGGGCACCCGCCCGCCGGATCGTGAGCTGCCACCTCGGGGCCGGGGCGTCGCTGTGCGCGGTGCTCGACGGGCGCTCGGTCGACACGACGATGGGCTTCACGCCGCTCGAGGGACTCGTGATGGCCACCCGGTCGGGCTCGGTCGACCCCGGCCTCGTGCTCTGGCTCCTGGCCCACACCGAGCTCGACGCCGAGGCCGTCGCTGAGGGCCTCGAGCGATCCGGCGGCCTGGCCGGGCTCAGCCAGACGAGCGGCGACATGCGCGAGGTGCTGGCCGCTCGCGCCGGCGGCGACGAGGCCGCCGCCCTGGCCCTGGCCGTCCACACGCACCGCCTGCGGCGGGAGGTGGCGGCGATGGCCGCCGCGCTGGGCGGCCTCGACCTCGTGGTCTTCACCGGCGGCGTGGGCGAGCACAGCCCCGAGGTGCGGGCCGAAGCGGCCGCGGGGCTGGCCTTCCTCGGCGTCCGCCTCGATGCCGAGGCCAACCGGCGGGCCGAGGGCGATGCCGATCTGACCGTCCCCGGGGCCCCTGCCGGCGCTGTGGTGGTGACCGCCCGGGAAGACCTCGAGATTGCTCGCCAGGTTCGAGCCCGGCTTGACGGCGGGATCGTTGCATACCCCTAGGGGTATATGTAGACTCGTCCCATGGACCTTCCTGAGGAAACGATCGCCGACTTGATCCGCCGGCTCCGCCGGGTCGAGGGCCAGGTGCGGGGCCTCCAGCAGATGCTCACCGACGGGCGCGACTGCCGGGACGTCGTCACCCAGCTGTCGGCGGCCAACAAGGCGCTGGAGCAGGCGGGGTTCGTCCTCGTCGCCGCCGGCCTGACGTGGTGCCTCGAGGACCCCGACCGCTCCGCCGCGGAGGGCTACGACCTGGCCGACGTCCAGAAGATGTTCACGAAGCTCGCCTGAGCCACCACCGCCAGCACGAAGGAGCTCGACCGATGCTGTTCTTCCGTCAGTACGACCTGGCCTGCCTCTCCCTCTTCAGCTACCTCATCGGGGACACGTCGACCGGGCGCGCCGTGGTGGTCGATCCCCAGCGAGACATCTCCGAGTACCTCGCTGACGCCGAGGCCAACGGGCTGCAGATCGAGCGGGTCCTCGAGACCCACTTCCACGCCGACTTCCTCTCCGGCCACCTCGAGCTGGCCGCCGCCACCGGCGCCGCCATCTCCTACGGGTCGGTGGCGGAGCCCGACTTCACGTTCGAGCCGTTGGAGGACGGGCAGCGCCTCAGCCTCGGCGAGGTGGTGCTCGAGATCCGCCACACGCCGGGCCACACGCCCGAGAGCATCTCGATCGTGGTCTACGAGCACCCCGACGACGAGCCCTGGGCCGTCCTGACCGGCGACACCCTGTTCATCGGCGACGTGGGCCGCCCCGACCTGCTCACCTCGGTGGGTCGCACCGCCGACAGCCTGGCCCGCGACCTCTACGAGTCGCTCCGGACCAAGATCCTCACCCTCCCCGACGCCACCCAGGTGTACCCCGCCCACGGCGCCGGCTCGGCCTGCGGCAAGAACCTCTCGACGGCGGTCTCCTCGACGATCGGCGAGCAGCGGGAGACCAACTACGCCCTGCAGCCCATGACCCCCGACGGCTTCGTCGACGTCGTCACCGAGGGCCAGAGCGTGGCGCCGCTCTACTTCGCCTTCGCCGCTGACGCCAACAAGCGCGAGCGCGAGCTGCTCGACGACCACGAGCCCCCGGCCCCGCTGGACATCGACCAGGCCCTGGCCCTCGGCGCCGAGGGCGCCGTCCTGCTCGACACCCGGGCCCCCGAGGCCTTCTCCTCCGGGCACGTCCGGGGATCGGTGAACGTGGGGCTCGACGGGCGCTTCGCCGAGTACGCGGGCGACGTCATCCGGCCCGGCCAGAAGGTCGTGCTCCTCGGCGACGAGGGCCGCGGGCCCGAGGCCCGGCTGCGGCTGGCCCGCATCGGCTTCGACGACGTGGCCGGCGTGGTCGACGACGTCGAGCAGGTCCTGGCCGCCCGGCCCGAGCTGGCCGCCACCGCCCCCCGGCTGCCCGCCACCGACGTAGCCGCCTGGTTGGCCGACGAGCCCGACCTGCAGGTGGTCGACGTCCGCAACCCGGGCGAGACGAAGGTGGGGGGCATGGTGCCGGGCGCCCACAACCTGCCGCTGCCCCAGCTCCTCGACCACCTCGACGAGCTCGATCGGGAGGCGCCCACCGTCGTGTACTGCGCGGGCGGCTACCGCTCCTCCGTGGCGGCCTCCACCCTCCGGGCCCACGGGTTCCGCACCGTGGCCGACATGATCGGCGGCTACGGCGCCTGGGCCGCCACCCAGCCGGCAGCCTGACCGCCGGTGCGCGCCTTCCTCGCCTCTCCCCTCGGCTTCCTCATCGGCCTGTCGCTGGGCGCCCTCGGCGGCGGCGGATCGATCCTCGCCGTCCCCGCCCTCGTCTACGGGGCCGGGCAGGACGCCCGGGCGGCCACGGGGACGAGCCTCCTCCTGGTGGGCGTCTCCTCGTTCGTCGGGCTGCAGAGCCACCGTCGGGCGGGCCGGGTCCGCACGCCGGTGGGGATCATCTTCGGGCTGGTCGGCATCGGCGGCTCGGCGGTCGGCACCGCCATCAACCGCCACCTCGACCCCGACCTGCTGCTCGTGGGGTTCGCCCTCCTCGTCCTCGTGGCGGCCTGGCGGATGCTCACGTCATGCCCCACCTGCACCAAGGTCGGCGAGGAGCGCGAGCTGGCGGAGACGCTCGAGGAGGGCGACGACCTCGCCGGCCCCACCGCCCCCGGTGGCGCCGGCGCCACGCTGGTGCGGACCCGCACCTACGTCGACGCCCGGACGGTCATCGCCGTCGCCCTGGCCGGCACCGCCGTCGGCTTCCTCACCGGCCTGTTCGGGGTGGGCGGCGGCTTCGTCATCGTCCCCGCGCTGGCCCTCGTCCTCAAGCTCCCCATGCCCGAGGCCATCGGCACCTCGCTGCTGGTCATCTCGATCAACTCCGCCGTGGCGCTCAGCATGCGCCTCGCCACGACCTCGATCGAGTGGGGCGTCACGCTGCCCTTCGTCGTCACGGCCATCGCCGGCGTCATCACCGGCGGCCGCCTGGCCGGCAAGCTCGATCCGGAGCGCTCGTTGCGCGCCTTCTCCGCCCTGCTGGTGGCCGTGGCCCTCTACACGGGCATCCAGGCCGGGTCCGCCCTGCTGAGCTAGCCCGCCTGCTCAGGCGGTCACGTGAAGATGATCTGGCCGCCGGCGGCGATCTCGTAGAACTCGCCGACCGTGATGATGCCCTGGACCTGGTCGATGAAGTCGTCCTTCGTCAGGCCGAAGAGGTCGGCCGACGCCTGGCAGGCGTAGAGGCCGGCACCGGTGTCGGCGATCAGCTCGATGAACTCGGGGATGGAGGGGATGTCGAGCTCCTCCATCTTGTGGTTCATGTACTTGGTCATCACGGCGGACACCCCGGGCAATCCCCCGGCCATCGTCGGCAGGTGCAGCCCCGGGTTGCCCACGGTGGCCAGCTTGATGTGCTCGTGCCGGGCCTTGTGGATGGCGTCCATCCCGAAGAAGGTGAAGAACAGGTTGGCCTCGATGCCCTCGGCGCGGGCGCCGTTGGCCATGATCAGCCCCGGGTAGATCCCCTCGAGGGAACCCTTGGAGATGACGATCGAGACCTTCTCGATGGTGTCGCCCATGTCAGACGCCTCTCAGATGCAGCCGCGCGGCTTGGGGATGCCGGCGATGCGCGCTGCGATCTTCGCCGGGCCCTTGGGGAACAGCTGGTAGAGCTCCTTCACGGACACCCCCGAGGTCTTGCCGAGGAGCCGGACCGTGGGTCCGGTGCCCTTGTCGAAGTACTCCGAGCGCATGAAGCGGATCACCGTCCAGTGGGCGTCGGTCAGCTCGTCGATGCCCTCGGCCTTGGCCAGCTCGGGGGCCATCTCCTCGGCCCACTGGGTGGGATCGGTGAAGAAGCCCTCCTCGTTGCGGTCGACGGTGGTGCCGGCGATGGTGTCGGTGGTCATGATCGGTCCTCCTCGGGGACAGCGGCGGCCGGCGGGCCAGCGGCGTGCTTGCCGGCGGTGGGCATCACCGAGCTGAGGCCCGGGAGGTCCCGGCCCGGCAGGAGGCTGTGCCAGTACACGGACTGGAACAGCAGCTTGCCGAGGTGGTTGAGCCGGCTCTCCTTGAGCAGCGGCAGGCCCACCTTGCTGGGGAAGTGCCCGGGCAGCGGCTCGGTGTCGTAGTTGAAGTCGATGAGCAGGGCCTTGTGGAACCCCGTCTCGATGAAGCAGTTGGCGTGGCCGTCGAAGCCCGCCTCGAGGGGCTCACCGGCCAGGAACCGCTCGACGTTGCCGACCAGGGTCTCGCCCTCGAAGTGGGTCACGGACCCGGCCTTGGAGGCGGGGACGTTGGCGGCGTCGCCGATCACGAAGATGTTCGGCGCCACCTTGGACTGGAGGGTGTGCTCGTCGGCGGGGATGAAGTCGACGGCGTCGCCCAGGCCCGGCGAGCGCCCGACGTACTCGGCTCCCCCGTGGAGGGGGATGACGACGGCCAAGTCGAAGGAGACCTCGCGCTCGTCGTAGGCGATCAGGCGGCCGCCCTCGCCGTCCACCTCGCCGGTGTTGAACTCGGTGACGAGCTCGATCCCGCGGTCCGCCAGCATCCCGCCCAGCTGCTGGGAGGCGACCGGCTTGGTGAAGGCGCCGTCGAGCGGGGTGGCGTAGACGAGCTCGACGTCGTCGCGGACGCCGCGCTCGGTGAAGTACCAGTCGGCCAGGAAGAGGAACTCGAGCGGCGCCACCGGGCACTTGATCGGCATGTCGACCACGTTCACGACCAGGCGCCCGTGGTCGAAGGTCGACAGCGCCCCGGCCAGCGCCCCCGCCCCCTCGGGCGTGTAGAAGGTGAAGACCTTCTCCATCCACCCCGGTCCGGTCAGGCCCTCGGTCTCCTCCGGGACGAGGCGGGCGCCGGTGGCCACCACCAGCACGTCGTAGCCGAGGGTGACCCCGTTCTCGAGGTGGACCTCGTCGGCCTCGACGTCGACCCGGTCGATCGCCGACTCGATGAAGTCGATGCCGTGGTGCAGCTGGCGCTCACGGGGCCGGACGATGTCGTCGGCGTGGGTCAGCCCGAACGGGACGAAGAGCAGGCCCGGCTGGTACACGTGCCGGTCGTCCTGGTCGACGACGGTGATGGTCGCCTGGTCGGCAGAGTAGGTGCGGCGGAGCCGGTTGGCGGTCAGGGTGCCGCCGGTCCCACCGCCGAGGATGACGATGCGGGAGGTCATGCCCCCAGCGCACCATCGCGGCCGCCACTCCAGAAGGGGCGTAGGTCCCTCGGTCCGTCCACCGACGGCTCTATTCGCTGCCGAGCGCCCTCCGTACGGTCAGAACGAAGCCCACACAGAGGAGAAGCTCATGCGCGCAGTCGTCTACCACGGTCCCGGTCAGAAGGCGTGGGAAGAGGTACCCATGCCGG
>DASUDP010000047.1:0-55872 GCA_036275535.1 Acidimicrobiales bacterium | reverse complement strand
GCGAGAGGCCCAGCACGCCGTGGCCGGCCTCGGTACGGTGCTCGGCCATGGCTGGGGACGCTGGGGGGCGGTGAGCGGTGGGGCGGCTCGTACCTCTCGACTTCCCGTTGGCGGCGCTCGACGACAGCGAGCGGCGGGTCGTGGAGATCCTGCGGGACAAGCTGCGGGCGAAGGGCGGCGACCTCGCCCATGTCGACGTCGCCTACGGGGTGGCCCTGCCGAACACGCTGAGCATCGACGGGAACCTCGGGGCGATCGACCGCCGCCAGGTGCTCACCGCCGTCGAGCTGGAGGACCCGCAGGCCCCGATCGAGGCGCTGGCCAGCGTCCGGCAGGTCCTCTCCGAGGACGCCGTCGGCACGATCCTCGCCACCCTGCGCCCCGACGCCGACCTCACCTGGGACCCGGAGGCCCGGGCGCGGGAGGCCCGGCATCGGCTCGACGAGCTGTGCTCGAGGCAGGTGGCAGCCCTCGAGACGCTCGACGCCAACCGCCGGGTGTTCATCACCGGGTGGGCCGGCACCGGCAAGACGCGCCTCGCCACCCGGTGGGCGCAGCGGGCCTGGCTGGAGGACCAGCGGGTGCTGCTCACCTGCTACAACGACCCGCTCGCCGACGACCTCCGCAGCCGCATCGCCACCGACGAGCTGTTCGTGATCGGCAGCTTCCTGCGCACGGCGCTCGCCCTCGAGGGCATGCCGCCGCTGCCGGTGCCCGACGACGCCGACCACGAGTGGTGGAACGTCGATGCCGTCGCCCACCTCCTGGGCCACCGGCACGAGGTCACGGCGGCCCGCTTCGACACCGTCGTCGTCGACGAGGGCCAGGACTTCCACCCCGCGTGGTTGGCCCTCCTCGAGCAGCTCCTCGACGTCGACGGGCCTCGGCGCCTCCTCGTGGTGGCCGACGACGCCCAGGACATCTACGACCGGGGCTTCCGGCCGCCGTCGGCCGACGAGGGCTCGATGGTGGCCGAGCTCGTCAACAACTGCCGCAACGTCCACCCCATCGCCAGCCTTCTGCGCCGCCACCTGGGCGGCGCCAAGTCGCCGATGATCGGACCCGAGGGCCTCGGGCTCGACTGGCTGCCGGCCCACGACCTGCCCACCGTGACCCGGGTGGTGAACGACAGCCTCGTGGAGGCGCGCGAGCACGATGAGCGGGAACCGGCCAGCATCGCCGTCGCCACCTGCACCACCTCGGTGCGCGACCACCTACGGGCCCACCTCGGCCTGGGCCGCTGGGAGGACCGGGCCGAGGGCTTGGTGGCCTGCGAGAACGTCCACCGCATCAAGGGCCTCGAGGCCGACACGGTGATCCTCGCCACCCCGGCCGCGGACGTGGCCGACGCCCTCCTCTACATCGGCATCAGCCGCGCCGTCAGCCAGCTCGTCCTCGTCGGCCCCGAGCCGCTGGCGCAACGAGTCGGGCTGACGCGCTGATTCGGAATCGGATGACGCATCTGATGCGTCGAGAGATAGCATCAGATGCATGCGCACCACCCTTGATCTGGATCCGGCCGTCCTGGCCGAGCTGAAGCGGCGCCGCGAAGTCGAGGGCAAGCCCCTCGGAGTCATCGCGTCGGAACTGCTCCAGCAGGCACTCGCCACGGCTCCATCCGGCCGGCAGGACTTCGTCTGGCAGAGCCAGGCGCTCGAGCTCCGGGTCGACCTCGAGGACAAGGACGCCCTCTGGCGGGCGCTCGACGAGCGGTGACCACGACCCTCGACACCAACGTCTTCGTCTACGCCTCCGACGCGGGTGCGCCCGAGCACACCCGGGCCACCGCCCTCCTCGAGCACCTCGCCGCCGGACCAGACCTCGTCGTCCTGCTTTGGCCCGCGCTCCTCGGCTACCTGCGGATCGTCACCCACCCCTCCATCTGCGCCAGCCCGCTCCCGTTCGACGTCGCCCGGGCCAACGTCGACGCTTTGCTCGCGCTCCCTCACATCCGGGCAGCCGGCGAGACAGCCGATCACTGGCGCGCCTTCTGCGCCGTGACCGATGCCACCGCGGTGCGGGGCAACCTCGTCCCCGACGCCCACCTCGTCGCCCTCATGCGAACCCACGGCGTCCACCACATCTGGAGCCGGGACCGGGACCTCCGGCGCTTCGATGGGATCTCAGTGAGCGATCCCTTCGACGACCGCTACGCCGAGCAGTTCCCCCGTCGCTGACCAGCCCACAGTCGGTCCAAGCGATGTGCGCGACCGGAGGATCTAGGCGGCGCGTGGCGTGGTGCGCAGCTCGGCCACCGGGACGCCGAGCCGATCGAGCATCGTCCACGGTGCCGGCACGAGGTACTCCATGAGCGTGCCCGCCGGCTCCTGACCGAAGACCTCGGTGAGCTTGTCGTGGAAGTGGCGGCGCGCTGGGCTGTGCGCCTCGACGGCGGTCCGCACCTCCGGGCGCCGCCGGTGTTCGGCAGGCATCGCCTCGCGCCACCTCTGCTTGGGGAGCAGCTCGTCGAAGACCTCCGTCAGATGAGCGCCCAGGGTGGGTTCGAGCGCCGCCAGCATCTTGGCTCGATCGGTCGATTGGTCAGCCACACCGGTGCCGATACGACCATCACCCCTTGGTGGAAATGACCGGTTGCGACCGAAATCACAGCGGTGTAATCTAGAGGTTCTTCCCCTTCGGGACCCGGGTCGATCTGAGGGTCCCCAGCTGTCCGTCGTGGCGCGTCCCGAGGAGGTGAAGGCATGGCCCACGAGCCGTTGGACTACGAGCGGTGCACCCCCGATGAGCGCGAGGTCCTGCTCGACCGGCTCCTCGCCCACCGCAACGCCCTCCTCGACGAGGCCCTCCGGCTGATCCTCGTCGCCGGCGAGCTCGAGGACCACAAGGCCGACGGCGCCCACTCGATGGTCGACTGGCTCGTCCAGCGCTGCAACATCTCCCGCACCACCGCCGGCCGCTGGGTCCGGGCCGCGACGGCCCTCGAGACGCTGCCCCGGATCCGGGCCCGGTTCGTCGCCGGGGACCTCAGCTTCGAGCAGGTCCACCATGCGCTCGCCTTCGCCACGCCTGAGGACGACGCCCAGCTGGCCGATCTGCTGCCCACCCTCAGCTGTGCCCAGATCGAGCTGATGGCCAAGCAGCGTCGCCGGGCCGACCAAGGCAAGCACGACAGCGCCCGCCGCCGCACACACCTCCGGCTGCGACCCGACCGCTCCGGGCACGGCATGCACCTGTCTGGCTTCCTGCCCAACGAGGACGCCGCCACCGTGAAGGCCGCCCTCGACCGACGGGCCGAGGCGGCCGGGCCCGATGCCGACACCGGCTTGTGGGCTCCGCACGAGCAACGAGCCGCCGGCGCCCTGGGGGACCTGTGCGCCGAGGACCTGGCGCGCAGCTGCCACGCCGGCTCCGAACCCGATGCCGCCATGGTCGTCGTCCACGCCCCGGCCGAGCTGCTCGAGCGCGACGACGCCGCCCGCAGCGCCACCGTCAACGGCGCCGCCATCACCAACCACGCCCTGCGGCGCATCCTCTGCGACGCCCGCCTCGAGGTGAGCTTCGACACCGCCGACGGCCGCACCGTCGGCGTGGGCCGGGCCACCCGCAACCCGCCGGCGTGGCTCCGCCGCCGAGTCATCGGACGGGACCACGGGCGATGTCGATGGCCCGGCTGCGGCCGGGCGATCCGCCACCTCCACCACATGCAGCACTGGACCAATGGCGGTCCCACCGACGCCTGCAACCTCATGGGCGCCTGCTGGCACCACCACCACCTGCTGCACGAAGGCGGCTGGAACGCCACCGGCGACGCCGACGCTGAGATCACCCTCATCAGCCCACACGGTCGACGGCTGCACAGCCGAGCCGCCCCCCTGGCGGCCTGATCCGCCCGGCGGGCGCGGTGCGCCAGCGACAACGGTTCCGGCGTCGGGACCCGCCACGCGCCACGTCCCACTGGCGGCTGTCAGTGGTATGTTCACAGCATGGGTGGGACGCACACGGTGACGATGGGAGATCGTGGTCGTCTCGTCGTACCGGTCGAGGTTCGGGAGCGGGCGGGCCTGGTCGAGGGCACCGCGCTCGTCCTGCTGGAGACCCCCGCTGGCATCGTGCTCCTCACCCGGGAGCAGCTCCGCGACCGAGTCCGCGAGGAGCTCTCGGGGCTCGACCTCGTCACGGAGCTGCTCGCCGATCGACGCCGGGCCTCCGCCGCCGAAGACGCCCCATGAGCGGAGCCGTCATCGACGCCTCCGCCCTGCTGGCGTTCGTCCAGGGCGAGGACGGCAGCGACGCCGTCGAGGAGGCGCTCATCGGTAGGGCCCGCTGCGGAGCCGCCAACTGGTCGGAGGTGGCGCAGAAGGTGCGGGCCGCCGGACGGGACTGGGACCTCGTCCGCGCCCTTCTGCTGAGCTACCCGGTCACCGTCGAGCCGGTGGTCGTCGACGACGCCGAGTGGGCGGCCCGTCGGTGGCGCAGCGGAGAAGGCCTGTCGCTGGCCGACCGCCTCTGCCTCGCGCTGGCCGAGCGGATCGACGCGTCCGTGCTCACCGCCGACCGCGGCTGGGGCACCGACGGCCGCGTCCGCCAGATCCGCTGAGGGGGTCGCGCCGCGCTCAGGTGCTCCGGTCGAGGTGGCTCATGTCCTGGTAGCGGTCGCCGGTGGCGGCCCCGACAGGGAGGAGCTCGTCGAGGCGGGCCAGGTCCTCGGGGGTGAGCTGGACCTCCAGGGCGGCCACGTTCTCCTCCAGGTACCGGCGGCGCTTGGTGCCGGGGATCGAGACCACGTCGTCGCCCTGGGCGGCCAGCCAGGCGAGGGCCAGCTGGCCGGGGGTGCAGCCCTTGTCGGCGGCCACCGCCTCGACGTGGGCGACGAGCGCCCGGTTGCGCTCGAAGTTCTCGCCCTGCAGGCGAGGCTGGCCGCGGCGCAGGTCGCCCTGACCGAAGTCCTCCGGCGACGAGACCGTGCCGGTGAGGAACCCCCGGCCCAGCGGGCTGAATGGCACGAAGCCGATCCCGAGCTCGCGCAGCGTGGGCAGCACGGTCACCTCGGGCTCGCGGTTGAACAGCGACCACTCGCTCTGCAGCGCGGCGATCGGGTGCACGGCCTGGGCTCGGCGGATCGTGGCCGCCGACGCCTCCGACAGGCCGAGGTGGCGCACCTTGCCCCCCGCCACCAGCTCGGCCATCGCCCCCACCGTGTCCTCGATCGGCACCGCCGGGTCGACCCGGTGCAGGTAGTAGAGGTCGATGTGGTCGGTGCCGAGGCGGGCCAGGGACTCGTCGCAGCAGCGGTGGGCGGCGGTTGGGCTGCCGTCGATGGTCATGCGGCCGTCGCGCAGGCCGGCGATGCCGAACTTGGTGGCCAGCACCACCTCGTCGTGCCGATCGGCCAGGGCCCGGCCCACGAGCTGCTCGTTGTGGCCGGCGCCGTAGACGTTGGCGGTGTCGAAGAACGTGACGCCGAGCTCGAGGGCCCGGTGGATGGTGGCGATCGACTCCTCCTCGTCGGCCGGTCCGTAGCTCTGGGACATCCCCATGCAGCCGAGCCCGAGGGCGGACACCTCGAGGCCTTCGCCGAGCGTGCGTCGTTCCATGGGTGCTCCTCTGCCAAGTGGGTGATGGTGGCGAGCCGTTTGTCGGCCCGAAGGCTACGGCGCGCCGCCGTCCGGGCGTCAGGGCTTCTCGGCCGCGATCTGGATGAGGTTGCCGCAGGTGTCGTCGAACACGGCCGTCGTCACCGGGCCCATGTCGAGGGGGGGCTGGGTGAAGTGGACGCCCAGGGCGGTGAGGCGCTCGTGCTCGGCGGCCACGTCGGTCACCGCCAAGGACGTGAACGGGATCCCGTCCTCCACGAGGGCCCGCTTGAACGGCCGGGCCGCCGGGTGCTCGTCGGGATCGAGCGACAGCTCGACGCCGTTCGGGTCCTCGGGGGACACGACGGTCAGCCACGAGTGCGCACCGAGGGGGGATCTCCCGCTTCTTCTGGAAGCCGAGCACCTCGGTGTAGAAGCGCAGGGCGGGCGCCAGGCCATGCCCCCTTACCGACCCCCGAATGGCAGGCCGATCGTCGTCGCTATCTGAACGGATAGCATGGAAGCCATGCGCAGCGACGTCCTGATCCGACGAGCCCGTCATCGCGCCGGGCTGAGCCAGCGGGACCTGGCCGCGCGAGCCGGCACGTCCCATGCCGCAATCGCCCAGTACGAGACGGGCGTGAAGGTCCCGCGCACCGACACGCTCGAGCGCATCCTCCAGGCGGCTGGGTTCGCCCCGGATGTCACGCTGCGCCCACGTCCTGACGGACCGCCGGCGGACCGGGAGGCCAAGGGCCGCGAGCTGCTGGCGGCGCTGGAGCTGGCGGCGCTGTTCCCGCTGCGGAGGCGGGCCCGCCACCTTCCGCCGCCGGCGATCCGGCCGCAGGCGGGGGCCCCCCGGTGAGCGTCCACGAGAAGATGCTCGTGCTGCACGACGCGCTGGCCGCCGCCCACGTCCCGCACGCCTTCGGGGGTGCGCTGGCGCTGGCGTGGTGCACCCAACAGGCGCGAGGGACGATCGACATCGACATCAACGTGTTCGTGCCGCCGGAGGGCCGAGACCCGGTGCTCGCCGCGCTCCCGGAGCCGATGGAGGTGACCGAGGGCCACCTCTCCGCCATCGAGCACGACGGGCAGGTCCGGCTGTTCTGGGACGAGAACCCCGTCGACCTCTTCTTCGACACCACCCCCTTCCACGAGGCCGTCGCCGAGCGGGTGCGCTGGGAGCCCTTCGCCGGCCGGGAGCTCCCCTTCCTCAGCTGCCCGGACCTGGCTGTGTTCAAGGTCTTCTTCAACCGGACAAAGGACTGGGCCGATCTCGAGGCGATGAACGACGCCGGGACCCTCGACGTGGAGGTAGTGCTCGGCGTCGTCGTGCACTACCTCGGTGGTGACGACGAGCGAGTCGAGCGGCTCCGCCGCATCGATCCGCCGCTTCGCTGAGCGCGCTTGATCCCACCAGACCGCGGGCGGCGGCCGTGCTGCCGTCAGCCGGAGGCGCCCGGGCCGTCGGCATCCACGAGCTCGTGACCGCAGGCGCAGGTGTAGGTGTCGCCGTGGGGGCAGGGCTGCTCGATGCGCAGACGGCAGCCGCAGTCGGCGTTGCTGCAGGTCAAGATGGTGCCGGTCTCGTTCGCCATGGGTCCTCCAGGGTCGGGTGGCCCGCCGGGTCCTCCTGGCCTGCCCGCTCCGCCGCAGGCGTAGTCATGCCCGCCGCCGGTTCGAGCGCTGCTGGCGAGCCGACCCCGTTCGCCGGACGTAGCCTCGACCGGTGACCGCCGAACCCGAGCTCGTCACCGACCTGGTCGCCGCCGCCGACCGCCTCGACGGCCTGGGCGACACCGCCGAGCTCATGGGCGACGAGGGCGGCGCGCACCGCTTCCGGCACCAGGCGGCGGCGTTGCGTACCAAGGCCATGGCCCTCCTGGACCCTGAATAGGCCGGTCGGGATGGACGCGCTGCAGCGAAGCGTCGGCGTCGCGCTGGGCACCGAGGTGGCGTCGGCCCGCGCCGTGCACGGCGGCGACGTGGCGTGGTCGCCGTGCCCGAGGTCCTGGCCGTATCCGACGGCGACGCCGACACGCCCGCCCACCTGGTACTGGAGTGGATCGACGTCGGCGCGCCGACGGCGTCGACCGACGCGCAGCTGGGCCGGGCTGTCGCCGCCCTCCACCTGATCGG
Organism: Acidimicrobiales bacterium; assembly: GCA_036275535.1. Lineage (GTDB taxonomy): Bacteria > Actinomycetota > Acidimicrobiia > Acidimicrobiales > VFJN01 > VFJN01. Next base: position 48,196 of record DASUDP010000047.1, on the reverse strand, counting down.
CGCCCCGTGCTTCGGTCGCCAGGACCGCCGCACGACCGGCAGTCGGGGCCTGCCCAACGAGCCGTGCGACACGTGGGCCCGGTTCTACGCCACGCAGCGCCTGGCGCCGCTCGCTCGCCTGGCCCGCGACGCTAACGCGCTCCCCGCGTCGGCCATCGCCGGGCTCGAGCGCCTCGACGAGCCGCGGCTCGCCGCCGTGGGCGGACCGCCCGAGCCGCCGGCCCGGCTGCACGGGGACCTCTGGGCGGGCAACCGCCTCGTCGACCAGCAGGGCGGCAGCTGGCTCATCGATCCCGCGGCCCACGGCGGCCACCGCGAGTTCGACCTGGCGATGATGCGACTCTTCGGCGGGTTCGGCCCGGCCTGCTTCGCCGCCTACGAGGAGGTCGCTCCGCTGTCCGCTGGCTGGCCGGACCGGGTGGCGCTCCACCAGATCGCACCCCTCGTCGTCCATGCCATCAAGTTCGGCGACAGCTACGTGTCCGCCGGCAGCTCAGCCATCGCCCGCTACGCGTGACCCAGCGGATGCGGTGGTGCAGGTGCACGACGCCGGTGTCGAGCCGCCGCTCGTCGACCAGCTCGAGCTCCAGCCGCACGTCCCGCGGCAGCCCGGGCTTGCCGCCACCCACCACCACCGGCACGACGAGCAGGTGGACCTCGTCCACCGGGCCTGCCGCGAAGGCGTGCTTCGCCAGGCCCGGGCTACCCACGCGGAGATCGCGATCGGAAGCCTGCTTCATGGCGCCCACGCCCTCCGCGTCGAATCGTCGCTCAAGCGTGGTCGTGGGCGAACTGGTGCACTTCAGCGTGGGGCTCGGCCCAGCCGAACCCGCCCTGCTCGTCCTCGATGAACCCGTCGACGGACGTCATCGCCGTGTAGATGAGCTTGGCCACAGTGCTTCCGCTGTCTCCGTCGTTGCCGATGCTCGCCCGCCGGCACCGTGGATGCACACGACGGTGGCCATCGCGGTCTGACGTCACGGCGGCCCCTCCTCATCGCGCCGGCGGCGGGGCTACTCCGGGGTGTGGCAGACGGCCTCGACGTTGTTGCCGTCGGGGTCGCGGACGAAGGCCCCGTAGTAGCTGGGGTGGTACTCCGGCCACAGCCGGGGCTCGTGCAGCACCTCGGCGCCCATCTCGGTGGCCGCCTCGAAGAAGGCCCGGACGGCGGCCCGGTCGGGGGCTGTGAAGGCGATGTGGGACTCCCGGAACCCCTCGCCGGTGGTCAGCGGCCCGATCCAGAAGTTGGGCATCGGCGGCACGCCGTAGCCGATGATCTGACCGAGCTCCATGATCCGCTGCCCCCCGATCGTGGCCAGGACCCGGTCGTAGAACGCGGCGCTGGCGCTGGCGTCGGCGCATTGGATGGAGAGGTGGTCGAGCATCCGCCCATCCTGATCCACCGGCCCGGCGGACGTATCCGCTGGCGTGGTCCGGAACCGCCACGCCGATCCCAAGGCGCACCACCATCCCCGTCTGCTCCCTTCGCTCGTCGTCACCGTGACCGGCTCAACCGCGACGGCCTGCGCACGTTCCGCAGGGTCCTGTCCAACGAACATCACGAAACAGAGGTCCGGCACCGGGCCGGCCGTCGAGTTCCCGAACAGGGCCGTCGAGTTCCCGAACAGGTATGCACACGCGGCCGAGGAGGTTCGTCTGACCGACGATCAGCGCTGAGGAGTCGACCACCAGGTCGCTGCGGTCACAGCTCCGAGCCGAACCAGAAGAACCGGCCTCGGCGCACCCTACGAAGAGCCCTCCACCCAGGTGATGGACCCTTCGATGGACCTTAGATGTCACACCCCGGGCCTACCCTTGGGTCCATGCCGTTGCCGCTGCCCGTGAGCCTGTCGCCGTCGAAGGTCTCGTCCTTCACCGACTGCGCGCTGGCCTTCCGGTTCTCCGCCATCGACCGGCTCCCCGAGCCCCCGTCGGTGGCCGCCACGCGGGGCACGCTCGTGCACGCCGCCCTGGAGCGCCTCTTCTGCCTCGACGCCCCGCAGCGCACGCTCCCGGTGGCGCTGGAGTGCCTCGAGGCGGCCGCCGGTGAGCTGCGCACCGACCCGGAGTTCACCGGCCTGGCCCTCGACGGGGGCGCCGAGGCGCAGTTCCTGGAGGAGGCCCGGGCCCTCGTCGGGCAGTACTTCCGCCTGGAGGACCCGACCGCCATCACCCCGATCGGCATCGAGCTGAAGCTCGAGATCGAGCTCGACGGCGTCCGCCTGCGGGGCATCATCGACCGGCTCGAGCTCGATGCCGACGGCGAGCTCGTCGTCACCGACTACAAGACCGGGCGGGCCCCCAACGAGCGCAACGAGCAGCAGCGCCTGGCTGGCGTGTCGTTCTACTCGTTGCTCTGCGAGCGGCTCTTCGGGCGCCGCCCGGCCCGGGTCCAGCTGCTGTACCTCGCCGACCCGCTGGCCATCATCTCGACGCCATCGGATCGCTCCACTCGGGGCGTGGAGCGCAAGCTGAGCGCCGTCTGGGCGGCCGTCGAGCGAGCCTGCGAGCGGGAGGACTTCCGCCCCAACCCGTCCCGCCTGTGCGACTGGTGCGCCTTCAAGGAGTACTGCCCGTCCTTCGGTGGCGACATCGCCAAGGCCGACGCCCACCGCCTCGACCTGGCCCTCACCTGAGCCCCGGTCCCGAGCTGACCCTGGGCCGGCCGAGGGCCGGGCCCGGTACCCTGCCCGCCGTGGCCTCCCCCCTCCCCCGCCTCAAGGCTGCCATGGTGGCCTTCGACGAGGCCGTCGACAGCCGGCTGGACCGGATCCGCGGCAACCCCACGGTCGACCGCGTCATGTACGGCGCCTCCGACCTGGGCGACATGTCCTTCATCTGGCACCTGCTGGGCGCCGGCCAGGGCCTCCTGCCGGGACGCAACCCGATGACCGCCGTGCGGCTGTCGACGATCCTGGGCGTCGAGTCGGCGCTGGTCAACGGGCCCATCAAGAGCCTGTTCCGCCGCAGCCGGCCCACCTGGGAGGCCGCTCACGCCCGACCCCACCGGCTGCGCACGCCCCGCTCGAGCAGCTTCCCCTCCGGCCACGCCAGCTCGGCCTTCACCGCCGCCGGCGTCCTCGCGCCGGGGGATCCGCTGGCCCCGCTCTACTACGCGGTGGCCGTCGTCGTGGCGTCGAGCCGGGTCTACGTGAAGATCCACCACGCCTCCGACGTCGTGGCCGGCGCCGCCCTCGGCATCGGCCTGGCCGCCGCCGCCAACCGCCTCTGGCCCAAGCCCTGAGGGCTGCGCCGGGCCCCGGCGGGGAATGCGGCGCTCCGTGAGCACGTTGACCCGAGATGTGACCGACCCCACCCAGGCCTTCGGCGTGACCTGGGACTACCGGTGCCCCTTCGCCCGCAACGTCCACGAGCACCTCATCACCGGGCTGCGGGGCGGGGCCGACTGGGACGTCACGTTCGTGCCGTTCTCGCTGGGTCAGGTGCACGTCGAGGAGGGTCAGCCCGACATCTGGGGCCGCTGGCGCGACGACACCGGGCTGCTCGCCCTGCAGGCCGGCGTGGTCGTCCGCGACAAGCTCCCGGAGCGCTTCCTCGACGTGCACGAAGCCCTCTTCGCGCTCCGCCACGACCACGGCGGCCAGCTGCGCGACGAGGCCGCCGTGCGAGGGGTCCTGACCGAGCAGGGCGTCGACGCCGACATGGTCCTCGACGAGATCGAGGGCGGACAGCCCATCGAGATCGTGCGGGACGAGCACGAACGAGCCGTCGCCCGCCACCAGGTGTGGGGCGTCCCCACCTTCATCCTCGGCGGCCAGGCCGCGTTCATCCGCCTCATGCACCGCCCCCGGGGCGATGTGGCGGAGGCGACCCGCTCGATCGAGCGGGTCCTCGACCTGTTGAGCTGGTCCGACCTCAACGAGCTGAAGCACACCTCGATCCCGCGTTGAGCCCGGGGCTGCCGTAGCGTTCGGCCCATGCGTGAGGCCCGCCAGATCCACGCCGAGCGGCGGATGTCCGACGTCGAGGCGATGATGTGGAACCTCGAGAAGGACCCCCACCTCAGCGCCTCGGTGGCCAACCTCACCCTCCTCGACCGCTCCCCCGACCGCGCCCGCCTCCGCGCCCGCATGCAGCGGGCCACCGAGGCCGTGCCCCGACTCCGCCAGCGGGTCGTCCCCGCCCTCGGCCGCCTGGCCCCGCCCGAGTGGCGCGAGGACCCCGAGCTCGACCTCGACTACCACCTCCGCTGGATGGGGGCCCCCGGTCGGGGCACCAGGCGCGACCTCCTCGACCTGGTCGCCACCCTCGCCAACCAGCCCTTCGACCGCACCCGGCCGCTGTGGGAGTTCGTGATCATCGAGGGGCTGGAGGGCGGCAAGGCGGCCATGCTCCAGAAGCTCCACCACACGATCACCGACGGCGAGGGTGGCATCCGCATGTCGGAGCAGTTCATCGACCTCACCCGGGACGCCACCGAGCCCATCACCACCGGGACCCCGTCCCCGCCCGCCGCCGGCGGGGATCTCCTCGGCACGACGCTCGACACGCTCACCCACAACCTACGCCGGGGCGCCGGGATCGCCCAGCGGGCCGCGTCGGCCGCCGCCGACGCCGTCACCCACCCGGGGCGGCTGGGCGAGATGGGCGCCGACGGGGTCGGCCTGGCCCGGTCGGTGGCCCGCCAGCTCCTCGTCACTGACCACGCCCACTCACCGCTGTGGACCGAGCGGTCCCTGCGCCGGCAGGTGGAGATCCTCCAGATCCCCTTTGACCCGGCCAAGGCCGCCGCCAAGGCCCTCGGAGGCAGCCTCAACGACTTCCTCGTCACCGCCGCCGCCGGCGCCGCCGGGGTCGTGCACCGGGCCGCCGGCTGCCCCGTCGACGAGCTGCGCATCAGCATGCCCGTCAGCACCCGCACCGACGCCTCCGCTGGCGGCAACGCCTTCATCCCCACCCGGGTGCTGGTGCCGGCCGGCATCGAGGACCCGGTGGAGCGCTTCGCCGCCGTCCACGAGCGCCTGGCCGCCACCAAGGCGGAGCGGGCCATCGGCGCGGCCGCCGCGTTGGCCGGGCTGGCCAACCTGCTGCCCACCTCCGTGCTCGTCCGGCTGGCCCGCCAGCAGGTGGAGACCGTCGACTTCGCCGTGTCAAACGTGCGCGGCGCGCCCTTCCCGCTCTACATCGCCGGCGCCTTCATGGAGGCCAACCACCCGCTCGGGCCCGTCGGCGGCACGGCCTGGAACCTCACGCTGATGACCTACTCGGGCCACATGGACATGGGCCTCCACGTGGACCGCGCGGCGGTCGAGGACCCGACGGCGCTGCGGGACGCCATCGAGGATGAGGCCGCGCGCCTCGTAACCGCCGGCGCCCCGAAGCGGCGCCGGGCGGCGAAGCGCTAGGCCCCGACCGGCTCGTCGACGAGCGGCTCGACCACCGACGCCATCTCGGCGGCGGTGAGGAGCATGCGAACGTCGAGCAGCAGATCGGAGACCTCGTCCGTTGACACCAGCTCGCGGTGCAGGAGGTCGGCCAGCCCGCCATCGATGAGGCGCACGGCCTCGTCGATCACGGCCTCGTCGATCGCCTTGCTCGTCTCGGGTGCGGTCATGACGTCATCGGTCTCAGTCATTGCCCCACACGATACCCACGTCCCCCGACATTCGAACGCGACCCCGGCATCCGAGGGGCCGTCCGGGACGATCCCGGCCCGGCAGGTCTCTACCCTGGCGCCGTGGAGTACGAGCGGGTGACCCGGCTGGGCCAGGGGGGCATGGGCGTCGTCGACCTCGCCCGGGCCCCCGACGGCCGCCAGGTGGCCCTCAAGCGGATCACCCTGCACGGCTCCGCCGACGACATCGCCCGGGCCCGGCAGCGCATCGAGCGGGAGGCCGAGGTGCTGACCCGGCTGGCCCACCCCAACGTGGTGGAGCTGCTCGAGGTCATCGAGGAGGGCGATGAGCTCACCCTCGTCATGCCGTACCTGACCGGCGGCACGCTGGCCGAGCGCGTCGCCCGCCACGGACCCGCCCCCGCCGCCGAGGTCGCCCGGCTGGCCGACGCCCTGAGCAGCGCCCTGGCCGCCGCCCACCGGGCCGGGGTGGTGCACCGCGACCTGAAGCCGGCCAACGTGCTCTTCGACGCCGACGGGGTCCCCCACCTGGCCGACTTCGGGGTGGCCAGCTCCCACGACGACACGGCCGGGCTCACCGCCGTCGGCACCGTCGTGGGCACCCCCGGGTTCATGGCCCCCGAGCAGGCCCGAGGCGAGGAGACCGGCCAGGCGGCCGACGTGTTCTCCCTGGGCGCCACGCTGCGCTTCGCCGCCACCGGCGAGGGCCCCTACGGCCGGGGGGCGCCCGACCTGCTCATGGTGCGGGCCGCCCAGGGCAAGGTGCTGCCGGTGCCCCGCACGGTGCCCGAGCCGCTGCGCCGCCGCCTCCAGGCCATGCTCGACCCCCGCCCCGAGCGGCGCCCCTCGGCGGCGGCCCTGGCCGGGGGCCCGGCCGGCACGCTGGTGGCCCGGCCGGTGGGGCGTCGGCGGCGGCGGTGGCCGGCGTGGGCGGCGGCCGGAGGGGTCGGGGTGACGGCCCTCGTGGCGGCGCTGATGGTCTCGGCCCGCGAGACCGAGTCGCCCCCTGCCACCACGGCGGCGCCCACCACCACCGAGTGCGAGGCGCTGCCCTACCAGCCCTGCGGCGCCGCCCCCGCGCCCAACACCGACGGGCGGGCCTGCCTCAGCGAGTTCGACGACTACGACGGCGATGCCGCCAACGGCTGCGAGGCCGTCCCCGACGGCCTGGCCGACGGCACCCCGCTGGGCGAACGGATCCAGGGCACGATCGTCCCCCGCGCCGACGTCGACACCTTCTCGGTGGAGGTGGAGGACAGCCGCCAGCTGCTCTGCGACGGGCAGGTCACCTTCACCCTCAACGCGCCGGCCGGGGTGACGCTGCGGCTCCAGGTGCTCGACGGCGGGGAGGTCGTCGCCGAGACCACCAGCGCCGACGGGGTGGCCAGCTCGGTCCGCCTGCGGGAGGCCGAGTGCCTCTTCGACGACAGCACCACGCTCACCGCCCGGGTGTCGCCCATCGGCTCGGACCGCTCGGCCGAGCCCTACGTGCTGGAGCGCCACGGCTCCTTCTGAGCCGGCGGTAGGGTCGCCGCCCATGGGAATGGAGCGCGCCGGGGTCACCTTCGCCAGCCTCATGGGCCTCGGCCCCCAGGCGGCGGTCACGACGGCCCGGCTGGCCGAGGAGTGCGGCTACCGGTCCTTCTGGACCGCCGAGACCACCGGTCCCGAGGCCTTCTCGGTGCTCACTGCGGCCGGCGCCGCCGCCCCCTCGCTCGACCTCGGCACCGGCGTGCTGGCCCTGCAGCTGCGCACCCCGATGCTCGTCGCCATGGCCGGCGCCACCCTCCAGGCCCTGCACCCCGACCGAGACATCCTCCTCGGCGTCGGGATCTCGTCGCCCGTCGTCGCCACCCGCTGGCACGGCCAGCCCTACAGCGAGCAGCCGCTCGGGCAGGTGCGGGAGTACGTCACGCTCCTGCGGGCGTGCCTGTCGGGCGAGAAGGTGGACTTCACCGGCGACCACTACCAGGTGAAGGGCTTCCGGCTCGGCGTCCGGCTCGGCGAGAAGCGGCCCAAGATCGTCGTCGGCGCCCTCAACCCGAAGATGCTGGCCCTGGCCGGCGAGGTGGCCGACGGCGTGCTGCTCAACTACCTGCCGGCATCGCACGTGCCGTGGTCGGTGGAGCAGGTCCGCAAGGGCGGCGACGCCGAGATCTACGCCTACGTCCACGCCGGCATCTGCGAGCGGGAGGAGGGCATCGACCTCGCCCGCCGCGACCTGTTCTCCTACGCCGTGGTCGACTCCTACGCCCGCAACTTCGAGCGGGCCGGCTACGGCGACGAGGTCCGGGCCATCCGCGAGGCCCACGCTGCCGGCGACCGCGACGCCGCCGTGGCGGCCGTGTCGGACCGCATGGTCGACGAGATCGACGTCATGGGCGACGCCGACACCGTGCGGGCCAGCATGCAGGCCTACGTCGACGGCGGGGTCGACGTCCCCGTCCTCATGCCCCTCCCCTGGGGCGCCGACCGCCGCGGCTCCGCCGGCGCCGCCATTCGCGCCGCCGTCGGCCGATGACACGACGTCTGTGGACGCCAGCGCGCGCATGGCGTGCGTGGACGTCCACAGACGTTGAAGAAGGAGGGTGACATGGAGCTGAGGGACAAGGTGGCGCTGGTCACGGGCGGGGCCCACGGGATCGGGCGGGCGCTCTGCGAGCGGTTCATCGCCGAGGGGGCCCGCGGGGTGGCCGTGGTGGACCTCGACGCCAAGGCGTCGCTCGAGCTGGCCCGCAGCCTCGGCGACCGGGCCATCGGGCTGGCCGCCAACGTGGCCCGGGAGCGCGACGTCCAGTCCGCCGTGGCGGTCACCGAGGAGCGGTTCGGTCCGATCGACCTCATGGTGTCGAACGCCGGCATCGGCACGATGCAGGGCATCGAGGCCCCCGACGAGGCGTGGCAGAGCATCTGGGACGTCAACGTGATGGCCCACGTGTACGCCGCCCGGGCGGTGATCCCGGCCATGGTGGCCCGGGGCGGGGGCTACCTGCTCAACACCGCCTCCGCCGCCGGGCTCCTGACCCAGATCGGCGACGCCCCCTACAGCGTCACGAAGCACGCCGCCGTGGCCTTCGCCGAGTGGCTGGCCATCACCTACGGGGGCGACGGCATCAAGGTGTCGTGCCTGTGCCCCCAGGGCGTGAACACCGACATGGTCCGCAGCTCGGCCTCCAGCACCGCCGGCGGCGTCGTCATGGCCCAGGGCCTCATCGAGCCCGAGGACGTGGCCGAGGCGGTGATCCGGGGCCTGGCGGCCGAGGAGGTCCTCATCCTCCCCCACCCCGAGGTGCGCGACTACCTGCAGCGCAAGGCGAGCGACCCCGACCGCTGGATCGCCGGGATGCAGCGGCTGCAGGCCCGGATCCGCGACGCGCAGGCGTGAAGCCCACCGAGCCCACCCCCGCACCGCTGGCCGACAGCGCCCTGCTCGAGGTGGGCCTGCGCCCCGGCGACCGGGTGCGCTTCCGTCGCCGGGAGGGCGGCACCTGGAAGGAGGCCAAGGTGGAGCGGCGCGAGCGCGACGGCTCGATCGGCATCCGCGACGAGCGGGGGGCGCTGCGGGCCCTGCCCCTCGAGCAGCTCCAGGTGCGCACGGCAGGCAAGCGGGGCGGCACCACCTGGGAGCCGGTCGCCGACCGCGTCGCCCGGGACGAGCAGCTCGGCCTCCTGTAGGGGTGGACCGGCCCACCGTCGACCGGTACGAGGCGGAGGCCGCTCGCTACGAGGCGCAGCGCACGCCTCGCCACCGGGCCCAGGCCGAGGCGCTCGGGGCCCGGGTCGAGGGCGGCCTGGCCGTCGACCTCGGCTCGGGACCGGGTTGGTACACCGACGCCCTCGGGCAGCCCGCCGTGGCCCTCGATGCCGCCTTCGCCATGCTCCGGCGCACCCGGGAGGTCGCCCCGTCCTGCCTGCCCGTCCAGGCCGACCTCTCCGCACTGCCGTTCCGCCGCGGCTCGCTGCACGGGGCGTGGGCCCGCAACACCTACGTCCACCTCCGGGCCGTCGACGTCCCCGCCGCCCTGGCCGACCTCCACGCCGCGCTGGCCGTCGGCGCTCCCGTCGAGCTGACGTTCTTCGGCGGTGACCGGGAGGGCCGGGACGTCTTCCCGGAGGACGACCTGCCGGGGCGCTGGTTCTCCACCTGGTCCCGGGACCGGCTCGAGGACGTCATCCTGGGCGCCGGCTTCGAGCTCGAGGAGCTGGCGGAGTCCGGGTCCGCCGGCGAGCCCGTCCTCACAGTGCGGGCCACCCGCGCCCGCACGCTGCCCGACACGGTGGGGCCGGACCTGCGCCTCCTGGTCTGCGGCCTCAACCCCAGCCTCCACGCCGCTGACGCCGGCGTCGGCTTCGTCACCCCCGGCAACCGGTTCTGGCCGGCCGCCCTCGCGGTCGGCCTCGTCACCCGAGACCGCGATCCCCGCCACGCCCTCGGCGCCCACCGCGTCGGGATGACCGACCTGGTGAAGCGGGCCACTCCCCGGGCCGACGCCCTCACCCGGGCCGAGTACCTCGAGGGCGTCGCCCGCCTCGACCGGCTGGGAGCGTGGCTGCGACCGGCCGCCGTCTGCGTCGTGGGCCTGGCCGGCTGGCGGGCCGCCGTCCACCGCACGGCCCAGCCCGGCTGGCAGGACCGCACCCTCGGCGGCGCGCCGGTCTACGTCATGCCGAGCACCAGCGGCCTCAACGCCACCACCAGCCTGTCCGACCTCACCCACCACCTCCGCCTCGCCCTCACCCCACCTCCCGCTCCCCCGCCACCCCCCAACACCCCGCGTTCCGGCGCCGATTCGTGACGGTCTTGTGCACGGATCGACGCTAGAACGCGAAGGGGTGGGTGGCGAAGGGGTGGGGGGCACGAGTACTTGACCGCACGGTCAAGTACTCTGCGGCGCATGGGTGTTCGCCTGGAACCGCACGACGAGTACATGCACGAGCTCGGCCCCGAGTCGAACTTCAACGAGAGCATGTACTTCAACCTCTACGACCCCGCGCAGGGGGTCGGGGGCTGGTTCCGGTGCGGCAACCGGGCCAACGAGGGCTACGCCGAGATGACGGTCTGCCTGTACCTCCCCGGCGGCCGGGTAGCCTTCATGTACAAGCGGCCCGAGATCGACAACAACGACGCCTTCGACGCCGGCGGCATCCGCTTCGAGGTGCACGAGCCGTTCAAGCGGCTCGACGTGACCTACGCCGGCAAGGTCGTCGTGCTCGACGACCCGCTGCAGATGGCCGACCCCAAGGCCGCCTTCACCAACAACCCGTACGCCGAGTGCGAGGTGCGCATCGAGTACACGGGCGTGTCCGACATGTTCGGCGGCGAGCCCGAGGAGCCGCACGAGAAGCCGGGCGAGGAGTTCGCCAAGGGCCACTACGAGCAGCTGATCGCCGGCACGGGCACGATCCGCGTCGGCGAGGAGACCTGGGACGTCGACGGCTTCGGCCTCCGCGACCACTCCTGGGGCCCGCGCTACTGGCAGGCCCCCTGGTACTACCGGTGGCTCACGGCCAACTTCGGGGCGGACTTCGGCTTCATGGGCTCCCGTGTCGCCCGGCGCGAGGGCGCCGGCACCCGGGGCGGGTTCGTCTGGGAGGACGGCAAGCTGCACCTCTGCAACGACTTCGAGATCGAGACCGAGTGGCAGGGCGAGGACACCTACCACCAGGGCATCCGGGCCACGCTGCGCTCGAAGGACCGCCAGTGGAAGGTCACCGGCTCGGTGCTCGACCTCATCCCGCTCCGCAACCGCCGCCCCGACCCCGACACCGGCGACATGCTCGTCACCCGCATCAGCGAGGGGATGACGAAGTGGACGCTGGAGGACGGCCGCGAGGGCTACGGCCTCTCGGAGTACCTCGACCAGATCATCGACGGGAAGCCGGTCGGCCTGGCCGAGTAGCCGCGCCGCGGTCCGGACGGCTCAGGCCGCCGGGCGCACCTCGAAGACCGGGAAGCCGGGGGCCAGCGCAGCGAGCTGGGCGTCGGTGGCGTGCTCGTCGACGCCTACGACGCCGTGGGGCAGGCCGCCGAGGAGGCCGACGCCGCCTGCCGCGCACGCGACATCGAGGGTCGGTGGCGGGCCCTGGCCACCGCCGTTCGCACCTGGGCCACGGCTAACCCGCACGAGTACGCCCTCGTCTACGGCAGCCCCGTGCCGGGCTACGCGGCGCCCACCGACACCATCGACCGGGCGGCCCGGGTGGCGCTCGTCCTGCTGCGCATCCTGCGCGACGGGGTGGCCAGCGGCGCCATAGCCACCGACGATCCGATCCAGACCACCCGGGCGCTGCGCCAGGACCTGAGCCGCCTGCGGGAGGTCGCCCCGGGCGTTCCCGACGGCGTGCTGGCCCGGGGCCTGCTGGTGTGGACCCAGCTCTTCGGTGGCCTCACCTTCGAGCTGTTCGGCCACCTCCACAACGTCGTCAACGACCTCGACGGGCTGTTCGACCTGCAGGCCCGACGGCCGGGCGGCTCCTCGTCCGGGGCACGTGGAGGCCTGATAGCCCGTGCGGGCGGCCGGTCCTACGCTCGCGCCACACCGGCCGGGCGGCCGACCGCGTGGTCGACGGCTGGCGCCCCACCGCTCCCCTGCTGGAGTGGCTCCGCACCCACGTCGCCCCTCCCAGCTCCCCGCCCGCTGACGGGTCAGCGGGGGGCGAGGTCGCGGATGGCCTGGCGGGCGTCGAGGCCGAAGGGGAGGATGGCGAGGGCGGGGGTGGTGACGCCGTTGGAGACGTAGCGGCCGATGTGCTCGCGGCACTGCTCGGGGCTGCCCCAGACGATGAGGTCGTCGACGACCTGGTCGGGGATGGCGGCCAGGGCCGCCTTGCGGTCGCCCTCCTTCCAGAGGCGCCACATGTCCGCCAGCACCTCCCCCCGGCCCATCCACTCGTGGAAGGCGGCGTAGACCGGGACGTTCAGGTAGGCGGCGACGGCGAAGCGGCCCATGGCCCGGACCGTGTCGGCGTCGTCGGTGGGGGCGACGAAGATGCGGGCCACGACCTCCTTGGGCGAGCCGTCGCCGGCGGCCTGCACGATCGGGGCGACGGTCGACACGTCGTCGGCCGAGAGCCAGTTGATGATGGCCCCGTCGCCCTCGCGGCCGGCCAGCTTCAGCATCCCCTCCCGCAGGGCGGCGATGAGGATCGGCACGGGCTGCTCCGGCCGCACCCCGAGCTTGAAGCCCTTCACGGAGAACGAGTCGGTCTCCATCGTGACCTTCTCCCCCGCCAGCGCCGCCCGCAGGAACCGGACGACGTCGCGGGTGCGCTGGTACGGCGCCTCGAAGGGGATGCCGTTCCAGCCCTCCACGATGACGTTGGACGAGGTGCCGATGCCGAAGGCCAGGCGGCCCGGGGCGGCGTCGGCCAGGGACGCCACGGACTGGGCCATGCACGCCGGTCCACGCGTGAAGGCCGGCACGATGGCCGTGCCGAGGCGCAGCGAGGGCGCCCACACCGAGGCCAGGGCCAGCGGCGTGAAGGCGTCGGCACCGTTGGCCTCGGACGACCACACGTCCGTGTAGCCGAGGTCCGCGAGCTCCACGATCCACTCCCGCTGGGCATGGAGCGGGATGCCGTCGAAGGGGACCGTCATGCCGTAGCGCTGCGTCATGCCCGGGATCATGGCCCACCGGATCGGTACCGTCAGCGCCATGACCCCCGACACCCCCCTCGAGCCCGTCCCCGAGGACTGGAGCCGCTGCCTGGCGGTGGTGGCCCACCCCGACGACCTCGAGTTCGGCGCCTCCTGCGCCCTGGCCCGGTGGACGGCCCAAGGCAAGGCCGTCGTGGAGGTGCTGGCCACCCGAGGCGAGGCCGGCATCGACGGGATGGAGCCGGCCGAGGCGGCCCGGGTGCGGAGCGAGGAGCAACGGGCCAGCGGCGCCATCGTGGGCGCCGAAGCCGTCGAGCTCCTCGACCACCCCGACGGGATGCTGCAACCCGGGCTCCACCTGCGGCGCGACCTGGCTCGAGCCATCCGCCGCCACCGCCCCGACGTCGTCGTCACCCTCTCGTTCCGGGAGGGCTTCCGCGGCGGCGACGGCTGGAACCACGTCGACCACCGGGTGCTGGGCGAGGCCGTCGTCGACGCCGTCCGCGACGCCGCCAACCGCTGGGTGTTCCCCGAGCTGGTGGCGGAGGGCCACGAGCCCTGGGGCGGCGTGCGCTTCGTGCTGGCCGCCTCGTCGCCGCGGTCGACGGTCTACGTCGACGTCACCGACACCCTCGACGTCGGCATCGCCAGCCTCGAGGCGCACCGGGCCTACATCGAGGGCCTCGGTGGGGGCTTCGACGCGGCGTCGTTCCTGCGGGGGCTGGCCGAGCCCACCGGACGGGAGGTGGGGGTGGGCGCCGCGGTGCCCTTCGAGCTCATCCCGATGCGCTGAACCCCGATGCGCTGAACCCCGATGCGCTGAACCCCGACGCGCTGACGCCAGCCAGCGGACCCACCGCCACCAGCTCGGCGGACGCCTCCCCCACCGCCAGCTCCAACCAGGCGACCGTGTGCACGGGCTGGCGGCGGCGCTGGGTCGGCGAGCCCGGGTTCACCAGCAGCGGCCCCCCGGGCACCTGCTCGACGAGCGGATCGTGGCTGTGGCCGAAGACCACGACCCCGGCCTCCGGGAACCGGCGCTGCATGCGCCCCTCCCGCCCCTCCCGGGGCCCGCTGTCGTGGACCATCCCGACCACGACGCCCCCGAGGTCGAGCTCGAGGACCTCCGGCAGCACCCGTTCCAGGCCGAGGTCGTTGTTGCCCAGCACCGCATGCACCGTCGTCGACTCCTCCAGAGCCGCCAGCACGACCGGGTGGACGACGTCGCCGGCGTGGAGCACCACGTCCGCCTGGGCCGCCATCGCCCACACCTCCTGGGGCATCCGGTCCAGGGTCGACGGCCGCAGATGGGTGTCGGACAGGACGAGGGCCCTCACCCGCCGCTGCCGTAGGGCCGGGTGATGATCTCGAGGAGGTTGTCGCTCGGGTCGGCCCAGTAGACGCCCCGGCCACCGTCGTGGTGGTTGATCTCCCCAGCCCGCTGGCGACCGGGGTCGGCCCAGTAGGTGAGGCCGCGGGCCTGGATTCGACCGAAGATCTCGTCGAACTCGTCCTCGCTCACGAGGAAGGCATAGTGCTGCGGCTGCATCTCGTAGTCGCCGGTGTCGATGACGTCGAGCGACACGCCGTTGGCCGCCTCGACGACGAGGAAGGGCCCGAACGAGGTGGGGGCGGGTAGGCCGAGCACCTCGCTCAGGAAGGTGGCCGACTCCTGCTTGTCATGGGCGTGGACGATCGTGTGGTTGAGCCGAGCGGGCATGGTCACACCTCCGGTGCAGCGAGATCCGCGAGGCGGCGGGATCGTCGGCATCGAGGTCGAGGTCCCCGAGGTCCAGGCCATCGGCATCGGCCTCGGCCACCACCTCGACCTTGGGGCGCTCCCCGTAGATGGCCCGCTCCAGGCCGAACATGGCCGCTCCCAGGACGGTGCCGCTGGGGCTCGACGCGGCGCGGGTCAGCGGGTGGGCCCGCCCGGTCTCGGGGTCCGGCGGCGCCGCCGCGAGCCACTCGCGCCACTGCTCCTCGGTCCAGTCATCTGCGCCCTCGGGCGGCTCGTCGAGCACCTCGACCACGGCCCCAGGCTACGACGCGACTGCCGGATCCGTTCGGGGCTCGCTCGCCGCCACGTGGGCGGCCAGCCACGAGAGGAACGACTCGGGGGGCATGGGCGCTGCCAGGTGGTAGCCCTGGGCGGCGTCGCAGCCGAGGGTCACCAGCTGGCCCCAGGCTTCGAGCGTCTCCACGCCCTCGGCGACCACCTCGAGCCCGAGGGTGTGGCCGAGGTCGATCACCGACCGCACGATCGTGGCGTCGTTGGCGTCCTCGTGCAGGTGGGCGACGAACGACTTGTCGATCTTCAGCTGGTGCACCGGCAGCGCCTTCAGCATCCCGAGCGACGAGTAGCCGGTGCCGAAGTCGTCGAGCCCGGCGGCGAGGAACCGCCGCCACGCACCGCTGCCGTCGAACCCGGCGCTCGCGGCGAGCCGGTCCCCGCCGGCGCGCGAGGGCGACGGTTCAGCCATCCTCGTCCCGTTTGCCCACTTCTGCGCCCCCCAGCCGCTCCACCGCACGTCCTGGGATGATCGGCCGCCGCGGCGCCGGGACTGTAGGGGTTCTCCCGGGGCGTCCGCTGCCCCCGGAGGTCAGCGGCGGTCAGCGGCCGACGTGCCGGCGCCTTGCCGGTCGTCGTTCCAGTAGCGCACGATGGTCGACTGGCTGGCCGTGGCCAGCAGGGTGCCGTCCTGGGCCCAGAGGTGCACGTCGCCGTGGCCGAAGCCGTTGCGGACGGCGTGGATGCGCACGTCGAGCAGCACCCACTCCGTGGGGACCAGCCGGCCGATGCGCAAGGTGTTGTCGAGGCTGTTCCCCCCGGCCATGGCGCCGAGGGCCTGGCCGATCCCGAAGGGCACGTAGTCGCCCAGGATGGCCAGGGTCGCGGCCGACATCTCGAGGACGTCGGGGATGCGGGCCCACAGGGCCGAGCGGCCGCCCGGCATGCCGGCCGGAGCGGGGATCTGGTCCATGGGCAGGGCGCGGGCCAGGCGGGTGTCGATTCGGTTGAGGATCGAATCGGTGTCCGGGAAGCGCGGGATCCGGGGCCCGCAGTCCTTAGGGTCCGGCACCTCGGGCGGCTCGACCCACTGGCCCTCGGCGTCGAGCGGCCGCTCGCCGAGGGCGGCGTTGACGGTGAGGATCTCACGGTCGCCCACGTGCCCGACGGCGCGGGCCTGGGTGACCTGGCGGCCGGCGACGGCGATCGTGACGTCGATGTCCATGATCGACGGCGGGTTGGCGTAGGACAGGTACTGCGCCGTGGCCCAGACGAGGGGCCGGCCGGCGCTGCCCTCGAGGGCGGCCACCGCGGCGCCGAGCCCGCACCCGCCGAAGAGGAACTGGTGACCCGTCGAGATCCCCGGCGTGATCGGCAACGTCCATCGCATCGGGTTGTGCGTCGGCTGCAGGCCGAGCCACTCGGGGGCGTCCACGGCGGGGGAACCTACCGCGAGCCCATCATGGCGCGAGCATGGCCACATGGCTGCCGCCGGGACCGATGCCTTCGCCACCCACGAGGTGCTGAACCAGCCGCCGCCGCTCTGTGGGCACGACGTCTTCGGCACCGACACCGCCCTGGTGGAGGCCCTCGCCCGGGAGGGTGCCGGGTGGGCGACCGACGAGCTCCACGCCCTGGGCCGCCAGGCGGGCGATCCCGCCTGGCAGGAGCGGGGGCGGCTGGCCAACCAGAACCCGCCCGTTCTGGACACCCATGACCGCTACGGCCACCGCACCGATGCCGTCCGCTACCACCCCGCCTACCACGAGCTCATGACCGAGGCGGTGGCCCACGGCCTGCACGCCGCGCCGTGGACCGACGACCGGCCCGGCGCCCACGTGGCCCGCGCCGCGAAGGTGATCACCTGGTACCAGGTCGACGGTGGCCACATCTGCCCGATCTCGATGACCTACTCGGTCATCCCCGCCCTGCGGTCGAACGCCGACCTGGCTGCCGAGTGGGAGCCGCGGCTCACGTCGCGGCGCTACGACCCTGCCAACCGGCCCGCCGCGGAGAAGGCCGGCGCCACCTGCGGCATGGGCATGACCGAGAAGCAGGGTGGCTCCGACGTTCGGGCCAACACCACCGCCGCCCGCCCCGCCGGCGACGGCACGTTCGTGCTGACGGGCCACAAGTGGTTCTGCTCGGCCCCGATGAGCGACGCCTTCCTCGTCCTGGCCCAGGCGCCCGGCGGGCTGTCGTGCTTCCTCGTCCCCCGCTGGCTCCCCGACGGCACCCGCAACCGGTTCCGGATCGAGCGGCTGAAGGACAAGCTGGGCGACCGGTCCAACGCCTCGAGCGAGGTCGAGCTCGTCGACGCCACCGGGTTCCCCGTGGGCGACGAGGGCCGCGGCGTCCGCACGATCATCGAGATGGTCAACCACACCCGGCTCGACTGCACTCTCGGGTCGGCCGCCATCCTGCGCCAGGGCACCGCCCAGGCGCTCTGGCACGCCGCCCACCGGGACGCCTTCGGAGGCCGCCTCGACGCCAAGCCACTCATGGCCAACGTGCTGGCCGACCTCGCCCTCGAGTCCGAGGCCGCCACCGCCGCCGCCCTGCGCCTGGCCCGGGCCTTCGACGCCGGGGCCGGCGACGAGCACGAGCAGCACCTCACCCGCCTCGTCACGCCGGTCATCAAGTACTGGACCTGCAAGCGGGCGCCGCAGCACGCTGCCGAGGCGCTCGAGTGCCTGGGCGGGAACGGCTACGTGGAGGACTTCGACCTCCCCCGCATCTTCCGCCAGAGCCCCGTCAACGGGGTGTGGGAGGGGTCGGGCAACGTCATCTGCCTCGACGTGCTCCGGGCCCTGGCCCGCTCCCCGGAGGCGCTCGACGCCTACTGGGACGAGGTGGCCCTCGCCGGAGGTGACGACTCCCGGCTCGACGCCGCCGTCACGTCGTTGCGGGCCGAGCTGGCCGACCTCGACGCCATCGAGGGCCGGGCCCGCCGCCTCGTCGAGCGCCTCGCCGTCGTCTTCCAAGCGTCGCTGCTCGTGCGGTCCGCGCCCGCTGCGGTGGCCGACGCGTTCCTCGCCTCCCGCGTGGTGGGGGACGGGGGTCGCGCCTTCGGCACCCTGCCTCCGGGTCTCGACCTCACCGCCATCGTCGACCGCGCCCGCCCCGCCGCCTGAGTCCCCAGCCCGGCGCCGGGGCCGGCCGGGAAGCGTTGTCACACCCCGTGTGTTGAATCAGGTGCATGGCACGACAGCTCTCCCTCCTCGAGACCCGGCGCACCTGGGCCCTCAGCGAGACCACCCGTGAGGTGGGCCGCCGGGGCGTGGCCGAGGCCCGCGCCTGTCTCCAGGCCGCCATCGCCGCCCGCGCTGGTGAGGGCGGCGCCGACCGCTCACCGGGTCGCCGGGACACCCCGGCCCGCCGCCAGCCGTCCCGGCGCACCGCGCCAACCCGCACCCAACGTCCCCACGCCGCCTGATAGCCCCCGCTACCGTCTCGGGCCGTGGGGATCCTTGCGTGGTGCATCGTCGGCCTCCTGGCCGGAGCCCTCGCCCAGCGGGCAGTGGGCGCCCCGAAGCGGGGGTGCCTCGGCACCATGGCCATCGGCGTGCTCGGGGCGCTCTTCGCCGGCCTCGTGGCCCGGGTGGCCACGGGCGACCCGATCGACACGTTCGACGAGCTCGACCTGGGGTCGATCTTCGTGGCCTTCATCGGAGCCGCCGCGCTGCTGCTCGTGCTCGAAGCTGCCGGTGGCGGCCGGGGGCGCCGCCGCCGCTGGCGCTGATCCCCGGGCGCCGCCGGATCTCCCCTGGTGGCTGCAGCCGGCGTGCAGATAGGTTGCCGGGATGACCGAAGTCGTGATCGTCGAAGCTGTCCGCACCCCTGTAGGCCGTCGCAACGGGGGGCTGTCCACCGTCCACCCCGCCGACCTCCTGGCCACCGCCCAAAGGGCGGCCATCGAGCGCTCTGGGATCGACCCTGGAGCCATCGGCCAGGTCGTCACCGGCTGCGTCAGCCAGGTCGGTGAGCAGGCCTTCAACATCGGGCGCACGGCCTGGCTCACGGCCGGGCTCCCGATGTCGGTGGCCAACACCACGGTGGACACCCAGTGCGGGTCCTCGCAGCAGGCCACCAACCTCGCCACCGCTCTCGTGGCCGGCGGCGTGGTCGACGTCGCCCTGGCCGGTGGCGTCGAGGTGATGAGCCGGGTGCCGATCGGATCCGGCGGCAGGAAGGACCTCGGCCTCGGCATCCCGATCCCGAAGAGCTACTTCCCGCAGTACGAGATGACCTCGCAGTTCGAGGGCGCCGAGCGGATCGCTGACAAGTGGGGCATCACCCGCCAGGACACCGACGCCTTCGGGCTCCGCTCCCAGCAGCTGGCCGCCCAGGCCTGGGCCGAGGACCGCTTCGGCACCCAGATCGTGCCCGTCGAGGCGCCCGACGTGGACGAGGACGGCAATCCCGTAGGCTCCACCCACACGGTGAGCCGGGACGAGGGGCTGCGCGAGACGTCGCTCGAGAAGCTGGCCGAGCTCAAGCCGGTGGCCCGCCCCGATGGCGTCCACACGGCCGGTTCGTCGTCCCAGATCTCCGACGGCGCCGCCGCGGTCCTCCTCATGACGGCCGAGCGGGCCGAGCAGCTCGGGCTCACGCCCAAGGCCCGCATCGTCGACACCTGCCTCGTCGGCGTCGACCCCGTCCTCATGCTGACTGGCCCGATCGACGCCACCCAGCGCCTCTTCGAGCGCACTGGCCTCGGCGTGGACGACATCGACGTCTGCGAGATCAACGAGGCCTTCGCCTCAGTCGTCCTGGCCTGGCAGAAGGAGCTCGGCTTCACCCCCGAGCAGACCAACCCCAATGGCGGGGCCATTGCCCTGGGCCACCCCCTCGGCGGCACCGGCGCCGTCCTGCTCACCAAGGCCCTCCACGAGCTCGAGCGCACCGGCGGCCGCTACGGCCTCGTGTCGATGTGCTGCGGCGGGGGCCTCGGCACCGGCACCATCATCGAGAGGATCTAGGCCCCTGGGGGAGCCTCGCCGCCGCGGTCCCGGTCGCGGGCGCTCCCCCGTCGCCCTCCTCGCCGTGGGGGCCGTCCTCCTCGGCGCCTGCGCGCTCTTGGACCAGCCGGGCACACCGTCGACGTCGGTGGGGGGCGAGGGGATCGTGACGCACCCGGTGGACGGCGACACGGTCGACGTGAACCTGGGCGGGGTCGACGAACGGGTGCGGCTCATCGGCATCGACACGCCGGAGTCGGTGGCTCGGGACCGGCCCGTCGAGTGCTACGGGCCGGAGGCCAAGGACCGGATGGCGGAGCTGCTGCCGCCCGGCACCGGGGTGCGTCTCGAGCGCGACGTCGAGGCCCGTGACCGGTACGGGCGGCTCCTGGCCTACGTCATCCGCCTCCAGGACAACGTCGACATCAACCTGCTGCTCGTGCAGGAGGGGTACGCCGAGGCCCGCCGCTTCGAGCCCAACGTGGCCCGCCAGGCCGAGCTCGACCGGGCCGAGGCCGAGGCCATGGCAGCGGGTCGGGGCCTGTGGCCGGCCTGCGGCAGCACCGACGTGCCCCTCGCCATCCAACCCGACCGGTAGCGTCAGGCCCGTGACGTCCTCCCCGTCGGGCTCCCTCGCCGAGCGCCTCGGCCACGGCCCCGAGGCGCGCCTGCTGATCATCAACTGCGACGACCTCGGCTCCTGCCACGCCGCCAACCTCGGCACCTACGACGCCCTGCGCGACGGCATCGCCACCAGCGCCACGCTGATGGTCCCCTGCCCGTGGTCGCGCGACGCCGCCTCCCGCTACCGAGGCGAGGACGTCGGCGTGCACCTCACCCTCAACGCCGAGCACGAGCGCTACCGCTGGGGCCCGATCACCCAGTCCCCCTCCCTCCTCGACGGCGATGGCGGCTTCCCCCGCACCGTCGGTGACGTGTGGGACCACGCCGACCTCGACGAGGTCCGCCGCGAGCTGCGGGCCCAGGTGGAGCGGGCCATCCTCTGGGGCTTCGACGTCAGCCACCTCGACAGCCACATGGGCACGCTCCAGCTGCGGCCGGAGTTCTTCGACGTGTACCTCGACCTCGCCGTCGAGTTCAGGCTGCCCATCCGGCTCTCGGGGGCCTCCAGCGAGCGGGCCATCGGGTTTCCGTTCCGCCGGCTGGCCGCCGAGGAGGGCGTGCTGTTCCCCGACCACTTCGTCACCGTGCGGGGCGTCGGCTCGCGCCGCACGATCGAGAACGTCGTCACCGAGCTCCGGCCCGGCGTCACCGAGGTCTACGTGCACCCGGCCGTCGACACCCCCGAGCTGCGGGCCCTGGCCGACGACTGGCCGGCCCGGGTGGACGACCACGACCTCGTCACGGCGGACCGGGCGCTGCGGGCCATGCTCGATCGGGCCGGGGTTGTCCGCATCGGCTACCGCGAGCTGCGCGAGCTGCAGCGAACGGGCTGACGACGATGCCGCAGCCCCGGACCACGGCGGGCCGCGCCCTTCTGGCGCTGCTGCCGGGCCTGGCCCTCCTCGGCGCCTGCGTCGACCCCCAGCCCAGCTCTCCCACGCCGGAGGACCTGCGCAAGATCGACCTCTCGCCGGACCACACGATCACCGTGGACGAGGACGGGTTCGACCCGGCCACCCTCGAGGTGGAGGCGGGCGACGTCGTGCTGCTGGTCAACGAGGGAGAGGGGCTGCACTCCTTCACCGCCGACGAGCGCTTCGACACCGGCCGCATGGAGCCGGGCGACGAGACCACCCTCGTGCTCACCGAACCGGGGAAGATCCCCTACCGGGACCTCGAGGCCCCCGACCACGAGGCCACCCTCACCGTCGTCGCCGGCGACGGCGACTGAGCCGGCCCGGCCTACAGCTCGGTCTCGGCAGCCAGGGCGGCGAGCGCGGCGCGGTGCTCGGGGCTCTGCAGCACCGGCACCAGCTCGAGGAACGCACCCATGTCGCCGGCCAGCTTCACGCGGCCCTGCATGAACCCGACGTGCAGGTCGAGGTCCCCCCGGGCCATGGCCTGCGCATCGGCGTAGGTCTCGGTGAGGGTGATCTCCGCGGCCTCGTCGCCACCGAGCGAGGCAGCGGCCAGCCGCCCGTCCTCGAAGGCCACGACGTAGGCGACGTCGCCCTCGGGCGTCTTGGCCACCACGTGCTGCAGGCGAGCGGTGGCGCCCTTGCGCACCGGCAGGTCGGCAGCCAGCTGGCGGTAGCGGTCGAGCCAGGCCTGGCTGAGGTGGGCCACCATCAGCGCAAGCCGTTGAAGAGGTCGTCCTCGGGCGTCGGGGCGTCGACCGTGGAGAAGGCGAGGATGTAGTCGTCGTAGGGGTGGATGCCGGAGGCCACCTCTCGGGGGAGCCCGAACCAGAACGGCGACTTGGGATCGATCTGCGTGGCGTGGGCCAGGAGGGCGTCGAAGCGCACCTCGGCGAACCCCTCGATGTCGACCATCGTCGTGATCCGGTGGTCCTGCGAGGGCCGCTGGAACCACTCCTCGCTGTAGGGGGACTCGAGGTCGAGCTCGAGGTACTTCTGGTGGGTGAGCTCGATGCGGCGCTTCGACCAGACGGAGTAGTACACCTTGGCCACCTGCCACGGCTCGCCGGCCTCCGGGTAGGCGGCGGGGTCGGCGGCCCGCTCGACGGCGGGGTGGGTGATGTCGTGGACCCGGAGGTGGTCGGGGTGGGGGTAGCCCTGCTGCTCGTCGGGATAGGTGACGATCACGTGGGGCCGGACCCGGCGGATGATGGCCACCAACCGCCCGACGGCCTCGTCGAACGGAGCGTTGGCGAAGGCCTCGGGGTGCTTGTTGGCCTCGCTGTCGGGCATGCCCGAGTCGCGGTAGCCGAGGAGCTCCACCTCGTCGTACCCGATGATCTCTGCCGCCTTGGCCAGCTCGGCCATCCGCACGCCGGGGAGGTCGGCCTTCACGTCGTCGCGGTCCATGGCGGGGTTGAGGATGTCGCCCTCCTCGCCGCCCGTGCAGCACACCAGCACCGTGTGGACGCCCTCCGCCTTGTACTTGGCGACGGTGCCGGCGCCCTTGGACGACTCGTCGTCGGGGTGGGCGTGCACGGTCAGGAGGCAGAGGGGAGATGCCATCGCCTCACGATACCGAGGGCCCGAACGGCCCGGTCCAGAGCGCGGGGGTCAGAGCCCGGGGGTCAGAGCTCGAGGGGGGTGCGGTCCCGGGGCAGCCGGCCGCCGCGGCCGTACCAGATGCCCACCGCGACGCCGGCGGCCAGGCCGGCCACCGCTCCGAACGGGAGGGCCACCTTGAACAGCCCGGTCCGCACGAGGTCGCGGTTGAGACCCGAGCCGGGCTCGGTGGAGGCCACGATGAACAGCGGGATGGCCACGATCGAGAAGGCGATGGCGATGCCGGCCACGGCCACACCGAGGCCGACGAGGGTGCCCAGGCCCACCGATCGCCAGCGGGTGGGCAGCGCGTCGGACGGCGACGCCGCCGGGAGCCCGACCTCGGCCGGCGACCCCTCCGGGGGCCCGCCCCGCAACGGTTCGGCGCTATGGGGACCCGGCATCGGGCCGCAGGGTAGCGGCCGGGTGGGGTCGGTACGCTCCACGCCCGTGCCCTCCCCCCGTCCCGCCCTGGTGGCGGTCCTGGTCGCCGCCGCCGCCCTCCTGGCGGCGGGCTGTGGGGACCACGGGCCCGATGTCGCCGCGGACCGGGCCGACCAGGTGCGACAGACCGCCCTCGACGCCGGGCTCGACGCCGAGGTGGCCGACGTGCTGGCCCTGGCTGCCCGGGGGGCCAGTGCCACGTTCCAGATCAGCTACCCGGGCGAGGGCGGAGCCGCCGTCCTCGTGTCGCAAGAGCCGCCCGATCGCCGGGTCGACGCCCTCACCGCCGGGCTCATCGTGCAGAGCCAGGTGGTGCGCGACGGTGTCTCGTACGCGTGCCGGCTCCCGGCCGACAGCCAGCCCGGCGACGACCTGGAGTGCCGCCGCAGCCGGTCCGCCACGGCCGCCTCGGGCACCTTCACCCCCGAGGCCCTGGCGTCGTTCACCCAGGAGCTGGCTGACCAGCTCGACACGGTCGAGCTCACCGTGGAGACCCGGACCATCGCCGAGGTGGAGGCCACGTGCCTCGTCTCCACCCCCACGGCGGGCACGGTGATCGACGGCCGCGAACCCAGCGTCGACACGATCTGCCTGGCCCCCGACGGCGCCCAGCTGCTGGTCGACGTCGACGGCCAGCGCGTGGTGGCCGACACGTATCGAAGCTCCGTCCCCGAGGGCACCTTCGACATCTGAGCCGGCGATAGCCTCCGGCCATGGACGAACCAGAGCAGTGGCGGTGGATCTGGTTGGGAGCGGCGCTGCTGTTCGGCCTCGGGGAGATGGCCACGCCGGGCGCCTTCTTCCTCGCCCCCTTCGCCGTCGGCGCGGTCGTCGCCTCCGCCCTGGCCTTCGCCGGGGTCGCCGTCGGCCTCGAGTGGGCGGCCTTCGTCGCCGTGTCCCTCGGTGCGTTCGTGGCCCTGCGCCCGCTGGCCCGCCGGCTCGACCGCCACGGCGGCACGGAGGGCGTCGGCTCGCGGCGCCTCATCGGCCGGCCGGCCCTCGTCCTCGAGGCCATCGCCCCCGGTCACCCCGGCCTCGTGCGGGTGGACCGAGAGGAGTGGCGGGCCGACGCCGCCGACCGATCGGCCATCGCGGAGGGCTCGGAGGTCCGCGTCACTGACGTCCAGGGCACCCGGGTCATCGTCACGCTCGACAAGGAGCACCTCTCGTGAGCCCCCTCGTCATCCTCCTGGCCGTCATCGCCTTCTTCCTCTTCGTCTACGTGGCGTCGGGGGTGCGGATCGTCCGCCCCTACCAGCGGGGCGTGGTGGAGCAGCTCGGCAAGTACAAGGAGACGGTCAACCCCGGTCTCCAGCTGATCATCCCGTTCATCCAGTCCGTCCGGCTGGTGGACATGCGCGAGCAGGTCATCGACGTGCCCCCGCAGGAGGTGATCACAAAGGACAACGTGGTCGTGTCCGTCGACGCCGTCGTCTACTACGAGCCCACCGACCCGCAGCGGCTCATCTACAACGTCGGCAACTTCATCCTGGCCATCACCAAGCTGGCCCAGACCAACCTCCGCAACCTCGTCGGTGACATGCAGCTCGACGAGGCCCTGACCAGCCGCGACTCGATCAACGTGAACCTCCGGCAGATCCTCGACGAGGCCACCGACAAGTGGGGCGTGCGGGTGGTCCGGGTGGAGATCCAGCGCATCGACCCACCGCCCGACGTCATGGCCTCGATGCACGAGCAGATGAAGGCCGAGCGGACCCGCCGCGCCGTCGTCACCGAGGCCGAGGGGCGGCGCACCGCCGCCGTCACCACCGCCGACGGCGAGCGTCAGGCGGCCATCCTCGAGGCGGAGGGCCAGAAGCAGCAGAAGATCCTCCAGGCCGAGGGCGAGGCCGAGGCCATCCGCCAGGTGGCGGAGGCCGAGCGGTTCCGCCAGCTCACCGTCGCCCAGGGCGAGGCCGACGCCATCCGGTCCGTCTACGCCGCCATCCACGAGGGCGACCCCGACGCCGGCCTGATCACCATCAAGTACCTCGAGGCGCTGCAGGTCATCGCCAACGGGCAGGCCACGAAGATCATCCTCCCGACCGAGCTGGCGGGTCTGGCCGGCACGATCGCGGGGATCACCGAAGCCATCAACGTGCCCGGGCCGCCGAGCTGACCCCGGGAGCCCCGCTGCCGTCCCCCGCCACACCCCCCGACGACCCCTGCGAGGACTGAGCCGTGCGCACTCGACGATGGGCGCTGGCCGCCGGAGCGATCGGTCTCGGCGCCGGGTGGGTGCGCACGATCGTGCTCCCCCGCCGCCCCGACGACGCCGGGCTGCCCATCCCCCGACGCATCCCCGACCCCGACCTGCGCCCGTCCCCCGATGGCACCGGCGTGCGGATCGTCGTCAACCCCTCCTCCGGCCCCGCCTGGCGCTCGTCGCCCACGGACGCCCTTCGGGAAGGGCTCCCCGGCGCCGACATCCACGAGCTCGAGCCCGAGGACGACCTCGCCGCGCTGCTCTGCCACGACGACTTCGTGGCCATCGGTGCCGCCGGGGGCGACGGCACGCTGGGCGCGGTGGCCGTGCTGGCGGCCGAGCGCGACCTGCCCCTCGTCGCCGTCCCGGCGGGCACGTTGAACCACCTCGCCCGCGACCTCGGCCTCGACACTGTCGACGACGCCATCGCCGCCGTCCGCGCCGGCACGGCCGCCCACATGGACCTCGGCACCGTCGGCGACCGCTGCTTCGTCAACACCCTCTCGTTCGGGGGTTACACCCAGCTCGTCGACACCCGCGAGCGGCTGGAGGGGCGGATCGGGAAGTGGCCGGCCCTGGCCGTGGCCCTCGCGGTCGAGCTGCCGCGGATGGCCCCGCTCAAGGTCGAGATCGACGGGCGTCCGATGCGGGTGTGGGTGGCCTGGATCGGCAACTGCCACTACGACCCGCCCGGCTTCGGTCCGGCCTGGCGGGAGTCCCTCTCCGACGGGCTGCTCGACCTGCGGCTCGTCGACGGCTCGCGCCGCTTCTCCCGCCTGCGCTTCCTCGTCGACGTGCTGAGCGGACGACTGTCGTCGTGCCCCGTCTACCAGGAGCGCACCGCCACCGAGGTGCGCATCCGCTCCCTGGAGGGCCCGCTGCGGCTGGCCGCCGACGGCGAGACCTTCGACGGCGACGAGGAGCTGGTGGTGGCGAAGCGCCCGAAGGCGCTGCTCGTCGCCGTGCCGCCCTACGAGGAGGAGGTCGCGGCGGCAGCGCGAGAGGCGGAGGCCGAGCGGGCCGAGGCCGGGGTGGAGCTCGAAAGCCAGCGCCCGACGAGCACGGCCAGCCCCACGAGCACGACGACGCCGACCACCGTGAGCCACAACCCGCCCGACTCGTAGGCCTCGCCGAGGGCATATCCGAGGCCGAGGGCGGCGGCCAGCGAGGCCAGGGCGCCGGCGGTGTCGGCGACCACGAACTGCTTCCAGGACAACCCGGCCGACCCGGCTGCGGCGCCCATGAGCGACGAGGGGAAGGCGGCCAGCCGACCCAGGAACACGAGGCGGGTGCCCTTCTCCTCCAGGAGACCGCGGAGCTTGTCGAGCCGCTTCTTGGGGAGGATCCGCCCGGCGAGTCCGGGCAGCTCGGCGTCGTCGAGGTCGTCCCGGTAGGAGCGCCCCAGGCCGAAGAAGATCCACACCGCACCGAGCAGGATCGGTAGGGCGGCAGCGACGACGGGCGGGACCGTGATGTCGTCACGGCGCAGCAGGAACCCGGCGAAGAGGAACACCTCCTTCGTCGGGCGCAGGAGCACGAGGAGGGCCGCGTGCTCGCGGTAGAGGAAGGGGGCGAGGAGCACCGCGATGCCGGCCACCGCCCCCCGAGCCACAGCCAGGGCCATCAGGAGGCCACGTCCGCTCGCCGAGGTTTGGGCCGCTAGTGGCTGAGGAAGCCTTAGGGCCATGGACCACCTCTTGCCCGAACGTGCGGCTTCCAGACTCGGGCCCCTCGGGCGCTACCAGCTGCGCGCCCTCCTCTTCGGCCTGGCCATCGCCATCGCCGGGATCCCCTTCGGGATCCTGCTCCAGCAGGTGGCCACCCACGGGCCCGTGACCGGCATGGACGAGGACGCCGCGCAGTGGCTGAACGACCGCTTCTACGGGCACGACGCCGCCATCAGCGTCCTCGAGCTCATCTCCTTCCTCGGCAAGCCGATCTTCCTCGGCATCGCCATCGGGATCCCCGCCCTGTGGCTGCTGCGCCGCGGCGCGCGCCGGCTCGTGCTCTTCCTCGTCGTCACCGCCATCGGTGGGGGCATCGTCGACACGATCGTGAAGGTCGTCGTCGGGCGACCGCGGCCCGAGGTCAAGGAGCCCATCATCGAGGCCTTCGGCAAGAGCTTCCCCTCGGGGCACTCCATGTCGTCGACGTTCTGCTACGGCGCCCTGCTCCTGGTGTTCCTGCCCGTCCTGCACGGACGCTGGCGCACGTTGGCGATCGGTGCCACGATCACGCTGGTCGGTGCCATCGGGTTCTCCCGCCTGACCCTCGGCGTGCACTACGTCACCGACGTGCTCGGCGGCTACCTCCTCGGCCTGGCGTGGCTGCTGGCCTCGGTGGCGGCCTTCGAGATCTGGCGCGAGGACCGGCACCGCCGTCCCACCAAGCCGCTCGAGGAGGGCGTGGAGCCGGAGGAGGCTCGCGCCGCCGTCGAGGGCAAGACGCCGGCGACGGTGGCCGCCGACCGCGAGGCCCGGCCCACGCCGGCCTGAGCCTGGCCCCCGGGCCCGCTCAGTCAGGCGTTGGCGGAGCGGAGGGGCGAGAGGTCGTGCTCGCCCGTGTCGTCGTCCTCGGTGAGGTGCCAGCCGCAGCGCTGGGCCAGACGGGCGTGGCCCTCGGCCGGACCGGAGGCGATCAGCTCGTCACCGGGCTCGAGCCGCACGTGGCCGCGGGGCCGGTACAGGTAGCGCCCCCCTCGCCGCACGGCCAGCACGTGGAAGCCGGGCTCGATGTCGAGCTGCAGGTCGTGGAGCTGGGCCCCGTCGCACTCGGACCCGACCGCCACCGGCACCCGCACGACGACCTCGTCGGAGTCGCCGAGGGCGATCGAGAGGATCGGGTGGAGCTCCTCCTTCTCCTCGATGAGCCACACCATCTGCTGGGCGGCGTCGCCGAGGTCCTCCGCCGCCTGGGAGAGGTGGAGCAAGCCCCGCAGCGGGGCGGGGTCGATGCGGTCGTTGCTGGCGCGCAGCACCCAGAGCTCCAGGCGGTCCTTCATCTCGTCGAGGCGGTCCTCGAGCTGGCGCACCTCGGCGGCAAGTCCGTGATCGCGCAGCACGAGAGCCGAGTAGGCCAGGCCCACGGCGGCCTCGGAGAGGTTCTTCATCTCGACGAGCACGTCGATGGCCCGGTCGAGGTCCGACAGGGTGCCGTCCTCCGGGGGGACGGGCGGCTCCCAGTAGGGCGCCGCCGCCAGCTCCCGCAGGCGGGGGATGCCGGCGGGTGAGCCGCGGAGGAAGATGACGTCGCCGGGGAGGCAGATGACGTCGCCGTCGACGTCGGTGATCCACTCCCGCTCCCGGCGGATGGCCACCACCCGCATGCCCGTCTGCACCGGGAGCTCGAGGGCGGCCAGCGGGCGGCGGGCCAGGTGGCTGCCCTCGCGGATGCGGACCCGGTGCGAGACCTCCTCAGCGTTGGAGAGGTCGGCCACGAGCTCCCGGGGGATCCCGAGGCGATGGGTGACGATGCGGGCGATGTCGACCGCGGAGTTGCCGATCCGTTCGATGCAGCTGATGACCTGGAGCACCGAGGCCATCGCCTCGGCCTCCTTCGGGTGCCGGGCGGCCAGGACGGACACGGCCCGCATCTCGTGGACGAGGTCGGACATCTGGTCCTCGAGCTCGTCGACCTCCTCGGCCATGTCGGGATCGCCGAAGTAGAGGGCCGCGTACGCCAGGTCGACCATCAGCTCGGAAAGGTCCTTCGACTCGGCCAGCATGGCCCGGAGGTTGCGAGGTCTGGCGTCCATGACGGTGCCCGAAGGATAGGCGCCGGGCGCGGCCGGTGGCGCCCCAGGCCGGCTGTCGTGATCCACACTGGGCCAGTGCCGACCCCCCACCGCCGTCGCTGCCCGCGGCGCCTGCTCGCCGCCGCCACGTCCGCCCTCGTCGTGCCCGCCCTGCTGGCGGGCTGCTCCTCCGAGGACGGGCGGGTGCTGCCCGAGCCTCGGCCCGCGCAGACGACCACCACCGCCGCCCCCGCCCTCGGCTCGGCGCCCTCCAGCCAGGCCGCCGAGGTGCTCACCCTCACGAGCCCGGCCTTCGCCCCCGGAGGCGCCATCCCGGTGCGGTTCACCTGCGACGGGGACGACATCTCGCCCCCGCTGGCCTGGACGTCAGCGCCGCCGGCGGCGGAGCTGGCGCTCGTGGTGCGCGATCCCGATGCCGGTGGCTACGTGCACTGGATCGTCACCAGCATCGACCCCGTCGTGCAGGGCTTCGGTGAGGGCGGCGTGCCCGAGGGCGTGGTCGAGCTGGCCAACAGCGCCGGTACGACCGGGTGGAGCGGGCCCTGCCCTCCGGCGGGCAGCGCCCACACCTACGAGCTCACCCTCTACGCCCTACCGGAGCCCCTCGTGGTCGACGACCCGGTGCCCGCCGCCGACGCCGTCGCCATGCTGGAGGGATCGGCATCGGCCCGGGCCGGGCTCACCGGCACCTACGAGCGCGCCGGGTAGCGTCTCGCCGCGTGGCAGACGGCGGACAGCCAGACGGCGGACAGCAGGGCTGAGCGTGCACCCGGACCAGCGCCTGCGGATCGTGACGGAGACGGCCCGGGCCGTGCTCGAGGACCGGCTCGACCCGGGAGCCGCCGCGGCCACGCTGGCGCTGCAGCAGGCCCAGATCGGCGACCGGCTGCGCAGCGACCGGATCGACGTGACCCAGGCCGAGGCCGACCAGGTGGCCCTCACGCTGCGCCGGCTGGCCGAGCAGGTGTCCGACCGGGCTGTCGACCCCGACGAGGTCGAGCACCGGGCCGAGGTGGCCCGCATCCTCGGCGAGCTGGCCCAGAGCCTGCGCTAGATCCGGTCCTCGCCCTCGGGTCGTTCGACGACGAGGGCGTCGTCGATCTCGACGTCGTCGATCTGGGCGTCGTCGCGTCCGTCGGTGGCGTCGACGTCGATCACGCCGCCCGCCGCGGCAGCCGTCATCTCGGCCTTGCGGACCTGGAACATGGCGACGCCCACGGCCAGCACCGTGGGGATGAAGAGCATGAGCAGGCCCTGGGTCAGCACGGCGCCGAAGAGGGTGGCGTAGAGGGTGCGGCTGACCACCTTGCTCGAGCTGCGGCGGCGGACGGCCCAGAAGGCCAGACCGGCCCCGACGAGCGGCAGCACGATGGCGAGGGAGAAGGGCCACAGGGCCTTCACGACCGCCTCGTCGCCGCGCCCGGGCGTCCAGGTGGAGATGGAGTCGACCAGCTCGTCGGCCGTGGCGCCGGGCTGGTCGTGGGCGGCGTCGAGGGCGGTGGCCGCCCAGTCGGCCACGAGGGTGCGGCCGGTGTAGAGGTCACCCTGGGCATCGACGGGGTAGCGCAGGAGGAAGAGGCACAGCACGATGGCGGCGGACGCCGCGAACACGGCCGACAGCGCGGCGCGGTGGCCGGGGGGCTGCATGGCGCGGACCTCGGCCAGGGTGGGTCGCCGGCCCCCCGACGAGCCGGCGGCCGAGCGGGGGGCCGAACCGCCGCCCCGCAGCCGCGAGAGCAGTCCGCCGGAGCCGGAGCCGGCGCCGCCGGTGGCGGAGCTCGTGGAGCCGGACGTCGAGCCGGGGCGGGGGGCGTTGGCGTTGGCCGCCCGGGCCGCCCGGGCGGCCCGCTCGTTGCGGTTCTGCGCCGCCCGCTTCTGCTTCGACGGTTGCTTGGGGGACATGGCCCCACGCTACGTATCGACCCGAACGGCGCGGAAGTCGGGTGGGGCCGGAGCATGCCGGCCGGCGCCGCTCTCACGGGGGTGGCGCTGGCCGCAGCGACGGTGGAGGCGACATCGGGCCTCGTGGCCAGCGTCGACGCGCTGCGCCAGCATCCCAGCCGCTACGGCGCGCCGTGGGTCCTGTCCATCCCCGGGGGCGGCGTGCAGGGGGACGGTCTCGCGGAGGTCGTTGCGACGTTGCGGGACCTCCCCGTCGACGCGGCCGCCGGGATCGTCGACTCGGACGTGCGGCTCACCAGCGACGGTGGCCAGGTGACGGCCTGGGCGCAGCACCGGTGGTCGACGGCCACCCACCAGCCACCGCCGACGAGGTGGCGCTGGGGACGATCACCCTGTCGGACCGCCACGCCGAGATCGGCGACGTCATCGAGATCGCCTCCCTCACGACCATCGGGTCCCAGCGGCGGGTCACGATCGTCGGCACCACGATGGTGAACGACAACTTCGAGACGAGCCCGGGGCGCGGGGGCGTGGTCACCCCCGACCTGCTCGAGGTCATCTCACCCGAGTGCACGCCCGACCCGTTCGTGATCCAGCTGCTCCCGGGCAGCGACGTGGGTGCGGCCCGGGCGCGGCTCCTGGACGTCGCACCCGGCGGGGTGAGCGCGCCGCTCCCCCCGGCGGCTGTCCTGAACGTCGATCGCCGGCGCGACCTGCCGTAGCTGCTCGCCATCGTCGTGGCCCTGCTGGCGATCACCTCGCCGACCCACACGCTCGTCCTGTCCGTGCGCCGGCACCGCCGGCCGCTGGCCGTGCTGAAGAGC
Source organism: Acidimicrobiales bacterium (assembly GCA_036275535.1). GTDB lineage: Bacteria > Actinomycetota > Acidimicrobiia > Acidimicrobiales > VFJN01 > VFJN01. Next base: position 15,758 of record DASUDP010000047.1, on the reverse strand, counting down.
CTTGGCTTCACCCGGCCCCCGGTGCGGCGGGTGGTGGCGGTCCATGCCACCTTGCTGGCGGGCACCGCCCTCGTCGTCGGGATCCCGCTCGGGGTGGGGGCGGCTCGGTGGAGCTGGCGGGTCATCACCAGCCGCCTGGGGGTGGTCGACGTGCCCGTCCTCCCGGTGTGGGCGGTGCTGGCGACCACGGGCGCCGTCCTCGTGGCCAACCTGGTGGCGCTCGGGCCCGGCTGGCGGGCGGCGCGGACGAGCACCGCGGCCGCGCTGCAAGTCGGAGTGACGACCCGCCGTCGGGGGCGACCTGGCCCTCGACCTGACCGGCACCAGCGTCGGCCGCACGGCTCGTCCGGGCAGCCAGCGCCAAGGAGGTGAGCTGCGGCCGTCAGCGGAAGTCCCGGCTCTTGGTCGGGGCGCTGAGGGGGAGCCGCTCGAGGCGCTCGGCGATCACGTTGGTGACGCCTTCGGAGCGCTCGAGGCGGCCCCGCACGAGCAGGGCGGGGGCGGTGCGGGCGACGGTGCGGTGGGCGGCCCAGCAGCCCTTCGACACCACGACGTTGATCAGGCCGGTCTCGTCCTCCAGGTTGACGAAGAGCGTGCCGCCGGCGGTCGCCGGGCGCTGCCGGTGGGTGACGACGCCGCCGACGAGCACCCGCTCCCCCGGCTCGACCGCCGCCAGCCCGGTCGCTGTCACCACCCCCAGGCGGGTGAGGTGGTCGCGCACGAAGCGGGTGGGGTGGCCCTCGGGGCTGACGCCGGTGGCCCAGAGGTCGGCCCGGGCCTCCTCGGCCCCGGTCATGGCCGGCAGCGGCGGGGCGTCGGCTCCGGTGACGATGCCGGGCAGGCGCTGGGCGCCGTCCTTGCCGACGGTGACCTGGGCCACCGCGCCGGCCGCCCAGAGCGCCTCCCGGCGGGAGAGCCCGAAGCCGTCGAAGGCGCCGGCGGTGGCCAGGGCCTCCAGCTGCGGGAGCGAGAGCGGCACGCGGCGGGCCAGGTCCTCTGGGTCGGCGTAGGGCCGTCCCGCCGCGATCTGCTCGGCCAGCTCCGCCCCGATCCCCCGCACCGCCCCGATCCCCAACCGCACCGCCGGCCCCGGCTCCCCCCACACCGCCGGCGCCGCCCCGCGCGCGGCCCGCCCGTCGTCCGCCCGAGGTTCGGGGCATGGCGGCACCGGAACGGTCCCCTCCTGCCCCCAACCCCCCTGTTCGGGGCATGGCGGTACCGAAACGGGCCCTCCCTGCCCCGAACCTCGTGTGGGCCGCTCGAGGGTGGCGACCGCCGCCGAGGCGTTGAGGTCGGGGGTGCGGACCTCGACGCCGTGGCGGCGGGCGTCCTGGACGAGGGTGTGGGGGGCGTAGAAGCCCATGGGCTGGGCGTTGAGGAGGGCGGCGCAGAAGGCGGCCGGGTAGAACCGCTTCAGCCAGGCCGACGCGTAGACGAGGTAGGCGAAGCTCACCGAGTGGCTCTCGGGGAAGCCGTAGCTGGCGAAGGCGGCCAGCTTCTCCCAGATGAGCTCGATCACGTCGGGGGTGACGCCGCGCTCGGCGGCACCGTCGGCGAAGCGCTGGTGGAGGCGCTCCATGCGCTCCCGGCTGCGCTTCGAGCCCATGGCCTGGCGGAGCTGGTCGGCCTCGCCCGGGGTGAACCCGCCGACGTCGATGGCCATCTGCATGAGCTGCTCCTGGAAGAGCGGCACGCCGAGCGTCTTCTTGAGGCTCTTCTCGAGCAGCGGGTGGAGGTAGGTGACCTCCTCCTGGCCGTTGCGGCGCCGGATGTACGGATGGACCGAACCGCCCTGGATGGGACCGGGGCGGATGAGGGCCACCTCGACGACGAGGTCGTAGAACGTCCGGGGCTTGAGCCGCGGGAGGGTGGCCATCTGGGCCCGGCTCTCCACCTGGAACACGCCGACGGAGTCGGCCCGGCAGAGCATGGCGTAGACCTCGTCGTCCTGGGGGATGGTGGCGAGGTCGACCTCGGTGCCGTGCACGTCGCGGATCAGGTCGATGGTGCCGTGGAGCACCTCGAGCATCCCCAGGCCGAGGAGGTCGAACTTCACCAGTCCGACCGCCGCGCAGTCGTCCTTGTCCCACTGCAGGACCGTGCGGATGGGATCGGTCCCGTGCATCGAGCGGGCCTTGCTGGTGGCGCCGGTCATCCGGGCCCACTCCACCGGGCACACCTCGACGATGGGCCGGTCGCAGATCACCATGCCCCCGGAGTGGATGCCCAGGTGGCGGGGGGCGTGCTCGAGCTCGGCCGCCAGGGCGAGGACGTCGGCCGGGATCTGCTGGTCGGGGATCTGCTGGTCGTCCGCCTGCTGCTGGGCGGTGACGGCCACGCCGCCCCAGGCGTCAGCCTGCTTCGACCAGGCGTCCTGCTGGCCGGTGGCGTACCCGAGGGCCTTGGCCATGTCCCGGATGGCCGACTTGGCCCGGTAGGTGATGACGTTGGCCACCTGGGCAGCGTGGCGGCGGCCATGCTTGGCGTAGACGTACTGGATGGCCTCCTCCCGCCGGCCCGACTCGATGTCGATGTCGATGTCCGGCGGGCCGTCGCGCTCGGGCGATAGGAACCGCTCGAAGAGCAGGCCGAGGCTGACGGCGTCGGCGTTGGTGATGCCGAGGGCGTAGCAGACGGCGCTGTTGGCGGCGCTGCCCCGGCCCTGGCAGTAGATGCCGTTGCGGCGGCAGAAGTCGACGATGTCCCAGACGACGAGGAAGTAGCCAGGGAAGCCCAGCTGCTCGATGAGGGCCAGCTCGTGCTCGATCTGGCGGTAGGCGCCCGGCACCCGCTCGGTGCCCCAGTCGCCGTAGCGGCGCTGCGCCCCCTCGGCGGTGAGGCGGCGCAGGTAGGCCATCTCGCTGAGCCCGTCGGGGCACGGGAACGGCGGCAGCCGGGGGGCGACGAGCTGCAGGTCGAAGGCGCAGGCCCGGCCCAGCTCGGCCGCCCGCTCCACCGCGCCGGGCCAGCGGGCGAAGCGGCGGGCCTGCTCGTCGCCCGAGCGCAGGTGGGCGCCGGCGCAAGCGGGCAGCCAGCCGTCGAGCTCGTCGAGGCTGCGCCGGGCCCGCACCGCGGCCATGGCGGTGGCCAGCGGGCGGCGCGACGGGTGGGCGTAGTGGGCGTTGGTGGTGGCCACGACGTCGACGCCGGCCCGCAGCGCGATCTGGGTCAGGGCGTCGTTGCGGGCCGAGTCGAGCGGGTCGCCGTGGTCGCACAGCTCGACGGCGACGTTCTCCCGCCCGAACGCGTCGACCAGCAGGGCCAGCTCCCGGGCCGCGGCGGCCGGGCCGTGGGCCTCCAGGGCCTGGCGCACCGCCCCCTTCCGGCAGCCGGTGAGCACGAGCCAGTGCCCCCCGTGGGCCGTCGCCAAGGCGTGGCGCACCTCGTCGTCCGCCCAGGACCAGCCCCCCACGCGTTCCGGCGCTGTTCTGTGACGGTCTTGTGCACAGATCGACGCAAGAACGCGGGGGTGGCGGTCGGCACCGGGGCTGGTGCCGGGGCCGGGCCAGGGGCCGGGGTGGGCGCCGGCGAGACCGGCGGCGTAGTCGGGCTTGCCCTTGGTGCGACCAGCCAGCTGGGCGGCGCTGATGACCGACGCCAGGCGGGCGTAGCCCTCCGGGTCGCGGGCCAGGACGAGCAGGTGGCTCCCCTCGGGGTCCGGCACCCCGTTCTGGGGGCGGGCCAGCCCGAGCGACAGCTCCGAGCCGAACACGGTGGGCAGGCCGACGGCCCGGGCCGCCTCGGCGAAGCGGACGACGCCGTAGAAGCCGTCGTGGTCGGTGAGGGCCAGTGCCTCCAGGCCGAGGCGGACGGCCTCCTCGGCCAGCTCCTCGGGGTGGCTGGCCCCGTCGAGGAAGGAGAACGTGGAGTGGGCGTGCAGCTCGGCGTAGGGCGTGGCGCTGACCCGGCGCTCCAGCACCGCCGGCGGCACGTAGGCCGAGCGGACCGGCGACCAGGCCGGGCTGTCGCCGCCGTTGGCCCCCGGCGGCACGACGGACGGGCGCCGGGCGCGGCCCGAGAGGGTCCGCTCCAGCTCCCTCCAGGGCACGTCCGGGTTGTTGAACCCCATCGACCCAGGATCGAACACCTGTTCGTGTTCGTCAAGCGGCGGCCCCGCCGGCCGAATGCGTGGACCCCTGTCCCAGCGGGTAGGCAGGGGGCATGGCCATCGAGGTGCGCAACCAGGAGGGCCGGTCCCGCTACGAACTCGTGCTGGACGGCGAGGTGGTCGGGATCGCCGACTACCACGACCGTGGCGATGCGCTCGTCTTCCCCCACACCGAGATCGAGCCTCGCCACCGCGGCAAGGGCCTCGGCGAGGTCCTCGTGCGCCATGCTATGGACGACGTGCGGGCCCAGGGACGCACCATCGTCCCGACCTGCTGGTTCGTGCGCGACTTCCTCGACGCCAACCCTGGCTACGCCAAGCTCCGAGCCAGCTGAGCCTCGCCAACAGCGACGCTATTCGGGCCGGCGGGCCAGCACGGCCTGCTGGCGGTAGCGCGGGATCTTGATCTCCATGGCCCTCAGTCCCGTGGGCCGTGACGTGGGCTGGCTGCGATGCAGCAGGCGTCGGACCACGCCCTCTGCCGCGGCCAGCGGGAAGGCGATCGGGGTGAGCTCGTCGTCGATGACCTCGAGACCGTTTCGTTCCACCACCTCGTTGACCGCCGCCGCGGATCGGTACTCGCGCACGTGCGTCGGGTCGAGCACCCAGCCGGCCTCTGGGTTGCGCCGGAAGTACCAGCCGCCCGGCAGCTTGACCGGAGTCTCGAGGTACACGTGGCCGCCCGGCCTCACCATGCGGGCCAGGTCCCGCACGTACGCATCGGCGTCCGGGACGTGCTCGATGACGTGGCAGGTGACGACCAGGTCGAACTCACCGTCCGGTACCGGCACGACCCCATCAGGGGAGACGAGCACGGCGTGCCCGCGGGCGCGCGTGATCTCCGCCCGCTTGTGCGACACCTCGAACCCGAGAAGCTTCCACCGGTCTGCATAGCTGGCGCGCAGAGCGTCCATCAGGGCTCCCTCGCCGCACCCGACATCGAGAAGGCTCCCGCTGCTCGCGTCCATCAGGCGCTTCAGCAGCCGGGGGACGATCGCCTCGTCCTCCACCTGTCGATAGGTGTCTGCATACCGGTCCCAGTCCATGTCACATCACCTTCGTTGGGACGGGGATGCGCAGGCCGTTCCCCGAAGACCTCGTGTGGATGCCGGTGAGGATGCTCCCAACCAGCCGTTGGAGCGCTCGGCGGCTACCCGATCAGCACGGTGACAGTACAGCCACCGTGCACGGGGGTCGCCGCACGCTTGTGTGGACGCCAGCGGTCGCATGGCGGTGGCGTCCACAGAGCGAGGTGGAGAGGGGGCATGGACGCACAGGAAGATGCCACGGAGACCGGCTCGACGTGGAGAGGCCGACGTCGGCTGACCGGTTCTGTGAACGGCGGGATGCGGATACCGCTGGCATCCGTCCACAGAAGCTGTCCTAGCGTGCGGTGATGGTCGACCCTCCGCACCCTCGGCGCGTTCGCCATCACCGCCGCCGTGATCATCGCGGTGCCCGGGCCGAGCGTGCCGTTCGTGTTCAGCCGGGGGGTGGCGCTGGGCCGGCGGGCCGCGCTCCTCACCGTGCTCGGCAACGCCGCCGGGGTGCTGCTGCTGGTGCTGGCCGTGGCGGCCGGGCTGGGGGCCGTGCTGGGGGCCGTGCTGGAGCGCTCGTCGGTGCTCTTCGACGGGGTGCGGCTGGTCGGAGCCGCCTACCTCGTCTACCTCGGGGTCGACGCCATCCGGCACCGCAAGGCCCTCTCGACCGTGCTCGACGCCACCGTCGTCCGCCCCAGCCGGCACCTGCTGCGGGAGGGCTTCGTCGTCGGGGTGACCAACCCCAAGCTGGTGGTGTTCTTCGCCGCCGTGCTGCCCCAGTTCGTGCGACCCGACGCCGGCCCGGTGCCCGTCCAGCTGCTGATCCTCGGCAGCGTGTTCGTGGCCCTCGCCCTTGTGCTCGACAGCATCTGGGCACTGGCCGCCGGCACCGCCAGGGCCTGGCTGTCAGCCCGTCCCCACCGGCTCGAGCGCCTCGGCGGCGCCGGCGGGGTGGTCATCGTCGGCCTCGGCGTGCGGGTCGCCCTGACCGGCCGCCGGGACTGACGCCACCCTCACCCCGTCTGTGGACGCTGGTGCACGGTAGGCGTGCCTGGGTGTCCACAGACGTTGGTTGGTGGGGTCAGTCGTAGGTGGCGGTGACGTGCCAGCGGCCGTGCTCGAGGACCAGGAGACGGGCGGGGCCGTCGGCGGGGACGATCTGGAGGCGGGCCCGGCGGCGGGCCGTGGCGCCGTCCCACCACCGCTCCTCCAGGGGCCAGGGGCCGGCCCAGGCCACCACCTCGACCCAGGGGCCGCCGCCCACCGACATCCGAGCCGGTGGGGACGACAGCTCGCCGCGGCCGCTGACCCGGACGGCCCGGCCGGCGGCGTCGACCACGTCGGCGGCCACGGGCTCGGCGTGCACCCGGGCCGGTGACGGGATGGGGAGCCGCCCCGGCCAGGGGCTCGCCACGCGGGCCCGACCGGCGCCGGGGCGGTCGGCGGTGAGGTCGACGGCCTCGGCCTCGACGAGGGCGATCTGGGTGGCCGGGTCGCGGCTGCCCCGCCACTCCGGCACCGCCACCGAGCCGGTGCCGAGCAGGCCCTGCACGCGGGCCACCGCCCGGCTGGCCCGGTCGGAGGTGGCGGCGTCGCTGCCCCAGAACCCGAGCTGGCGACCACCGGCCGGCAGCACCTCGTCGGGGGCCAGCCACAACCGGCTGATGCCGGCGGTGGGACGGTGGCGGGCCGAGCCCTGGAGCCAGCCGTCAAGCTGCCAGCGCAGCCGGTCGGCGATGGCCGGCGCCGTGAGCGCCCCCTCCGACCGCCACACCCGCTCGAGGTGCTCGCCGTGCTCGGTCTCGGCCCCGATCACCACCCGGGTGCAGGCCGAGCCGCGGGCCCAGAGCCGCTGGTGGAGCTCCTCGGCCAGGCCCCGGGCCAGGAAGGCGGCGGGGGCGACGGTGTCGGCCGGCGGGTCGAGCTCCACGCTCACCGTGAGGTCGGGGGGTGGCTCGGCCAGGGCCGGCGGGCGGGGGTCGAGGCCCCGAGCCAGCCGCCACACCTCCCGACCGAGCGCCCCGAAGCGGGCCAGGACGTCCGGGCCGGGCAGGCCGGCCAGGTCGCCCAGGGTCCGCAGCCCGAGCCGGCCGAGCACGTCGACGAGGTCGGGCTGCCCGAGGGTGGCGAGGGGCAGCGGAGCCAGGAAGGCGGCCGATCCACCGGGCGGGACCACCCGTACCTCCTCGCCCCGGCCACCGAGCGCGACCTGCGCGGCCAGCCCGGCGGCGAAGGCGCCGTCGGCCACGCCGACGTGGACGGGCGGCGACGACCAGCCCTCGCCGTCCCCCACCCCGGCCAGCGCGGCGACGACCGCGGACCGGGTGCGGGCGGCGAGGGCCTCGTCGCCCCCGAAGAACCGGGACGGGCCGCGGGTGGGGAAGGCGACCTGGCCCGGGGTGGCCAGCTCCACCCGGGGCGTGACGGCGTCGAGGGCGGCGGCCACCGGCTCGAAGGCCCGGGCGTCGCGGGCGGGATCGTGGGCCAGCACCACGAGCGACGAACACCGGCCCTGGGCCTCGCGCCGGCGCTGGTGGGCGACGACGCCCTCGGCCCGAGCGGCCGGCGAGGAGGCCACCACCCGGTTGGCGTGGAACACCGCCGCCGGCACGTCGAGGGGCACCCCGGCGGCCACGATCGGCCAGTCCAGGCAGTGCACCACGAGCATGCGCATCGCTAGCTGACGGCCCGGAGGGGCCGGTCCCGCCGAGGGCGAGGGGGCGACGACGCCGGGGCGGGCACCGGCGACGGGGCCGCCACCACCTCGACCTCGCCGGCGGGACCGGGCAGCCAGAGGTCGACCCGGCGGGGGCGGGCGGCCTCGCCACGGCCGCTCTGGACGACCCGGACCTTGCGGGCCTGCAGGTGCCCGTGGCCGGCCTCGATCCCCTCCCAGCGGGACCGGGTGATCCGCAGGTCGACGTCGGCCCGCTCGGGCCAGCCGCCGCCCACCTGCACGAGCACGGCCCCCCGCTCCCGGGCCCGGGCCACCAGGCGACGGGCATCCCCCGGGCGCACGCCGCGCTCGGCCGACAAGACGAGGCAGTCGAACCCGTCGACGAGCGCCGCCGCCACGCTCCCCCAGGCCTCGCGCTCCGGGGCGGCCACCAGCACCAGCCGCTCGAGGGCCACGCCCAGCTCGTCGGCCGCCACCAGCCCGAGCGACGGCAGGCCCACGGCCGCCACCCACGACCCGGCCCGGGAGGCCTCAGCCACGAGGGCCAGGGCCAGCGACGTGGCGCCGCCCACGCCCCCCTCCCCGCTGACCGCCACCGTGCCACCCCGCCGCAGGCCGGCCCCGGGGACGAGGTCCTGCAGGGCCGGGAGGACGGGCAGCCGCTGCTCGCGGCTGAGGGTGACGGGTCGCACCCGCTCGGCCAGCTCGGCCAGGTCCGTCAGGTCCGCGGCTGGCGGGCCGGGGGTGGTCGAGACGGCTCCGCTCCGCATCCGCCCATGATCGAACACCTGTTCGGTGTCGTCAAGCGGCGGGCCGGCTATCAGGGGAACAGGCCGCGGGCGGCGATGGCCGCCGCGATGCGCTCCAGGGCCACCACCAAGGCGGCCCGGCGCAGGTCGACGCCGAGGGTCTGGGCCCGGGCCCACACGGTGACGAAGGCGTCGTCCATCCGGCTCCGCAGGCGCTCGGCGAGGACGTTCTCCTCCCAGGGGTAGCCCTGGCGGCTCTGGGCCCACTCGAAGTAGGAGGCGGTGACGCCGCCGGCGTTGGCCAGGATGTCGGGGACGACGACGATGCCGCGATCGGCCAGCACGGCCTGGGCGGGGACGGTGGTCGGCCCGTTGGCGGCCTCGACGATCACGCCGGTCTGGATGCGCCGGGCCACGCCCTCGTCGATGACCCCGCCGAGGGCGGCCGGCACGAGCAGGTCGCACTCGACGTCCCAGATGGCGTCGGCGGCGATGGGGTCGCCGCCGACGAACCCGGCCACCGATCCCGTGGCGGCCACGTGGTCGGCCAGGGCGTAGGCGTCGAGCCCGCCGCGGTTGACGACGGCACCCCCCACGTCGGCCACCGCCACGACCCGCATGCCGGCCGAGTGCAGGAGGAAGGCCAGCGGACCGCCCACCTTGCCGAAGCCCTGGATGACGGCCCGCCGGCCGGCCATCGACAGGCCCAGCTCCTTGAAGGCGGCCCGGGCGCATACGAGCACCCCCGACGAGGTGGCACCGGAGTGCCCGAGCGTGCCGCCCACCGACAGCGGCTTCCCGGTGACGGCGTCGGGCAGGTACTGGCCCTGGGTCATCGAGAGCGTGTCGAGGAGCCAGGCCATGACGCGCCCATCGGTGTTGACGTCAGGGGCAGGGACGTCGCGATCGGGCCCCAGGAGCGGGCTGATCTCGTAGGTGTAGCGCCGGGTGAGGCGCTCGAGCTCCCCGAGGGAGAGCTTCGTCGGATCGCACCGCACGCCGCCCTTGGCCCCACCGAAGGGCAGGTCGAGGATGGCCGTCTTGAACGTCATCGAGGCGGCCAGGGCCTTCACCTCGTCGGCGTCGACCTCGGGGTGGAAGCGGATGCCCCCCTTGCCCGGCCCGCGGGTGGTGTCGTGGTGGACGCGCCAGCCGGTGAACACCTCGATGCTGCCGTCGTCCATCTTCACGGGGACCGACACCTCGAGCACCCGCTTCGGGACGCGCAGGAGGCGGTGGATGTCCGGATCGAGGTCGGCCAGCTTGGCGGCGTCATCGAGGCGGTCGAGGACGGTTTGCCAGGCGCTGGCGGACATGTGAGATCCCCTCTGGGGCTCGGCGCAGGGGTTCCGGAGGAGGAGTGCGCGAGCCTCCGCCGACGTTCTACCCGACCGAGAGGCCCTCCATGCGGCTCAGGCGACGGTGTCGCGGGAGCGGCGGACCCGTAGGCCGGCGTCGATGAGGCGCCGGACGAGCTCCCGGGAGCTGACCGGGGTGGCGCCCAGCTCGATGGCCCGGAGCCGGTGCTCGGCCGGGATGTCGTAGTGGTCGCCCTGGAAGGCCCGTGCGGGGATGCCGAGGCGCTCGGCGAAGGCGTGGAGCTCGTCGTAGCTCTCGTCGCTCACGAGGTGGGCCCAGCGCCGGTCCCGCCAGGGCCAGACCGCGGGATCGACGAGGATGGTCACGGCGCTGCACGGTACCGGCGTCGGCCGGCCCTGCGACCGGCGCCGGTCAGCGGTAGGCGGCGGCCTGGATCTCGTAGAGCTCGGCGTACTGACCGCGGCGGGCCATGAGGTCGTCGTGGCTGCCGACCTCGACCACCCGGGCCCCGTCGAGGACGACGATGAGGTCGGCCATCCGGACCGTCGAGAACCGGTGGGACACGAGGATCGTGATGCGCCCCTGCGCCGTCCCGCCCCGGGCCCCGGCGGCGTAGCGCTCGAAGAGGGCGTGCTCGGTCTCGGCGTCGAGGGCGGCGGTGGGCTCGTCGAGGACGAGCACGAGGGGGTCATCGCGCATGAAGCCCCGGGCCAGGGCCAGCTTCTGCCACTGCCCGAAGCTGACCTCCACGCCCTCGGGCCAGGTGGGGCCGAGCTGCGTGTCGAGGCCGGCGGCGAAGCGCTCGATCACGTCGTCGGCCCCGGCCCGGCCCACGGCGCGCACCACCGCGGGCTCGTCGTCGAGCCGGGGCACGTCACCGAGGCCCACGCTCTGGCGGGCCCGCAGCTCGAAGCGGAAGAAGTCCTGGAAGGCCCCGGCCAGGCGCTCCCGCCACGCCTCGGCGTCCATGCCGGAGAGGGTGGCGCCGTCGACGAGGATCCGGCCCGACCGCGGTTCGTAGAGCTTGGCCAGGAGCTTGACGAGGGTGGTCTTGCCGGCCCCGTTCTCCCCCACCACGGCCACCACGGCGCCGGCGGGGAGCGTGAGGGACACGTCGTCGAGGACGAGCCGGTCGGTGCCGGGGTAGGCGAACGACACGTGCTCGAAGCGGATCCCCTCGGTCATCGCGGCGGGGACGGGGACGTCGCCGGTGGCGGCCACGGCCGCCGCGTAGTCCTCCAGCCAGGCCAGGCGCTGCGAGCCGTCCATCCAGATGCCCCGCAGGAAGCCGATCTCGCCGACGGTGGCGCCGACGTAGGACGACAGGCGGGCGCCGGCGGCCAGGACGAGCAGGACGTCGCCGGCCGGCGCGTCGAGGCCGGTGGCGACGAACACGACACCGCCCACGTAGGCGGCGCCGAAGAGCGCCCACGCCAACGAGCTCCAGACGGCCGAGCCCCAGCGGGCGGCCGCCACGGGCCCGTACCACCGCTCCCACGAGGCGCGTCGCTGCTCGGCCAGGCGAGCCCCGATGCCCGTGACCCGCACCTCCTTGCCGGGTGCGGCCGTGGTGGCCGTGGTGTAGAGGTGGGTGGCCAGCCGCTTGGCGGGAGCCCCGGCCTCCTCGGCCGCCCGCTCGACCTTGGGCCGCCAGGCGGCCGTCGCCGCGGTGGGCAGCGCAAAGAGCCCGAGGAGCAGCAGCGCCGGGTGGATGGCCACCAGCAGGGCGACGGTGACCCCGAGGCGCAGGAGCCACCCGGCCGTGGAGAAGACCGACATGTACATGTGGTCGAGCACGTAGATCTGGTTGCGCAGCACCGACAGCCGGTCCAGGAGCTCGGGGCGCTCCTGGTGGGCGATCGTGACGACCGACGCCTGCAGCCGGGCCACGTGGGACTCGAGGGCGATGGTGACCTTGTCGCGGAACCGGCGCTGGACCCGGGTGGACACCGTGCGCAGGAACCACGTGGCGGCCGTCGACAGGCCGAGGCCGAGGGCCGCCCAGATCACGAGGGGGCGGTCGTGCTGGAGGACGCCCTCGCCGAGGAGCTTCAGCCACAGGGCGAGGAGGGCGTCGGGCAGGGCGGCCAGCAGGGCCAGCGCCACCGCGGCGGCCATGAGGCGGGGCTCGGACCGGAACCCGAGGCGGCACAGCCGCCACATCGACGACAGCGCCGGCGGCAGGTCGAGATCCTTCGGGCGGTCAGGCGAGGACATCGAGCTGCACCCCCTCGTCCTCCTCGCTCACCGGCTCACCGGCCGCGAAGCGCTCGGCCTGCAGGTCGAACATCGTGCGGTAGCGGCCGCCGAGAGCCATGAGCTCCTCGTGGCTGCCGAGCTCCACCACCCGCCCCCCCTCGAGCACGCAGATCCGGTCGGCCTGGCGGACGGTGGAGAACCGGTGGGACACGAGGATGGTGGTGCAGTGTCCGGTGGCGCCGAGGATGCGTTCGAAGATCTCCGCCTCCCCTCGCACGTCGAGCTGGGCGGTGGGCTCGTCGAGCAGGACGACCCCGGCCCCCATTCGCACGGCGCACAGGGCCCGGGCCAGGGCCACCCGCTGCCACTGGCCGCCGGAGAGGTCGGTGCCGCCCGGATAGCCCTTGGCCAACGGGGTGTCGAGGTCGGCCAGGTCGGCGGCGCCGGCGTCGGCCAGCGCGGCGAGGATGACGTCGTCGGGGGCGCCGAGCGGCGCGACGTTGTCCCGCAGCGGGAGCTCGAAGCGGATGTAGTCCTGGAAGACGGCCGCCACCCGAGACCGCCACTGGGGCAGGTCGAGCTCCCGCAGGTCGATGCCGTCGATCTCCACCGAGCCGGCGTCGGGGTCGTAGAGCCGGCACAGCAGCTTGGCCAGGGTCGTCTTCCCGGCCCCGTTCTGGCCGACGATGGCCAGGGACGAGCCGGCCGGGATCGTGAGGTCGACGTCGGCCAGCACCGACGCCTGTCCGCCGGCGGGATAGGCGAAGGCCACGTCCCGGAAGCGGATCTCCCGGGCCGGGAGGCCGGCCGCGGGGCGGTGCCCGTCGTGCAGCGCCCCCAGGGGGGCCATGGCGGCGCGGAGGCGCAGGGCGATGGCGGCGGGGGCCGAGGCGCCGTCGAGGGCCCAGTTCAGGCCCCCGAAGGCGATGAGCCCCGCGCCGACGGCGGCCTGGGCGAAGACGACGGTGCGGCCCAGGTCCAGACGGCCGTCGGCGGCGGCGTCTCCCAGCGACCAGAACACGGCCACGTTGGCGGCCGCCACGAGGGCGAGGCTGGAGAGGACCGAGCGCTCCCGCAGGCGGGTGGCCTGGTACTGGAGCTCGTGGAGCCGGGTGCGCCGGGCGATGAAGCGGTCGAGCGTCCAGCCCACCAGCCCGAAGAGGCGCAGCTCCTTGGCCCCCGGCGGGTCGACGGCCAGGCGGTAGGCGTAGTCGGCGTCGCGCTGGGCGTCGCGCACCTCGTCGGTGTTGCGGTCCCGCCACACCCCGCTCTCCCGCAGGAGCCAGTGGGTGGCCAGCCAGGCCCCGCCGAGCACGAGGGGCGCCCACCAGGCATAGGCGAAGAGCAGGGCGGCCGAGGCCACGCCGCCGACCATCTCGACCAGGCTCCCGGCGATGAAGTCGAGCGAGATCGACAGCGGTGGCCCCGTCATGCCGAGGTCGAACTCGCGCGCCACCTGGAGATCCTTGCTGAGCTCGGGATCCTCGAGGTGGCCCATGCCGGGCGGCTCGATGCAGGCCGCCGTGAGCACGTCGTAGAGCCAGGCGGCCGCCCGGTCGCCCAGGTTGTAGCTGAGGGCCAGGTGAAGAGGGGCCAGCACCTGCAGCAGCACGAACACGACGCCGACGGCGGCCAGCCCGCCCGCCAGGGAGCGGCCGTCGTCGATGGCCTGCACGAGCAGACCCATGGCGACGGCGAAGACGGCGGGGAGCACGCCCCGCAGGACCAAGACGGCCCACCAGCCGGTCGACAGCCGGCGGTCGGCGCGGCGCAGCACGCCGAAGAAGGCCCACTCCTGGCGCGCTCGCAACCGGGTCAGCACCACGTCCTCCTCCTGACGACGGCGCCCGACACTACGGCGGCGGCCGGGTCAGCTGGCGTCGGCGTCGGCGTCGGCGTCGGGGTCGGGGGCGGCGTCGGGGGCGGGGGCGGGGGCGGCCGGCTCCTCGGCCTCCTGGGCGGCGGGCGTGGCCCCCGGGTCGGCGGTGGCCTCAGGGGCGCGGTCGCCCTCGTCCGACGGGGGCTGCACGCTGGCGTCGGGCTGGGCCGGGTAGTGCAGGAACAGGCTGCGGATGACGTCGCCCAGGCCTTCGCCGCGGCTGCCGCCGCTCAGGGTGACCGTGACCACCGAGCCGTTGATGTGCACCGCGCTGATGCCGCCCTGAGCGAAGAGCCGGCGGGCCAGCTCGTCGACCGGTCGGTCGAGGATCTCATCAGGGGCCGAGGTGTAGCGCTCGTGGCCGAGGCCCGACAGCGGCCGGTTCGTCTCGAACCGCACGACAGCGGGGTTGCTCGACTGCTTCTCGACGACGGTGATCGGCTGTCCCATAGGCGGCGGCATGGTACCCAGCGGGCCGGAACGACCGCCACCTGCGGCGGGGCCGCGCGGCAGGCCCGCTCCCTGGCGACAGGCGTGGTACCCATGGGGCAGGACCGCACCCGTCCGGGGAGGACGCATGGCCACCGAGACCATCGAGCTGACCGGTCACATCGTGGACTCGCTGGTGCTGGCCCGCGTGCTCGACACCATCGTCGACGCCGGCGTGGCCTACGAGCTCGTCGACGTCGAGATCGGGCGCACCAACGTCGACCCCAGCCGGGCCCGGATCGAGCTCGACGGTGACGAGGAGGTGCTGGCCCGCCTGCTCGACGACCTCCAGGTGCACGGGGCCAACCCGGTCTCCGTCGGGACCACCACCCTCGTCCCCGCCGACCAGGACGGGGTGCTCCCGGCCGGCTTCTACTCGACCACCAACCTCGACACCGAGGTGCTCATCGACGACCGGTGGATCCCGGTGGAGCACCCCGAGATGGACTGCGGCGTGGTCGTCACCGACGGCCGGGCCCGCACGATCCCCATGCACCGGGTCCGGGTCGGGGACCCGATCGTGGTCGGGCCCGGCGGTGTCCGGGTCAAGGCACCGTCACGCCGCCGGGGCCCGACGCCGTTCGAGTTCATGAACAGCGAGGTCTCCAGCGAGAAGCCCAAGGCCCTCGTCGTGCAGCAGGTGGCGGAGCGCATCCGGGCGGCCCGGGAGCGGGGCGGCAAGGTGCTCGCCGTGTGCGGACCGGCCGTGGTCCACACCGGGGGCGCCCCGGACCTGGCCCGCATCGTCGCCGCCGGCTGGATCGACGTGCTCTTCGCCGGCAACGGCTTCGCCACCCACGACATCGAGGCCAACGTCATGGGCACCTCGCTAGGCGTGTCGATCGAGGAGGGCACGCCGACCGAGGGTGGCCACTCGAACCACCTGCGGGTCATCAACGAGGTGCGGCGCCACGGGTCGATCGAGGCGGCGGTGGATGCCGGCTTCATCACGGGCGGCGTGATGGCCACCTGCGTCCGGCGGGCCGTGCCGTTCGTGCTCGGCGGCTCGATCCGCGACGACGGCCCGCTGCCCGACGTCCTCACCGACACCGCCGCCGCCGCCGATGCCATGCGGGCGGAGATCCCCGGCGTGGTGGTGGCCCTGATGCTGGCCTCCACGCTCCACGCCATCGCCACGGGCAACTGCCTCCCGGCGGGGGTGGAGACCTTCTGCGTGGACATCAACCAGGCCGTCGTCACGAAGCTGGCCGACCGGGGCAGCCACCAGGCCGTCGGGATCGTGACCGACGTCGGCCCCTTCCTCAGCCACCTGGCCGACGCACTGCTCGGCCGCCGC
>DASUDP010000046.1:0-15046 GCA_036275535.1 Acidimicrobiales bacterium | reverse complement strand
CCCCGACGACCGTCCCCCCGACGACCGTCCCCCCGACCACCGGTCCCCCCACGAGCTCGCCCCCGCTGGTGCTCAGCGCACCGGCGACCACCCCCACGCTGCCTCGCACCGGCGCCGACACCGCCACGCTCGCCCTGCTGGCGGCCGGGCTCCTGGTGATCGGGTGGTCCTGCGTGGACCTCGGGCGGGTGCTGCGGACTTGACACGGCGCCAGCTGAGGCGTTCTTCAGATTGGTTGTGCCCCAAATCACAGCCGTGAATGTTGCGATCAGGTGACGACCATTGGTTACCCTTTCGCAACCGACCAGAGCCGCCCGTGCGCGGCCCCCGCCGCTGGGGCGCCTTGCGATCGTCGAACCCCCAACCCCTTCCCACTCGACGCGCGCCCCAGCCTCCATCCAGGAGGACCCCAGACCATGACCGGGAGCAACCCCCCGAGTACCAACGGCTCGCCGCGCCTCGCCCGACGAGCCCTCCTCACGGCGACCGCCGCCCTCGCCGCGGTCGCCGCCCCCGTCGGCCTCCTAGCCGCCACCTCCAGCGGGGCTCCATCGAGCCCGGCGGAGGCCGCCGCCTCACCGTCGACCTCCTTCCGGACCGACGAGCTGCAGACCATCCGGGCCCTGCAGGCCAGCCGGCCGGTCGGCTTCATGGCCGCCGAGGAAGCAGCCCACGCGGCTGCCGCCGCTCCGGTCGTCGTGGAGGTGCCCACCACCGTGGCCCCCACCACGGCCGCGCCCGCTCCGGCCCCCATCCCGGCGCCGGCCCCCGCACGGAGCGATGCCGGTGACCCCGACGACCCGGCCAGCTGGGATCGGCTCGCCCAGTGCGAGTCGGGCGGCAACTGGGCCATCGACACCGGCAACGGGTACTACGGCGGTCTCCAGTTCTCGTTGAGCTCCTGGCAGGCCGTGGGCGGCACCGGCTACCCGCACGAAGCCAGCCGCGAGACCCAGATCGAGATGGGCCAGCGGCTGTACAACGCCGGTGGCGGGTGGTCGAACTGGCCTGGCTGCACCCGCAGCTTCGGCTGGCGCTGAGCCACCTCGCTCCGAACGACTCGAACGACCCCGGTCCCCGACCGGGGTCGTTCCGCGCCCGGCCCCCTACGCCTCGTCCTCGTCGGGGTCGGTGCCCTCGCCGTAGACCTCGAAGGCCAGCAGCACGTCCTCGACCAGCTCCGGCTCGGTGACCTCGATGGCGATCGAGGCCACCCGCAGGCCCGTCAGGAGGCCCAGCCAGGAGCCGAAGAGCAGGTCCTGGTCGCCCAGCCGGTTGAGCAGGGCGTCCACCGAGGGCCGGATGCCACCGGCGGTGGCCGCCGCCGCGGTGAGGATCTCGGTGAGGAGCTCGAGGCGATGCTCCGGGACGGCGCCGTCGAGGGCCAGCTTGGTGAGCAGCTCGGCCAGGTCGAAGGCCTCGTCGGTGATCGACACCATGCGCCGGAAGGCCACCGCCGTGGCCTCGAGCAGCACCCGCGCCACCGGCGCCGCGCCGTGCTCGGCGACGGCGGTGCCGATCACCCCCGCGGCCGCTTCCGGCTCCGTCTCGAGGATCTGGAGCTCGAGCGCCTCGCGCAGCATCACGGGAAGGTCCATCGCCCCAGCGTAGGGGCCGCGCCCGGCTGGCCCGGATCCGGTGGTTGACAGCCCGGAGGGGTCGCCGTACGTTCAGCCCATCTCGTGGAAGCGCTTCCACTGGGTGTGGTGCGCTTCGGGGGGAGCCGATGGTCACGATCGCTGACGTCGCCAAGCACGCCGGAGTGGGCCTCGGCACCGTCTCCCGGGTGCTCAACGGGAGCCCGCAGGTGCGCGATGCCACCCGGGCCAAGGTGCAGGCCTCGATCGCCGCCCTCGACTACCACCCCAACCCGCTGGCCCGCGGGCTGTCGCTCGGTCGAGGCCACCGCCTCGGGGTGATCGTCCCCTTCTTCACCCACGCGTCCGCCGTCGAGCGCCTCCGTGGCGTGGTGGCAGCCCTGGCGGGGAGCGCCTACGACCTCGTGCTGTTCAACGTCGCGTCGCCCTTCCACCCCGACGAGCCCTACCACGCGCTCACGGGGCCGCACCGTGCCGACGGGCTCCTCGTGCTCTCCCTGCCGGTCCCCAGCCACGACGTCGAGCGGCTGGCCGAGGCGGGCATCCCGGTGGTGCTCGTCGACTCCTGGGCCGAGGGCGTGACCGTCGTCATGAGCGACGACCGGGCGGGCGGGCGACTGGCCACGGAGCACCTGGTGGGCCTCGGGCACCGGGAGATCGCCTTCATCGGCGAGGACCCCGGCAACGCCTTCGGCTTCACCGCCACCAGCCGGCGGGAGGAGGGATACCGGGAGGTGCTGCGGGAGCACGGCATCCCGGTGCGACCGAGCTTCGTGCGCCACGGCCCCCACGACCACGACGTCGCCCGCCGGCTCGCCGCCGAGCTGCTCGCCCTACCGGTGCCCCCCACCGCCATCTTCGCCAGCTCCGACGTGCAGGCGCTGGGGGCGCTGGCCGCGGCCACCGGCGCCGGTCGCACCGTGCCGGCGCAGCTGTCGGTCGTCGGCTACGACGACATCGACCTGGCCGCCTACGCCGGGCTCACCACCGTGCACCAGCCCCTGTTCGACAGCGGGTACCTCGGCGCCCGCCTGCTGCTCGACGCGCTCGACAGCGGCCGACCGCCGGCTCTCGACCGCCACGAGCTCCCCGTCGAGCTCGTCACCCGGACCACGACCGCCATGCTCGCCCGAGGAGCTGCCTGATGGCCGAGATCGTCCTCGAGGACGTGTGGAAGGTGTACCCCGACGGCACGGAAGCCGTCCGAGCCCTCGACCTCGCCATCGCCGACGGCGAGTTCGTCGTGTTCGTCGGGCCGTCCGGCTGCGGCAAGACCACCGCGCTGCGCATGATCGCCGGCCTCGAGGAGATCAGCCGGGGGACGGTCCGCATCGGCGACCAGGTCGTCAACGACGTCCCGCCCAAGGCGCGCGACATCGCCATGGTGTTCCAGAACTACGCGCTCTACCCGCACATGAGCGTGTTCGACAACATGGCCTTCGGGCTCAAGCTCCAGCGGATCGACAAGGACCAGATCGAGCGCCGCGTCCACGAGGCGGCCCGCATCCTCGGGCTCGACGAGCTCCTGAAGCGCAAGCCGGCCGCCCTCTCCGGTGGCCAGCGGCAGCGGGTGGCGATGGGGCGGGCCATCGTCCGCCAGCCCAAGGCGTACCTGATGGACGAACCGCTCTCGAACCTCGACGCCAAGCTGCGCGTGCAGATGCGCTCGGAGATCTCCCGCATCCAGCGCGACCTCGGCGTCACGACGATCTACGTGACGCACGACCAGACCGAGGCCATGACGATGGGCGACCGGGTGGCCGTGATCCGCAGGGGCCTCCTCCAGCAGGTCGACACCCCCCAGGAGCTCTACGACCACCCCCGCAACATCTTCGTGGCCGGGTTCATCGGCTCACCGGCCATGAACCTCTTCGATGTCACGCTGGTGGAGGACGGGGAGGGCCTGGCCGTCGAGTTCGGCGGGTTCCGGCTCGCCGTGCCGTCCGAGCTCGTCCACGCCAGCCCGGCGCTGCGCAGCCACGTCGGCCAGGTGATCGTCCTCGGCATCCGACCCGAGAGCCTCGAGGACGCCACGTTCCTGCCGGACGCCCCGCCGGAGCGCCGCATCCGCACCTCGGTCGACCTCCGGGAGGCCCTCGGCCACGAGGTCGTCGTCCACTGCACGATCCAGGCCCCGCCGGCCATGACCGACGACGCCCGTGAGCTCGCCTCAGACATCGGGGCCGAGGCCGTCGAGCTGGCCACCACCCAGGCCCAGGTGGGCTCCACCACCATCCTGGCTCGCCTCAACCCCCGGACCCGCGTCACGAAGGGCGACCCCATCGAGCTCGTGGTGGACACGACCGCCCTGCACTTCTTCGACCCGGCCGACGGGTCGTCCATCCGCGATCAGGCCGGCGACCGTGCCGGCTGAACCAGATCTCGGCGACAAGGAGAGACACATGCGACTACGACGAGTGCTCATCCCCCTGTTCGCCCTCGCCCTCGTGGCGACGGGCTGCGGGAGCGACGACAGCGAGGGCGGCGGTGACGGCGGCGGGGGCGGCGGTGACAACACCGGCCAGGTCGTCCTCCTGTCCGCGGTCGAACCGGAAGAGGCCGATGCCGTCCAGAAGATCTTCGACGACCTGATCAACGACGGGGCCGACTACACCGCCGAGATCGAGGCCGCCGGCAACTTCGAGGAGCAGTTCCAGATCCGGGCCGAGGGCGGCACCCTCGACCTGGCTGCAGTGCCCCAGCCGGGCGCCATCGCCCAGCTCGCCGACGACGGCAAGATCGTGGCCCTCGAGGACCTCGGCTTCGACATCGACGAGCTGAACTCCACCTTCGGCGAGAGCTTCGTGGCCCTGGGCGAGCACAACGGCAAGCACTACGGCCTGCCGACGAACATCAACCTGAAGAGCATGGTCTGGTATCCGAAGGACGACTTCGACAAGGCCGGCTACAAGGTCCCCAAGACCTGGGACGAGCTGATCGCGCTGAGCGACCAGATCGTCGCTGATGGCTCCACCCCGTGGTGCGTCGGCTTCGAGAGCGAAGGCGCGACGGGCTGGCCGGCCACCGACTGGATGGAGGACATCATGCTCCGCACGGCGGGGCCGGAGACCTACGACAAGTGGGTCGCCCACGAGATCCCGTTCAACGACCCGGCCGTGAAGACCGCCGCCGAGCGCTTCGGCGAGATCCTCTTCACGGACAAGTACGTCCTGGGAGGGGCGGCGGCCACCGCCGACATCGCCTTCGGCGACGCCCCGGCACCGATGTTCGACACCCCGCCCAAGTGCTGGCTGCACCGCCAGGCCAGCTTCATCAACTCCTTCTTCCCGGAGGATGCCGAGGCCGGCGTGGACTACGACTGGTTCCCGCTGCCCCCCATCGACCAGGACGGCACCCTCTACGCCGGTGAGCTCACCGTCGTGGGCAGCAACCGGCCCGAGGTCGTGGACTTCCTCGAGAAGTTCATGGGCAAGGACGTCCAGTGCGAGATGGGCGGCGTCGTCCTGTCGTCCCGCATCTCGCCCAACGTGGAGGTCGGCCCGGACTGCTACGCCAACAAGATCCTCGCCGACGCCTCGGTGATCCTCACCAAGGCGCTGGAGGAGGGCACCGGACGCTTCGACGCCTCCGACCTGATGCCGCCCGAGGTCGGGTCCGGCAGCTTCTGGACGGGGATGATCGACTACGTCAAGGGCGGCCCGAGCGCGCTCGACGGCGTCCTCGACAAGATCGAGGCCAGCTGGCCGAAGAGCTAAGCGGTCCCGCACCGGAGCTGAGCAGACCGCGACGATGAGCGACGGACCCGAGACCCAAGCCGTTCCCACCACCGACCCGGCGCCCGCCGGGGCGGCCCGGTGGGCGCGGCTGCTCGGGGCCGTCGCCGTCGTCGTCGGGCTGCCGCTGCTCGCCCGCTGGGCCTACACCTTCATGAAGGACGGCGATGCCAACCGCTTCGCGGTGGTCGGCGTCGCCATCCTCCTCGGCGTCCTCGGCGTGTTCGCCCTGTTCTGGCTGATGGACGAGATCGTCGACCGCCTTCCCCATGGGTGGCGCGAGGGGGCCCGGCCGTACGTGTTCGTCGGGCCGGCCCTCGTCATCCTGTCCGTCTTCCTCATCTACCCCGTGGTCAACACGGTCATCTTGAGCTTCAAGGACCGCAGCGGCGACTCGTGGGTGGGGCTCGACAACTACCGGTTCGTGTTCACCGACGAGTCGATGCTTCGCTCGCTGCGCAACACGGGCCTGTGGATCGTGGTGGTCCCCGCGGTGGCCCTCACGATCGGCCTGCTCTTCGCCACCCTGGCCGACCGGCTGCAGCGAGGCGAGTCGCTGGCCAAGTCGCTCATCTTCCTGCCGATGGCCATCTCCTTCGTGGGGGCGGCCGTCACCTTCCGGCTGATCTACAGCTACCGGCCGGCTGGCTTCGGCACGAACATCGGCGTGCTCAACGCGATCTGGCAGGGCCTCGGGAACGAGCCCGTCCCGTGGCTGACCGAGAAGCCGTGGAACAACCTGATGCTCATGGTGATCATGGTCTGGATGCAGACCGGCTTCGCCATGGTCGTGCTGTCCTCGGCCATCAAGGCCATCCCCGAGGAGATCACCGAGGCCGCCCGCATCGACGGGGCCACCGAGTGGCAGGTGTTCCGCCACATCACGATCCCGAGCATCCTGCCCACGATCGTGGTGGTGACCACCTACATGGTGATCAACGCCCTCAAGGTCTTCGACATCGTCTTCGTCATGGGCAGTCCGGAGAACAACGGCACCGAAGTGGTCGCCGAGCGGATGCTCACCTGGTTCTTCCTGCGCAACAACGACGGCTACGGCGCCGCCGTGGCGGTCGTGCTGTTCCTCGCCGTGATCCCGGTCATGGTTTGGAACGTGCGGCGCTTCCGGGCCGAGGAGGCGATCCGGTGAGCGTCGGCGAGCGCCGCAAGGCGGGCTGGTTCGTGCGCATCACGATCCTCGTGGTCGTGCTCATCTGGATCTTCCCCGCCGCCGGCGTCCTCATCACGTCCTTCCGCCCCGAGGCGGCCTCCGAGTCGACCGGCTGGTGGACCAGCCTGGCCCACCCGTTCCGGGCCGGCGAGTGGACCATCGAGAACTACCGCTCGGTCCTCGACGCCGGTGGGTTCAAGAACGCCCTGCTCAACAGCCTGGCCGTCGTCCTCCCCTCGACCGTCATCCCCATCACCATCGCCGCCTTCGCCGCCTACGCCTTCTCCTGGATGGAGTTCCGCGGCCGCCAGGTCATGTTCGTCCTCGTGGTGGCGCTCATGGTGGTGCCCCTGCAGATGGCACTCATCCCGATCCTGCGGCTCTACACCGGCGGCGGCGAGCTCTTCGGCATGACCGTGTTCCCCGACCTCGACCTGAACGGCACGTTCCTCGGCATCTGGCTGGCCCACACCGCCTTCGGGCTGCCCCTCGCCACGTACCTGCTGCGCAACTACATCGGGTCGCTCCCGTCGTCGATCATCGAGTCGGCCAAGATCGACGGGGCCGACCACTTCACGATCTTCACCCGGCTCATCGTCCCGCTCTCGGTCCCGGCCCTGGCGGCGTTCACGATCTTCCAGTTCCTCTGGGTGTGGAACGACCTGCTGGTGGCCTACGTGTTCCTCGGGGGGACCCGGGACAACCAGGTCGTCACCATCGCCCTGCAGGGCCTGGCCGGGTCGCGCGGTCAGAGCTGGCACCTGCTCACCTCGGCCGCCTTCGTCACCATGGCGCTGCCCCTCGTGGTGTTCTTCTCGCTGCAGCGCTACTTCGTCCGCGGGCTCACCGCCGGCGCCGTCAAGGGATGAGGTCCACCATCGCCGGCCGGGCCCCCTCCGATCCCGGCGCCGGGGCGGAGCCCCTCAGCCCCGAACGGCTGTGGCGGGCCACCGCCATCACCACCCTCGTGCTCGTGCCGTCGTTCTGGGCGCTGCTGGCCGGGCTCGTGGCGGCGGGGGACGACAGCGCCGACGCCGGACCCCACGCCGGTGCCGCCATCGCCTTCGGCCTGGCCCTGCTGCCCTTCGTCTTCGTCACCGCCGCCTTCCTCACCCAGCACCCCAGCGCGCCCTCGGCGGTCCTGCGGGCGATGGGCCTGAGCCTGGCCGTCGGGATCCCCGTCTCCGCCCTCGCCGGCGACGCCGTCACCGGGCTCGTGGCCGGCGTGGGAGCGGGGGCCGCGCTCGCCGTGCGGCGCGGGCCCCTCGACCCCCTGCGCCCCCGGGCGCTGGCGGTGGCCGGGGCGGCCCTGTACACGTTCGTCCTCGTGCGCCTGGCCGGACCCATCGCCCTGCTCTCGGCCCCGGTGTTCCCCTTCACCGCGGTGGCCCTGGCCGACACCCTCGTCG
The DNA here is from genome assembly GCA_036275535.1 of Acidimicrobiales bacterium. GTDB lineage: Bacteria > Actinomycetota > Acidimicrobiia > Acidimicrobiales > VFJN01 > VFJN01. The sequence goes on along the minus strand of DASUDP010000046.1, from coordinate 7,137 downwards.
CCCGCCGCCGCTCGTCGCCCCCGGCCTCGTGAGCCGGGCCGTCGCCTTCCCGGACGGGTTCCTCTGGGGAGCGGCCACCTCGGCCTTCCAGATCGAGGGCGGGGCCGACCTCGACGGGCGGGGCCCCTCGATCTGGGACACCTTCTGCGCCACCCCGGGGCGCGTCCGCAACGGCGACGACGCCCGGGTGGCCATCGACCACCGGAACCGCATCGGGTCCGACGTGGCGCTCATGGCCGAGCTCGGACTGCCCGCCTACCGGTTCTCGATCTCCTGGCCCCGGGTGCAGCCCCTCGGGCACGGGCCGGTGAGCCAGGCCGGCATCGACGTCTACCGATCACTCGTCGAGGAGCTGCTCGCCGCCGGCATCGAGCCGATCGTCACGCTGTACCACTGGGACCTCCCGCAGGCCCTCGAGGACCTCGGCGGGTGGCCGGCGCGCGACACGGCGGCCCGCTTCGCCGACTACGCGTTCACGATGGGCGAGGCCCTCGGCCAGCAGGTGCGCCGCTGGGGCACGATCAACGAGCCGTGGTGCGCGTCGATGCTCGGCTACGCGGCTGGCGTGCACGCGCCGGGCCGGGTGGCCCCCGGCGCCGCGGTGGCGGCCGCCCACCACCTGCTGCTCGGGCACGGCCTGGCCGTCGACGCCCTGCGGGCCTCGGTCCGGGCCGACGCCGAGGTCTCCATCACCCTCAACCCGTACCCGGTCGTCGCCGCCGGCCGGACCGACGCCGACCGCGACGCGGTGCGCCGGGTCGACGGCGTCGCCAACCGCCTCTGGTACGACGCCCTGCTGCTCGGCCGCTACCCCGACGACGTGCTGGGCGACTTCGAGGCGGTCAGCGACCTGTCCCACATGCGCCAAGGGGACCTCGCCGTCATCTCCCGGCCCATCGATGCCCTCGGGCTCAACTACTACCGCCGCCACCACGTCCGCGCCCGCAAGGGCGCGTCGGTCGGCCACGGAGAGGGCCAGTGGCCGGGCTCACCGGACATCGAGCTCGTCGACCCACCTGGCCGGCACACCGACGGGGGCTGGGCCATCGAGCCGGAGGGCCTGACGGAGGCCCTCGTGCGCCTCCATCAGGACCACGACCCGCCCCCGCTGTACCTGCACGAGGTCGGCGCCGCCTTCGACGACGAGCTCGGCCCCCACGGGCAGATCGACGACCGCCGGCGCATCGCCTGGCTGGAGGCCCACGTCGAAGCGGCCGCCGAGGCGATCGCGGAGGGCGTCGACCTGCGCGGCCTCATGGTGTGGTCGCTGTTCGACAACTTCGAGTGGGCCGAGGGCTACGCCCACCGCTTCGGCATCGTCCACGTCGACCGGACCTCGATGGTGCGAACCCCCAAGGCCAGCGCCCACTGGCTCTCCGGTGTCATCCGGGCCAACGGGCTGCCGCCGGCCGGCGACTGAGGACCGGCCGGTAGCGTCCTGCGGGTGCCTGACACCGTCATCGAGCTGCCCGGCGGCGACGTCACGCCGCTGCTCCCCCACCTCGAGGGGGCGACGTACGTGAACCTCCACCCGGGGGTCGAGGCCGAAGCGGTCCCGGCGGACAGCCCCCTCGGCAACCTGTTCGGCAACCGGGGGCCGACGGTCCCCCTGGCCACGTGGACGCCGGGCGAGATCGGCCTGCAGCACATGGCCGGCCAGCGCGTCACCCGCTTCCTGGCCGAGCGGGGCGTCGCGATCCCCGAGGACTGGTACGTGGTGGCCGAGCACCCCAAGCGCGGCCTCGTGGTGCGCACCTACCAGACGCCGGTCGCCGAGGTCCTCGCCTGGCTCGTGCGGGCTGCGACGGCCACCTGCCCGCTCCCGATCACCGGGCCCTGGCATGCGGTGGTGCACACCGCCTGAGCGGCGCCTCGACGGTCAAACCGTCTTGGGCACCTTCCGGCCGACGAAGAGCTTCATGATCTTGTGGCCCACGTCGGACGTCGGCTCGAACATCAGAGGGCAGCCGCCGTCGATGACGTGATGCCGTGGTCGCGGCCGTAGACCGTGGCGTCGTCGCACACGCTGCCCTCGCCGAAGGCCCGGTGCATCCACGCCTGCCGGATCCCGAGGTCGGCGCACTCGTGCATCGTCTCCTCGGTCGCCTCGGGCCGGGTGGCCATCACGACGGCGTCGATCCCACCCGGGATGTCGCGCAGGTGGTGGAAGCACCGGCGCCCAGAGGCGCACGTCGCGCTCACACCCAGTCGAGCTCGGGGGCCTCGTCGTCGTCGACGTTGCGGGCGCAGGTGGGGCACCACCAGCGCGCTTCGAGGGCGGTGCCGCAGCTCCGGTGGTGGACGCCGGTGGCCCGCCCGGACTGGCCGGCCCCCCACTGGGCCAGCAGGCGCAGCGCGCCGGCCAGGTCGGCCCCCGACGCCGTCAGGGCGTAGGACAGGCGGTACGGACGGTGGGAGTACGGCGCGCCGGCGATGAGGCCCTCGGCCTCGAGGGCCTTGAGGCGCCTCGAGAGGATGTTGGGGGCCAGGCCGTCGAGCTCCTCGAGGAGCTCTCCGAAGCGCCGGGGCCCCGGGAGCAGGGCCTCGACCAGGAGCAGGGTCCAGCGGTCGCCGACGCGGCGCACCGCCTCGTCGAGCCCGGAGGCGGCGGGGCCGGGGAGGTCGGGACCGGGTCCCATTGGCACGGGCATCACTCCTGGTACAGTCACTTGCAGATCACAAGTTACTTGCGGACCGGAAGCCGCAGGCTCCCGGAAGGAACGTTGCCATGGCCGACACCCCTACCTCCACCACCCTCGCCGACCTGCCGGGCCTCGCCGCCGCCATCGCCGGGTCGGCCAGCCCCGCCGTCGTGCGCATCGGGCGCCACGGCGGCCGAGGGTGCGGGATGGTGGTGGCGGACGGCCACGTCCTCACCAACGCCCACAACCTGCGCGATCGGACCACCGAGGTGACCTTCGCCGACGGGCGGCGCGCCCAGGGAGAGGTCACGGCCATGGACGCCGATGGGGACCTCGTCGTGCTGGCCGTCGACACGGGAGAGGTCGGGCCTCTTTCCTGGGCCGAGGAGGTGCCGCCCCTCGGGAGCCTCGTCGTCGCGGTGGCCCGGGCCGCGGGCGGCGGGGAGCGGCTCACCTTCGGGACCGTCAGCGGTGTCGAGCGAGCCTTCCGCGGTCCCCGCGGGCGTCGCGTGACGGGCAGCCTCGAGCACACCGCCCCCCTGGCTCGAGGATCCTCGGGCAGCGCCCTCGTCGACGTCGAGGGGCGCCTCGTCGGGCTCAACACGGCCCGGCTGGGCGACGGCTTCTACCTCGCCCTCCCCGCCGACGACGACCTCCGTCAGCGGGTCGAGGCCCTCGTGGCGGGCGACGCGCCCCGCCGCGTCGTGCTCGGCGTGGGCCTGGCTCGGGCCGAGGTGTCGGGCCGGCTCCGAGCCTCCGTCGGCCTGCCGCCGCGAGCGGGTCTGCTCGTCCGGGACGTGGCCGAGGGCAGCGCGGCCGCCCGCGCCGGCCTCCAGGTGGGTGACCTGCTCACCGCCGTTGACGGCACCGAGCTCGCCTCGGTGGACGACCTCCACGCCGCCCTCGACGCCGCTCGCACCGCGGGGACCGTGACGCTCCACCTCGTCCGCGGCACCGACGATCTCGACGTCCCCGTGTTCTTCGACACCGAGGGCTCCGACACCGAGGGCTCCGACACCGAGGGCTCCGACACCGAGGGGTGACCGGGGCGAGTGTGGCGCACCGGCGTAGTGGGTAACGGTGTGACCATGGACACCGCCGTCGTCATGCCCAGCGCGACGAGGCCCAGCGGATCCGCACCGAGGCCGACCGCCTCGACCCCGACGTCGAAGACCCGGCCGACGACGCCGACATCGCCAGCGAGGACCTGCGCGACCGTCCTCGCCAGTAGCCCCGCCGGCGCCGTCAACAGTCGGCGGTCGGCGGTCAGCGGTCGTCGAGGTCGCCGTTGTAGACGGTCCCGCCGGCGTGGACGTAGCGCTCCATCGCCGCCGCCGCCCGTGGGGCGTGCACGCCGAGCACCACGTCGATGCCCCGCCGCTGGAGCGCATCGCGCCAATGGAGCGGCTTGTCCCCCTCGTCGAAGCCCACCGCCCGGGCATCCCGGTCGCCGGCGCCACACACCACGCGGTGGATTCCCGCCCACACGAGCGCCCCGAGGCACATCGCACACGGCTCCGTGCTGCTGACCAGCACCGCCTGGTGACCGTCCAGGGTGAAGCACCCGATGGTCTGCGTGGCGGCGGCCAGGGCCAGCATCTCGGCGTGGGCGATGCAGGTCGAGGTGGGCTCGACGCGGTTCACACCGACGCCCAGCACGGCACCGGTCACGCCGCTGAACACCGCAGCCGCGAACGGGCCGCCGGTCCCCTCGTCGACCTGGCGGTCGAGGACGTCCAGCACCCACCCCATGCGCTCGTCGTCGGTGGCGGTCGGCGCCAGCGACGGCAGCTCGACCTCCGCCAGCCACGCCGGCCCCTCGATGCGCAGGTCCGCCACCCCCGCACGGTACTGCGGCCGGACGCGCAGCGGGGCGGGACGCTGAGGTCCCGCCCCGCGCTCGTCAGCGTGGTGCTACGGACGGCTGTGGCTGCTGGCGGCCTCGTCAGCGTCGACGTCCTGGTCGTCGCTGTCATCGGTGGCGTGGTCGACGTCCTCGTCGTCGTCATCACTGTCCTCGCCGGTGACGTGGGCGGTGCCGGCGTTGTCCCGCGCCACGGCGGAGACGGCCTCGCCGTGCTCGCGACCGGTCGTCTCATCCGAGGTGGCGGCGGCGGAGACCTCGGCGCCGTGGTTGTCGACGGGGCCGGTGCCCTCGTCGTCCACCTCGACCTCCGTCGACTCCGTCTCGGGGGTCTCGACCTCCGTGTCGGTCTCCTCGACCTCACCGGGATGGGCGTCGTTGGTGGCGGGCAGCTCGACGCCGACCTGCTCCTCGGCGGTCGTCAGGCCCTTGTCGGCCTCCACAGAGGGCGACCCGGCGGCCGCCGCCACGCCTCCGGCGGCCAGGGTCAGGGCTCCAGCCGCGATGGCGATCTTCTGGGTGAGTTGCACGATGTGTCCTCTCGAGGGGATTGGTCGGATCCGCCCAACCAGGACGGCAATCGTCGAATGTTGCGGTTTGGTTACGGCCTCGCCGCACGGCACACTCCGGCGATGCCGGCGACGACGAGGGTGGCCCTCTTCGACTTCGACGGGACGTTGGTCGACTCCGACCGCGCCCTCACGCGGCCCTTCGAGGAGCTGGGGGTGCCCGAAGACCGAAGACCCCCGCTCGGGCTCCCGCTCGTGGAGGCCTGCCGGCAGGCCGGGATCACCGTCGAGGACTACCTCGAGCGCTACGACCCCTCGGCCGCCCAGCCCTTCGACGGCATCACCGAGCTGGTGCACGCCCTCGGTCGCTGGGGGGTGGCGTCGAACAAGCAGCGCGCGTCGGGCCACCGCGAGCTGGAGCGGCTCGGCTGGGCCCCCTCCGCCGCCTTCTTCTCGGACGACTTCGGGGGGCGGGAGAAGGAGCTGGTCCCGCTCCTGGCCGCCCTCGACCTCGCACCGGAGGGCGCCGTCTTCATCGGCGACACCCACCACGACCGGGCCTGTGCGGCCGCCGTCGGCGTCCCCTTCGCGCTGGCCGGGTGGAACCGACGGGCCCGGGGCAGCGCGGCGGCGGACGACCTCGTGCTGACCCACCCGAGCGAGGTGCTCGACCTCCTCAGCTGAGCGCGGGCCTGTCGCCTCCCGGCCGCGATGGGGCAAGGTGGAGCTCATGTCCGATGCCATGACCTCCCCGACCCCTGAGCCCGCCGGGCCCTCCACGGCCGCCGACCCCATCGAGGTGGTGCAACGCTTCCTCGGGGCCCTTCAGCGCCTCGACATCGACGACGCGGTGGCGCTCATGACCCCCGACGTCACCTACCAGAACGTCCCCCTCCCCGCCGCCCAGGGCATCGACGCCGTCGAGAAACAGCTCCGCTGGCTGGCCCGCTACGGAAGCGGCTTCGAGGTGGAGTACCTCAACGTCGCCGCTGACGGCAGCACCGTGCTCACCGAGCGCACCGACATCCTCGTCTTCGGGAAGGTGCGAGCGGCGTTCTGGGTCTGCGGGATCTTCGAGGTGCGCGACGGGAGGATCGCCCTGTGGCGCGACCGCTTCGACTTCGTCGACGTCACCTGGGCCTTCCTCCGCGGCGGCGTACGGGCCCTGCTGGCCGCCGCCCGGGGCTAGTCGGCGCCTAGCGCCCTCAGGGCGCCCGGTGGCAGCCGGCGAGGTGGTCGTCCACCAGGCCGGCTGACTGCATGAGGGCGTAGGCCGTGGTCGGGCCGACGAAGCGCAGGCCCCGCCGGCGGAGGTCATCGGCCAGGGCGGCGGACTCGGGGGTCCGGGCCGGGATGTCCGTGCGGCGGGAGCGGGGGCGCCGCCGGGGCCGCGGGGCGTGGGCCCAGATGAGCTCGGTCAGGGTGCCCCCGTCGGCCCGCAGGGACTGCACGGCCCGGGCGTTGCCGATGGCAGCGGTGATCTTCCCGCGGTGGCGCACGATCCCCGGATCGGCCAGGAGCCGTTCGACGTCGCCGTCGTCGAAGGCCGCGACAGCATCGACGTCGAAGCTGGCGAAGGCGGCGCGGAAGGCCTCCCGCTTGCGCAGGATCGTGATCCAGGACAGGCCGGATTGGAAGCCCTCCAGGCAGAGCTTCTCGTAGAGGGAGCGATCGTCGCGCAGGGGCCGGCCCCACTCGTCGTCGTGGTACGCGACGTAGAGGGGGTCGTCCCCGCACCACCAGCAGCGCCCGATCCCGTCCGAGCCCGTCAGGATGTCGTCCACCCCGCCAGGGTGCCAGACGGGCCGGACCCGGCGTCGGTGCTAGACGTGCGAGCCGTGCCCGTCCTCCTCGCCCTCGCCTCTGCCCTGTCCTTCGGCAGCGGCGACTTCCTCGGGGGGATGGCCACGCGGCGAGGCTCGGCCACGGCGGTGGTGACCTGGTCGTACGTGCTCTCGGGCCTGCTCCTGCTCGTCGCCTCGCTCGCCACGGGCGGCTCCGTCACCGCCCGCGACCTCCTGCTCGGCGCGGGTGCGGGCGTGCTCGGGGCGGGCGGCATCGCGCTGCTGTACCGGGCTCTCGCCATCGGTCAGATGAGCGCCATCGCCCCCGTGACCGCCCT
>DASUDP010000045.1:0-119185 GCA_036275535.1 Acidimicrobiales bacterium | reverse complement strand
CGGCGCGGTCACGACCGAACACGCTGCCCGCCAGCCCGTAGTCGCAGTCGTTGGCCACCCGCAGCGCCTCGTCGACGTCGTCGACCGGGATGATCGACAGCACCGGGCCGAAGGTCTCCTCACGGGCGAGGGCCATGTCGGGGCGCACCCCGTCGACGATCGTCGGCTCGAAGAAGCTGGCACCGAGGTCGTCACGCCGCCGGCCTCCGAGCACGATGGTGGCGCCGCCCTGGACGGCGTCGCGCACTCGCTCCTCGATCACCTCGAGCTGCGGCGGCTGGGTGATGGCGCCCACGTGGCTGCTGCGCTCCGGCCCCACGGTCACGTTGCGTCCGGCGGCCACCGATGCGTCGCGGAACGCTGCGTGGTTGCGCGGGGTGACGAGCACCCGCTCGACGGCGATGCACGTCTGACCGGCGTTGGCGAAGCAGCCGGCAACCGCGGTCTGGGCAGCTCGGACGACGTCGGCGTCGTCGGCCACGATCATCGCGTCCTTCCCCCCGAGCTCCATGACGGTCGGCGTGAGGTTCTCGGCAGCGGCGTGGAGGATCCGCCGCGCGGTGGCCGGGCTGCCGGTGAAGGCGATCTTGTCGACCTCGCTCGACGACAGTGCCGCGCCGGTGCGCCCGTCCCCGGTGACCACCTCGACCAGGGGCGCACCCGCCTCGTTGATGATCTCGGCGAGCAGGACGCCCGTGAGCGGGGTCAGCTCGGAAGGCTTGAGGACTGCGGTGTTGCCGGCGGCGAGGACACCCGACAGCGCCTGCACGGGCACGAACGCCGGGTAGTTCCACGGGCTGATGACCGCGACGACGCCATAGGGCTCGTAGCGGATCTCTGCCCGCTTCACGTAGAGGGGGAAGGACGACACCTTCTCGGGCGCGAGCACCTTCGGTGCCCGGCGGGCAGCATGGGTGAGCAGCACCGTGCAGGACAGCACCTCGGCCATGGCGTCGAAGTCGGGCTTGCCGGTCTCGGCGGCGATGACGGCGACGAGCTCGCTCGCTCGCGCCACCAATCGGCCCCGGATCCGAGGGAGGTGGTCCGCCCGCTCCTTCGGCAGCCGAAGGCCCCACTCCGACTGGCTCCCACGACGCGGCCGTCGCGAGGATCAGTGGAGCTGATCTGCTCCCGATGCTCCGTCGTGGGTTGATCGGTGACGGTCATCGCGGGACCTCCTCAGGCGGATATGCGACGAGGTCCCGGCACTGAGCCGGGACCTCGTCGGTGTTCATCGCCGTGGTGGTGGGCGTTCAGTTGGCCAGGGCATCTTCGGGCAGGGCGAAGGTCTCGTACTCCTCGCCCGTGTCGGCCATGTCCTCGAACTGGATCACGCCGAGTTCGGTGAAGCGCTGGCGCAGCCAGCCGTCGTTCACTTCGAGCAGGCCGAGCTTCTTGCAGTTGGGGACGATCTTGGTGAAGAGCATCTTCTGGAACTCGTCGCGGAACGGCGAGCTCTGGGCCAGCGGGATGGCGACCTTGGGGTCGACACCCATCCGCTCCCACACCTCCTGCTGGAGGAAGCGATCACGCATGCGCACCGCTGCCTCGAAGGCAAACTCGACCCGGTGCTGGAGCTCGGCCGAACCCATCTCGGCGTACACCTCCTTCAGCGACAGCACGCCGAAGGCCACATGGCGGGCCTCGTCGGACATCACGTAGCGGAGGAGCTGCTTGAGCAACGGGTCCTCGGTGATCTGGTGCATGAACCCGAAGGCGGCCAGCGCCAGTCCCTCGACCATGATTTGCATCCCCAGGTAGGTCATGTCCCACTCGGAGTCCTCGATGATGTCATCGAGGAGCATGCCGAGATGGACGTTGCAGGGGTAGTGGCCCGAGAGCTTGTCGAGGTACTTGGCGAAGACCTCGACGTGGCGGGCCTCGTCCATCACCTGGGTGGCGGCGTAGTACTTGGCGTCGATCCACGGCACGGTCTCGACGATCTTGGCAGTGCACAGCAGGGCGCCCTGCTCGCCATGCATGAACTGCGACAGGGCCCAGTTCTGGGACTCGATGCCCAGCTGCACCCACTCCTTGTCGCCCCATGTCTGAAACGGCGTGCCCGACAGGTCCATGTGCTGGAAGCCGAACTGGGCCGCCTGCATCTGGGCCAACCTCTCCTGGTCGACGTCGAGGTGCCAGGGCAGGTCGGTCTCGCCGTTCCACTGCGAGGTCTTGGCCTTCTCGTACAGCTTGTTCAGCGCGGGGCGCTCGCCCTTGTCGTAGTTCCAGGTGAACAAGGCGTCGGCGTTGTCCTTGACGGCGTGGACGGTGCCCTCGAGGTCGATGTTGGAGACGGCCAAGATCGCGTCGAGGTCGTTGATCTTGTCTCGACCGATCAGGTCGCGGTAGCTGGCCATGGGGAGTGCCCTCCGAATCGGGTTGCTCGTGTTGACATGGAACAGATTGTGTATCGGTTCGCCACGCAGGGCTCATAGCCCTGCCTCGGCATCAGACCCGCTGGAGGATGTGCACGACGCACACCGACCCGGCGCCGGCCATGTGGCACAGCCCGGTGCGAGCGCCCTCGACCTGTCGGGGTCCAGCCTGGCCTCGTAGCTGCAGAACGGTCTCGTGGACCTGAGCGAGACCCGTCGGACCGCCCGGGTGACCCCGCGCCGTGAGTCCGCCGTCGGTGCTGAAGGGGATGCGGCCCCCGAGCGACGTCTCTCCGGCGGCCACCAGCCTGTCCCCCTCACCGTCATCGCATATGCCGAGGAGCTCGTAGTACACGAGCTCCTCGACCGGGAAGGCATCGTGTACCTGCACCAGGTCGAGGTCGGCGGGTCCGAGGCTCGCCTGTTCGTACGCCGCGGCTGAGGTGTCCCGGGTCATCTGCGATGGGCCGATCACCGCTCCGAGAAACACGTGGCCCTCGGTGTAGGTCTCTGACTGCTGCTGTGAGGCCAAGACCTTGATCATCGGTCCACCGAGCCGCCGGGCGACGGCTTCGCTCGCCACGATGGCCGCCGCGGCACCGCCGCCGGCGGCACACGCCATCTTGGAGGTGTGCGGGTAGGAGATCATCGTCGAGGCCAGCACCTCTTCGACGGTGACCTCGTGATCGGCCCGGCGCTGAGCCATGGGGTTGTGCCGGGCATGGTTCCAGTTCTTCGCCGCGATGGCGGCGAAAGTCTCCTGCGTGGTCCCGACGTCGTGCATGCGCCGGGTGGCCCACATGGCGAAGAACGCAGCCGGCAGCATGACGTCCTCGGCGCCCAGACCCTTTCGCCCGGAGCGACCGAGCCCGCCCATGCGGTTCATGTCGTCGAACCCCAGGGCCATGGCCACTTCGGTGCGGCCACCGGCGACGGCGTGCACCGCCTCGCCGAGCGCGCACGAGCCGGTGGCAGATGCGTTCTCGACGTGGGTGACCGGCAGCCCCGTGAGCCCGAGCTCCTTGGCCACGTGCACGCCGGTGGTGATGCCACCGCCGATGTAGCCGTTGTAGAGGGCGCCGACCTCGGGGAAGTCGAGGCCGGCATCTTCCAGGGCGGCGATGCCGGCCTCGTAGGCCATGTCCGTGACCGACGGCGGCTGGTTCGTGAACGGGTGCATCCCCACCCCGATCACGTAGACATCTCGACCGAGCGCGCTCACCGGATCACCTCGAACCGGAACGTGACCAGTTCGTTGCCCTCGTCGTCGGTTCCCACCGGGAACAGCGTGAGGGCCATGCGGTCGCCGATCGACCAGTCGTCCTGCGTGCCCACCAGCGGCGCCTGGACCCGAACCCCCTCGGGAAGGTCGACCTGGCCGACAGCGTAGCCGCCGGTGTCGCCGAAGGAGACCTTGCCCATCCGCGGGACGTGGAGGAACGTCCAGGCGTAGAGGGTGCCCTCAGGGCCGAGATCCACGTCCTCGACCCTCGTCCGGGTGACCGGGCAGCGCTTGCGGCGTGGCCAGAAGTGGAGGTCGGACTCCGGCGCGTAGGACCCGAGCAGCCGAGGACGATCTTCGTTCTCGCCCGGTAGGCGGAAAAGGTGGGGGTCGGTGGCGATCAACTGGCCATCTCCTCCTCTTCGTCGTCGGCGACGGGGGGCAGGCGGTCGATGAAGGTGACGACCGCATCGGTGAAGGCGTCGTTGCGGTCGCCGACCACCATGTGGCCTGCATCGGCGATGTCGACGAACTCGGCGTGGGGACACTGCTCCTGGAAGGTCGCGACGCCCTCGAGGCTCAGCATGTCCGACGTGCGGCCCCGCACGAGCAGCGTGGGGACCTTCAGCGCCCGGGCCGCATCGCCGAGGGCGTCGGGATGGCGGCGGTCGCCGCGGCTCTTGTCCGACAAGAACGCCGGGTCCCAGTGCCAGCGCCAGCGCCCGTCGACACCTCGGCGTAGGTTCTTCCTGAGGCCGTCGAGGTTCGTGGGTCTCGGACGGTTGGGGCGGTAGGCGGCGATGGCGTCGGCCGCCTCTGCGAGGGAGGCGAACCCCTCCGGTGCCGCCGACATGAAGGAGACGATCCGATCGACGCCGGACTCCTCGAGCTGGGTGGCGATGTCGACGAGCACGAGGGCGTGGAGCCGCCCGGGGCGTAGGACCCCTTCGCACATCAGGCCGACGATGCCCCCCATGGATGCACCGACGAGCACGGGTGGGCGGCCGATCTCGGCGCAGACGGCGTCGAGGTCCTCCACCATCGCCTTCGTGGTGTAGTCGCCGTCGGGTGCCCAGTCGGAGTCGCCGTGGCCCCGCAGGTCGACCGTCCAGGCCTCGCGGCCCCGCGCCGCCAACCGCTGGGCCGTCCCGCCCCAGCTGTGGCGGGTCTGGCCACCGCCGTGGAGCAGCAGCACGGGCGGACGTGACGACGCCAGGCCGAACCGCTCGGCGGCGAGGCTGAGGCCGCACGGAGTGGGGATGCGCCGCACCTCAGCGGCGGCGGTGTCGCTCATCGCTGGGTGCCCACCTTCAGCTCGGCGAAGGGAACGTCTTTGTCGACCCGCGGCTCACGGGGGAGGCCGAGCACGCGCTCGCCGATGATGTTGCGCTGGATCTCGTCGGAGCCGCCGGCGATGGAGATGGCCGGGCTGAACAGGGCGAGCTGCTGGAGCAGGCCCCCGAGCGGGGTGCCGGCCCCCATCAGCTGGCCATGGGGCCCGAGCGCTCCGAGCCCGACGTCGCGGAGCTGGCGGACCAGCTCGGAGGCCATGAGCTTGCCGGTGGACACCTCGGGACCCGGCCCCCGCCCGGCGGCCTTCGCCGCCTGCACTCTCAAGCTGGTGAAACGGGTGATCTCCATGAGGGAGTAGATTCGCATCACCTTGTCCCGCAGGACGCGGTCGTCCTGGCGTCCGACGAGCGCTGGAAGGTCCTTGACCAGCCCGCCATCTCCACCGAAGGCGGCGGCCATGCCGGCCATCTCGCCGCCACCGCCGCTGCGCTGACCAGCCGGCCGGTCGAGGTCGTTACGGCCGATGATGGCCCCGCCGCCGGCCCCGGCCATGCCGGATGCGCCGAGTGAGTTGCGCTCGTGGGCGAGGGTGGTGACGGCGACGGTCCAGCCACGGTTGACCTCGCCGATCACGTTGGCGTGGGGCACGCGGGCGTCGGTCAGGAACACCTCGTTGAAGGTCGCGCCGCCTGTCATCTCCTTGAGCGGCCGGACCTCGACGCCGGGCTGGTCCATGTCGATGACGAAGTAGGTGATGCCCTCGTGCTTGGGTACGTCGGGATCGGTGCGAGCGATGAGGATCCCCCACTTGGAGTACTGAGCACCGGAGGTCCAGACCTTCTGCCCGTTCACGACCCACTCGTCGCCATCCCGCTCGGCGCGCGTCTGCAGCCCTGCCAGGTCCGAGCCGGCTCCTGGCTCGGAGAAGAGCTGGCACCAGACCTCCTTGCCGCTGACCATCGTGGGCAGGAAGCGCTGCCGCTGTTCGTCGGTGCCGTGATCGACGATGGTAGGTCCCGCCATCATCACGCCGATGCCGCTCGGTGGGCCGGCGGCGCCGACGGTGGCGCGTGCGGCGTCGACTTGCTTGGCTTGGTCGCTGCTGAGACCCCGTCCAAACCAGCGCTCCGGCCAGGTGGGGAAGCCCCAGCCACTTTCGGCGAGACGCTCCCACCAGTGTCCAAGGGGCATCTCGGGATCCCAGTTCTCACGGAACCAGGCGGCTGCTTCCTCTCGCACCGTCGTGGGCGTCAACGTGGTCATCTCGTCCTCCTCGGGTCGCCGATGCCCGCCGGGCGGGTCGGGCTCAGACGCGGACGTCACGCTAGGACATAGGATTCTCTCTGTCACATGTGCTGGGGAGAGATCCCGGCGGGAAGGACCGGATGACGGACATCGGATTCGATGGCCAGGTCGCGATCGTCACCGGCGCTGGGCGCGGCCTCGGCCGCCAGCACGCCCTGGCCCTGGCAGCGCGTGGCGCGCGGGTCGTGGTGAACGACCTCGGTGGGGCGGTGGACGGGAGCGGCTCCGACGCCGGACCCGCCCAGCAGGTCGCCGATGCGATCAACGATCAGGGGGGCGAAGCCGTCGCCAACACGGACTCCGTGTCCAGCCAGCACGGCGGCGAGGCCATCGTGCAAACCGCGCTCGACGCCTCGCCAACATCATCGCCCCGGCCGCGCGCACCCGAATGACCGGGGAACTGCTCGGCCCTATGGCCGACTCCCTCGACCCGGAGAAGGTGTCCCCCGTCGTGGTGTACTTCTCCTCCGACCAGTGCGACGTCACCGGCCAGATCCTGTCGGTGGCAGGCGGGCGCGTGAGCCGCGTGGTCATCGCCGAGCCACTCGGCTACTACTCCGCGGACCTGACGCCCGAGCAGGTGCGCGACAACTGGGACGCCATCGCGTCGCTCGACGACCTGATCGTGCCCGACAATGCAACCGAGGAGATGGGCAAGCTGCTCAACGCTGCCACGTAGCGGATCCGGCGTCCTTCGGCTGGTCACCAGTAGGAGGACAGCGCAGTCATCGACGCGAAGGTACCGATCGACGGCCCGCTGCTCGCCCTCACCCTCGACCAGGCCGGGGCCCGTGTCGCGTCGCTGCGGCCCGCCAACCCGCACGAGTTGGCCGACCGCGCCACCCGGGCGCTCGATCTCGCCACGGGCGCCCTCAGCCGCCCCGACCTCACGACCGAAGCGCTCACCGCCCACGGGGCGCAGCTGGTCCAGGCCTGGCGACGTGCTAACGGACGGTCACCGGGTAGGTGTTGAAACCCCGCAGCAGGATGCTGTCGACGCGGCGCGCCCCTGCGGCCGGTTCCAACCGGGCGCCACGCCGCATGAGGGCTTCGCCGACCAGGCGGGCCTGGCCGGGATGGGCGGGCGGATCGATCACCGTCACGGGGTCCTCGACCAACACGTAGCAGTTGACCGGCCCGACCGGGAACGGAGTCGGGAGCGGGACGTGGACGATCCCGTCGGGCAGGTGCTCGACGACGGGAGCCAGGGCAGTAGTGCTCAACGCTGGGCCCCGCCCTTGTCCGGTCTCGGGGCAGCGAGACCCGACCAGAACAGCGGAAACAGACGGTCTGCGATGCCGTCGACGTCGATCGCGCCGGCCGCGACCAGCAATTGGAGACCGACGATCGTCACCGCCGCGTAAACCGCAGTCGCGGCGACCTCGACATCGACGTCGCCGATCTCTCCCGACAAGATGCCGTCTCGGAGGATCTCGCAGACAGGCCCATGGAACCCGGCATCGATACCCCCGGCGATCTGACCTGCCCGAGCTGCCCGACCCAGGTTCATCAGCAGCAGCTGGGAGGTCGCAGGGTTCGCCGCGAGGTGAGCGAGCTGGGCGCGGACCACCGCCTGGAGACGTGTCCGGGCACTTCCGCCCGCCTCCAGAGCCGTGGCGACCGACACCCGCAGATCGTCGAGCATCGAGCGGAGGAGGAAGGCCAAGACGTCGTCCTTGCCCGCGAAGTAGTAGTAGAGCGTGGCTCGCGGGACGCCGCTCGCTGCCGCGATGTCTTCCATCCTCACCTCGTAGAACGAGGACGCGAAGCCGCCGGCCGCCGCCGTCAGCCTGCGTGCGAGCGCGTCGGGGACGGCACGAGCGCTCACCCCGCCCCACCCGCATTTGACAGAACGTTTGGATCCATCGTCCAAACTGTAGGCCACGGACGGCGGTGCAGTCCCGCGGCCGCCGGAGCCCCCCGAGGGAAAAGGACCAAAAGGACCAAGATGACATCGACACCCACCTCGACAGATGCAGCCCCCGTCGTGCACGACGAGGTCATCGTCGATGTCCGTCGGCGGCGCCTGGTGCTCGCCACGATGTGCATCGCTCTCGTTGCGGTCGTCGCATCCGTCTCGGGGCTCAACGTGGCCCAGCAAGCGCTGGCCGCGGATCTCGGCGCGAGCCAGAGCGATGTGCTGTGGGTCATCAACGGCTACACGCTGGCCCTCGCGGCGCTCCTCCTTCCCGTCGGAGCGGTCGGCGACCGCTGGGGCCGCAAGCCCGTGCTGCTCGCGGGCCTCGCGCTGTTCGCGGCCGCGAACGTGGCATCCGCGTTCGCGGGCTCGGTGACGGCACTGATCGCGCTGCGGGTCCTTGCCGGCGTGAGCGCCGCCATGGTGATGCCGGTGACCCTCTCGGTCATCACCACGAGCTTCCCCCGGCACGAGCAAGCAAAGGCGATCGGCACCTGGGCCGGGTTCGCGGGGGCCGGCGGCATCATCGGGTTGTTCGCGTCGGCCGCGATCATCGACAACGCCACGTGGCCGTGGGTGTTCGCACTACCGGTCGCCCTGGCCAGCGCCGCGTTCGTGCTCGCCGTGGTCGTCGTGCCTCACTCGGTCGAGCACGTCGAAGCGGGTTTCGACGTTCTCGGGTCCGTGCTGTCGGCCCTCGCCGCCGGTGCCCTCGTGCTGGCCGTCCACGAGGGGCCCGAGCGCGGCTGGACCGATGCGTTCACGTTGACTGCCCTCATGGTCGGTGTCCTCGCCACCGCAGCGTTCGTCGTCGCCGAGCTCCGCCGTGACCATCCGCTGATCGATGTGCGCATGTTCGCCTTCCGCGGGCTTGCCGTCGGATCGGTCGACCTGTTTGTCGTCTTCGCGGTGATGTTCGGTCTGTTCCTGGTCATCGTGCAGTTCCTCCAGGCAGCTATGGGCTACTCGGCGCTCCAGGCTGCGGCGGGGCTGCTCCCGATGGCCGTCGTGATGATGCCGCTGTCCACGGTGGCACCGACGATCGCGGAACGGGTCGGGTTCCGACGCACCCTGGTCGTCGGCATGGGTCTCTTGACGATCGGGCTCGTGCTGCTGGGCACGATGGCCGAGGTCTCCTCCGGGTACTGGTCGGTCGTGCCCGGACTCCTCGTCATCGCTGCCGGAGTGGGGCTGGCCATGAGCCCGTCGACGGCCGCGATCACCTCGTCCCTCCCCGAGGAGAAGCAGGGGGTTGCCTCGTCGTTGAACGACACGGTCCGCGAGATGGGGGGCGCGGTCGGGATCGCACTGATCGGGTCGGTCTTGAACGGCGCGTACCGGTCGAACGTCGAACCCGTCGCGAGGACCCTTCCGCCTGAGCAGGCTGAGGCGGTCCGCGGAGGGATCGGCCAGGCCCTGGCGGTCGGCGCGCAGCTCGACGCCGGCGGGGCGGCGCTCACCGAAGCGGCCCGGCGGGCCTTCGTCGATGGCATGACCCCTGCGCTGCTGCTCGCCGCTGCGCTCACGGCGGCAGCTGCCCTTTACACGGCGCTCCGCAGCCCACGCACCGCCGCCGAGGCGGAGCCCCGGCTCCATACGGACGGCGGGTCCTCAGGCGGGCCGGACCTCGACCCGGTGACCTCGTGAAGCCTCGGAGCGGTGAACGGCCGACCGGGCCCGGGAAGAGCATCGAGATGGGTCCGTCTTAGGCCAGCAGCCACGGCAGCGCTAGACGATGCGACGCCTGGTCGGCGCGCTTCGGGTGATCCTTGCGGTCAGCCCGCCGGTGAGCCGTTGGCCATGGCGGGATCACTCTGCTCGAAGCGGCTTGGCCCTCCTGGCTCGCCCGTTGGTGCTCGGCGCATCGGTGCTGATGGACGGGGGCTCGGTGGACCGAGCGACGCCGTTCGGCCCACCGCCCCCACTTCGCCCCTTCGTGACCTTCTTGGCGGCCTTCGCATGGTTCTGGCCCGTCCCCGACCGGTGGATCGCCGCTTCGTTGCTCCCGAGGTAGGACTCGATTACCCGCGGATGCTCCAGGACCTCGTCGGGCGTGCCCTCGGCGATGACCTGCCCCAGCTCAAGGCAGTACATGCGATCGCAGATGGAGGTGAGAAGGGGCATGTCGTGCTCGATGACCATGATCGAGCAGCCGGTCGCCTCCTGGACCCGGCGGAGCAGCGGACCGAGCGCCTCGGTCTCGCGTTGCGCCACACCGCCCGAGGGCTCGTCCAGGAGCAGGACGCTTGGCTGCTGGGCCAGGATGCAGGCGAGCTCGACGATGCGTCTCGACCCCGTCGAGAGCTCGCCGACGAGCTTGTCCCGGAAGGCTCCGAGCCCCATCATCTCGATCAGCTCGTCGACGCGCGCCCACGCTGCGAGCTCGGACTCGTACGACGCTGGTGCGGCGAGCGCCGCAGCGAAGATGTCACGGTTCTCCAGGTGCCGCTCCAGCGCCGTGGCGATGGTCTCACCGACGGTCAGCGACGGGTACAGCATCGCCTCCTGGAAAGAGCGGCCGAGCCGGTTGACGGCCCGCTCATGTGGCTCCCAGTCCGTGATGTCGTACCCCTCGAGGAGGATGTGGCCCTGATCGATGCGGTGGTACCCGGAGATGCAGTCGAACAAGGTCGTCTTGCCCGCGCCGTTCTGGCCGATGAGCCCGAGGATCTCGCCCTCGCGCAGGCTCAGCGACACCCCGTCCACGGCCCGGATGCCCCCGAAGCGCTTCACCACCCCGCGGCACTCGAGGGCCACAGGTGCATTGGTGGGCGGCGGTGTGCGCGCCGCGACCCCTGCGGCTGGGGAAGCTTGCCGATGCGCCTCTCCCGGTCCGGAGGTGCTGGCGCTGGGTCCGGCCGACGCTCCGGCGATGAAGACCGAACGGAGGATGTCTGGCCGCTCGATCAGCTCCGCCGTGGGCCCGGTGAACCGGAACTCGCCCTTCTCCATGAACACGGCCCGCTCGGCCAAGGTGAGCGCCACATTGATGGACTGCTCCACGACGATGATCGTGACACCGGTCTCGTGGATCCGCCGCACGACGTCGATCAGGTCGCCCACGATGGTCGGCGCCAGGCCGAGCGACAGCTCGTCGATCATGAGGAGCTGCGGCTCGTTGACCAGAGCCATCGCCAGCGTCAGCATCTGCTGCTCGCCGCCGGACATGTCGCCCGCGAGGGCGCTGTAGCGGTCTCGCAGCCGGGGGAAGAGCGCCAGCGCCTCTTCCACCTTCGCCTCCGTGCGCTCCCGATCCCCTCGGAACATCCAGCAAGCCAACCGCAGGTTCTCGCGAACCGACATCTGCGGGAACACGCCCTTGCCGCCGGGCATCTGGATCAGCCCCATATGGGCGGTCTCGTGAGCCGGCTTGCCCGTGATGTCGGCTCCAGCGAAGCGGATGGTGCCGCCCTTCGGCGCCACGAGTCCGGAGATGGCCTTCAGCAGGGTCGACTTCCCGGCGCCGTTGGTGCCGAGCAGCGCGACGATCTCACCCTTGTGCACCTCGAGGTCGAGGCCGAAGAGCACCTGGACGGGCCCGTAGGACACGTCCACCCCATCGCACACCAGGATCGGGTCCTCGGGCGCCAGCTCCGCCCCATTCAGGTGGAGCTGCCCCGTCACGTCGAGGGTCATGCTCTCATCCGTTCGATCTCGGAGGCAGCAGCCGAGTCGCTGGGCACGGCCACCACCAGGGTCTGGTCGGTGGATCCGCCGGGACGCTCCGCGAGTGGCGATCCGGTGAGATGGGCCTCCTCCGCTCGCTCCCCGTGGTCGACCTGGCGGCTGTCCTCGAGGAGGCTTGGGACGTGGATGCCCCGCCGCTGGGCCACCCGCCGCAGCGCGTGGTCGCGGAGCCAGTACACGGCCTGCCCGAAGCCCCCGGGCAGGGCGTAGAGCACGACCAGCAGGCCTGCACCGGAGACCGCGAGGCGCAGCTCCCCGGAGAGGACGGTCTCGAGGAACCGGAACGTGAGCACGCCGAGCAGCGCACCCAGCAGCGAGCCCAGGCCACCGATGACGGTCATCGAGAACACCTCGAGGCTCATCGTGGGCTGGAAGGAGCCCACCCTGGCACCCCGGAGGATCAGCACGTACACGGCTCCGGCGAGGCCAGCGAGGAACCCCGAGTAGCAGAAGGCGATCAGCTTCACCTTGGTGGTGGGGACCGCCTGGGCCTGGGCGGTCTTCTCGTTCTCCTTCACGGCGTGCAGCACACGGCCCCAGCGGCTGCGGCGGAGGCTGTTTGTGAGGAGCAGACCGACGACGAGCGTCCCGAGGCCCAGGTAGTACATCGGGAGCTGCTCGCTGCCGTCGAAGCGATCCCAGAAGATGGGCGGGTTGACGTTGTCCGGCACCGCATCGGGAAAGTTGACGGGGTTCAGGACGAAGCTGTCGAGGGCCACTGCGAACGCAAGCGTCGTGACCGCCAGGAACAGCCCACGGATGCGCAGGGCTGGTAGCCCGATGACGAGGGCTGCGAGCGCGCCGACGGCTCCAGCGACGAGCAGCGTCACGAAGATGTCGATGTTCCAGGTCTGGACGATCTTCCCGGCCGCGATGGCAGAGACGCCCACGATGCCGAACTGGCCCAGGCTGATCTTGCCGCTCCAACCCGACAGCACCACGAGCGACACTGCCACCAGCGCCCATACCGTCGCCGTGGCCGCGAGGCTCTGTGACGACGGAGCCCAACCCCGTGGGATGAACACGGCGAGGGCGGCCGAGACGGCTATCAGCGCCCACTTGGTGTAGCGGACCTCGGGCAGGTGACGGAGCTCAGCCGGGACGGCGCGCACCACGCCAGCCAGGTCGACGTTGAAGGACGAGTCGTGGGCCCGGGACAGCTTCCCCGACTGGAGGAGCAGCGCGCCGAGGATGACGAGGAGGAAGGCCAGGTCGGCGGCGGATGCCTTGTCGACGTTCCACCTGACCAGCTGGTCGAGCATCCCGAGCCCGATGCCGGCCAAGAAGGCGACGGGCAAGGACTCCATCCGGGCGATGACAGCCGCTGCGAGTGCCGGGAGCAGCACGGTGATCGGGGCCGTCAAGGGGTTCGATGCCGTCCCCGAGAAGGGCGCCTGCAGAACAATGGTCAGAGCTGCGAGTCCGCCGGACACCACCCAGACGATCGTCTTCAGCCGCTCGATCGGGATCCCCAGGAGCATGGCCCGCTCCTTGTTCTGCGCCGCCGCCCGTACAGCCACCCCGGCATCGGTGCGCAGGAGAAACCACGACAAGCCGGCGATGATCGGCGGGACGGCGGCCATGATGAAGATGTGCCCCGCAGTGAACCGGACGGGCCCGACCTCGAAGCCGAACGTGAACGGTGTCGAGAACCCACCGACGAGACCGGTGGAGCCGAACCGCTGCGGGATGAAGATCGCGCCGATGTAACCGAGGACCTGTGCGAGCCCGATCGTCGCCACGGTGAGCACGAGGCGGCTGGCGCTCTTGAAGCGACGGATCACCGTCACCTCGATCAGGCCCCCCACGACGAGGCCGGCCACGACGCCCGTGACCATCGCGAGGAAGTAGTTCCAGCCGGTCTCGAGGTACAGATTGACGCCCAGATTCCCGCCCACCAGACCCATGGCCCCGTAGGAGAAGTTGATGATGCTGTCCGTCCGATAGAGAAGGATCAAGCCCATTGCGAGCAGGGATGTGACCGTGCCGAACACCGCGCCCTGCAGGGTGACACCCAACGGGGCGCCCTCCGGCAGCAAGGCGCCCAGCACGGGGTAGGCCGCGACGACCGCTAGGCCGATGGCGAGGCTCCGGGCCCTGCGATCGTCGGCCAGCGATCTCAACACCGGGTTCATCGTGTTGGCTCCCACTGCCTCAGCGCCCGAACACGGGAGGCTGATCGGATTCGGGCAGCTCACCCTTCTTGAAGCGGCGCCCGTCGTAGGCCTCGATGTAGGCGCCCCGCTTGCTGTTCTGCGGCGACACGGCATTGGGGTCGTACCAGATCACGCGATAATCCTGCGTCGGCGTGTAGCTGTCCTCGTCGAAGCCCCAGGTACCGAAGGGTCCCGTGCCGCCCGGGTAGGCGAACATCCCTTGCTCGAAGGTCTCCGGGGTGAGGTTCGGCCCGGCCATGTGGATGCCGAGGGCCAGCATGTACATCTGGGCGTAGATCGTCTCGACGGCGAAGGCGGGCTCGTCGTCGCGCACCGACTTGTAGGCGCTGTAGCCGATCCCCGACTCGATCGGGAGGAACGAGCTGAGGTAGCTCACCCCGAACGCGTGCGACCACTGCTCCTGGTCGTAGAGCTGAGCGACGAGATCGATGTCGGACAACGCCGTGCCCGCCACCACCCACTCGGGCTGGTAGCCCTGTTCCGCTGCCTTCGTCGACAGGAACACCGGCATGATCGGGTCGCACCCGCACAGCACCGTGGTGATCCCCTCGTTCTTGAGCTTGGCGATGATGCTCGCCGCCTGGTTCGACATCGAGTCGATGTCGAGCTTGTAGGTCACGCGCAAGTCGATCTTGTTCCCGGCACCCTCGGCGATGGCGATGGCCTGGTCGACGCAGTCGACGTACCAGGGGTTCTCGGGTGAGAAGGCGGCGAACTTGCGCGGCTTGTCCCTCAGGTCGCCGCCGGCGAAGGCGGCGGGCTTGTTCGCGAGCGTCTTGTTGGCGAACTCGGCCACGGACTCCACGATGATCGAGCAGTCGGTGGCAACGCTCCAGTTGTACGGACGCCTGTCGATGTGCCAGTTGCGTGAGAGGTATGGAGTGCCGAACGCGATGACCTTCTTGCGAGCCAGGGCGTCGGCGAACGGGGCGCTGGAGCCGTTGATCTCGGCGAAGGCCCCAATCTCGTCGGCTGAGGTGATGGCGTCTGCCTCGGCCTCAGCCTGGCCACCTCCCTGGAGCTCGCTCGTTCCGGAGCCCTTGCCGTCGTAGAAGACCACCTTCAGCTTCCGGCCGTAGAACTGGAAACTGCGGTTGAAGTACTCAGCGAGGGCCTCGATCGTTCGGCGCACGTCCGCAGGGCCGTCGGTGATGTCGGCCCCGGCGAGCGTTGCCAGCGTCTGCTGGAAGCCCTTCTCGTTGAGAATGCGGGCGGACACGACGATGTCCTCGCCCGTCACGCCCTTCGAGGTCGCACCGCCGTTGTCTCCCGCGAAGCTCACGCACGGCGGCGAGTACGGATCACCCGGGATCTGCTTGTCCCGGTCGGGGCAGTTGCCGCCCGGGGGCGGGGGTCCTGCCGCCCCGGGTGCACCGCCTTCGGCGCTGGGAGCACCTGCGCCGGCGCCTGCCGCGGTCGTGGTCGTGGCGCTCTCTGAACCCGACCCGCCCTCACGAGCCACCGCTCCCGAGGTCGAGGGGCCCGCGGCGACCGCGTTGGCCTCCCCAATATCGCTGTAGGTCGACGGCACCAGTGCCGCCATGAGAGCGAACAGCAAGCCGAGCACCGCGACTGGGCCGTAGCCCCGCATGATGCGGCTGGCGGCCGTCGGCCCGGTGGTTCTCGGAGTGGGCGTGGTCATCTTCGTGTTGCTCCGTGTGTGGGACGACTCTGTCGTGCGCGGGCGCTAGCTAGCGGGCAGCCGTCACGTGGTGAATGGGATCATCCGCCGGACCCGGCGCAGGCGCCGGTAGTCCGCAGCGGCGGTTGATGAGGCGGCTGCCGCTCCGATCAGGCCGACCGCGAGGAGGGGCCCGCCACGTTGGCCCACGACCGACCGGACATCGGCCTCCACGATCGGCAGCGCCTTGTCGACCTCCTTCGACACTGCAGGAGCCGCCGCCGTGCCGGCCCCGATCGACCCGGTGTTGATGCTCCCGGTGGCGGGCGAGGGCAGGCGTGAGCTCGCCGCCTGGCCCACAGCCGCCGGGGGCGCGAGGGCGAACGATCCGAACGAGAAGCCTGCTGCTGGCTCTGCCGTGAAGGCCCTGACCCCACCGATCTCGATGTCCAGGGTGGATCCGCCGGCCAGGACGCCCAGAGCGACGTCGGTGAGCAAGATCGCTGCGTCGAGGTCCTCCGATCCACTGCGGATCGCGCCCACGAGCGCGTCCCGGACCGGCTGCACGCCCTCGAGCACGGGGTTCACGACGACTCCGAGCTCGGAGCCGGCGACCCGCAGGCGCAGTGGGCTGAGCTCCACCACGCCCTTCTCGATGCGGGGCACAGGAAACGTGATCGAGATCCCCAGCGGGGCGAGCACCGGGTCGAGCGCAGCGGCCACATCGGCCAGCGGCTTCTCGCTCCCGGCCGGGGGGCTGAAGGACTGCCCGGCGATCGTGACCGAGCCGAGGCTGAACTCGGCGTCCTCCACCTGGTCGCCGCCACTGCGGTTCACGACCCGCCACTCCATGCCCTGGAGGACGATTGCGCCCTCGGCCAGCTCAAGCCGGGGGATGGTCACCCGCGCCGTCGCCTCGCGAACGTTCCCGTCGACGAGGCCGCTCTGGGCCTCGGCCACCCCTCCGACGACCCTACCGATCCCCAGATCGACCGATCCCGCCTTGAACGAGGATGCGCCATAGGGAGCATCCCCGGCGTGGGCGTGCAACTCGGCAGCGTCGACCCGCACAGGCACCTCCGGGGGGGTCCCCAGTGCGGCGGTGCGCCCCTCCTCCGAGCCCTCGTCGGTCGACTCCACCTTCACGGACGGCAGTGCCGAGACGACCTCGGGGGGGATCGAGTCCTCGAGGGCGGCGAAGTCGACCATCCGAACGTCCCCTCGACCGCGGGTGTTCAAGAAGTCCGAAAGGGCAAGGCCGACCTGGGGGGCGAGGGTGAGCGCGCCACGCGACGGCCCGACCTTGAGGAACTTCGCCTCAGCGCGCCCGGAGCCAGTGCCGAACGCGGGTTGGCCCTCCGCCGATGGGGCCGAGGCCA
Source organism: Acidimicrobiales bacterium (assembly GCA_036275535.1). Taxonomy (GTDB): domain Bacteria; phylum Actinomycetota; class Acidimicrobiia; order Acidimicrobiales; family VFJN01; genus VFJN01. The sequence continues at coordinate 102,205 of DASUDP010000045.1, read as the reverse complement.
TGAGCACCGCGGCGAGCGCCACGACCAGCGCGGCGACGCCCAGGGTGCGCCGGAAGGCCCTCCATCCGAGAACTGCCATGTGTCCCTCCCCCGAGCCCAGCTCGATGCAGCCGCGGGATCACGCCCGCAGGGGACGTAATTGGATGAGTCGCCGCCAATCTCCTGCCACGCCCGTTCCCACGGCTGCGTCTTCCTTCGCTGTGGCCAACAGCCCAGGCATAGTGGCTCGGACTCGTGGCCGCCCCGCTCCTCGCACAACAGTTCAAGACCGCGACGACGCATGACGAGGCGATCCTCTACGTCCGAGACGAGGCCTGGTGCTCGCGGGTGCGACCCTCGATCCGTCCGGCTGATCCCCGCCGGTCAGGCAGAGTGGAGCCCATGGACCACCGCTGCGAAGGAACCGAGGATCAGCTCGACACCCATGCCGACCTGCCGGATCGGGTGGAGGCCGCCGCTGCGCTGAACCGTCTGGGCCACGCGCTGGTCGGTCATCGCGCCGAACCGGAGGTGCTGCTGCGCATAGCCGACGCCGCTCAGGCACTCGCGGCTCGAATCGAACAGGCACCGGTGCGCGAGCGCGGGATGGAGGTCGGCGGGAGCCCCCGGTTCCTGCGAGCCGTGGCCGAGCGTCGACCATTGGGCGACCTCGTGGGTGACGGTGCCTTCCTGGACATGTTCGAGGACTCGCCGGTCTCCGGTTCCGCCAACCCGTTGAGCATCGGCCTGAAGATCCGCCAGGACGGCGAGCAGGCGGTCGGCGTCGTGACGCTGGAACGCGGCTGGGAGGGTGCGCCCGGCCGCAGCCACGGTGGCATCGTCGCTTCGTGTGTGGACGAAACGCTGGGCGGGATTCTGCCGATCCTCGGCGAGATGGCCTTCACCGGCGAGCTGACGCTGCGCTACGAGGGGCCCTGCCCGATGGGGGTGCCGCTCGAGTTCCGAGCGTGGCTCGACCGCCGCGAGGGCCGCAAGCTCCACCTGCGCTGCATCGGCTCGGCAGACCAGGCGGTGTTCGTACGCGCCTCCGCGGTGTTCATCACGGTGGACCTGGAGCGGTTCCGCACCCGCTGACGCGAGCGTCAGGCGCTGTCCGCGGCCTAGCGCGAACCGGCGGGCATCGCCCGCCGCTCGGCGACGTGTTGCACGAAGTAGGCGGTCATCTCCTCGAAGACCTCCGGCAGGTTGGCCAGGTTCTGTAGGCCTTCTTGCAGCGTGCGCACCGCCCAGCCAGTGAACCTCGGCTCGTCCTCGAGCGGAATGCCGATCATCTGGGCGATCACCCGCACCGGAATGTGCTGGGCGTAGTCGCGCGCCGCATGGCCGTGACCATCGCTGAAGTGCTCGTCGATCAGATCGTTGGCCAACCGTCGCGTGATCGGCGCCCTGTCAGTCGATGACCGAGGGGCCGAAGGCGGGCAGCAGCCGCCGCCGGCCCCAGGTGTGAAACGGCGGGTCCGAGCTGATCCGTGGCACGGGGATCACGATCGTTCAGGGGAACGTCCAGGGGCGAGACCACGGCGATGTCCCGGGACGACAAGCGCTCGACCTCATGGCGATCGCAGCCAGGTCCTCGAACCGAACCGGCAGCCACGTGCGCTGGCGACGCTGGGTGAACGCGACCGGGCACCGCTCGCGCTGCTCAGCCCACCGCGCCGGCGGGTCCACCACGTACCTGGGCTCAAAGATGTCGAAGTCCTCGCCCAGTCGTCCACCGGGCCGAAGGACGATTCGTCGTTCTGCCGAACGTGACGATGGGCCTCAGCTGTATCGGGCATCTTCGTAGGTCCCCTCGAAGATGGTCATCTCGGGCATCCTATGACAACGTTAGATCATGCGACAAGATCTGTCGCATGTCGCGCCAGACGCGGAGGGAGCCCGTGATCAGTCGTTGGTGATCGTGATGGCGTACTCGGGGCAGTTGTCGACGGCGAGCTGCGCCGCCTCCTCCTGACCCGGGGGCACCACGCCATCGTTCTTGGTCCATGCCGTGCCATACTCGTCGACCTCGAACAGGTCGGGCGCGAGGACGACACACCGGTTGTGGCCCTGGCACTTCTCCTGGTCAACATGAACGCGCATCGCGGAACATTAGCCCTTCTGGCGGTAGCTCCTGACGCACTCGCGCGCGAGCTCGACCGGCCCCGGTCCCGGCCCTACCGGCTCCGTCCTCGCCACCGCTGGCAGGTGGAGTCGCCCACCGGTGTGCCCTCAGCCAGCTGCGCCGGTGACGGCCAGCAGGGGGCCTAGCACCTTCCGCAGGAACACCTCCGGCGGGGTTGCCGGCGCGGCGACCACCATCGTCAGCACCACACGGGCCACCCATTCGGCGAGGACCGGTACGTCGATGTCGCGGGCCCCGGCGACTTCCTCGGGGCGTCGCACGACCGGCTCCGCCAGCAAGAGCAGGCGGTCGAGCACGATCCCGAACTCGCTCTTGACGAACGCGCCGACGAGGTCGGTCTCGTCCTGGAGCACCTTGCGCATGACTGGGTGGGTAACGGCGAAGTCGACGGCCGATGCGATGACCGCAACGATGCCATCGACATCCTTGGCCGCCACCGGCGTGGGGAGCAGGGAGCTCACCAGCCGGTGACGCGGGTGCGGCGCAGACCGTGGCGGCCGAAGCAGTGAGCTGCGGCGTCGAGGTACGGGTCGAGGTTCGGGGCACGGGACGCCAACCACAGACGTTGTTGGTGCCGGTTGAATGGGTGCATGCACGTGGAGATCTGGAGCGACGTGGCCTGCCCCTGGTGCTACGTGGGGACCCGCCGCTTCGAGCGGGCCGTCGAGGAGACGGGGATCGACGTGGACGTCGTCTACCGGTCCTTCGAGCTGGACCCGACCGTGCCGGTCGACGGGGACGCACCGCCCCTCGTCGACTACCTGGCCCGGAAGTTCGGCGACCCGGGGCGGGTGGCGGCCGCCCACCACCGGCTGAGCCGGGCGGGCGACGAGCTGGGGATCGACTTCCACTGGGCCGACATGCGCCGCGCCAACACGTTCGACTGCCATCGCCTGCTGGCGTGGGCGCTAGCGACCGACGGACCCGAGCGCCAGCGGGCCCTCAAGAAGGCGATGCTCCGGGCCTACTTCACCGAGGGGCAGGTGATGACCGACCACGAGGTGCTGTCAGGCCTCGCCGCGGGCGTGGGGCTCGACGGCGCGACCGCCCTCGAGGTGCTGGAATCGGACCGCTACGCCGACGACGTGCGGGCCGCCCGCGAAGAGGCGCACCGCAACGGCATCGCCGCCGTCCCGACCTTCATGGTCGAGGGCCGGTACATGCTCCAGGGCGCCCTCGAGACGGCCTCCTGGGTGAAGGCCCTCCGCCACATGGCCGACGAGCTCGCCGCCCGCTGACCACGGGGTGGCTAGCGGGCCAGGGGGAGGGTGAGGACGAAGCGGGTGCCGTCGGGTCCGGGGGTCGATCCGGCCGGGGTGGGCACCAGGACCACCGATCCGCCGTGCCGTTCGACGATGTCCCGCGCGATGGCCAGTCCGAGGCCGACCCCTCCCCCGGCGGTGCGCGCCTCGTCCACGCGAACGAAGCGCTCGAAGATCCGCTCCCGATCGGCCTCGGGGACCCCCGGGCCGTCGTCCTCCACCGCCAGCACCGCGGTGCCGTCGTGGATGTCGAGCTGCACGACGACGGCCGCGTGAGCGTGGCGCATCGCGTTCTCCATCAGGTTGCCGATGGCTCGGGCCAGCTGGCCGGCATCGCCGCGGACCTGCGCCGAGCTGACGGCGCCGAGGTCGATCCGCACCCCGGCCCGGGCCGGGATCTGCTGCGCCACCCGGCGGACGACGTCATCGACGTCCACGAGGTCGCGCCGGGCGGGGGCGGACGCCCCGGCGTCGCGACGAGCCACGAGGAGCAGGTCCTCGGTCAGCTGCTGGAGGCCCACGGTCTCCTCGAGCACGCTGCGGTGGGTGGCGGCCAGATCAGCGGTGTCGGGGTGGGCCAGGTCCACCTCGAGCTCCGAGCGCATGCGGGTCAGGGGGCTGCGCAGCTCGTGGGAGGCGTCAGCCAGGAACTGCTGCTGCCGGCGGGCGGCGTCGTCGACCCGCTCGAGCATGTCGTTCATGGTCCGGGCCAGTCGGGCCACCTCATCGTCGCCGGGGGGCACCGGCACCCGGCGGGAGCGGTCGGCCCCGCCGATGGCGGCCACCTCGGCCCGGATGGCCTCGACCGGCTGCAGCGTCCGACCGACGAGCCACCACACGAGCAGGGCCACCACGACCACCACCAGCGGGACGGACACCAGCAACGAGCGGGTGAGGGTGCCGACGCTGTCGTCGATGTCGTCGAGGGTGCCGGCAACGTGGACGACGCGGGCGGCCTCGCCGTCGACGACCAGCGACACCACGCGGAACCGGCTGTCCTCGTAGGGCAGGCGATCGACCGTGACGGTCCGTTGGGCCTCCGACGGGGCCGTGACCACCGGGTCGAGCCCGGCGACGTTGGCGCTGGCCGCCACGACCCGGCCATCGACGACCACCTGGGCCATCGAGTCGTCTTCACCGAGACCGGAGATCGTCGCGGGCACGGCGGGGCCGAGGGCGGCCAGCTCGGCAGCTCGGTGCTCGAGCCCCTCGTCGAGGGCCTTCGTGAGGACGCGCCGCTGCTGGGCCACCACGAGCACACCCGCTACCACCAGCACCCCGAGGACGGCGAGCGTGGCGAGGATCGTCACCCTCGCCCGCACGGTGTCGGGCCAGCCGACGGTCACGTCGTCGCCATCCGGTACCCCGCGCCGCGCACGGTCTCGATGGTGTGCCGGGCGAAGGGGTCGTCGACCTTCCGCCGCAGGCGCCCGACGTAGACCTCCACGATGTTCGGCTCGCCCTCGAAGTCGTAGTCCCAGACCCCGGCGAGGATCTCGTCCTTGCTGAGGACCTGGCCGGCGCGGCGCACGAGGAACTCGAGCACGTCGAACTCGCGGGCGGTCAGCGCCAGCTCCTCACCGGCGCGCCAGGCCCGCCGGGCCCCGGGGTCGATGCGCAGGTCGCCGACCTCGACGGGCACCGGATCGCGCCCCGCCGCCCGGCGGAGCAACGCCCGCACCCGGGCCAGCAGCACCGGGTAGGAGAAGGGCTTCGTCAGGTAGTCGTCGGCCCCGGTGTCCAGCGCCTCGGCCTCATCGAGGTCCCCGTCCTTGGCCGTGAGCACCAGCACGGGCGTCCAATCCCCGGCCTCGCGCAGGGCGGCGCACACCTGGTAGCCGTTGCGCCCGGGGAGCATCAGGTCCAAGAGGATGAGGTCGTAGGAGCCCTCGGTGGCCCGCCACAGGCCGTCGTCGCCGTCGAAGGACACCTCCACGGTGAAGCCCTCCGCGGTCAGCCCGCGCTGGATCGCCGTGGCGATCTTGCGGTCGTCCTCCACCACCAGCACCTTCATGGGCTCCCCCGCGCGACGCGTGCAGTGTCGCACCGGCACACCCGACTCTGATCTCGCTCTCCTGAACGGGCGCTGAACGTCGCTCGACGCCGGTCAGGGCAGGTTCAGGGACGCCGGGTCAGGCTGGGGCCGACCACCCCGACCCGAGGGATCGAGCGACGATGACCGAACCCCTGCCCACCATCGCCCGCGCCGGAGTCCGCGTCCTCCTCGTGCTCGCCCTCGCCGGCTGCGGCGACGACTCGAGCGACGGCACCACCGCCACGACCTCGACGACCCAACCGGCCGTCATCGATCTCGGCGACAGCGGGGACTACCACCCCGAGATGGACCCCGCGGACTTCGTGGAGCGCATCGACAACCCCTATCTCCCGTTCCTGCCCGGCACCCGCTGGGTCTACGAGGGAGACAGCGACGGCGCGCACGAGCGCATCGAGGTGGAGGTCACCACCGACAGGCGCGAGGTGATGGGGATCACCGCCGTGGTCGTCCGTGACACGGTCTACGTGGACGGCGCGATGGCCGAGGACACCTACGACTGGTTCGCCCAGGATCGCGACGGCAACGTCTGGTACCTCGGCGAAGACACCCACGAGTACGAGGACGGCAAGGTCGTGAGCAGCGAAGGGGCCTGGGAGGCCGGCGTCGACGGCGCGCGGCCCGGGATCGTCATGCCGGCTCGTCCCGAGGTCGGCGATGCATACCGCCAGGAGTACCTCGCCGGCGAGGCCGAGGACATGGGCGAGATCCTCCAGGTGGCCGTCGCCAGGACGATCGGCCTGGGCGACTACGACGACGTGGCCGTCACCAGGGACTGGACCCCGCTCGAGCCCGAGGTGGTGGAGGAGAAGTGGTACGCCGCCGGGATCGGCCTGATCCGGGAGGCGGCCACCGACGGGGGGACCGGGTCGTCGGAGCTGGTGCAGTTCACGCGTCCCCCGGCCGGCTGACCCGGGGGAAGTCAGGTGAGGTTCAGCCGGTTCCATGCATGCTGCAGCTGGACGCAGCACGAACCCAGGAGGCACTGATGCAACGACGCACGAGGCTCGTGATCGCGGGGGCGGCGGCCGCGGGGATGGCGCTGGCCGGCGCGGGGATCGCCACCGCCGGCAACCCGCTCGACGACGACGCTACCGACACCCCGATCCAGGGGCCGGCGCTCGAGAAGGCATCGGCGGCGGCACTCGCCCACACCGGCGAGGGCCGGGTCACGGAGACGGAGGTGGGCGACGAGGAGAGCTACTACGAGGTGGAGGTCACCCTCGACGACGGCACGCAGGTCGACGTCCAGCTCGACGAGCAGTTCCAGGTCGTCAGCGACGAGTCCGACGGCCGCGGCGACTGACCACCGACCGACGTCTGTGGACACCCTGGCACGCCATGCGTGCGCCGGCGTCCACAGACGTTACGCCCGAGAGCGGTAGGTGGCGCGGGAGCCGGAGGCGTCCTTGTTGAGGCGCTTGCTCAGGTGGAGGCCCTCGAGCACCAGCTCGACGGCCGCGGCCACCGCCGCGGGCGACTCGTCGCCGGCGGTGAGGTCAGCCACCGCCTCGCGGAGGGAGGGCTGCCGCTCGAGCAGGGCGACGTAGTCCGACGAGGACACGTCCTCGCCGGTGTGGATCACCGCACCCTCGTCGAAGGCGGAGAGGATCGGGCGGAACCGCTCGGGCGAGAAGCGCTCCTTGAAGACGGTGAGCACCGCGGCCTTCACGAGGTTCTCGGCGATCTGGGCGTCGCGGCCCTCCTCCAGCGCCTCAATCTCGATCTTGCCCATCATCGATGCCGGGAGCGCGTCGAGGTCGCTCACGCGCGGGGCGACGTCGCGCTCGCCGTGGCGGAGGGCGCGGCGCACGGCGTTGGCCACCATCACCTCGTGGTTGGTGACCGTGAAACGCACGGACACGCCGGAGCGCTGGTTGATGTGGGGGCTGGAACGGGCCAGGTGGGACAGCGTCGCCACGATCTCGGTCATGTACTCCGGCACCGACACCCGCACGCCCTGGGCCTCGAGGGGCGACGCCTCCTGCTTCGCGATCGCGACCTCGGTGGACACCTCGAGCGGGTAGTGCGTACGGATCTGGGACCCGAAGCGGTCCTTCAGGGGCGTGATGATCCGGCCCCGGTTCGTGTAGTCCTCGGGGTTGGCCGAGGCGAACAGGACGAGGTCGAGCGGCAGGTTGATCTTGTACCCCCGCACCTGGATGTCGCGCTCCTCCAGCACGTTGAGCAGGCCGACCTGGATCCGCTCGGCGAGGTCGGGCAGCTCGTTGATGGCGAAGATGCCGCGGTTCGTGCGGGGGACGAGGCCGTAGTGGAGGGTCAGCTCGTCGGAGAGGTAGCGGCCCTCGGCGACCTTGATCGGATCGACCTCACCGATGAGGTCGGCGATCGAGGTGTCCGGCGTGGCCAGCTTCTCGCCGTAGCGACGGCTGCGGTGCACCCACTCGATCGGGGCGTCGTCGCCGTGCTCCGCGATCAGCTCCCGGGCGTGGCGGGAGACGGGGGCGAAGGGGTCGTCGTTGATCTCGGAACCGGCCACGATCGGCATCCACTCGTCGAGCAGGTCGGTCAGGGCCCGGATCATGCGGGTCTTGGCCTGGCCCCGCTCGCCCAGGAAGATCACGTCGTGCCCGGCGAGGAGGGCGTTCTCGAGCTGCGGGAGGACGGTGTCCTCGTACCCGAGGACCGCGGGGAACAGGGGCTCGCCGGCCTGGATCCGGGCCACGGCGTTGCGCCGCAGCTCCTCCTTCACCGGCACCGAGGTCCAGCCCGCCTCACGGAGCTGGCCGAGCGTGGCGGGGGCGGGATGCGTCATCTGGTCAACCTACCGCCGCGCTCGCGGTGTCGTTCGGCGGCGGCCCGGGTGCGGGCCCCCGGCTGGCAGCTGCGCGCTGCGGCGGCCAACCTGAGCCGGTGCGACTGCAGCGGTTCCTGGGGATGTGGGCGATCCTGGCTCTCGCCATCGGCGTGACCGTCTTCGTGGCCGATGCTCTCGACGGGGGCGACGCCGACGACCAGGTGGTCGGCTCCTCGGACGTCACCCTCCCGGAGGGCGCCGGCTCGGCCCCGTCCTCGACCGACGCCGCCACCGTCGTCCCCGGTCGGGGGCAGACCCTGGTCGGCGGCACCGTGACCGCCGTCCACCTCGAGGGCGCGCTGCCCGAGCCCCGCCAGGTGCCCACGCCCCTCACGATCGTCTCGGACCGCGGCTTCGGCAACGGTGCCGAGGTGACCGACGTCCTGATCGGCGGAGAGGCGAGCTCGATCGTGTGGGACGGCGGGCGGCCCTTCGTGCTCTCCTCCGGCGGGGCCCTGGTGGTCGACCCGCTCACCGTCGACCTCATCCCCGAGGGGTTCCGCCTGGCCCTGGGGGGCAGCGCGCACCGGTTCACCCCCGGCTCCTACCAGCTCGACACCCCCGTCGCCGTGGGAAGGGCCGGGATCGCCACGCCCCGCGACGCGGTGAACTTCGACGCCATCGAGGCCAGCCTCCTCGCCGCCCGGGGCGACGCCGCGGTGACCCTGTCGGGGGCCACCGCCCGCCGGTTCTCCGGCCCCGGCCTCCTCCACCTCGAGGGGACGTTGGAGCTCCGCGACGCCTCCGGCACCCGGGCCGCCCCTGCCTTCGACGTGGGCCAGGCCGCCTTCGAGCTCACCTTCACGCCGGACGGAGCCGGCGGCTGGACGGTGGCGGGCCTCGTCGACGAGTCGAGCGGGGGCGGGTGACGCCACCTCCTGGCCGCGGGCGGCGACCCCGGTAGCCTGCGCCCTCCATGGAGCTGACCGGCACCTGGCGGGCCGCCATCGCCGACGAGGACCTGCGTCGGTCGTGGCACGACGACGAGTTCGACGACGGCGCCTGGGAGTCGATCGAGGTCCCCGGGCACTGGCGGTCCACCCCCGCCTTCTCCGACAGCGACGGCCCCCTCCTCTACCGGCGTCGCTTCGAGGTCGAGCCGCCGGTCCCCGACCGGCGCTCCTGGCTGACCTTCGACGGCCTCTTCTACCAAGGCGACGCGTGGCTCGACGGCGCCTACCTCGGTGACACCGAGGGGTACTTCGCGCCCCACACGTTCGAGGTCACTGACGCGCTCCGGGCCAGGCGGGAGCACCACCTCGCCATCGAGGTCACCTGTGCGCCCCAGAGGGACAAGACGGCGAAGCGCAACATCACCGGCGTCTTCCAGCACTGGGACTGCCTCGATCCGGACTGGAACCCCGGCGGCCTGTGGCGCCCGGTGCACGTCCAGGAGACCGGACCGGTCCGCATCGCCCGCCTGCGGGTGGCCTGCCGGGAGGCCACGCCCCAGCGGGCCGTGCTCGTGCTGCGAGCCACCCTCGACAGCGCCGGCGCCCGCACGGTCTGCCTGCGCAGCACCCTGGCCGGGCACGACCAGGAGGCGAACCACCCGCTGGCCGACGGCGCCAACGAGGTCGAGTGGACGATCACCGTCGACCAGCCCGCGCTCTGGTGGCCGCGGGCCCTCGGCGACCCGGTGCTGCACGACCTCACCGTGCAGGTGGTCCTCGACGAGGAGGAGGGCGGCGCCACCTCCGACGAGCGGCACCTGCGCACCGGACTGCGCCAGGTGCGGATGCGCTCCTGGATCACTTCGGTCAACGGCGAGCGCCTCTTCCTCAAGGGATCGAACCAGGGCCCCACCCGCATGGCGCTGGCCGAGGCGTCCCCCGACGAGCTGGCCGGCGACGTCACGCTCGCCCTCGACGCCGGCCTGGACCTCCTCCGACTCCACGCCCACATCACCCGGCCGGAGCTCTACGAGGCGGCCGACGAGCAGGGCCTGCTCCTCTGGCAGGACTTCCCGCTGCAGTGGGGCTACGCCCGCGGCATCCGCAAGCAGGCGGTGCGCCAGGTCGGGCAGGCCATCGACCTCCTCGGCCACCACCCCTCCGTGGCGATCTGGTGCGGGCACAACGAGCCCCTGGCCGTCGAGAACGACCCCGAGATGTGGGCCGACCCGAAGCGCCTGCGGAAGATGGGCGCCAAGGCGCTGGCCGCTCAGGAGCTGCCCACCTGGAACAAGACCGTCCTCGACCGGTCCGTGAAGCGGGCCTTTGAGAAGGGCGACGGGTCCCGTCCGGTCATCGCCCACTCCGGGGTGCTCCCCCACCCGCCGATGCTCGACGGCACCGACAGCCACCTCTACTTCGGCTGGTACCACGGCGACGAGCGGGACCTTCCCGGCTTCCTGCGCGCCGTGCCCCGCCTCGGCCGCTTCGTGAGCGAGCTGGGGGCGCAGGCGGTCCCCGTCGACGCCTCCTTCTGCGAGCCGGAGCGCTGGCCCGACGTCGACTGGGAGCGCCTCGGCCGCACCCATGCCCTCCAGAAGGCCGTCTTCGACCGCCACGTGCCTCCGGCCGACCACGCCACCTTCGAGAGCTGGCAGGCCGCCACCCAGGCCTACCAGGCCACCGTCGTGCGCCGGCAGATCGAGGCCCTGCGCCGAATCAAGTACCGCCCCACCGGGGGGTTCGCCCAGTTCTGCTTCGCCGACGGCCATCCCGCCGTGACGTGGTCGGTCCTCGGCCACGACCGGGCCCCGAAGCCGGGCTACGACGCCCTGCGGGCGGCCTGCGCCCCCGTGATCGTGGTGGCCGACCGGCTCCCCGCCGCCGTCGCCCCCGGCGAGCCGCTGGCCCTCGACGTGCACGTGGTGAGCGACCTGCGCACCGAGATCGACGGGGCGGAGGTCACCGCCCAACTGCGGTGGGAGGGCGGCGAGCGGTCCTGGCGCTGGCGCGGCGACATCCCCGCCGACAGCTGCCAGCGGGTGGGCACGATGCAGATCGTCGCTCCCGCGGCCGCCGGCGGGCTCGTCCTCGAGCTGGCGTGCCGCCACCGGGACGGCACGGCCCGCAACGAGTACCGCAGCACCGTCGCCTCGGCCTGAGCCACACCCCCCCGACAGCGGCGATCCCCGTTTTCGGACAGGTTCAAGACAAGGAGTAGGTTCCCTCCGAGGTAGATGGCGACGGCTCGTGGAGGCTGATCGAGCGATGGCGACGACGATGGAGCGGCCGCAACCCGCCCCGGTGCACCCCCGACCGAGGCGCGGCGCGCCGTGGCCGGTGGAGTTCTACCGGTCGGCCGTCGGCAAGAAGTGGGTCATGGCGCTCACGGGCATCATGCTCATGGGCTTCGTGTTCTTCCACGCCCTCGGGAACCTCAAGGTGTACCTGGGGGCCGAGGAGTTCAACCACTACGGCGAGTTCCTGCGGGAGCTCCTCGTCCCCATCCTGCCCCGCACGGTCACCCTCTGGCTGCTGCGCATCGGGCTGATCGTGGCCTTCGCCCTCCACATCCACTCGGCCTTCAGCCTCACCCGGATGAACCAGCGGGCCAACGCCGGCGGCTACGAGCAGAAGCGGGACTGGCAGGCCGCCAACGCCGCCAGCCGATCCATGCGCCTGACCGGCGTCGTCTTCGGCCTGTTCCTGCTCTTCCACCTGGCCGACCTGACCTGGGGCACGGTCAACCCGGACTTCGTCCGCGGCGACGTGTACCGCAACTTCGTGGCCACCTTCGACCGGCCGGTGGTGGCGATCATCTACATCGTCGCCAACCTGGCCCTCGGCCTGCACCTGTTCCACGGGGCGTGGTCGATGTTCCAGAGCCTCGGGCTGAACAACCCCCGTTGGAACGCCTGGCGCCGAGGCTTCGCCATCGGCTTCGCGGGCCTCATCGCAGCGGTGAACATCACGTTCCCGATCTCGGTGATGCTCGGGATCGTCGACGCCAAGGACAACCCTGACTGCAAGGTGAACGGCGACGTCATCGTGAGCTGCGACCTGACGAACGAGGAGGCCCGCGGATGATCGGCGAGCTGCACAGCAACGTCCCGGCCGGCCCCCTCGCCGACAAGTGGACGCAGCACAAGTTCGACATGAAGCTCGTGGCGCCCAACAACCGCCGCAAGTTCGACGTCATCATCATCGGTTCGGGCCTGGCCGGCGCGTCGGCGGCGGCCACCCTCGGCGAGCAGGGCTACAAGGTGAAGGTCTTCACCTACCACGACAGCCCCCGCCGGGCGCACTCGATCGCCGCCCAGGGCGGCATCAACGCGGCCAAGAACTACAAGGGCGACGGCGACTCCATCCAGCGCCTCTTCTACGACACGATCAAGGGCGGCGACTACCGCAGCCGTGAGGCCAACGTGCACCGTCTGGCCGAGGTGTCCGTCGACATCATCGACCAGATGGTGGCCCAGGGCGTGCCCTTCGCCCGGGAGTACGGCGGCCTGCTCGACAACCGGTCCTTCGGCGGCGCCCAGGTGTCCCGCACCTTCTACGCCCGGGGCCAGACCGGCCAGCAGCTCCTGCTCGGCGCCTACCAGCAGATGATGAAGCAGGTGGGCCTCGGCACCGTCGAGCTGCACACCCGCTCGGAGATGCTCGACCTCGTCGTGAAGGACGACCGCGCCGCCGGCGTCATCGTGCGGGACCTCGTCACCGGTCAGGTCACCCGCCACTCCGCCCACGCCGTCGTCCTGGCCACGGGCGGCTACGGCAACGTCTTCTTCCTCTCCACCAACGCCAAGTACTCCAACGCCTCGGCGTCGTGGCGTGCACATCGCAAGGGCGCGCTCTTCGCCAACCCCTGCTACACGCAGATCCACCCGACGTGCATCCCGGCCTCCGACGAGTTCCAGTCGAAGCTCACGCTCATGTCGGAGTCCCTGCGCAACGACGGCCGGATCTGGGTGCCGAAGAACCCGGACGAGACCCGCAGCCCCGACCAGGTCCCCGAGGCCGAGCGCGACTACTTCCTCGAGCGGAAGTACCCGAGCTTCGGCAACCTCGTGCCCCGGGACGTGGCGTCGCGCAACGCCAAGACCATGGTCGACGAGGGCAAGGGCGTGGGGCCGCTCAAGAACGGCGTCTACCTCGACTTCGCCGACGCCATCGGCCGCGTCGGCGAGAAGACCATCTTCGAGCGGTACGGCAACCTCTTCGAGATGTACGAGCGCATCACCGACGACGACCCGATGAAGGTCCCGATGCGCATCTACCCGGCCGTCCACTACACGATGGGCGGGCTCTGGGTGGACTACCACCTCATGTCGAACGTGCCTGGCCTGTTCGTGCTGGGCGAAGCCAACTTCTCCGACCACGGCGCCAACCGGCTCGGTGCGTCGGCGCTGATGCAGGGCCTGGCCGACGGCTACTTCGTCATCAGCTATACCCTGGCCAACTACCTGGCCGACCTGCTCGGCACGAACCCTGTGCCGGTCGACGACCCGGCCTTCACGCAGGCCGAGGGCGAGGTGAACGACCGGGTGAAGCGGTTCCTGTCGATCGGCGGCACCCGCTCGGTCGACCACTACCACCGCGAGCTCGGCAAGATCATGTGGGACTACTGCGGGATGGCCCGCAACAGGTCCGGCCTCGAGAAGGCCCTCTCGGAGATCCCGGCCCTGCGCGAGGAGTTCTGGAAGGACCTCCGGGTGCTCGGCGACGGGCCGATGAACCAGAGCCTCGAGCGAGCCGGCCGGGTGGCCGACTTCTTCGAGCTCGGCGAGCTCATGGTCCGTGACGCCCTCACCCGCGAGGAGTCCTGCGGCGGCCACTTCCGCGAGGAGAGCCAGACTCCCGAGGGCGAGGCGCTCCGCGACGACGACAACTTCGCCCACGTGGCGGCCTGGGAGTGGGGGGGCGAGGGCGGCAGGCCCACCCGCCACACCGAGCCCCTCGAGTTCGAGAACGTCCACCTGACCCAGCGCTCGTACAAGTAGCAGAGGATCGCAACGATGCACGTGAAGCTCCACGTCTGGCGCCAGGCCGGCCCCGAGGCCCCCGGCACGATGGAGACCTACGACGTCCCCGACATCTCCGAGGAGATGAGCTTCCTCGAGATGCTCGATGTCGTGAACGAGCGCCTGAACGCCGACGGCCGGGAGCCGATCGCCTTCGAGCACGACTGCCGCGAGGGCATCTGCGGCTCGTGCGGGATGATGATCAACGGGCAGGCGCACGGGCCGCAGAAGGGCACGGCCACCTGCCAGCTCCACATGCGGAAGTTCGCCGACGGCGACGAGATCCACATCGAGCCGTGGCGGGCCAGGGCCTTTCCGGTGCTCAAGGACCTCATCGTCGACCGGTCACCGCTCGACCGCATCGTCGAGGCCGGCGGCTTCATCACCGCCCCCACCGGTTCGGCCCCCGACGCCAACCTCACGCCCATCCCCAAGGAGGCGGCCGACGCCGCCATGGACGCCGCCGCCTGCATCGGCTGCGGCGCCTGCGTGGCGGCCTGCCCGAACAGCGCCGGCCAGCTCTTCACCTCTGCCAAGGTGCAGCACCTCAACCTGCTGCCCCAGGGCCAGGCCGAGCGCTACCAGCGGGTGACGGCGATGGTCGACACCATGGAGGACTTCTTCGGGTCCTGCACCAACCACGGTGAGTGCCAGGAGGCGTGCCCGAAGGAGATCTCGATCGACTTCATCGCCTACATGAACCGTGACTACGTCAAGGCGCAGATCAAGAATCGGAAGCTGGCGGGTCAGAGCTGACCGGACCGTCGAGGGTCAGCCCCGCGTGGCCCGCAACGGCTCCAGCATCGCGCTGAGCGAGCGCCGGCTGTCCTTGGTGTCGTAGGCCGCGAAGCACGGGCCGAAGGCGGCCCGCTGGGCGTCGACCCGGCGGGTGGCATCGACCCGCAACCGCTCCAGGGCCTCGAGCACGGCCGCGTCCGGCGCCTGGCGCCGAGAGACCTGCGTGGCCAGCCACGTCAGGAGGTGGACCTGCGTCACGGCATCCTGGTGGGCCCCCAGCACGTCCTGCAGGTCCCGGAGCCGGGCCCCGAGCGCCTTCGCCGGGCCGCGGGGCAGCAGCGATCGATAGGCCTCCAGCAGGTAGCGGAGGGCCTTGGCCTCTTTTCGCAGCTGGTGGAGCTCGCCAGCGGGCGATCCCGGGCCGATGGCGCGGCCGTGGCGCCGGACGACGCGGTGCGCCCGTGCCACCTGGTCGGCGACCGCCGGGCCGAGCTGGGCTCGGCCGTCACCGGTCACCCGCGGGTCGCTGAGCCACTGCCGCCAGCCGCGCCGCCAGGCGACGGCGGCCGGCTGCCGGACGGCGGCCACCGCCAGGGCCGAGGCGCGATCTCGACGGCGCACCAACTCGGCTCGGATCCGTTCGAGCGCCGCCGGGTCGACGCCCGGGACCTCGGTGGCACGGTGGTCGACGTCGGCGACGAGCACCTCGAGGTCGCGCGCCGGAGTGGTGCTGGCCGCCACCGCCCGCAGCACGGCACCAGCCTCTCGCCGCTGCGCTTCGGGCAGGACCCCCTTCGCCGCGGCCACGACCGCCCGGCTGCGCCGGAGCGCCACCCGCAGGTCGTGGGTCGCCTCAGGGTCGTCCGAGGGAGACCGCTGGATCAGCTCCTCGATGGTGGCCGCCAGGCCGTCCAGCAGGCGACGCGTCCCCTCGAACGCCGGCTCCCGCGGGTCGAGGTCATTGACGGTCACTCCTTGGTCGTCACCTCGGCAGGCAGGCGCTTGTCCCGGCGGGACTTGAGGACCTCGAGGGCGATCGGCAAGAGCGACACCGCCACGACAGCGAGGATGGCCACCTCGAGGTTCTTCTCGACGACCTCGACCTGGCCCAGGAAGTACCCGAGCATCGTCACGCCGATCGACCAGAGGGTGCCGCCGAGGACGTTGTAGACGACGAAGGTGCGGTACGGCATGCGGCCCACGCCGGCTGTGATCGGCGTGAAGGTGCGCACGATCGGCACGAAGCGGGCCAGCACGATGGCCTTGGGGCCGTACTTGGCGAAGAAGGCCTGAGCCTTCTCGACGTTCTCGTGCTTGAAGAACCGGGAGTCGGGGCGACGGAAGAGGGCCGGACCGACGCGCTGGCCGAAGACGTAGCCCACCTGGTCCCCGGCCACGGCGGCCGCCCAGACGCCGAGCAGCAGCGGGATGAGCGGCAGGTGGAGCGATTCGGCCACGCTGGAGGGGCCCGAGGCCAGGAACCCGGCCGTGAAGAGGAGCGAGTCGCCAGGCAGGAAGAAGCCGATGAGCAGGCCCGACTCGGCGAAGATGATGAGGAAGATGCCGAGCAGCCCGAAGGTGTCGATCAGCCTCTCGGGGTCGAGGAAGCCGCCGGCAGCGAGGATCAGAGCGAGCACCGACCGAGGCTACCGATCGGTGGTCGGGGGGCCGTAGTCGCGCTCAGCCCGCGGGCTGGTTCCACTCGGTCCAGCCGACCCCGCGGCGGCCGTCGGTGGACTCGAAGAGGCACAGGGCGCGGGGGAAGCGGGCCACCCTCGGGCCGGAGCCGTCGTCGTCGACCAGGTTGACCGGAGAGAAGGCCACCGGCGCGACCGCCAGGTCGAGCTCACCGCACACCAGGTGGGCCGTCCGGGGGAAGCCGTCCGCGTCGAGCTCCTCGTCTGCGGCGCAGACGTCGATCTGCTCCACCGGCCCGCCCGGGCGCATGACGTAGCCCGGCGCGAAGCCCTCCAGACCGGGGAGGCGAAGGCGGGTGGCGTGGAAGCGGGTGCCGTCGTCCAGCCACCCTGCCGTCCACACCCAGCCGATCGTCCACCAGTCCCGCACGCCCCAGGAGTGGTCGCGCTGGCCGACCCCGTCGAAGGCGATGACCTCGTCGCCCACCAGGATCTCGCCGTGGACGTCGCAGGAGACCTCGTAGCGGGTCGTGCCGGGCCAGGGGTACACGCCCTGCCCGTCGGTCTCCCACTCGAGGTCGAGACCGAACGGGACGCGATCGCCGCGGAGGTCGCCGTACACGTCGGCCGGGTCGTCCACGGCCACCGCGAAGGCCTCGCAGCCCAGCGTGAAGTGCTCGAAGGGGATCTCGGGGGTGTGGTCGGCCCAGAGGCCCTCGGCCCGCACCTCGAGCGACGGCGCAGCGGGCAGGGGCACCTCGTGGTCGATCACCGTCACCAGCGGGCGGCCCTCCCCCACCAGGCAGGCCCAGTACCAGGCCACGCCGAGGTTCGGGTACAGGCCCAGGCGCACGTAGCCCCCGAGGCTGCCGTCGCGATCGGCGAAGTCGAAGTACCAGGACTCGCCCCAGAGGCGCTCGTCCCCGGGCGGGTGGGGGCGCTCGTCGCCCGGGTCGAGGCCCTCGACGTTCACGTCGTCGCCCCCTCCGGGTAGAGCTCGTAGTACGCCGCGTCCTCCTCGGGGACGCCGGCGTTCTCGCCCTGCAAGGCGGACATGAGCTGGTAGACGGGCTCGGGGAGGTCGCGGGGGACCGTCCAGTCGAGCTCGTCGGCGATGCCCGCCTCCTCGGCGAACGGGCGCAGGAACGAGAAGTACACGTAGGCCCCGGCCCGGATCTTCTCGTCCCGGCTCATGGCCGCGATGTTGCGGTAGTGCTGGGCCTGGGCCGTGCGCACGGCCGCCACGATGCCGTCGTACTCCTCCGGGGGCACGAGCCGCAGCTCGCCCGGCGGCAGGCCGTCGGTGGTGTAGAGGGCGAAGCCGACGAGGTGGTCGAGGTAGTCCTCGGGGTCGTGGTTGGAGGTGCCGAAGTCGGTGAAGGTGCTCCGCACCCCGTCGAGGACGAGGGCCGCCGTGAGGTGGTGGTACGGCACCCCGGCCGCCACGTCGGACCACGGGAAGTCGCCGTGACCGAGGCGGTAGAAGTCGCGCACGAGCAGCGTGCGGCCGGGCTGGCCCGGGACCTCGTAGGGCCCGGTGTCGCCGTAGCCCGCCCGCGTGTCGAAGTAGAGCAGGAACAGGTGGTTCACGAGCGTGGCGCTGAAGCGCTTGACCTGGGCTCGGTGCTCGTCGTCGGCGATCGGGACGACCCCGTCGAGGAGCGCCGCCACCGTCGAGGCGTCGTACGGGGTGTTCGTGCCCGTGTCCCAGGCCTGGCGGGTGCCGTCGTCGCCGCGGTAGGCCAAGGCGGCCCGCTCCCAGAAGCCGAGCACCCGTGCGGTGGCCGCCGGGTCGTCGGCCGACGGGTCGAGCATCCCGAGGACCTTGCGGCCGAGCAGGAAGAAGTTGGCGATCGACCAGAGGTAGCAGGCGTCGATCTGACACCCCGGCCGGCGGGCCCGGCGGCCGATCTCCTCGGCCGGCAGGGCGTCGTCGATCCGGCGCACCATCTCGGGGTAGCGCAGGAACGCCTCGGCGCAGGCCACCACGATGTAGGCGGTGACCGGGATCAGCGCGCTCTCGAGGGACGTCCGCTCCTCGGTCAGAGCCCGGGAGATCGGCGCGTGGTAGGCGATGAGGCGGTTGGCCGTCTCGAGGACCGACTCGTCCTCAGCCACGGAGGATGGCCTCGCCACCGGAGCAGTCGAGCTCGATCTCGCTGCCGGCGACCGGCTCGTCGCCGTCGAAGCGGCAGCCCATGGCGCACGGAACCTGGAACTCGCGGCTCACGATGCCGATGTGGCTGCGCAGCGTGCCGCTCGTGCAGATGATGCCGGTGAGCTCGTGGTAGATCGGGGCCAGGAAGCTGGCGCCGGCGTCGCGCACGAGCGCCACCACCCCCTCCGCTCCCATGTCCATGAGCGCCAGCACGTCCTCGGGACCTTCCATCGGCATGAACCGACCCCGAACCGGTGCGTGGTCGAACACCTTGGCCCCCCGTCCGATCTCCTGCATGGCGAGGGACCCTACCGCCGACCCCGCCCGCCGACGGCGGCGGGATGGCGCCCGGTAGCGTCGCTCGCCGTGGCCGAGTTCCTGAGCGACGCATGGCTGACCGAGCTGGCCGACCGGGCCAGCTCCGTCGCCGGACCCTCCGAGGTGCGCCTCGTCATCCAGCAGGTGGTCGTCGACGGCGACGGCCCCGAGCGGGCCTACGGGGTGGTGCTCGACGTCGGGCAGGTGCGGATCGAGCCGGGGCGGACCGTCGCCCCCGACGTGACCTTCACCCAGGATCGGGAGACGGCTGCGGCCATCGCCCGCGGGGATCTGAGCGCGCAGGCCGCCTTCCTCGCCGGCAGGTTGCGCATCGGGGGCGACGTCCACCTGCTCGCCGAGCAGGCGGCCCACCTGGCCACGGTGGCCGACATCTTCGCCGAGGTGCGGGCGGCCACGACCTGGTGACGCACCGCGGGCGGTAGATTCGGGCGCTTGCCCGAGCTGCCTGAGATCCAAGCGCACGCCGAGCGCCTCCACCGGGACTTCGCCGGTGCGCGCCTCGAGCGCTTCGTCCCGCTGGCCTTCACCGCGCTCAAGACGGCGACACCCCCCGCGGACTCCACGCACGGCCACGAGGTGGTGTTCGTCGGCCGCCGCGGCAAGTACCTGCTCATCGACGTCGGCGTCGCCACGTTCGTCATCCACCTGATGCAGGGCGGGCGCCTCAAGCTCGACGACAAGCAGGCGGCCAAGCCGCGGTTCGGGCAGGCCCGCTGGCTGTTCGCCGACGGCCGAGCGCTCCTGCTGACCGAGGCCGGCACGGAGCGCAAGGCCGGCGTGTGGGTGGTGGCCGACGACCCGGAGCGCCAGCCCCCGCTCGTCGACCTCGGCCCGGACGCCGACCAGCTCGACGCCGACGCGCTCGGGGCCCTGCTGGCCGCCCACCCGATGCGCCTCCACGGGTTCCTGCGCGACCAGCGCATCCTGGCCGGGCTGGGACGGCGCCTGGCCAACGAGGTCTGCCACCGGGCCCTGCTGTCGCCCTTCGCCAACACCGCCAAGCTCGATCGGGACGACACCAAGCGCCTCGTCGAGGCCATCGCCGTGTGCATCAACGAGGGGCTGGCCTACGAGCGCGGGCTCGACGAGATGAGCAGCTCGGCCGACCGGCCCGGGCACGTGCACCACCGCGTCGGCGAGCCCTGCCCGGCCTGCGGCGACACGATCCGTAGCGTCGAGTACGCCCGCTACACGGTGGCCTACTGCCCGACCTGCCAGACCAACGGCAAGATCCTGGCGGACAACACCACCAGCAAGTTCCTGAAGTAGGGCGCCGGGCGCCCGGAAGCGGGGCTAGATGAGCCCCAGGTCCTTGACGGCGTCGCGCTCCTCGACGAGCTCGTTGGCGCTCTTGTCGATGCGGGCGCGGCTGAAGTCGTCGATGTCGAGGCCCTGGACGATCTCGTAGCGGCCGCCGGCGCAGGTGACCGGGAAGCTCGAGATGATGCCCTCGGGGACGCCATAGCTGCCGTCGCTCGGGATGCCCATCGACACCCAGTCGCCCTCGGCGGTGCCGAGGCTCCAGGTGCGGATGTGGTCGACGGCGGCGTTGGCCGCAGAGGCGGCGGAGGACAGGCCGCGAGCCTTGATGACGGCGGCGCCCCGCTGCTGCACGGTGGGGATGAAGTCGCCCTCGAGCCAGGCCTGGTCCCGGCCGACGGCCTCGAAGGCGGGCTGGCCGCTGACCTTCGCGTGGAAGACGTCGGGGTACTGGGTGGCGGAGTGGTTGCCCCAGATCGTCATGTTGGTCACGTCGATGCTGTGCACCCCGGCCTTGGCAGCCAGCTGGGCGACGGCGCGATTGTGGTCGAGGCGGGTCATGGCCGTGAACCGGCCCGGGTCCAGGTCCTTGGCGTTCTGCTGGGCGATGAGCGCGTTCGTGTTGGCCGGGTTGCCGACCACGAGGACCTTCACGTCCCGCTTGGCGCTGCGCGACAGCGCCTCGCCCTGCGGCTTGAAGATGCCGCCGTTGGCCCCGAGCAGGTCGGCTCGCTCCATGCCGTCCTTGCGGGGCATGGCGCCGACGAGCAGCGCGACGTCGGCATCCCCGAAGGCGGCGTCGGCGTCGGCGGTCTTGACCATGCCGGCCAGCAGCGGGAAGGCGCAGTCCTCGAGCTCCATGGCGACGCCGTCGAGGGCACCGAGGGCGGGCGTGATCTCCAGCATCTGGAGGATGACGGGCTGATCCGGCCCGAGCATGGACCCGGACGCGATCCGGAACAGGAGGCTGTAGCCGATCTGGCCAGCAGCCCCGGTGACAGCGACGCGCACGGGGTCCTTCAGAGATGCCATGGCTCGAACCTAGTGCTCGGGCTCCAGGGCCGAAAAAGCGACGACCCGCCCCAACGGGGCGGGTCGCACACCTGACGCCGAGGCGTCTACAGCTGCATGGACTTGATCTCGAGGAACTCCTCGAAGCCGTGGGTGCCGTACTCGCGGCCGTAGCCGGACTGCTTGTAGCCACCGAACGGAGCGTTCGGGTTGAAGGCGCCACCGTTCACCTCGATCTGGCCGGTGCGGATCTTCCGGGCCACGGCGGTCGCCCGGTCCTTGTCGCCGGCCCACACGCCGCCGGAGAGGCCGTAGGGGCTGTCGTTGGCGATCTCGACGGCCTCGTCGTCGGTCTCGTAGGGCAGGATCGACAACACCGGACCGAAGATCTCCTCCTGGGCGATGGTCATGTCGTTGCGCACCTCGGAGAAGACCGTGGGGCGCACGTAGTAGCCCTGCTCGAAGCCCTCGGGCTTCTCCGGGCCACCGGTGACCAGCTTGGCGCCCTCGTCGATGCCCTTCTGGATGTAGCTGGTGACCCGGTCGACCTGGGCCTGGCTGGACAGCGGGCCGAGGCGGGCGCCATCGGCGAACGGGTCCATCGGCTGATAGTTCGACTCGACCTCGTCGGCGGCGATCCGCTCGGCGTCGGCCAGGCGCTTCGACGGGACGAGCATCCGGGTGAGGGCGATGCAGGTCTGGCCCTGGTTGATGTAGCACTTGCTGATGCCGTCGCGGACGGCCCGCTCGAAGTCGGCGTCGTCCAGGTCGTCGAGGAGGATGTTGGCCGACTTGCCGCCCAGCTCGAGGGCCACGCGCTTCAGCGTCTCGCTGGCGGCAGCCGCCACCGCCTTGCCGGCGCGGGTGGAGCCGGTGAAGGACACCATGTCGATCAGGGGGTGGCGGGAGATGGCCTCGCCGACCTCCGGGCCCGTGCCGGTGACGAGGTTGAACACGCCGGCGGGGAGGCCGGCGTCGTGCACGACCTCGGCGAGGATGTAGGCGTCGAGAGGGGCGATCTCGCTGGGCTTCAGCACCACCGTGCAGCCGGCCGCGAGGGCAGGCGCCACCTTGGCCGCGATCTGGTGGAGCGGGTAGTTCCACGGGGTGATGCAGCCCACGACGCCGACCGGCTCGCGGCGGATGATGCTGTTGCCGAGCGGCGTCTCGTACTCGTAGCTCTCCGCGATCTGGGCGGCGGTGGAGAACGAGTTGATCGGGAGGCCCGCCTGCACGATGAGGCTGAGCCACTTCGGCATGCCGGCCTCACGGGTGACGAGCGTGCCGATCTCGTCCATCCGGGCACCGAGGCCCTCGGCGATCCGGTTGCAGAACTTGGCCCGCTCCTCGGGGGTCTTGGCCGACCACTCCGAGAACGCCGCGGCCGCCGCCTTGGCGGCCTTGTCGACATCGGCGGCAGACCCGTTGGGGATGCTGCCGATCACCTCGCCGTTCGTCGAGTCGTAGACGTCGATCGAACCGGATCCGGCCGAGGCCACCCAGGCGCCGTCGATGTAGATCTTGTCGTGCTGCACTGGCACTCCCCCTCTTCGGCGGCGGCTCTGGCCCCCGCGCATGGTCGCTTCGATATTCCACGCTATCGCTGGTCCGCTACGTTCCGCACATGGCGGCAGCAGACGCGAGCGGGGACGGCGGCCCGCTCCACCCGAACGTCCAGCGGGTCGTCGAAGCGGCCGCATCCCTCGGCGTGACGATCGCGCCCAATCGCTTCCCCGACGGCACGCGGACCGCCGCTGATGCCGCCGCGGCCATCGGGGTCGACCTCGGGCAGATCGTGAAGAGCCTCATCTTCGCCGTCGACGGTGAGATCGTCCTGGCCTACGTCAGCGGGGCCAACCAGCTCGACGAGGCCAAGCTGGCCACCGCGGCCGGCGGGGACCACTGCGCCCGGGTCGATGCCGAGCTCGTGCGGGCCACGACGGGCTTCCCCATCGGGGGCGTGCCGCCCTTCGGGCACACCACCGCGCTGCGCGTGTTCGTCGACCGTGACCTGCTCCGCTATGACGAGGTGTGGGCGGCAGCCGGCACGCCCCAGGACGTGTTCCCGATCGCGCCGGCCCAGCTGGTCGAGGCGACCGGCGGCCGCGTCGTCGACCTCAAGCGGGCCTAGGTCCCGCTGGTCGCCCGCCCTCGATGAGCATCGTCGACTTCGTCCTCATCCTCCTCGCCGGCATGGGCGCGGGGACGATCAACGCGGTCGTCGGGTCGGGGTCGCTCATCACCTTCCCGACCCTCGTCGCCCTGGGCTACCCCCCGCTGCTGGCCAACGTCTCCAACAACATCGGCCTCGTACCGGGCTCGGTGTCCGGCGTGCACGGCTACCGGCGGGAGCTGGAGGGACAGGCCCGGCGGCTCCGCCGCCTGGTCCCGGCCTCCGTCGTCGGGGCGCTCGTCGGGGCCACCCTGCTCCTGGTGCTGCCGAGCGACGTGTTCGAGCGCGTCGTCATCGTCCTCATCTGCATCGCCCTCGTGCTCGTCGTGACCCAGCCGACCCTCTCGCAGCGGCTGGCCGCCCGGAGGGCCGCCCGCCACGAGGGCCACCACGACGCCACCCGGGGCACCCAGGTGCTGGTGGCGCTGGCCGGCGTGTACGGCGGGTACTTCGGCGCCGCCCAGGGCATCATCCTCATCTCGATCCTCGGCATCCTGATCGATGACCACCTGCAACGGCTCAACGCGGCCAAGAACGCGCTGGCCCTGTCGGTGAACTCCGTGGCGGCGATCGTCTTCGTGCTCACCACCGACATCGACTGGAAGGTCGTGGCTGCCATCGCGGTCGGCTCGACGATCGGCGGCCAGGTGGGGGCCCGCTACGGGCGGCGCCTCGACCCCCGGGTCCTGCGGGCCCTGGTCGTCGTCGTCGGCCTCACCGCCCTCGTCCGCCTGCTGTAGCCCCGGCGCCGGGGGCGGCCGTCGTCAGAGGGTGACATAGCCGGGGACGAGGTGGTGCGGCGTGTCGAGGTAGGCCTTGGCCTCGGGCGGCTTGCCGAAGCGGCCGTGGCTCCACCGCACCTCGACATGGCCGTCGACGACCCGGTCGCCGCCCGTGGAGCGGTCCTTGACGACGGCCTGCCAGCGGACCTGCGGCTGCCCCGCGTCGTCGCCCCACACGTCGAAGCGCCTCAGCTCGTGGGCCTGCCGCCAGTCCCACGGGGTCATCACTCGGAAGCGCAGGCTGCGGTCGCGCTGGGCGCCCAGCACGAAGTACGGCGCGCTGCCGATGCGCAGGAGCCGCCACAGCACCGCCTCCGCCTCGGCTCGCTTGCCCACGATGCGCTTCCACCGGGCCGCTGACGCCTGACCGACCGCAAGGGCCAGGGCGCGATAGGCGGCCTGGGCCTCGGAGGACCAGCCGGCGTCGAGGTAGGCCCGCAGCTCGGCCCGGTGGCTCGGCGTGAGGTCGGCCGCATGGGGCGGGAGGGAGGCCCGGGTTCCCAGCTCCAGGCGGACCTGCGCGTAGAGCGCCTGGTAGGCGTCGGGGGCCACCTCGGCGTACCAGTCGCCCGCCGTGCGGGTCGGTCCGCCGGCCAGGCCCCGGTCGAACAGGCGAGCGGGGGCGGCGTTGGCCAGCACCTTGGACAGGTACTTGCAGCTGACGAGCCACACGTGGTCGATCCGCAGGTCGGCCGGCACCACCTCGTCGCCGGGCGCCTGGGTGGGGCCCTTCCACTCGACGAGGCGGGGCGGCCGGCCCCGCAGGCCCTCGTCGGCGGCCAGGAAGTGCCGGCCGTTGGCCCAGGCGGCGGCGAACTCCTGGCGGTGCTGGCCGCGGCGCTCGAGGTCGGTGAGCCGGACCCACACGTCCTCGGGGACGTTGGCGACGCACCGCTCCTCGAGCGCGGTGGCGAGGTCGGGGGCGCCGGTGATGGCCAGCCCGGTGACGATCTCGGTGATCTCGGTCTTGGCGGACGGCACCTCGGCCGACTCTACGGGCCGCGGCGACGGCGACCGTCAGGTGCCGGGGAGGAGGGCCCCCACGGGGGCGGTGGTGCCGCCGGCGGCGTATACGGCGAGACGGTCGCCTGCACCGGGGGCGCCGAGCTGGACCACATCGACCAGGGCCACGCCCCGGGCGGCGGCGAGGGCCGAGGAGGGGGCGGACCGGGCCGCGGGGAGGTCCGTGGTGAGGACCAGGACGGGGTGCCCGGCGGTGGTGAGCACCCCGGCCTCGCCGAGGGTGCGGAAGAGGACGTCGGCCCGGCGCAGGCCCGTGCGGGCGACCGCGCTGGTCCCCGCCACGAGCACGAGCCACTCGGTCCCGGCGGCATCGGTGGCCACGATGTCAGCACCCAGCCCGCCGGCGAAGCGGCGGCGCTTGGTGGCCTTCGGGTCGGCGAGGGTGAACCCGGCCTCGAGCAGCAGCGCCTCCGCCGCGCCCGTCGCCTTGTCCGGCCGCGCGGCGGGCGGGGCGACGGGCTCGGCCGCCACCCGCTGGCGAGCGGCCCTGGCGTAGGCCTCGTCGGTGTCGTACCCGAGGTAGTGCCGGCCGCTGCGGACGGCGGCGACGGCGGTGGTGCCGGAGCCCATGAAGGGGTCGAGCACCACATCGTCGCGGTACGTGTAGAGCTCGATGAGGCGCTGGGGCAGCTCCACCGGGAAGGGGGCCGGGTGGTTCACGCGGGTGGCGCTCTCCGGAGCCAGCTCCCAGACGTCGAGCGTGGCCTCCATGAACTCGTCGGCCGTGGTGGTGGCCTCCGACGGCAGGCCGCGGCCGGAGCGGGCGGCGCGATCGAGGGCGCGATCGAAGCGGCCCTTGCTGGCGATCACGACGCGCTCGGTGAGGTCGCGCAGGACGGGGTTGGCGGGCTGCTTGAACGAGCCCCAGGCGCAGTTGCCCCCGGCCCCGCGCGCCTTGCGCCAGATGACCTCCCCGCGCAGCAGGAGGCCGAGCCGGTCCTGCAGGATGCCGATGACGTCGGCCGACAGGCTGCGGTAGGGCTTGCGCCCGAGGTTGGCCACGTTGACCGCGATCCGGCCCCCGGGCTCGAGCTTGGCCACGCACTCGGCGAAGACGTCCTCCAGCATCGTGAGGTACTCGACGTAGGTGGCCGGGATGTGGCCCTCCCCCAGCTCCTCCTCGTACGCCTTGCCGGCGAAGTACGGCGGGGAGGTGACGACGAGGGCCACTGACGACGGGCGCACGCGATCCATGTGTCGGGCGTCGCCGACGTAGATCTGATCGACGACGCCGGGCGGTTCGATCGTCTCGTCGCTGCTCAGGATGGGGGCGGTGAAGCGGCCGTAGAAGCCGCTGGCATCGTGGTTCTCGCGGCGGGACACCCCGAAGGCGGACGTCGTGGTGCCTCGCTTGCGCTGCGCGCTGGGCTCCGCGCCTCCGGCCACTGCTGCCAACCCTCTCGTCGATCGCGTCACACCGCGGACCCTACGCAGGGGGTGTGACGGCCAGCGGCCACGCTACCGACCGGCGGCGGGCGCCGCGAGCACCGTCCTGGGGCCGCCGGCTTCGATGCCCCGACGGGGCGGCCGGTAGCCTCGCCCCGTGACCTCCAAGATCATCTACACGCACACGGACGAGGCCCCCGCCCTCGCCACGTACTCGCTCCTGCCGATCATCCAGGCCTTCGCCGGGGCGGCGGGCGTGGAGGTCGAGACCCGCGACATCTCCCTGGCCGGCCGCATCATCGCCAGCTTCCCGGAGCACCTCACCCCCGAGCAGCGCGTCGGCGATGCCCTGAGCGAGCTCGGCGACCTGGCCCAGAAGCCCGAGGCCAACATCATCAAGCTGCCGAACGTCAGCGCGTCGATCCCGCAGCTGAGGGCGGCCATCACGGAGCTGCAGGCCAAGGGCTACGCGCTCCCCGACTACCCCGAGGAGCCCGCCACCGACGAGGAGCGCGAGGTGCGGGCCCGCTACGACAGGATCAAGGGCAGCGCCGTCAACCCGGTCCTGCGCGAGGGCAACTCGGACCGCCGCGCTCCGGCGTCGGTGAAGCAGTACGCCCGCAAGCACCCGCACTCGATGGGGGCCTGGTCGCCCGACTCGAAGACCAACGTGGCCACCATGTCCGACGGCGACTTCTTCCACAACGAGCGCTCCGTCACCGTGCCGGAGGCCACCACGGTGCGCATCGAGCACGTGCAGCCTGACGGCCAGGTGATGGTGCTGAAGGAGCGGCTCGACCTCCTCGCCGGCGAGGTGCTCGACGCCACCGTCATGCGCCGTGCCGCGCTCGAGCTGTTCCTCGCCGACCAGATGGCCCGGGCCAAGGACGAGGGCGTGCTCCTGTCCGTCCACCTCAAGGCCACGATGATGAAGGTCTCCGACCCGATCATCTTCGGCCATGCCGTGCGGGCCTACTTCCCCCACCTCTTCGCGAAGTACGGCCAGGTGCTCGAGGACGCGGGCATCAGCCCCAACGACGGCCTCGGCAACCTCCTGGCGGCCATCGGCGAGCTGCCGGCCGACGTCCAGGCCGAGATTCGCGCCGCCGTCGACGCGGGCCTGGCCGAGGGTCCTGCGCTGGCCATGGTCGACTCCGACCGCGGCATCACGAACCTCCACGTGCCGAGCGACGTCATCGTCGACGCGTCGATGCCCGCCATGATCCGCACCTCGGGGCACATGTGGAACGCGCAGGGCGAGGAGCAGGACACGCTCGCCGTGCTGCCCGACTCCAGCTACGCCGGCATCTACCAGGTCGTGATCGACGACTGCCGGGCCAACGGCGCCTACGACCCCGCCACGATGGGCTCGGTGCCGAACGTCGGCCTGATGGCCCAGAAGGCCGAGGAGTACGGATCCCACGACAAGACCTTCGAGGTCGTGGGGGCCGGCATGGTCCGGGTCGTCGACGGTGACGGCAACGTGCTGCTCAGCCACGAGGTGGAGGCGGGCGACATCTGGAGGGCCTGCCAGACGAAGGACCTTCCCGTGCAGGACTGGGTGAAGCTGGCCGTCACCCGCGCTCGGGCCACGGGCGCCCCGGCGATCTTCTGGCTCGACGAGGCCCGCGCCCACGACGCCGAGATCATCGCCAAGGTCCGCCGCTACCTGGCCGACCACGACACCGAAGGCCTGCAGATCGAGATCATGCCGCCCGCGGAGGCGATCGCCTTCTCGCTCGAGCGGATCCGCCGGGGCGAGGACACCATCTCCGTGACCGGCAACGTGCTGCGCGACTACCTCACGGACCTGTTCCCCATCCTCGAGCTGGGCACCAGCGCCAAGATGCTCTCGGTCGTCCCGCTCATCAACGGCGGCGGGCTGTTCGAGACGGGCGCCGGCGGCTCGGCCCCCAAGCACGTGCAGCAGCTCCTCAAGGAGAACTACCTGCGCTGGGACAGCCTCGGCGAGTTCCTGGCCCTGACCGTGTCCTTCGAGCACCTGGCCCAGACGACCGGCAACGCCAAGGCCCAGGTGCTGGCCGACACCCTCGACGCCGCCACCGCCCGGTTCCTCGACGAGAACCGGTCGCCGGCTCGCCGGGTCGGCGGGATCGACAACCGGGGCAGCCACTTCTACCTGGCGATGTACTGGGCGCAGGCCCTGGCCGAGCAGACGAGCGAGCCGGAGCTGGCCGCCCGCTTCGCCCCGCTGGCCCAGCGGCTGACGGAGCAGGAGGCCACCATCACCGAGGAGCTGCTCGCCGTCCAGGGCCACCCCGTCGACATCGGGGGCTATTACGCGCCGGACCCTGAGCTGGCGACCCAGGTCATGCGCCCGTCGGCCACCTTCAACGAGGCCCTCGCCTCGCTCTGACCGCCGGCCGGGCTAGGCCAGGCCGAGGTTGCTGCAGACCTGGCGGACGCTCTCGCTGCGGTTGAGGGCGTAGAGGTGCAGGCCGGGGGCGTCCTCGGCCAGGAGGGCGGCGCCCAGCTCGCTGGCCACCTCGACCCCAATCTTGCGAACCTCGTCGGGCTGGTCCTCGACGGCGAGCAGCCGCTCCAGCAGCGCAGCGGGGACGACCGAGCCGTTCATGCCGGCCATGCGCCGCACGCCGGCGACGCTCACGATGGGCATCACGCCGGGCAGCACCGGCTTGTCGCAACCCAGCTCGGCCAGCTCGTCGACGAGGCGCAGGTAGTCGTCGGCCGAGAAGAAGAACTGGGTCATGGCGAAGTCGGCCGCCTGCAGCTTCTCGGCGAGGTGCCGCCGGTCGCTGGCCCGATCGGGCGAGCGGGGGTGCACCTCGGGGTGGGCGGCCACCCCGACCGAGAATCCGCCGCGGTGCGCCCGCACCTGCTCGACGAGCTCCGACGCGTACCTGAAGTCCCCCTCCACCTCGGAGCCGTCGGCGGGCGGGTCGCCCCCGAGGGCGAGGATGTTCTCGATGCCGTGCTCGGCGTAGTGGTCGAGCAGCTCGGCGATGTCGCCCCGGGTGTGCCCCACGCAGGTCAGGTGGGGCATGGCCGGGAACGGCTGCTGCTCGTTGATGCGGGTGACGACGTCGCGGGTGCGCTCCCGAGTGCTGCCGAGGGCGCCGTAGGTCACCGACACGAACGAGGGGCGCAGCTCGGCCAGCTCGACGACGCACTTCTCGAGCTGGCGCTCCGCCTCGTCGGAGCGGGGCGGGAACAGCTCGAACGACAGCGTCGGCCCCGCGTCGAGGAGCTCGGCGATGCGGGTCATCGCCGCTCGGCCGCCTCGACGAGGTTGCGGAAGAGCATGGCGATGGTGGTGGGACCGACGCCGCCCACGCGCGGGGTGATCCAGCCGGCCACCTCCTCGCAGGCTTCGTCGACGTCGGGGAGCAGCTTCGAGCCCTCGTAGCGCACGCCGGCCCCGACGACGACGCCGCCCGGGCGGACGTGCTCGGGCTGGATCATGCCGGGCACGCCGGCGGCGGCGACGAGGATGTCGGCCTGGCGGGTGTAGTCGGCCCAGTTCGGGACGCCGGTGTGGACCATGGTCACGGCGGCGTTGGCCGTGGGCCGCTTCTGCGACAGGAGGATGCTGAGCGGCCGCCCGATGGTCACCCCCCGGCCCACGACGACGACGTGGCGGCCGGCCACGGGCAGGTCGTAGTGGGCGAGGATGGCCTCGATCCCGGCCGGGGTGCAGGACACCGGGCCGGGGATGCCGAGGGCCAGGCGGCCGACGTTGGTGGGGTGCAGGCCGTCGACGTCCTTGTCGGGATCGACGGCCATGAGCACGGCGTCGAAGTCGACCTGGGGCGGGGCCGGGTACTGCACGAGCATGGCGTCGACGGCGTCGTCCTCATTGAGGCGCTGGACCGCGTCGATGACCTGCTCGGTGGTGACGTCCGTCGGCAGGTGCACGTGCGGGCTGTTGCAGCCGAGCTCCTCGGCCTTGCGCATCTTCATGCCGACGTAGCGGGCCGAGGGACCGTCGTCGCCGATGAGCACGGTGGCCAGCCCCGGCGTGTGCCCGTTCGCCTTCAGCTTCTCGATCCGCGGCACGAGGTCGGCGAACACGGCGTCGGCCACGGGCCCACCAGGCATCATCACGGCGCTCATCAGCATCGACTCTAGGTGGGCCGCCCTCCGGACCCGAAGGCCGAGCGTTGCGTGCGGAGACCGACATGCGTGCGCAGGGCGACCCCCGGTGTCGCTTCCCGCATGCGACGGACGGGCGACCGGTGGGCGGACGTCCCAAAGGACGGGGCAGGCGGCCTAGTGGAGGAAGTGGCGCTCGCCGGTGAAGACCATGGCGAGGCCGAGCTCGTCGGCCTTGGCGATGTTCTCCTCGTCGCGCATGGCGCCACCCGGCTGGATGACGACGGCGACACCGGCGGCGGCGGCGGCCTCGATCCCGTCGGCGAACGGGTAGAACGCGTCGCTGGCGCAGGCGCCCCCGACCGCGCGGCCGGCCGCCTTGGCCGCCGCGATCTGCCCCGCCTCCACGCGGTTCTGCTGGCCGGCGCCGATGCCCCAGGCCACGCCGTCCTTCACGAGGACGATGGAGTTCGACTTCACCCAGCCGACGAGGCGCCACGCCAGTTCGGCGTCGGCCCACTCGGCATCAGTGGGCTGGCGCGTCGTGACGACCCGCCAGTCGGCCCGGGGGGCCGCGAAGTGGTGGGCGTCCTGGACGAGCCACGAGCCCGTGAGCTGGCGGATCTGGAGCCGGTCGGGCGTGGGCGGCTGGGCGGTCAGCAGCCGGGTGTTCTTGCGCTTCTTTGTCAGCGCCTCGATCACGCCGTCGGCGTAGCCGGGGGCGATGACGACGTCGGCCTGGGCGGCGGCCACCATCCGTTCGACGGTGGCGTCGTCGACCGGGTGGGACAGGGCGACGATGCCGCCGAAGGCCGACCGCTCGTCGCACTCGAAAGCCCGCTGGTAGGCGTCGGCCAGCGATCCGGCCACCGCCGCGCCGCAGGGGTTGGCGTGCTTGATGATCGCCACCGAGGGCTGGCCGGTGGTGGCGGCGAGGTCGTTGGCGAGGCCCCAGGCGGCGTCGGCATCGAAGAGGTTGAGGTAGCTGAGGGCCATGCCACCGTGCTGCTCGACGCCGTCCCACCACGAGGTGGTGCCGATCTCGCGGTAGCGGGCGCCGGTCTGGTGCGGGTTCTCGCCGTAGCGGAGGTCCTGCACCCGTTCGAGGGCCAGGTGGATCGTGGGCGGCAGCTGCTCGTCGGCGACGTCGTCGAACCACTGCACGATCGACGCGTCGTAGGCCGCCGTGTGGGCGAAGGCGGCCCGGGCCAGGCTGCGCTTCGTGGCATCGGTCAGCACGCCGCCGGCCTTCAGGTCGTCGATCACCACCTGGTACTGCGACGGGTGGGTGACGATCCCGACGTCCTTGAAGTTCTTGGCCGCGGCCCGGATCATCGCCGGTCCGCCGATGTCGATGAGCTCCTCGGCCCGGGTGGCGCCGTGCTCGAAGTCGGAGGTGTCGGAGCCGAACGGGTAGAGGTTGGAGACGACGAGGTCGATGGGGTCGATCCCGTACTCGCTCATGTCCTTCTGGTGGTCCGGGTTGCGGCGGTCGGCCAGGATGCCGCCGTGCACCTTGGGGTGCAGGGTCACCACCCGATGCCCGAGGATGGCGGGGAAGCCGGTGAGCTCGGCCACGTCGGTGACGGCCAGGCCGGCCTCCCGCAGCGCCGCCGCCGTGCCGCCGCTGGAGATCAGGTCCCAACCCATGCTGCGCAGCTGGCGGGCGAGCTCGACGACGCCGGACTTGTCGTAGACGGACAGCAGAGCCCTCATGAGCGGGTGGGTTCCTTCTTCAGGATCGACGGGTCGGCCAGGACCGCCCGGATGGTGGCTGGGTAGAGACGGCGCTCGACCGCCTTGATCCGCTCGTGGAGCGACGCCTCGTCGTCGTCGGCCAGGACGGGGACGGCCTCCTGGGCCAGGATCGGCCCGGCGTCGACCTCGAGCGTGGCGACGTGGATCGTGCAACCGGTGACCTTCACCCCGTAGGCGAGCGCCTCCCGCACGGCGTGCCAGCCCTTGAAGGCGGGCAGCAGGGCGGGGTGGGTGTTGAGGATCCGGTGCTCGAAGGCCTGGTGGATCGGCTCGGCGAACACGGTGCCGAAGCCGGCCATGACGACGAGGTCGATGTCAGCGGCGTGGAGGACGTCGACGACCTCGCGGGTGTAGCCGACGCGGTCGAAGTCCGGACCGAAGGTCGTGCGCTCGACGAGCTGGGCGGGCACGCCGTGGGCGGCCGCCACCTCGGTGGCGCGCGAAGGGCGGTCGACCACAACCAGCGACACGGGGATGCCGTCGGCGAGGATCGCCTCGAGCAGGGTGCCGCTGCCCGATGCGAGGACGGCGATGCGCACTGGTGCGAAGGTACCAGCCACCCGCGGGTGGTCCGTCAGCGCCGAGGAGCCGTGCGTTAGCGTGACCCGCGATCCGATCACAAGCGCTCATGGAGGCGGAACTGTGGATCTCAGCAAACTCACAACGGCGGACAAGGTGATCGCCGGTTCCGGCATCGTCTTGTTCATCGCCTACTTCATGCCGTGGTTCAAGGCCGATGCCGGCATCGTCTCGGTGTCGGCCAGCGGCGGCGACGTCGGCTTCCTGTGGGCCACCCTGCCGATGCTGCTGGGCCTCATCGCCGCGGCCGTCGTCATCGCCACCAAGCTCTTCGACGTGAAGCTCCCCGACCTGCCCGCTCCCCTCGGCCAGATCCTGCTCGGGATCGGTGCCCTGGCCGCGGTGCTCGTCGTGCTCAAGCTCATCATCGGTGAGGACGACGACGCCGCCGCCGCGGTCGGCATCGACATCAGCCGCAGCTTCGGCATCTTCCTCGCCGCGCTGGCCGCCATCGGCCTGGCCGTCGGTGGCTACCTGAAGATGCAGGAGGGCGACGACCGCCCCGTGACCGGCGGGTCCGGCACCGCTCCCTTCTGACCTCGAGGCGCCGAGCGCCTGCTTGATCGGCACGGTGCCCCGGCTGCGGCCGGGGCACCGTCGCGTCCGGGGTGCGCGATCGGGCGCGGGGGCCGTCGTAGCGTCCCTGCATGACCGAACCGAACGTGGCACCGGCGGGGCCCACCTTCTTCGAGCGGATCGGACCGCGCGCGCTGCGGCGGGCCGAGCCACGAGCGTCCATCGCGGTGGCGGGGGCGGGCTGCGTCCTCGCCGTCGTCGGCGTGCTCATCGTCTCCGGCGACACCGGCGCCACCGACGGCGACTTCAGCCGCTGGCCCGGGGTGATCCTGTCGGGGGCCGTGGTGGTCGCCGGGTACCTCGTGCTCACCCGGGTGCACCGGGGCGCCGTCGCCACCGGGGCGGCGGTGGCCGCCGGGCTCGGGGTGCCGCCGCTCATGTTCTTTCTCACCTTCGACCAGGACGGCCTGCCGCCCTACTCCACCGAGGCCATCCTGGGCGTGTCCGCCGCCGCGTGGCTGGCGTCGTACGTGTGGGGCCCGGGCCGCGGTCGCCCGTTCTTCCTCGGAGCCGGGCTGCTGGCCCTGTGGGCGGTCGTCCTGCAGGTCACCGAGGAGCTCTTCGACGCGCCGTACGGCTTCTTGGGGGGGTGGGCCCCTGCGTCGGCAGCGATCGGGGGCGACTTCGGCGGGGCGGCCACCTTCCACGCCCCCGACCCGACCACCCTCGGCGTGCTTTCACTCGCCCTCGGCGTCGCCTACCTGGTGATGGGACGGCTGCTGGACAGCTCGGGCCACCACGGCGCCGCCACCCCCGTCGCGGCGGCCACCCTCCCCGTGCTGGCCACGGCCCCGATCTTCCTGGCCGACGACCTCGACACCGCCGGTACGGGCCTCCTGCTCGTCGTGCTCGGCCTGGCGCTGGCCGTCAACGGAGCCGCCGCCGGCCGGAGGACCACCACCTGGGTGGGTGGGGCGGCCATGGCCCTCGGCGTGGCCGTGTTCCTCAGCGACATGACCGACGACGCCACCGTCGGCGGCATGCTCTTCCTGGCCACCGGGCTGGCCCTCGTCTTCGCCGGCCACGTGTACGCCGGCCTCCGCCACGAGCCCGACGAGATGGCCGTCACCGCTCCCTACGTCGCGGCGACGCTGGCCCCGGTCACTCCCGGGCCGATCCAGCCCGACGACTCGCTGTGGGCCCCACCCCCCGCGGACGACGGCCCGCCCCCGCCGCCACCCCCGCCCCCTGGCACGACCGAGGCAGGCGACATCGGCGACGACACGACCTGGGCGCCCCCGCCCGACGACCCCCCGCCGCCCCCGGCCTGACGGAGCGCTACTGGAGGGGAGGGTCCTGGCAGCCGGAGGCGCCGCCGCCGGAGCCGGCCGGCTCCGTGCGGGGATAGGGCTCCACGAAGCCACTGCCGGGATCGGCCGTGGTGACGAAGCGGACCACCGCCCGCGCCAGCGCGACCGCCTCGACCTGACGGAACGCCGGATCGGCCAGCAACGCCTCCTCGGGGGCGTTCGTGATGAAGGCCGCCTCCGACAGGACCGCGGGGATGCCGGCGGTGCGCTTCAGGATCCCGTAGTAGTCCCCGCCCTTGCTGTTGGGCCGGTACTTGGCACCGGCGTCGAAGTCGGCCGCCCACTGGATCGGGTAGGCGGAGAAGGCGGCCACCACCTCCTCGTAGGCCAGCCCGGCCAGGCGCTTGGACTCCGCCGACGCGATCTGGAAGTAGGTCTCGGCCCCCGGGGTGGGACGGGTCTCGTCGGGGGCGGCATTGTGGTGGACGGACACGAACACGGCGGGGTGAAGGGCCTGGGCGATGGCCCCGCGGCTGGCCAGCGTCACCCGGTAGTCACCCGTGCGGGTGAGCACCGCCGTGGCGCCCTGCGCCTGGAGCTGGGCCTGCAGCTCCTGGGCCACGGCCAGGTTCACGTCCTTCTCGGTCAGGCCACTCGGGCCGACGGCCCCGGGCTCGTCCCCACCGTGGCCGGGGTCGATCACCACGGTGGCGCCGCTGAGCGGCTGCCCGGTGACGGCCACCGCCTGGCCGCACGGCGACACCGCCTCGAAGCGTCCGTCGGAAAGCACGCTCGAGACGGCCAGCACCACGCCGTTCGGGGTCACGACCGCCCGCGAGGCGCCGTCGGCGGGCAGGGCCGGCCACGAGATGGGCGCCGCGGTGGTCGTGGTCGGTGCGGTGGTCGTCGTCGCCACCGGCTCGGCGGTCGTGGTGGTGCCGGCCAGCGAGGTCGACGTCGTGGTCGGGGCCGCGCCCGAGGTGGGCTCGTCGCCCCGCAGGACGACCGCGGCGCCCGCGGCCAGGAGCAGGGCAGCCACCAGGCCGAGGAGGAGCTGAGGGCGGCGGACCATCGACCCTCACCTTCCCACGCCCGCCACCGAGCCAGCCCGGCGGGTCAGGCCAGGCTGTTGACGACCTCGACCATGAGCTTGCTGGCCTCGGTCGGGTTCTGGCCCACCCGGACGCCGGCGGCCTGCAGGGCGTCCATCTTGGCCGCCGCCGTGCCCTTGCCCCCGGAGACGATGGCACCGGCGTGGCCCATCTTCTTGCCCGGAGGGGCGGTCACGCCGGCGATGTAGGAGACGACCGGCTTGCTCATCTTCTCGGCGATGAAGGCGGCGGCCTCCTCCTCGGCGGAGCCGCCGATCTCGCCGAACATCATGACGGCCTTCGTGTCGGGATCGGCCTCGAAGGCCTCGAGGCAGTCGATGAAGCTCGTGCCCGGAACGGGGTCGCCGCCGATGCCGACGCAGGTGGTCACACCGATGTCGTTGAGCTTGAGCTCGTAGAGCGCCTGGTAGGTGAGGGTGCCGGAGCGGCTCACGATGCCGACGTTGGGCCGGCCCTCCACCGGGGCCTTGGCGATGTGCCCGGCGGTGATGCCGATGTTGGCCTTGCCGGGGCTGATGATGCCGGGGCAGTTGGGGCCGAGGAGCTGGACGCCGGGGAAGTCGCGCTTCAGCTTGTTGAAGAACCAGGCCTCGTCCTGGGCGGGCACGCCCTCGGTGATGGCGACGATGAACGTCACGCCGCCCTCAGCGGCCTCGATCACGGCGTCCCTCACGCCCGGGGCGGGGATGAAGATGCACGAGGCGGTGGCGCCGGTGGCCTCCACGGCCTCGCCCACGCTGGCGTAGACGGGGATGCCGTCCACGTCCGTGCCCGCCTTCTTCGGGTTGGTGCCGGCCACGACCTGCGTGCCGTAGTCCCGGTTGAGCAGCCCGTAGAACTTGCCCTGCGAGCCGGTGAGGCCCTGGTAGACGACCTTGGTCGTCTCGTCGACGAAGATTGCCATGTCGCTGTCTCCTCTACTTGGTGGCCAGCGCCACGGCGGTCTGGGCGGCCTCGACCATGGTCGGGGCCATCTGGAGCTTGTCGGTCAGGTGGGGCTGCAGGATGGCCCGGCCCTCGTCGGCGTTGGTGCCGTCCAGGCGGATGACGATCGGCACGTCGATGTCGACGCGCCCCATGGCGGTGACGATGCCGTTGGCGACCTCGTCGCCCTTGGTGATGCCACCGAAGATGTTGATGAAGATCGACCGCACGTTGGGGTCGTTGTTGATGACCTCGAGGGCCCCGGCCATCACGTCGGCGTTGGCGCCGCCGCCGATGTCGAGGAAGTTGGCCGGCTGGCCGCCCACCTGGCTGACGATGTCGACGGTGGACATGGCCAGGCCGGCACCGTTGGCGATGATGCCGACGAACCCGTCGAGGCCGACGTACTGCAGGCCCTTGTCGTGGGCGGCCTGCTCGCGCTCGTCGCGCACCTGGGTAGCCTCGTACTGCTCGTAGTCGGCGTGGCGGAACGTCGAGTTGTCGTCGAGCGTGACCTTGGCGTCGAGGGCGTGCACCTCGCCGGTGGGCTTCAGGATGAGCGGGTTGATCTCGGTGAGGTCGGCGTCGCCCTCGGTGTAGGCCCGGTAGAGCTTGAGGAGGATGTCGACGGCGCCGTCGGTGGCCTCGGGGTTGAGCTTGGCGTCCTGCACCCACTTCCGGGCGGCGTCCTCGGTGAGGCCGTCGACGGGGTCGATCCAGATCTTGGCGATGGCATCGGGGTCGGTCTCGGCCACGGCCTCGATCTCGACGCCGCCCTGGGCCGACAGCATCCCGAGGTGCTTCTTGGCCGAGCGGTCGAGGGTGAAGCTGGCGTAGTACTCCTCGTCGATGTCCGAGGCGAGCTCGATCCAGAGCACCTCGACCGTGTGGCCCTTGATGTCCATGCCGAGGATGTTCGAGGCGTGGGTGCGGGTCTCGTCGGCGTCGTTGGCCAGCTTGATGCCACCCGCCTTCCCGCGCCCGCCCACCTGCACCTGGGCCTTCACGACGACGGGGTAGCCGATCCGCTCGGCGACGGCCACGGCGTCGTCCACGGTGGTGACGGCTTCGCCGGGCGACACGGGGATGCCGTAGCTCGCGAAGAACTGCTTGCCCTGGTACTCGTAGAGGTCCATGCCTGCTCCCGGCCCCGGAGGGCGCTCGGTTTCCGACGGTGCGACGGGTCGGCCGATACTAGGGGCGTGCTGTTGACCCCTCGCCAGTCGAGCCGAGCGCGCTGATGCCCGTCGCTCAGAGCCGCGGCCACGCGGGCAAGGCGCTCCTCGTGGCCGGCGTCGGCGTGGCGGTGGCCCTGCTCGTGGCCTTCCTGGTGGCCCAGGCGGCCAGCCGCGGCGACGTGGACATCCGCCTCGGTGACGACCGCTTCGAGGCCGGGCAGGTCGAGAGCATTGCCAAGGCCATCGACAAGGAGAACGGCCTGCCGTTCCTCGTCCCCGACCTCGTCGGTGGCCAGCGCAACCTCTACGTGCAGCACCTGGCCGACGACCCCGACGAGGGGTGGGTGGCCTTTGGGGCCTTCGATCCAGACGACCCGTCCTGCGCCATCGGGCTCGACCGGGACCAGCGCCTGCTGGTGAACGCCTGCGACGAGTCGGTCACCTACCCCCTCGACGGCACCGGCCTGCGCTACTACCCCACCACGGTGGAGCGCGAGCGCCTCTACGTCGACATCAACGAGCTCTCGACGACCACCACCTCCGCCGGCTGACGGGCGGCTCCGGGGCCACCCGGCTCAGGAGCCCGATGCCTCCACGAGGAGCGCAAGCTCATCGAGCACGTGGCGGGTGACGTGGGCGACGGCCCGGCGGTTCTCCTCCGTGGCCGGGAGGTCGGCCAGCAGCTCGGTGACCGCCTGGCGTCCGCTGCGCACGACGAGCAGCGAGACGGCGCCGTGGCCAGTGTCGGTGCGGCGGGGACCGGTGACCGTCCAGCGCAGCGGGACCAGCACGTGCACCGCCGACTCCCAGACCGGCTCCCCCGCGTGGAGACGGGCCTCGAGGCGAACG
The DNA here is from genome assembly GCA_036275535.1 of Acidimicrobiales bacterium. Lineage (GTDB taxonomy): Bacteria > Actinomycetota > Acidimicrobiia > Acidimicrobiales > VFJN01 > VFJN01. Next base: position 63,223 of record DASUDP010000045.1, on the reverse strand, counting down.
TTCAGGGCACGCGTCGCCGCCTCGTTGAGCACCTCGTCGATGCCCGGCTCGGCGAAGCGGCCCACCACCTCCTCGAGGGGGCGATCGACATAGGCGCTCACCCGCACCGGCGTCCGCATCGGCGGCTCGGGGTGGCGCTCGGGGGCTGCGGGCATGTCGACAACCACGACGGACCTCCTCCTCGGTCGGCACCAGCGTGCACCGGAACCGCCTGTGCGCGGCAGAGGCGAACGTCCCTTAGGGGGGGCCGTCCGCATCGCCGAGGCGGTCGAACAGGGCGAGGAGCTCGGCCTTCTGCACCTTGGCGGTCCCGGTGCGGGGAAGCTCCTCGACGATGACGACCCGCCTCGGGACCTTGTAGTCGCTCAGGTGCTCCTCGGCGAAGGCCACCACCTCCTCGGCGGCGAGCGTCGATCCCTCGCGCCGGCGCACGACGGCGCCGGGCAGCTCGCCGACCCGTTCGTCGGGCAGCCCCACCAGCACCGCCTCGGCGACGTCGGGGTGCTGCTCGAGGGCGTGCTCGACCTCGAGAGCGTACACGGAGTACCCGCCGTGCTTGACGACGTGCTTGGCCCGGCCCTCGAACACGAACAGGCCGAGGGGCCCCCGCCGGGCGAGGTCCCCGGTGCGCAGCCACCCGTCGTCGGTCATGACGGCGGCCGTGGCCTCCGCGTCGCACCAGTAGCCCTTGAGGACCCCCGGGCCCCGTACCTGGAGCTCCCCCACCGCACCGGCCGGCACCGGCTGGCCGGCGTCGTCGACCACCCGGAGCTCGTAGCCGGGCAGGGCGAAGCCCAACGCCTCGCCGAGGGCACCGGACCGCGTCGAGCTGAGGAACGGCGGCGACACCTTGGCCGCCACCCCGCCCCCGACCTCGACCATCCCGTAGCCCTCGGCGAAGAGCGCCTCCCCGATGCCTCCGACGAAGGGCAGGGACACCGTGGCGCCCATCTTCTTGAACCGGTCGGCCAGATCGGGCGGCATGGCGTCGGCGCCGGACCCCCACACCCGCACCGAGGTCAGGTCCCGCTCGGCCGCTCCCGCTTCCTCCAGCATCCGGTACATCGCCGGGACGCCCACGAAGAGGGTGGCCCGACGGGACTCGATGGCGTCGAGGACGCGCACGGGGTGGAAGCGGTCGAGCAGGTAGGTGGGCACACCGGCCGCCGCCAGGCCGAGGAGCACGACGAAGCCCATGATGTGGGCGACCGGCAGAGCGATGACCGCCTCGTCGCGGTGGAGGCGGGTCGGCCACGCTGCTGCGGTGACGGCCTGGCCGACGAGGGCGCGGTGGGTGAGCGCGGCGCCCTTCGGCTTCCCCGTGGTGCCCGATGTGTAGAAGAGCGCGGCGACGTCGCCGGGGTCGGCCCGGTGGGCCGCGGCCAGGGGCTCGGCGCCGTCGACCTCGCTGGCGCCGCGCAGCACGAGGGTGGCCCCCGAGTCCTGCACCACGTGCGCGATCTCCTCGGGCCGCATCTGGTCGTTGACGGGGGCAGGCAGCGTGCCGGCCCGGGCGGCGGCCAGGCACAGGAGGAGCTGCTCGTAGCCGTTGGAGGTGGCGATCACCACGACCTCCCCGGGCCGGGTGCGGGCGGCGATGCCGCCGGACCACCGGCGCACCCGCTTGGCCGCCTGGGCGTAGGTCAGCTCGAGGCCTGCCTCGTGCTCCGCGACGAGTCGTCGACGCCCGTGGATCCGCTCGAGGCGGTCCATCAAGGTGCCCAGTGTGGCATCCCGCCGCACGAGGAGGGCGGCTCGCTCCAGTGTGCGAGACATGGCCATCCGGTCTATCTGCCCACCCTCTCCGCCGCCAGACGCCGACCCGCCCACGCCGCCGGCCAGAGCGCCGATCAGACCTTCTTCAGGGGCGCCCAGGAGAGCAGGAGGCGCTTCTCGCCGACGGCGGGGAATTGGATCACGATCTCCGCCTTGTCGCCCTCACCGTCGAGGTGGAGCACCACACCCTCCCCGAAGGAGGCGTGGACGACGTCGTCGCCGACCTTGATCCCCAGCGCCTCGGCGCCGTGCTTGGCCGGGCCGGCACCGGTGCCGGGGCGGGGGGCGCCCCGTCCGCCGGCCCGCAGCGCCGCCTCGACCATGCGCTCGCGGTTGGCGTTGCTGCCACGCCCGGCGGAGCCGTAGCCGCCGTAGCCGCCACCCCCGCTGCTGCGCCCCCCGACCCCGTACGTGTTGCCCCCTCGGCTGGCTCGCCGCTGCTCGATGGCCTGCACGAGGCGCTCGGGGATCTCGTCGAGGAACCGGCTGGGCGGGTTGTACTGGGTGCCCCCGTAGAGCGTGCGGCTCCACGCGTGGCTGAGGTAGAGCCGCTCCTGGGCCCGGGTGAGGGCCACGTAGGCGAGGCGCCGCTCCTCCTCCAGCTCGTCGGGCTCACCGATCGAGCGCAGGTGGGGGAAGACCCCGTCCTCCAGCCCGATGATGAACACGGCCGGAAACTCGAGGCCCTTGGCGGCGTGGATCGTCATGAGGACGACCTGGCTGTCGTCGCCGTCGATCTCGTCGGCGTCGGCCACGAGGCTGACCTGCTCCAGGAACGCCTCGATCGACTCGGCGTCCTGCGCCGAGCCGACCAGCTCGGCCAGGTTCTCGAGGCGGCCCTCCGCCTCGATCGACCGCTCGGCCCGCAGCTCGTCGAGGTAGCCGCTGCGCTCCAGCAGCGCCTCGAGGAGCGGCGCCGGCCGGTCGTCCACGGCCAGCTGATCGACGCTGTCGAGCAGGAAGAGGAACTGCATGATGCCCTTGGCCGCCTTGCCGCCGACCCCGGCATCGTCGGCCCGGCGCAGCGCCTCCATGAACGACAGGCCGCGGGCCGACGCGTAGGCATCGAGCTTGCCGACGCTGCTGTCGCCCACGCCGCGCTTGGGCGTGTTGAGGACGCGCTTCACCGACACCTCGTCGGCCGGGTTGATGACGGCCTTCAGGTAGGCGAGGGCGTCCTTCACCTCACGCCGGTCGTAGAAGCGGGTGCCGCCGATGACCTTGTAGGGCACGCCGTGGCGGGCCAGGTTCTCCTCCAGCACGCGGCTCTGCGCGTTGGTCCGGTAGAAGACGGCGACGTCGCCCCAGCGCAGCTCGCCGCCGTCGTGCAGGCGGGCGATCTCGCGGGTGACCCACTGGGCCTCGTCGACCTCGTCGTCGCCGTGGTACCGGATGATGGGGTGGCCGTCGCCCCGGTCGGTCCAGAGCTCCTTGGGCTTGCGGGACAGGTTGTTGGCGATGACGGCGTTGGCCGCATCGAGGATCGTCTGGGTGGAGCGGTAGTTCTGCTCCAGCACGACGACGGTGACCTCCGGGAACGCATCCTCGAACTCGAGGATGTTCCGCATGTCTGCGCCTCGAAACTTATAGATACTGTTGTGCGCGCAAATACCTTCGGCGAGGTAGCTGTGCGTGTCGTCGACCTCGAGGTCGTAGACCGGTCCGTCGTAGACGACCGTGTCGACCTCGTCGACCCGAGTAGGGACGAGACCACCCTGGCCGTCGTCGAGGAGGACCTTCATCCCCGGACGCAGGTGCGACAGGGGCATGAAGTCCCAGACCCGATCTTCGATGTAGGCCCGACGAGCGATCTGCAGGTAGGCGACCTCCGCCGCGCGTCGGGCCACCTCCACCGCGTCGACGTAGCTCTTGCGGTTCACCTCGAAGCCGCGGCTGCGCCCGCTCATCTGTCGAATGGGGAACCCCGCCTGAGCGAGGCTCTCAGTCAGGTCCTCACGGTTCGAGCACCACTGCACCCGATGCTGATCATGACCCTTCGATCGACGCTCGCCGCCGAACATCGTGAGGTTGAGTGTGTCGCGGCGCTTGCCTGCGGTCGGGCGCATGTGGGGGAACTCGGGGTGAAGGTCGAGGTCCTCCATGAGCTCCTTGGCGGCCGTCGCTGTGTCCAGCATCTCGTAGAGGCGCTCGATTCGCTCGGTACCCATGAGGATTTTCCGGCCGATCCCATGGAACACGGCGGTCGGGAGCCCGTAGGCCGCGGCGTAGTACGCCTCCCACATCGAGGCGTCTTCCCGGGTGTCGCAGACCCGGATGATCCAGAGCTCGTCGGCGTGCTCCTGGTTGATCCGCACGGGCGGGCCAGGCGCGTCGAGGCCGTTCCTGTCCGTGCGAACGGTGCTCGTCACCCCGATCCGCCAGCCGGTGTCCCGCTTGTGCATCAGGTAGATGAGCCACCTGTCCCGGTCGAGCATGGGGTCGGCAAAGACGATGTGGTGGGGAGTGCCCTGCAAGGTCTGCCCGCCGGCCCGGATGAAGTACTGGCGGCCCCGCCACTCGCCGACCTGGACGTGCGTGACCCGGCCGGGGACCTGCTCGAAGCGGCCGCCGGTGCCGAGCACCTCGTCGCCCACCTGGATCTCCTCGATGGGCTTCGGGCCCTCGGGCGTGGAGACGAGGGTGCCCGCGGGGAGGCACTGGTCGCCGTCGCCCACGACGCAGACGTTGCGGTGGGCCTGGGTGAGGAGGAGGACGAGCTCGTTCTGGACGGGGTTGGTGTCCTGGTACTCGTCGACCAGCACGTGCTTGAAGCGGCGCTGGTAGTGCTCGAGCAGGTCCGGGTTGCGCTTGAGGAGGACGACGGTGTTGCCGAGGAGGTCGTCGAAGTCCATGGCCCCGGCGCGGTGGAGGCGGGCCTGGTACTCGGTGAAGATGTCGGCGATCTTGCGCTCGTAGATCACCTGGGCCCGCTCGGCGTACTGCTCGGCGGAGAGGCCGTCGTTCTTGGCCGCGCTGATGGTGGCGTGGACCGTGCGGGGCGGGAAGCGCTTCGGGTCGAGCCCGAGGTCGCGGATGACGTACCCGGTGAGGCGGTTGGCGTCGGCCTGGTCGTAGATCGTGAAGGCCTTGGGGAACCCCAGCCGGTCGGCGTCACGCCGCAGGATCCGCACGCAGGCCGAGTGGAACGTCGACACCCACATCTTCTCGGCCACGGGCCCGACGAGGGCACCGACGCGGTGCTTCATCTCGTCGGCGGCCTTGTTGGTGAACGTGATGGCCAGGATCTCGAACGGGCTGATGCCGTGCTCGCGGATCAGGTGGGCGATGCGGTGCGTGAGGACGCGGGTCTTGCCCGATCCGGCGCCGGCCACGATGAGCAGGGGGCCCTCGGTGTGGGTGACCGCCTCCCACTGGACCGGGTTCAGGCCCTCGGCGAGGGAGTTGGCCGCGTCGCTCATGAGGTCCCAAGCCTACCGGTGGGGGGTGACAGGCAGATCCGGCTAGAACCGTGCGGATGCAGCTCCACAAGCTCACCTCGACCGACGGCTTCATCGTGTTCGACCTCGACGACGCCCCCGCCGTGGGCGTGGTGCGCCTGGCCCCCAAGGTGCTGCGGGACAGCGCCGAGCTGCTGGCCCGGTCGACCACCTACGCCGCCGCCAGCTTCGGCCTGCAGGTACGGGGGGCCAGCGGCGGTCTGAACGCCAAGCCCGACGGTCGGGACGCCGCGGTGGCCGCCTTCGTCGAGGAGGTGACCGAGCTCGTCGCCTCCGATCGGTGGCTGCCCGGGCCGGGCCTCGGCATCACCACCGACGACCTCAGCGCCCTCCCCCGCGCCGAGCAGCGGGCCACCGCCTTCGACCAGACCACCACGGGTGAGAGCGCGGTGGCCGCCGCCCTCGGCGCCCTCGGCTCGCTCGACGGCAAGCGGCTCGCCATCGTCGGCAACGGACCCGTCGTCGAAGCGGCCGCCGCCTCCGCCGCCGCCAACGGCGCCACGGCCGAGCCCCAGGCCGGCCTCGACGCCGAGTGCGACGCGCTGCTGGTGGCGGGCAAGGCCGGGATGCTCGAGCACGACCTCGCCGCCACCGTGCGGGCCAAGGTCGTCGTCCCCCTGACCCCGGTCCCCGTCACGGCCCGGGCGCTGGCCGTCCTGGGGCGCGCCGGTGTCGTCGTGGTCCCCGACTTCCTGTCCACCGCGGGGCCGATGCTGGCCGCCTTCGACCCCAGCGGCGGCGACGCCATGGAGCGGATCCACACCACCGTGGCGGCGCTGGCCGGAGAGGGCACGGACCTCTGGATGGCGGCCTGCCTGAAGGCCGAGGACCACCTGCGGACCTGGCAGCCCGAACTGCCCTTCGGCCGCCCCCTGGCCTGATCGCACCGGCCGATCGCCGGTCGATTGGCCGCGGCTGAGAATCTGACGATATTCTCATATTCTCATGTCCTGGCACCACGTCCTCCCGTCTTCCGATGCCTGATCGAGCACTCACCGCCGCGCTCAGCGCTCCCGTGTCGGAGGTGAAGGCCGAGCTCTTCAAGGCCCTCGGCCACCCCGCCCGCATCCGGGTGCTCGAAGTGCTCTCCGAGGGCGAGCACGCCGTCGGCGAGATGCAGCCCCTGGTGGGCATCGAGAGCTCACACCTCTCCCAGCAGCTGGCCATCCTGCGCCGAGCCGGGCTGGTGACGACCCGCAAGGAGGGGGCGTCGGTCATCTACTCGCTGGCCGACCCGCTGCTGGCGGACCTGCTGGCGGTGGCCAAGCAGCTGCTGATCTCCTCACTGGTCCAGAGCGAGAACCTGCTCGCCGACCTCCGCGCCGCGGCGCGCCGCCGATGACGGCGACGCTCCGGGGGCTCCTCCCCCGCCGCTCGGACTACGCCGGCGTGGCCCGTTCCTGGAAGGCCGACCTGGTGGCCGGCGCCACCGTCGGCGTCGTCGCCCTGCCCCTGGCCCTGGCCTTCGGCATCACCAGCGGGCTCGGCGCCGAGGCCGGGCTCATCACCGCGATCGTGGCCGGCCTCGTCGCTGCCGTCTTCGGAGGGTCCGACGTCCAGGTGTCCGGCCCCACGGGCGCCATGACCGTCGTCCTCGTCCCCGTCGTCGCCCGGCACGGCACCGAGGCCGTCCTCGTCGTCAGCATCCTGGCCGGCCTCCTCGTGGTGGGGGCCGGTCTCCTCCGGCTGGGCCGCTACCTGGCCTTCGTGCCGTGGCCCGTCATCGAGGGCTTCACCGTCGGCATCGCCGTCATCATCTTCCTGCAGCAGGTCCCCGGGGCGCTCGGCGTGGCCACCCCGGACGGTGAGCGCACCGTCGTGGTGGCCTGGCGGGCCCTCGGCGAGGGGCTCCGGCACGGGGAGGGAGCCGCGGTGGCGCTGGTGGCGCTCGTCGTGGCGATCCTCGTCGTCGTTCCGCGGCTGCATCGCAGCGCGCCGGCCTCGCTCATCGCCGTCGCCGCCGCCACCCTCGTCGCCGAGGTGGCCGACCTGGGGGTCACCCGCATCGGTGCGCTGCCGGCCTCCCTCCCCGCCCCGGCTCTGCCCGGCATCTCCGCGACGCAGGTCAGCGAGCTGTTCTCGGCCGCGGCGGCGGTGGCCGTCCTGGCCGCTCTGGAGAGCCTCCTGTCGGCCAAGGTGGCCGACGGCATGGCCGACGGCCGTCCCCACGATCCCGATCGCGAGCTCATCGGGCAGGGCCTGGCCAACCTCGTCTGCCCCCTCTTCGGCGGCATGCCCGCCACCGGCGCCATCGCTCGCACCGCGGTCAACGTCCGCAGCGGGGCCCGCACACGGCTCGCGGCGATGATCCACTCGGTCGTCCTCCTCGTCGTCGTGCTGGCGGCGGGCGGCCTGGTGGCCCGGATCCCGCTGGCCGCGCTGGCCGGGGTGCTGATGGTGACGGCCACCCGGATGGTGGAGGTCCACAACGTGCGGGCGGTCGTGCGGGCCACCCGCTCGGACGCCCTGGTCTTCGGCCTCACGGCGCTGGCCACGGTGGTCTTCGACCTCATCCTGGCGGTGGAGGTCGGCATCGCCGCCGCCGCCGTGCTGGCGCTGCGCCAGGTGGCGCTGACGGCCCAGATCACGCCGGTCCCAGCCGGGGGCCCGGACCGGGACCAGGCCGAGCACCTGCTCCATGACGGGATCCTGGTGTACCGCCTCGACGGCGCCCTCTTCTTCGGCGCCGCCCAGCGCTTCCTCACCGAGCTCACCGCGGTCAGCGACGCCTCGGTCGTCGTCCTGCGCCTCCCCGAGCTCCAGGTCCTCGACGCCACCGGCGCCCAGGCCCTCGGCGAGATCGTCAGCGAGCTCGAGGCCCGCGGCATCACCGTGCTGCTCAAGGGCCCCCGCCCCGAGCACCTCCGGGTCCTCTCCGCCACGGGCGCCCTCGCCCGGCTGCGCCACGAGAACCACCTCTTCACCGACCTCGATGCCGCCCTGGCCCACGCCCGCCACCACGTCGAGCACGCCGCGGACGTCGCCCACCTCTGACCCGCCCATCAGCCGTGCACATTTGATACGGACGGACGGAGGCCAGTGCAGCAGTCGCACTTCGCGATCGTGGGCGGGGGGATCGGCGGCCTGACCGAGGCGCTGTCGCTGCAGCGCGCCGGCATGACACTGTCGGTCTTCGAGCGGGGTGGGAGGAGGGGAGCTGGTCGATCCAGGCCGAGTCGGTCGGGTCACCCTGCTCGCGGACGCCGCCCACCCCATGCTCCCCTTCCTCGGGCAGGAAGCGAACATGGCCATGGAGGACGGGGTGGTGAGTCGGTGCGTCGAGGAGGCCGCCACCGTCGAGGAGGCGTACGAGCGCTGTGAGGCCGTCCGCAAGGAACGGGCCAACGGCGCCCAGAGCATGAGCCGGTACCGGGCCGAGGAGCTCATTCGAGGACGAGACGGGCCGGCGAGGCGTGGCCGCCCCGTACGACCCCGCCACCGCCCCGTCTGAGCGACGTCAGGCCGGCGAGAGGAGCCGGGTCCGGAAGAGGTCGAGGACCTGCTCCAGCGCATCCCGGGTGGGCTGGCCCGGCTCGTCGATGAGGTGCTCGGTGAGCACCGAGTGAGCCATGCGGGGGTGCCCCCACGGGTTCCCCTTGGACGAGTCGATCTCGACGGCGACGAAGCGGTCGCCGAGCGCCTCGCGGAGGTGCTCGAAGCGCTCCGGGGGCACGGCGGCGTCCTTCGTGAAGCGCAGCCCGAGCACGCACAGGTCGGGTTCCTCGGCCATGCGCTGCTGGACCTTCCCCAGGTCTTCGTCGCTCAGGTAGAGCGCACGCTTGGCCTTCTTGGTGACCCCGAACGGCAGGGAGGGCTGGCTCATCACCGGGGCCACGACCACCGGGTCGGGAGCCATGGCGAGCGCGAAGTTCCCGGTGAAGCACATGCCCACCACGCCCACGCCAGGCCCACCGCAGCGCTCGTGCTCGTGGCGGGCGAGGGCCTTGCACCACTCGACGACGGGCGTCGTCCGCCCGGTCGCCCACGCCGAGAACTCCTTCGACACGCAGGCGGGGGCGATGGCTCGCACCGCGTTGAGCGGCGTGGCCGACGCGCCGGGCACACCGAAGAGGTGTGGGAGCACGGCGGTGCAACCGAGGGCGACGACCCGGTCGGCGAACTCGAGCACCTTCGGGGTGATCCCCGGGATCTCGGCGATCACGAGGACCGCCGGTCCGCTGCCGCGCCGGTACACGTCGCGCTGCTTCCCCGCCCAGGTGAAGGTGTCGCACTCGTAGCTCTCGAGGGTCGCCATGGGAGGGCACCGTACCGGGAGGGCGGGGGCGGCCGGGCAGAATCGACGACCGTGCACCCGTTCCGCTTCGGCATCCAGTGCAAGGGACCAGCTGACCCCGCCGGCTGGCCGGCCCGGGCCAGGAAGGTCGAGGACCTCGGCTGGTCCACGTTGACCGTGGCCGACCACCTCGACGACCCGCTGGCCCCCGTCCCCGCCGTCGTGGCCGCGGCCGCCGCCACCACCACCTTGCGCGTCGGCACGATGGTGCTGGCCAACGACTACCGCCACCCGGCCATGGTCGCCAAGGAGGCGGCCACGGTCGACGTGCTGAGCGGCGGCCGGTTCGAGCTGGGCATCGGCGCCGGGTGGATGACGACGGACTACAAGGCCGCCGGCATCCCGCTCGAGCGGCCCGCTGTGCGAATCGACCGCCTAGCCGAGGCGCTGGCCGTCCTGAGGGGCTGTTGGGGCGACGGCCCCTTCGACCACCACGGCGAGCACTACCGGATCACGGCCCTCGACGGGCAGCCCCAGCCACACACCCCGGGCGGGCCACCCATCGTCATCGGCGGCGGCGGCGAGCGAGTGCTGCGCCTCGCCGCCCGCGAGGCTGACATCGTGGCCGTCAACGTGAACCTGCGGGCCGGTGTGATCGACGAGCGGGCCTTCCCCGACGGCACGCCGGAGTCCACCGACCGCAAGCTGGGATGGATCCGCGACGCCGCCGGCGACCGCTTCCCCCAGCTCGAGCTCCAGGTCCGCGTCCACCTCGCCATGGTCACCGACGACCGCATCGGGGTGATCGAGCAGCTCGCCCCGGCCTTCGGCCTGACCCCTGACCAGGCGGCGTCGACCCCCCACGCCCTCGTGGGCACCGTGGACGAGATCTGCGACCAGCTCGTCGAGCGGCGGGAGCGCTGGGGCATCAGCTACCTCGGCCTCTCCCACGACCAGCTCGACGCCTTCGCCCCCGTCGTCGCCCGCCTCACCGGCACCTGACCCCACCGAACCGAACCAGTTCCGCCCACCCCTCGCAGCCGAACCCGCGGTCGTTCTTGCGCGAAGACCGACATGTCTGGCCGCAGGTTCGGCGCCTCGGCGGCTCAGGGGCAGGCGAGGTCGAGGGCCAGGCCGACGATGCCTCCGTCGTCGGCGCCGTCTCCGGGCGCGCCGGCCAGGCCGGCGCCGGACACGCCGCCCGACCGCGGGCGCAGGAGCGACGATGACGCGTCGGGGTCTCGCAGGTCGGTGACCTGGCCGCCGACCTCGATGCGCTGGGCCTGCAGGATCCGGGCGGCGTCCGTGTAGGCGATGGTGTCGGTGTAGGTGACGACGTCGTCGAGCGTGGTGGCGAAGCGCTGCACCTCGACGGTGTAGGCGTCGCCGCGAGCGGTGGTGCCGGCGCCCTTGGCCACGAGCAGCGCACGCGCCGCTTCGGGCTGGCTGGGGTCGGGGTCGAGGCGGCACTCGGTCACCTCGAACGTGCCGGTCGTGGGCCCCACGACGATCGTGCCGGTGCCGGCGGCCGACGCCGGGGGCACGTTGGGCACCGCTGGGGCGGCGATGGCGCCCGTGCCACTCGGGGCGAGGTCGGCGCCATCGTCGCCGCCGTCCGAGGAGCAGGCCCCGACGAGGACGACGAGGCCCACGACGACCCAGGCCAGGAGCGCCCACGGGCAGTAGCCCGGCGCCACCGCGGACCAGCAGCGGAGGGGGCCGCGGCGGCAGGACAGGTCAGCCACCGGCGCGGCGGCGCTTGCGTTCGGCCTGCTGCTGCCTCCAGCGCACAGCGCGCGCTTCGAACTGCCGGCGCAGGACCCGCCCGTCCTGCCACAGGTACCAGCGCAGGGCGCCGTAGGCGAGGGCGTAGGCCACCACCAGCAGGGGGTGGATCCGCAAGAGCAGCCACACCGCCGCCCCGATGAGCAGCCCGACGACGACGTTGTACGGGAAAGGGTGCGCCGCCTGGAGGTCGTCGAGCTTCTCGAGGTTGCTGCGCTGATCGGGCGGGCCGGCCGGCTCGGTCACCGACCTACTCCCACTCGATGGTGCCCGGCGGCTTCGACGTGACGTCGAGCACCACGCGGTTGACCTCGCGCACCTCGTTCGTGATGCGGGTGGAGATCGTGGCCAGCACGTCGTAGGGGACGCGGGTCCAGTCGGCGGTCATGGCGTCCTCGCTCGACACCGGCCGCAGCACGATGGGGTGCCCGTAGGTGCGGCCGTCGCCCTGGACTCCGACGGAGCGCACGTCGGCGAGGAGCACGACGGGACACTGCCAGATGTCCCGGTCGAGGCCGGCCGTCGAGAGCTCCTCCCGGGCGATGGCGTCGGCCAGGCGGAGCACGTCGAGCCGCTCACGGGTGACCTCGCCCACGATGCGGATGCCGAGGCCGGGACCGGGGAAGGGCTGGCGCCAGACGATCGCCTCGGGGAGGCCGAGCTCGAGGCCGACCCGGCGGACCTCGTCCTTGAAGAGGGCCCGCAGCGGCTCCACGAGGGCGAACTCGAGGTCGTCGGGCAGGCCACCGACGTTGTGGTGGCTCTTGATGTTGGCGGTGCCCGTGCCGCCTCCGGACTCGACGACGTCCGGGTACAGGGTGCCCTGCACGAGGAACTCCACGGTCTCGCCGTGGCTGCCGGCGTCGGCGATGACCTTGCGGGCGGCCTCCTCGAACACCCGAATGAACTCGCGCCCGATGATCTTGCGCTTCTCCTCGGGGTCGGTGACCCCGGCGAGGGCGCCGAGGAAGCGCTCCTGGGCGTCGACCACCTCGAGGGACACCCCGGTGGCGGCCACGAAGTCCCGCTCGACCTGCTCGGCCTCGCCGGCCCGCAGGAGGCCGTGGTCGACGAACACGCAGGTGAGGCGATCCCCCACCGCTCGTTGCACCAGGGCCGCCGCTACGGCCGAGTCGACGCCACCGGAGAGGCCGCACAGCACCCGCTTGTCGCCGACGGTCGCCTGGATGGCGGCCACCTGCTCCTCGATGACGTTGGTCATCGTCCAGGTGGGGGTGATGCCGGCGATCTCGTAGAGGAAGTGCTCGAGGACGGCCTGGCCGTGCTCGGTGTGCAGCACCTCGGGGTGGAACTGCACGCCGGCGTGGCGCAGCTTCGGGTGCTCGAAGGCGGCCACCGCGGCGCCGGACGATCGGGCGGTGACAACGAATCCCTCGGGGGCGGCAGAGACGGAGTCGCCGTGGCTCATCCAGACGGACTGCTCGGTGGGTAGGCCGTGGAAGAGCGTCGAGTCGGCCTTGGTGACGGTGAGCGGCGTGCGCCCGAACTCGGCCAGGCCGGTGCGCTCGACCGTCCCGCCGAGGGCCCGCGCCTGGGCCTGGAAGCCGTAGCAGATGCCGAAGGTGGGGACCCCGGCCTCGAACAGGTCCGGGTCCACGCTCGGAGCGCCGTCGGCATAGACCGACGACGGCCCGCCGGAGAGGATGATGGCGGCTGGCTGCTTGGCCAGGATCTCGCCCACCGGCATCGTGTGGGGGACGATCTCGCTGTAGACCCTGGCCTCGCGGACGCGGCGGGCGATGAGCTGCGCGTACTGCGCGCCGAAGTCGATGACGAGGACGGGACGGTCGGCGCCGGGCGACGTCATCGGAGGGCGACGACCTCCGCCTTCTGGAACTCCTTCACCGTCTCGTAGCCGCACAGCGCCATCGAGCGGCGCAGCGCGCCGAGCAGGTTGCGGCGGCCGTCGGCCTCGTGGGCCGGGCCGACCAGCACCTCCTCGAGGGTGCCGCGGGGCTCCACCTCCACCCGGTTGCCTCGCGGCAGGGTGGCGTGGACGGAGGTGGTGCCCCAGTGGAAGCCGCGGCCGGGAGCTCCGGTGGCGGCGGCCAGGGGGGTGCCGATCATGACGGCATCAGCGCCGCAAGCGATGGCCTTGGCGATGTCGCCCCCGGTGCTCATGCCCCCGTCGGCGATGACGTGGACGTAGATGCCGGTCTCGTCGAGGTGGCGCATCCGGGCGGCGCGGGCGTCGGCGATGGCGGTGGCCATCGGGATGCCGATGCCGAGGACGTGGCGGGTGGTGCCCGCCGCTCCCGAGCCGGCGCCCACGAGCACGCCGGCGGCCCCGGTGCGCATCAGGTGCAGGGCCGCCTGGTACGAGGTGCATCCGCCGACGATGACGGGGATCTCGTAGTGGCGGATGAAGTCCTTCAGGTTGAGCGGCTCGGTGGCCCGGGACACGTGCTCGGCCGACACCACGGTGCCCTGGATGACGAGCAGGTCCGGCTCCGCCTTCAGGATGTGCGGCGCGAGGGTGAGGGTGTGCTGCGGGCTGACGGCCACGGCCACCGTGAGCCCGGCCGTCCGCAGGTCTTGGATGCGCTGCTCGACGAGCTCGGGCTGCACCGGTGCGGCGTACACCTCCTGCATGCGGCTGATCGCCTTCTCCGGGGAGAGCGTGGCGATCTCCTCGAGCAGCGGGTCGGCGTCGGCGTAGCGCGTCCAGATCCCCTCGAGGTGCAGCACGGCGAGCGCCCCGAGGCGGTCGAGCTCAGCGGCGGTGGTCGGCGACACCACGCTGTCCGACGGCGACGCCATGATCGGCAGGTCGAAGCGGAAGGCATCGATCTCCCAGGAGATGTCGACGTCTTCGGGATCGCGGGTGCGCCGGCTGGGCACGATCGCGATCTCGTCGAAGCCGTAGGCACGGCGCCCGGACTTGCCGATGCCGATCTCCACGTCAGCCATGGATGAGCCCTCCGAGCCGGGGTGGGGGAAGGGGTCATCGTAGCCCGGGGCCCTCACCGGCCCGAACCAGCGGAGCCTCCGGCGAGGGTTACGCTCCCGCTCGCTGCAACAGCGAGATCACCTGCGGGGGGACGATGGCGACGGTCGTGGTGTGCGAGGACGACGAGGTGCTCCGCAACACCATCGCCGACCTCTGCGAGGACGTCGGGCTGCAGGTCCTGGCCGTCACCGATCGGGCCAGCGACGCCGTCGAGCTCGTCCGCCGCTTCGACGTGAACATCCTGATCCTCGACCTGATGCTCCACGAGGGCACGGGCGAGGGGGCGCTGGGGCGGATGGACGAGCTGCAGCTACGCCCCACGACCGTGGTGTTCACCTCCTACGCGTCCGACCCCGCCCGGCTGCAGCTCCTCGGGGCGTCGACGGTCATCGACAAGCCCGACCTCACCGGGCTCACCGACGTGCTCGCCGAGCTGGCCCGTGGCGACGTCCACGCCGGCGGAGGAGAGCGGCGTTCGGCCGTCCGCTCGATCAAGGCTCCCCCGCCGCTGTGGTGCTCGCCGTCCGGCCTCGCGTCGGCCAGCGACCTCGACCGCTCGCTCGAGCACACGGTGGTGGGCGACACGATCCTCACGGCGTCGCTGCGCGAGCCGGAGGAGGCCCTCGGCCGCATGGTCGACGAGCTCCTCGTGGCCGACCTGCGGCTCCTGCTCGGGCGTCTGCTGCGGGCCACCCTCCGAGCGCACGACTCGCTGCACGTGTCGGCCGACCAGCTGGCCGTCATCGGGGTGCTCCGGGGCGGCCACGAGGCCACCGCCGGCGCGGTGTGGAGGCGGTTCTGCCAGCGCGAGGAGGTGGCGGGCCTGCCCGGCCGCCTCCTCGCCGCGGCCACACTCGTGGACGACGGGGGTCCTCGGGCGGCTGTCGAGCGGACCCTGCGCGCCGTCCGCCAGGACGGCTCCCACGGCCCGACGCTCCTCTCCGTCTGAGGACCACACCGCCCCCACCCCCCGCGTTCCTGCGTCAGATCGTGACGGTCTTGTGCGCGAATCGGCGCCGAAACGCGGGGGTGGGGGGGATCAGCTCCCGGCGGGGAGCAGGTCCTGGCAGAAGCGGGCGAGGTGGTCGACGAGGGCGTCGGGCCGCTCCCAGGGGACGAAGTGGCCGCACCGCTCGAGGCGGTGGGGACCCTCGTGGTCGGGGAAGACGACGGCCGCCATCTGGTCGAAGGCGGGGTAGATCACGTGGTCGGACGGGCCGAAGAGCAGCAGGGCCCGGACAGCCTCGTTGCGGGTCAGCGGCGCTGGTTCGCGCTGCTTGGCCGGGTCGAAGCGGCTCTCGTAGGCGCCGAACGACGCCCGCAGCGAGGCCCCGTCGCCGAAGGGCTCGGTGTGGAAGTCGACCTGGTCCGTGCCGCCGAAGGGGCTGGCCGGCGCCGGCGCGTCGCCCATGAAGGCGCCGGGGTGGGCCCAGAAGCGCGAGGTGTAGAAGGTGGCGATGTAGCGACGGCGCTGCGCCGGGGTGGCGAGGTCGGCGGCCAGGCCGTCGGGGTCGAGGCCCTGGCGCAGGAAGTAGTCCGAGGCCTCCCGGGCCGGGCGGGTCGCCATGCCGGCCATGCGCTCCTTGTCGTAGGGCAACGGCGAGTTGAACAGGGCGAGGCGCTCGACCAGGTCGGGGAACCGCAGTGCCATGTCCTGGACCACCGGGCCCCCGAGGTCGCCGCCGCAGAGCACCACCCGGTCGTGGCCCAGCCCCTCCGTGACGAGGGCGTGGAGGTCTCGGCTGTGGGAGGCCACGTCCCCGAAGCCGTCGGGGGCCACCTCGCTGTCGCCGAAGCCCCGCAGGTCGGGGACGATCACCTCGAACCCTGCCGCCGCCAGCGGTTCGATCACCCGCCACCAGATGCGCTTGGTCTCCGGCCAGCCGTGCACGCACAGCAGCGGCACGCCCCCCGGGTTCTCGTGCACGTAGGCCTGGCCGAAGCCGCGGCCGTCGAAGCGGTGGAGGGCGAAGCGGTCCGGGTCGAGGTCGGCGGCGACCGATCGGGGCGTCACCGGTCGACCCCCGCGGCGAGCCGGCCGGCGTGGTGGTCGAGGAGCGACCACAGGTCGTCGACGTGGCGGGCTTCGGTGGCCTGGGTGCCGACGGCGACGCGGATCACGAAGCGGTCCCCCAGCCTCGTGTGGGTGAGGTGCACCCGGCCGCTGGCGTTGACCGCCGCCATGAGGGCCTCGGTGGCGGCGTCCCCGTCGAGGTGGCGGAAGCAGACAAGGTCCAGGGGGTGCGGGGCCACCACCTCGAGCAGGGGGTGGGCGGCGAGGCGAGCGGCCAGCGACTGGGCCAGCGCCGTCTGGTGGCGGACGTGCTGGCGCAGCCCCTCGGCCCCGTAGGAGCGGACGACGAACCACAGCTTGAGGGCCCGGAAGCGGCGGCCGAGGGGGACCTGCCAGTCGCGGTAGTCGATGACGGCGCCGCTGTCCGACGCCGCGTTGCGGAGGTACTCCGGCAACACGGACAGGGCCCCGAGCAGGGCCGCTCGGTCCGCCACCCAGAAGCAGTCGCAGTCGAAGTTGGTGAGCAGCCGCTTGTGGGGGTTCATGCAGAAGCTGTCGGCCCGGTCGACCCCGTCGGCGATCCAGCGCAGCTCGGGGACGACGAGGTGGGCGCCGGCGTGGGCGGCGTCCACGTGCAGCCAGGCGCCGTGCTCGGCGCACACGTCGGCCAGCGCCCCCACGGGGTCGAGCGCCGTCGACGACGTGGTGCCCACGTTGGCCACGACGAAGAAGGGGATGAGCCCGGCGGCCCGGTCCTCGGCCATGAGCGCGGCCAGCGAGTCGCGGCGGGCGGCGAAGGCATCGTCGACGGCGATCGTGCGGAGCTGGCTCGGGTGGAGGCCGGCGATGCGCACCGCCTTCTCGATCGAGCTGTGGGCCTGGCTCGACGCGTAGAGGCGGAGCCGGTCGAAGGGGCCGTCCCCGGCCGCGCGCCAGCGGGCCGCCAGCAGGGCGCAGAGCGTGGCGCCGGAGGCGGAGTCCTGAATCACGCCGCCGCCCTCCCCCCCCGAGCGGAAGCGCTGGGGCAGGCCGAGCAGCTCGGCCATCCAGTCGAGGACGTGGGTCTCCAGCTCGGTGCAGGCCGGCGACGTCGACCAGAGCATCCCCTGGATCCCGAGCCCCGATGACACGAGGTCGGCCAGCACCGACGGCCCGGAGGCTCCCGTGGGGAAGTAGGCGAACCACCCCGGGTGCTGCCAGTGGGTGACGCCGGGCAGCACCACACGGTCGAGGTCGGCCAGCACGTCAGCGAAGGGCTCCGCCTCCTCCGGCGGCGACGGGGGCAGCTGGGCCCGCACCCACCCCGGCTCGACGGAGCTGGCCACCGGCCGGTCCTCGAGGCCCTCGAGGTAGCGGGCCACCCACTCCACGACCTCGTGGCCGTGGCGCCGGAACTCGTCGGGCGTCCAGTGGAGGGGGCGGTCCGGGGCGTCCATGGGCAGGAGGCTACGACCGGTCAAGCACTAGACTCCCCCCATGGAGACCTCCCCCAGCCCCTTCCCTGGTGACGAAGGCGCGGCGAGCGGTGGAGCGCCCGGTGGCGACGGCTTCCCGCCCAAGTTCGCGAAGGAAGGGCTCACCTTCGACGACGTCCTGCTGCTCCCAGCGGAGTCCGCCGTGCTGCCCCACGAGGTCAGCACCGCCGCGCAGCTCACCCCGGAGATCCAGCTCCACATCCCCATCGTGTCGGCGGCCATGGACACGGTCACCGAGGCCCGCCTGGCCATCGCCATGGCTCGGCTCGGCGGCATCGGCATCGTGCACCGCAACCTGTCGATCGAGGAGCAGGTCGGCGAGGTCGACCGCGTGAAGCGCAGCCAGAGCGGGATGATCACCGACCCCGTCACCCTGTCGCCGGACGCGCCGGTCACCGCCGCCCTCGATCTCATGGCCCGCTACAAGATCTCCGGCATCCCGATCACCGACGCCGGCGGCAAGCTCGTCGGGATCCTCACCAACCGGGACCTGCGCTTCGTCGAGGACCACGACCAGGCCATCGAGAAGGTGATGAAGGCGGCGCCGCTCGTCACCGCCCCGCTGGGCACCACGCTCGAGGGCGCCAAGGACATCCTCTGGCAGCACCGGATCGAGAAGCTGCCGATCGTCGACGACGACGGCACGCTGCGGGGCCTCATCACCGTCAAGGACATCAAGAAGCAGACGGAGTACCCGCACTCCACGCAGGATGAGCAGGGCCGCCTCCGGGTCGGTGCCGCCGTCGGCGTGGGGGGTGACGCCATGGAGCGGGCTGAGGCCCTCGTGGCGGCGGGGGTCGACGTCCTCATCGTCGACACGTCCCACGGCCACTCCCAGGGCGTACTGGAGATGGTGAAGCGCATCAAGGGCGCCCTCGACATCGAGGTGATCGGGGGGAACGTCGCCACCGCCGAAGCGGTCGACGCGATGGTCGCCGCCGGCGCCGACGGCGTGAAGGTGGGCGTGGGCCCCGGCAGCATCTGCACGACCCGCGTCGTGGCCGGCGTCGGGGTGCCGCAGCTGACGGCCGTACACGACTGCGCGGTCGCCGCGCACCGCCACGGGGTCACGCTCATCTCCGACGGCGGCATCCAGCTCTCCGGGGACATACCGAAGGCGATCGCGGCGGGCGCCGACGTCGTGATGCTCGGCTCGCTCCTGGCCGGCGTCGACGAGTCGCCGGGCGAGGTCGTCCTGCACCAGGGCGAGCGGTACAAGGAGTACCGCGGCATGGGCTCGCTCGGCGCCATGAAGGCCCGGTCGTTCTCCAAGGACCGGTACTTCCAGGGCGACGTGGTCGACGCCGAGAAGCTCGTCCCCGAGGGCATCGAGGGCCGGGTCGCCTACAAGGGGCCGCTCGGCAACGTCGTGTACCAGCTCGTCGGTGGGCTCCGGCAGGCCATGGGCTACTGCGGCACGACCACGGTGGCCGAACTGAAGGAGCGGGGGCGGTTCGTGCGCATCACCTCGGCCGGGCTGCGGGAGAGCCACCCGCACGACATCACCATCACCAAGGAAGCCCCGAACTACTGGTAGGCCCCGCCGTGGGACCGCGGCACATCGTGCTCCTCGGCCTGATGAGCGCGGGCAAGACCTCCGTGGGGCGCCGCGTGGCCGAGCGCCTCGGGCGCCCGCTCGTCGACGGCGACGTCGTCCTCGAGGAGCGGACCGGGCACGCCGCCGCCGAGATCGCCGAGGCTGAGGGGATCGACGCGCCCCACGCCCTCGAGGCCGAGATGGCGCTGCATGCCTTCGCCTCGTCCACCCCGACGGCGATCCCGAGGCCCTCTTCACCGACCAGCTCGCCACCCGCGAGCCGCTTGTGGTGCCGCTGGCCGCTCTGGTCGTCGACGTCGAGGTCATGCCGAAGGATGAGCAGGCGGCCGCCATCGCCGCCCTCGGCTGAGCGACCCGGCCCCAGCCGTGGTCAGGCGTGGTCGAGCTGGCCGCGGCGGAGGGTGCCGGTGGCGAGGCCGAGGAGCTGGCGGAGCATCGCGCCGGTGGCCCCCCAGACGGTGTCGCCGACCAGCTCGAAGAAGAAGATCGGCCGGTCCTCCGCCCACGGGAAGTGCCAGCGCTCCTCGCGGAAGATGGCGGGGTCGAGCAGCTCCGAAACCGGCACGTGGAGCACGGCCGACACCTCGTCCGGGTTGGCGGCCGTGTCGGGCCGGCCGTCGAGGGCGGCGACGTAGGGGACGATGAACGAGTGGCTCGTCACGGTGGCCAGGTGGTCGAGCTCGCCCAGCCGCTCGATGCCGGAGGTGTCGAGGGCGATCTCCTCGCGGGCTTCGCGCAGCGCCGTCGCCCACAGGTCCGGATCGTCGTCGTCGATGCGCCCGCCGGGGAAGCTCACCTCACCGGAGTGGAGGCGCATGGCCCAGGTGCGCCGGGTGAGCACGACGTGCAGCTCGCCCTCGTGCTCGTAGAGGGGGGCCAGGACCCCGGAGGCCCGGTCGAGGTCGGGCATCGACTCGCGCTCGGAGGGCCGCGCCGGCCCGGCGTCGGCCAGCGCCCGGCGGACGTCGTCAAGCGTCAGCCGCCGTTGCTCGGGTGGCAGGTGGGCCCACGGCGCCGGCCCGCCGAGCCGGGCCTCCAGCGGGCGGGGGATGATCTGGTCACCGCCACGGCCTTCGGGGACGGGCAGCGGCGGGGGCGGGAACGCCTCGCCCGGGCGCGGGAAGCCGGGGAGGCCGCGACGAGCGGCCTCGCGGGCCGAGAGCACGGGCGGGTCGAAGCCGTCGACCGGGTCGGCGACCGCCTCCTCGAGGCCGTCGCCCTCGGCGTCGTCCGGCCGGGAGCCGGGTCGGTCAGACCCCGGCATCGGCGCTCGGCGCCGCCGACAATGTCTCGAGGAGGTCGCGCAGCCCATGCGTCTTCAGGTTGCTGATGACCTTGCCGGGGGACGTCTCACCCTTCTCCCACTCCATCCAGTCGGCGAGGAGCTTGCGGGGGTCAGGCGGGGGTCGATCCATGCGGCGAGGCTACCGGGTGCCACCTGGGCCAGGGCAGGCCGGCGGGGGGCGTCGGAGCGGAGTCGCCGGGATCGCTCCCGTTCCGGCACCCTGGTGGGGTGCCCCGACGCCTCGTCCTCGCCTCCGCCTCCCCGGCCCGCCACCGAGTCCTGGTGGACGGCGGCTTCGCGCCCGAGGTCATCGTGAGCGGGGTGCACGAGGACGACGTGACCGGGCCGACGGGCGACGTCGCCCTCGCCCTGGCCGAGCGCAAGGCCGCCGCGGTGGCGTCGGGACTGGCCGGTGAGCCGGCGATCGTCCTCGGGGCGGACACCGTGCTCGACGTGGACGGCGAGACGCGCGGCAAGCCGGAGTCCGTCGAGCAGGCCCGGTCGTGGTGGGCCTCCGTGGCCGGCCGCTCGGCCGTCCTGCACTCCGGGCTCTGCGTCATCGATACCGCCGGCGGCCGCCGGGCCCGCGGCGTCGCCAACACCACCGTCCACTACGACGAGCCCACCACCGCCGAGATCGAGGCCTACCTCGCCACGGACGAGCCCCTCGCCGTGGCCGGCGCCTTCACCATCGACGGGTACGCGGCCCCCTTCGTCCGAGGCATCGACGGCGACCACGGCAACGTGCTCGGCCTGTCGCTGCCTCTCTTGCGCGCGCTCCTGGCCGAGCTCGACATCGCCATCACGGACCTGTGGGCTCGATGACGGTCACCGATCAGGCCGCGCCGCTGCACATCGGGCCGCTGGCGGTGGCCCCGCCCGTGGTGCTGGCCCCGATGGCCGGAGTGACCGACGCGCCGTTCCGGGGGCTGTGCTCCCAGTTCGGGGCAGGGCTCTACGTCTCGGAGATGATCACCGCCCGTGCGCTGGTCGAGCGCAACGCCAAGACGCTGGCCATGCTGCGCTTCGACGGCGCGGAGGACACCCGCTCCGTGCAGCTCTACGGCACCGACCCCCGCACCCTGGGCGAGGCCGTCCGCTTCCTGATCGGCGACCTCGGCGTCGACCACGTCGACATGAACTTCGGCTGCCCCGTGCCCAAGGTGACCCGCAAGGGGGGCGGGTCGGCCCTCCCTGTGCGCCGCCGGCTGCTGCGCGACATCGTCCGGACGGCGGTGGCTGCCGCCGGCGACGTCCCCGTCACCATCAAGTTCCGGATGGGGGTCGACGACGAGATCCTCACCTACCTCGAGACGGGCCGCATCGCCGAGGACGAGGGGGTGGCCGCCATCGCCCTCCACGCCCGCACGGCCGAGCAGCTCTACAGCGGCCAGGCCCGCTGGGAGGCCATCGCTGCCCTCAAGGCCCACGTGACCAGCATCCCCGTGCTCGGCAACGGCGACATCTGGGAGGCCTCCGACGCCCTCGCCATGATGGTCGAGACCGGCTGCGACGGCGTCGTCATCGGCCGGGGCTGCCTGGGGCGGCCCTGGCTGTTCCGGGACCTGGCCGACGCCTTCGCCGGACGCCCCGTCCAGCCGCCGCCCCGGTTGGGGGAGGTGGCCGCGGTGATGCGGGACCACGCCGAGCGCCTCGTGGCCTGGAGCGGCGAGCCGGGCGGCATGAAGTCGTTCCGCAAGCACGCCGGGTGGTACCTCACCGGCTACCCCGTCGGCAGCCAGCTGCGGCAGCGGGCCAACCTCGTCGCCACGCTGGCCGACCTCGAGGCGATCCTCGGCCGCCTCGACCCGGACGCCACGATCCGGGACAACGCCCTGCGCGCCCCCCGGGGGCACACCAACGGCCCCCGTCCCGTCCACCTGCCCGACGGCTGGCTCGCCCTCCGCGACGACCCCACGCCGCCCGAGGGGGCCGAGCTCCTCGCCAGCGGCGGCTGACCCCGCGTTGCCTCGCGGCAGCGGCAGCGGAAGGATGGGGACGGACGTCACGGAGGTGCGCACATGCAGGTATCCGCCATCCTCGACGACAAGGGGCACGACGTGAAGGTCGTCGGTCCGGACACCCCGATCTCGGTGGCCGTGCACCGGATGTCCTCGCTCGGCATCGGGTGCCTGGTGGTGGTCGGGTCCGGCGGTCGGCCGAGCGGGGTGCTCGCCGAGCGGGACGTGGTGCGGGGGATCGCCCGCCACGGCGACTCCTTCCTCCGACGCCACGTCCGCGACGTCGTGGGGACCCGCTCCGCCACGACCTGCTCGCCCTCGGACGACATCACCACGGTGATGGTGCGCATGACCCAGACCCGCGAGCGCCACCTCCCCGTCGTCGACGATGCCGGCGCCCTGGTGGGCCTCGTGAGCATCGGGGACCTCGTGAAGGGCCGGCTCGGCGACCTCGAGCTGCAGACCCACGTCCTGCGGGACGCCTACGTGGCCCACCGGTAGCGGTACCGCGCAACGGCCGCCCCGGAGGGCGGCCGTTGCGGCAGATCAGGCGTGGGCCTGGGCTACATCATCCCGCCCATGCCCCCCATGCCCCCCATGCCGCCGGGCATGCCGCCAGCGGCGCCCTCGGGCTCGGGAGCATCGGTGACGAGCACCTCGGTGGTGAGGATCATGGCCGCGATCGACGCCGCGTTCTGCAGCGCCGCCCGGGTGACCTTGGCCGGGTCGATGACGCCGGCCTTCACGAGGTCCTCGAACTCGCCGGTGGCGGCGTTGAAGCCGGTGCTGCCGGTCTCGCGCTCCACCTGCTGGACGATGACCGCACCCTCATGACCGGCGTTGCCGGCGATGAGCCGGGCCGGGGCCTCGAGGGCGGACCACACCGAGCGGGCACCGGTGGCCTCGTCGCCGGAGAGCGACTCGACGACCTTGAGCACGTCGGCACGGGCCCGGAGCAGGGCGGTGCCGCCGCCGGCGACGATGCCCTCCTCGATGGCCGCGCGGGTGGCGGACAGCGCGTCCTCGATGCGGTGCTTCTTCTCCTTGAGCTCCACCTCGGTGGCGGCGCCGACCTTCACGACGGCCACGCCGCCGGCCAGCTTGGCGAGGCGCTCCTGGAGCTTCTCGCGGTCCCAGTCGGAGTCGGTGTCGTCGATCTCGCGCTTGATCTGCGCGATGCGGCCCTTCACGTCGTCCTCGGACCCGCCACCCTCGACGATGGTGGTGTTGTCCTTGGTGATGACGACCTTGCGGGCGGTGCCGAGGAGGTCGAGCGTGGTGTTGTCGAGCTTGAGGCCGACCTCCTCCGCGATGACCTGGCCGCCGGTCAGGATGGCCATGTCCTGGAGCATGGCCTTGCGGCGGTCACCGAAGCCGGGCGCCTTGACGGCCACGGAGTTGAACGTGCCGCGGATCTTGTTGACCACGAGGGTGGCGAGGGCCTCGCCCTCGACGTCCTCGGCCACGACCAGCAGGGCCTTACCGGACTGCATGACCTTCTCGAGGACCGGGAGCATGTCCTGGACCGAGGAGATCTTGCCGTTGACGAACAGGATGTACGGGTCCTCGAGGACCGCTTCCTGCCGCTCGGGGTCGGTCACGAAGTACGGGGACAGGTAGCCCTTGTCGAACTGCATGCCCTCGGTGAACTCGAGCTCCATGCCGAAGGTGTTCGACTCCTCGATGGTGACCACGCCGTCCTTGCCCACCTTGTCGATGGCGTCGGCGAGGACCTCACCGATGGTGGGGTCGGCGGCGGAGATGGAGGCGACCTGGGCGATCTCCGACTTGTCGTCGATCTCCTTGGCCTGGCCCTTGATGGCCTCCACCGCGGCCTCGACGGCCTTCTCGATGCCCTTCTTCAGGCTGAGAGGGCTGGCGCCGGCGGCCACGTTGCGCAGGCCCTCGCGGACCAGCGCCTGGGCCAGCACGGTGGCGGTGGTGGTGCCGTCACCCGCGATGTCGTTGGTCTTGGTCGCCACCTCCTTCACCAGCTGGGCGCCCATGTTCTCGAACGGGTCGTCCAGCTCGACCTCGCGAGCGATGGACACACCGTCGTTGGTGATGGTGGGAGCGCCGAACTTCTTCTCGAGCACCACGTTGCGGCCCTTGGGGCCGATGGTGACCTTGACGGCGTCGGCGAGCTTGTTCACGCCGGCCTCGAGGGCGCGGCGGGCGTCATCGTCGAACTTGAGGAGCTTTGCCATGTGCGCCAGCCCTACTTGACGATCGCCAGGACGTCGCGGGCGTTGAGGATGAGGACGTCCTCACCGCCGTCGCTGATCTCGGTGCCGCCGTACTTGCTGTAGACGACCGTGTCGCCGACCTTGACGTCGAGCGGGATGATCTCGCCGGTCTGCTCCGAGCGACGGCCGGGACCGACGGCCAGGACCTCGCCCTGCTGGGGCTTCTCCTTGGCGGTGTCGGGGATGACCAGGCCGCTGACGGTGGTCTCCTCGGCCTCACCCGGCTTGACGATGATCCGGTCCTCGAGGGGCTGCAGTGACATGTTTCGGCGCCTCCATGACGCTTGCGATGCGGTTAGCACTCGGTACGAGCGAGTGCTAACAGTAGGCGCGTCCGTCAGCACTCGCAACCGGAGAGTGCTAATCCGGAGGGCGGCGGGCGGGGGTGCCGCCCGCCGGGAACCGGCCACCCCCCGCTGGACGTCCAACGGAGGTCGATCGGACCGCCGAGCCAACGAGAGGTGGTCGTCATGGCCCCATCGCCCAGGAACCAGCCCGCCGCCCCGCCGTCGCCCGTCTGGCTGCGAGCGCTGGGCGCGGCGGGAGCGCTGGCCATCATCGGCGCGTCGATCGTGCTGAGCACCGAGCCCGTGGCGGCGGCCGGGTTGGAGCCCTTCGCCAGCTGCGACGACCTCCGGGCCCACCTGGAGGAGGCGGCCGGCTTCGCCTACGGCGGAGCCGGTCGGGATGACGCCGGCGTCGCCACCACCGGCGCCCCCTCCGCCGCCATGGACCAGGCCGAGTCGGCGGGGGCGGGCGACGGCGGGACGAACACCCAGGTCGCGGGGATCGACGAGCTCGACGTCGTCGAGGTGCTGGCGGACGGCCGGATCCTCGCCGTCCGGGACGACCGGGTCCTGCTGGTCGACGCCGCCGGGGCCCAGGTCCTGGCCACGCTGCCGGTGCCCCCGGGCTCGCAGATCACCTTCGACGACGAGCGGTCGGTGCTCTGGGCGGTCGGCACCGACTGGCAGTCCACCACCCTCATGCGCTCGGCCGTCGAGGGGGACGCGTTCACGGGCACCGCCTCCTGGTCGGTGGCCGGGCGGCTCGTCGACCTCCGCCGGGCCGGGGGCGCCGTTCACCTCGTCGTCGTCGACGAGGACATCGTGCCGATGGAGCTCGGCCCGGCCGGCTCCGCCTCGGCCGGTGACGGGGCCGTGCCCTTCGCCGGCACCTCGCCCGTGGCCTGTGACCAGGTCCTCCACTCGCCCCTCCCGGGGGGACCGGCCACGACGCTCGTGGCCACCTTCACGGCGGCCGGCGAGCTCGGCCCCGTCGCCGCCACGGAGATCGTGGGCGCCGGGGACAACGTGTTGGTGACCGACACCGCGCTCTACGTCAGCACCCCGAGCTACGACGGCGACCAGCCCGTGACCGGCATCCACCGCTTCGACCTCGACGGCCTCACCCTGACCGGATCGGGCTCGGTCACCGGGCGCCTCCTCAACCAGTTCTCCCTCGACGAGCACGCCGGGCACCTGCGGGCAGCGGTCACCGTGGCCGATCCCGGCTTCATCGGTCGCCCGATGCCCGTCGAGCCCGGCATCGGCATCGGCATCGACGACTCGGCCGGAGGGGCCGCCGACGAGCCCGTGGCGCCCAGCGCGGCGGCCGAGCCGCCGCGCCCCGAGACGACCCTCGCGCCCCCCTCGTCGGAGCCCACCACGTCGGCCCCGGCGACCACCGCGCCCTCCACCACGACGACCCTGGAGCCCTCGACCACGACGACGGAGGCGACCACCACGACGGAGGCGCCCACGACGAGCGAGCCGAGCACGACGACGACGGCGCCCACCACGGTCGTGCCGTCGACCGCGCCCACCGGCGGCGCGCTGAACGAGATCGTCATGTTCGACCTCGACGGGGCCCTCGACGTCGTCGGCCGGAGCCCCCGCTTCGGCCACGACGGCGAGACGCTGCAGGGGATCCGGTTCGCCGGCGACGTCGCCTACGCGGTGACCTTCCTGCAGACCGACCCGCTCTACGTCATCGACGTCTCGGACCCGAGCGCCCCGCAGGTCCTCGGCCAGCTCGAGATCCCCGGCTTCTCCGCCTACCTGCACCCGATCAGCGCCACCCAGGTCATCGGGTTCGGGCCGGGACCCGAGACAGGGGTGCTGGCCCGGCTCTTCGACGTCAGCGACCCGGCCGCCCCCCGCCTGCTCGACACGGTCACCATCGCCACCGACAGCCCGGTCGTCTACGACCACCACGCCCTGCGCGCTGACGGCGACCGGCTGCTGGTCGCCGCCAACGACTGGGTGGCCGAGCGGCCGAGCCGCTGCGGGCCCCTGGCCACGGACCAGGGTCAGCTCGACGAGCTGCAACGACGGATCGACGAGCAGTACCGCCGGCTCGAGGGCCAGACCGTGGACCAGGTGCCGCCCGAGCTGCAGGAGCTGCAGCGGCAGGCCGACGAGCTGTCGGGGTGTGTGTACCCGTCGTCGTTCCCCCAGGCCCGCATCGTCACCCTCACCCCCGCCGGGAACAGCCTGGGTGCCAGCATCCTCGAGACCGAGGCCGGTGAGGCCCAGCGGGTCCTGCCGCTGGGCGACGGCTACCTCGTCGTCGGCCCCCAGATCACCCGGGTCGGCCCCACCGGGGCCACCGAGGCCGTGCTCGGCTGATCAGCCCAGGCCGAGGTTCGGGAAGGCGCCGGTGTCGAGCCCGCTCGGCCCGTCGCTGCGCCAGCGGTACCAGGCGGCGCTGGCCACCATCGCGGCGTTGTCCGTGCACATGGCCCGGCTGGGGAGGAAGGCCCGCAAGCCGTCCTCCTCGCAGGCCTCCACCAGGCGCTCCCGGAGCCGGGAGTTGGCCGCCACCCCGCCGCCGAGGGCCAGGCCGGTGGCCCCCACCTCCCGGGCGGCGGCTCGCCCCTTGGCCATGAGCGTGTCGACGACGGCCTCCTGGAAGGAGGCGGCCACGTCGGCGGTGGACGCCTCCGGGTGCTTGCGCACGTGGTTGACGACGGCGGTCTTGAGCCCGCTGAAGCTGACGTCGAAGGTGCCGTCGCCGAGCATCGGGCGAGGGAACTTGATGGCCTCGCGGTCGCCCTCGACGGCCAGCTTGTCGATGGCCGGGCCGCCCGGGTAGCCGAGGCCCAAGTATCGGGCCACCTTGTCGTAGGCCTCGCCGGCGGCGTCGTCGATCGTCGATCCGAGGACGCGGTACTGGCCGTAGCCCTCCATGAGGACGAAGAGCGTGTGGCCGCCCGACACGAGCATGACGACGAGCGGCAGCTCGAGGTCGGGCGCCTCGAGAAGGGTGGCGTAGAGGTGGGCTTCGAGGTGGTTGACGGCGATGAACGGCACCCCCCAGGACAGGGCCAGCGCCTTGGCCGTCGACACCCCGACGAGCAACGCCCCCACCAGCCCGGGGCCGTAGGTGGCGGCCACCGCATCGATCTCGCAGGGCCGCTGGTCGGAGTGGTGGTCGGACAGCCCCGCCTCCACGAAGGCCTGGGCGATCACCGGGACCATGAGCTCGACGTGGGCCCGGCTGGCGATCTCGGGCACGACGCCGCCGTAGCGGGCGTGGAGGTCGACCTGGCTGCTCACCACCGACGACAGGATCCGCGACCCGCCCTCCACGATGGCGGCGGCCGTCTCGTCGCAGGAGGTCTCGATGCCCAGGATGCGGGCCCGGCCGACGTCGACGATGGGGGCGGGGTCGGTGGCGGCCATCAGCCGAGGTCCTCCACCGCCGTCCCGCCGGGGACGCCCACGGCGAGGGCGGCCAGCCGGCGAGCGTGCTCGTCGGTGTCGATGTCGTTGGCCCACATGATGAGTGCGTCCTCGTTCGTCTCGACGTAGTACCCCTTGCGGATCCCCGCCGGCGCGAACCCGAAGGCCTGGTAGAGCCGCTGCGCCGGCTCGTTGCCCACCCGCACCTCGAGGGTGAGGTGCTCCGCCCCCCGGGCGATGGCGGCCACCGAGAGGGTGTGGAGGAGGCGGGTGCCGATCTTGTGCCGGTGCCACGCGGGGGCCACAGCGAGGGTGGTGATGTGGCCGTCCTCGGCCACCAGCATGAGCCCGCCGTAGCCCACGATCGTCGCGCCGACCCTCGCCACCACGTAGACCCGGCTGGGCCCGTAGGCGAGCTCGCTCATGAAGAGGCCCATCGACCACGGCCGGGGGTACACCTGCTCCTCGATGCGCAGCACGGCCCGGATGTCACGCCGGCGCATGGGGCTGATCACGACGTCGACGGGGGCGTCGACCTCCGGGCCGGCGGGGGCGGGCTGGAGCCTCACGCCGCACCGTCGCGGGTCTGCCAGTTGATCTCGGCGTCGGGCTTGCGGAGGTAGAGCGGCGCCACGTCCCCCGGGGCGCTGAAGTCCTCCCGCAGGGCCCGGGAGTGGGCCAGCTGGACGAGCGACCCGGCGTTGGGGTGGGCCACGCCCTGGTCGGCCAGCTCCACCCGGGTGAGGTCGGCGAAGGCGGCCCGGTGACGGATGGCGCCGTCGCCGGCCAGGAGGATCTCCTCGGTGGTGGCCGACAGGTCGGAGGCGAGGTCGGCCGGCGAGGACACCTCGGGGTCGCTCACCCGCTGCACGCCGCCGGGGACGTGCCGGTAGCTGGCGTGGAAGATCTCGCCGCGGCCGGCGTCGATGGCGCACACGATCCGGCGGGGGGAGTGGCGCAGCGGGAAGGCGAGGAGATCGAGGCTCGGCACCCCGATCATCGGGAGACGCCGGGCGTGGGAGAGGGCCTTGGCCGCCGCGATGCCGACCCGCAGCCCGGTGAACATGCCCGGGCCGACGTCGACGGCCACCGCGCCGATGTCGCCGATCTCGATCCGGGCCTGCTGGCACAGGAACTGAAGGGCTGGGGTCAGCGTCTCCGCGTGGCGACGGCCCCGGGTGGAGTGGATCGAGCCGAGCACGCCCTCGTGCCCGCCGATGGCGCAGCCCACCTGGGCGGTGGAGGTGGTGATCCCGAGGATCAGCACCGGGCACCCCCCCACGGCTGGAGGGCGGCTTCGAGGGCCGCCCCCCGGCCGACCCACGCCGCGCCGATGGGCTCGAAGGTGAGGACTCGGTCGTCGTCGCCCGCCCCGAAGGTGAGGCGCACCTCGAGCAGGTCGTGGGGCAGCACGGGGGTGATGGCGTCGCCCCACTCGATCAGCACGACCCCGCCCTCGTCGAGCATCTCGGCCAGCCCGAGGTCGAGGGCCTCGCTCAGCTGCTCGAGCCGGTAGACGTCGAGGTGGTGGACCGGCAGCCGGCCGCCGTCGTACACGTGCACGAGGGTGAAGGTGGGGCTCGTGATGCGCTCCGTGATGCCGAGCCCGCGCCCGAAGCCCTGCGTGAAGGCGGTCTTGCCGGCCCCGAGGTCGCCGGCCAGGACGAGCACGTCCCCCGGGCGCGACAGGGCGGCCACCGCAGCCCCGAGGTCGCGTGTCTGGTCGACTGAGCTCGTCGCGGCGCGCAGCGTCACGGTCGTGAGCCTACGGGGACGGGTAGCGACGTTCGACCCGAGCGCCGATGGCGCACACGACCTCGTAGGAGATCGTGTCCAGCCGCTGCGCCCACTCGTCCGGGGGGATCCACTCGTCGCCCTGCCGCCCGAGCAGCACGGCCTCGTCCCCGGCCTGCACGGGGCTGCCGGGCCCGACGTCGACCATGACCTGGTCCATCGTGACGACGCCGACCATCGGGTGGCGCCGGCCCCCGATGAGCACGTCCTGCCCCTCCAGGCCGAGCCGGCGGAAGACGCCGTCGGCGTAGCCGAGGGGGAGGGTGGCGACCACGGTGTCGCGCTCGAAGCGGTGGCGGAGCCCGTAGGACACCCGCTCCCCCGCCGCCACCGGCTTCACGAACCCCACCTCGGTGGCGAGGCGGACGGCCTGGTACAGGTCGGCCCGGCCGGCCAGGGCCGGGGCGGGCGGGATGCCGTAGACGGTGATGCCGCAGCGGACGAGGTCGTAGCGCGCCGCGCGGTGGGCGATGGCGGCGGCCGAGTTGGCGGCGTGGCGCAGGGGGACGTCGATCCCGGCGGCGGCGATGTCGGCCAGGACCTGCTCGTAGCGGGCCAGCTGCTGGGCGGTGAAGGGATCGTCGACCTCGTCGGCCACCGCGCAGTGCGTCCAGACGGATCGCAGGTCCAGCCCGCGGTGCTCGTGGATGGCGCTGGCCAACGCCACGGCGTCGCCGGGCTCCACCCCCACCCGCCGCATGCCCGTGTCCACCTTGAGGTGGACCCGCGCGACGGTGCCCTTGGCGAGGGCCGCCGCCCCCAGGCGCTGGACCATGCCGGCCGTGTAGACGGTGATGTCGAGGTCGAGCTCTAGGGCGTCCACGAGCTCGTCGGGCCGGGGCTGGGACAGCAGCAGGATCGGGGCCCGGACCCCGAGGTCGCGCAGGGGCGCCGCCTCGGGCACCTGGGCCACCGCCAGCCAGGTGGCGCCGGCTTCGAGGGCGGCCCGGGCCACGGGCACCGCACCGTGCCCGTACCCGTCGGCCTTCACGACCGCGCAGACCTCCGCCGGCGCCGCGATCCGTCTCAGCTCGGCCACGTTGTGCCGCACCGCGTCGAGCGACACGTCGGCCCACGCCCGGGCCATCACCGCGCCACCCCCCCGAGGTCTGTGGACGCCCCGGCACGCCAGGCGTGCACTGGCGTCCACAGACGCCGCGGGGTGGGGCGTGGGGTGGGGGTCACGGGGTGACCTCGGCGAGGGCCCGGGGCAGGAGGGCGAGCAGGTCGCTGGCCACCAGCCCTGCCGCCGGCCCCAGCGACGCGGCGCGGGCATGCAGCCAGGCGCCGGCGGCCGCCGCCTCGAGGGCCGGGACGCCGCGGGCCAGCAGCGCGCCGATCACACCGCTCAGCACGTCGCCGGTGCCCGCCGTGGCCAGCCGGGCGTCGCCCGTGGCGACGATCCGCACCTGGCCGGCCGGGTCGGCCACCACCGTCGTCGGGCCCTTGAGGAGCACGACGACGCCGGCGTCGGCGGCCAGGGCGCGGGAGGCGGCGAGGCGGTCCGGGCCCGTCGGCGCCCCGGTCAAGCGGGCCATCTCGGCGTCGTGGGGGGTGAGCACCGTGGCGGCCACCCGGTCGCGGACGACCCCGAGGTCGCGCCCCACGGCGGTCAGGGCGTCGCCGTCGACCACCGTCGCCACCGGTGCGGAGCCGAGCAGCAGGCGGATGCCGCCCTGCGTGGCGAGGTCGGTGCCCAGGCCGGGGCCGACGACCATCGAGCCGAAGCGGTGGAGCTCGCGGCTGACCGCCTCGGCCCACCCGTCGTCGGGGAGGCGCAGGCCGACGGCTTCGGTGGGCCGGTTCGGGTCGTCGGCCAGGCCCGGGGTGGCCAGGCGCACCATGCCGGCGCCGGCCCGCTGGGCGGCGGCGGCGGCCAGGTGGGCGGCCCCGGTCATCCCCGCCGATCCGGCCACCACCATGACGGCGGCCGTCCACTTGTGGGCGTCGGCCGGGCGGGCGGGCAGCCAGGCGGCCACGTCCGCCGCCTCGACGACGTGGGCGGTGGCCCTGGACACATCGAGCCCGATGTCAGCCACGACGACCTCGCCGGCGAGCCGGCGGCCGGGACCGAGCAGCAGGCCCGGCTTCAGGGCGGCGAAGGTGACGGTGCGGCGGGCCTCCAGCACCCGGCCCCCCGTCTCCCCCGTGATCCCGTCCACCCCGCTCGGGATGTCGACGGCCAGCACCGGGGTGCCCCCGGCGTCGGGCGCGTCGTAGGCCCCGCGCAAGCCGGTGCCGTAGGCGGCGTCGACGACGAGGTCGGCGGCCGGGAGCGGAGCCGGCGCGTCGACGGCCTCGACGACCTCCACCCGAACGCCCCGGCGGCGCAGACGCACCGCGGCCGCCCGTCCGTCGGCCCCGTTGTTCCCCTTGCCCGCCACGACCACCACCCGGCGCCCGTAGGCGCCGCCGAGCAGCCGCAGCGCCTCCCGGGCCACCGCCGCCCCGGCCCGCTCGATCAGCACCTCGACGGGTTCCGGCGCAGCGGCGTCGACGGCCGCCATCTCGGCGGGCAGGAGGACCGGGATCACCGGGCCAGCGTACGGCCCGCATCCCGCCCCCCCGGCCGGTTCGGGGCACCACGGTGCCGGACCGGTCCCCCCACGCCCCCAACCCCCGGTTCGGGGCACCACGGTGCCGGACCGGTTCCCCCATGCCCCCAAGGTCTGCCTTCAGGGCTGGCGGATGACGTCCAAGCGGTACCGCCACGGCGCCGAGCTGTCGGGCCCGCAGGTGAGGGCGACCGAAGGACCGTGGCGGCGGGACACCTCCACGGTCACCACGCCACCTCCGAGCCCGAGCTCCACGGTGGCCCGGTCGCCATCCGTGGCCCAGGAGCGAGGCCCGAGCTCGGCCAGGCGTCGCTCGTCGAGCTCGACACGGGCGAAGACCTCGGCCGCCTGGACCAGCGGCGGATGGCAGCTGCGACCCCGGTAGTGCTCGAGGGCGAGCAGGCCGGCGTCGTGGTCGCGGACGATCTGGGGCGCCGCCTCGGGCGGGACCCGCCCGAAGTAGACCCCGGTGGGGAGGCACACGACGTTGGCGGCGAAGCGATCGCCTCCCACGTGCGAGGACTCCCAGACGTCGACGCCGTCCTCCCGCAACGCCCGGACGACGGGCCGGCCGAGGTCGGCACAGCAGGGGTCGTGGCGGCCGTTCGTGCAGACGAGGTGCAGCGGCCCGGCGGGCTCGCCGACGCCCGGCCGCTCCTCCGCCGCCATCGCCCCGAGGTCGAGGCGCAGGAGGGTGTCCGGGTCGGTCAGGGCCACGCGCTCGGTCCACGGGCTGGTCGGATCGGAGCGCACGAGGAACGCCGAGCGGGCGTCGGGCGGAGAGCTCGGACGGACCGAGCGCCGGACCAGCAGCACCCGGACGCGGTGGGCCCGGGCGGCGCGGTGGAGCTGGTCGGCGACCTCGGCGGGGAGGTGGCTCTCCCGGATGGCGTCGCGCCCCCACGAGCCGGGCTGCTCCACGAGGAGCCAGCGGCGGACGCGGGAGGCGGTCCCGAGCAGGAGCTCCTGGCGGCCCAGCGACTCGGCGGCGCAGCCGAGCCGCTCCCGCTCACGGGCCATCGACGCGGCGCAGCACGCCCTCCCGGACGAGGCGGCCGACGAGCACGCTCCGGCTCGCCTCGTCGAGGAGGTCGGCCAGGTCGGCGACGACGACCGTCGGGCCGGCGAGGAGCCGCCGCAGCGCCGGCTGGAGGGAGGCGGGCAGGTCCAGGCGCCGGTCAGCCAGCTCGAGCCCGATCCGGC
The DNA here is from genome assembly GCA_036275535.1 of Acidimicrobiales bacterium. Taxonomy (GTDB): domain Bacteria; phylum Actinomycetota; class Acidimicrobiia; order Acidimicrobiales; family VFJN01; genus VFJN01. The sequence continues at coordinate 29,222 of DASUDP010000045.1, read as the reverse complement.
CCGGTCCTCCAGGGCCGAACCGCCAGGCCACCCCGGGCCGCACGGCCACGGAGGTGGCATCGGTGACGGGGGCTCGCCGAGCCAGCTCGAGCAGCTGGCCCTCCAGGCGGGGCCGCCGCCGCGCGGTCTCCCGCCACACGAGGTCCTCGGCCACCTCGTCGACGGGGAGCGCCTCCAGCCACCCCAGGAGGTCGGCCACGGCGTCCTTGACGACCTGGGCGGCGGCGTCCCGGTCGTCGGCGTAGCCGGCCGGCAGGCTCCGGCGGAAGCGGGGGTCCTCGGCGGTCCGGTCGACGATCCGCCGCAGCAGGTCGTGACGGGTGGCGGCCAGGATGCCGATGGTGAGGTGGAGGGACGCCTCGGTCTGGGCGGACGCGGAGTGGATCCACCCCCGCGGCAGGTAGAGGCAGTCGCCCGGCTCCAGCAGCTCGTCGGCCAGGGCGGGCTGGGTGGCAGCCAGGGCGTGGTCGGAGCGGTGGCGCTCCAGGGGCGCGTCCACGAGCGGCGGGCGCAGCGTCCACCGCTTGGTCCCCTCGACCTGGAGGACGAGCACGTCGTGGGTGTCGTGGTGGGGCGCGAAGCCGCTGGCCCCGGCGGGAGTCAGGTAGGCGTTGGCCTGGACCGGGTGCCCCAGCTCGCCTTCCAGCTCGGCGCAGAACCGGCCGAGGGCCGGCCACCACCGATGGAGCGAGTTGAGGACGATCGTCGCGCCATCGGCGAAGGCGGCCAGGGCGCGCCCTGGGTCGACGAGGTCGTCGATCCACACGCTGCCGGTGCGGGCCCGTCGGGTGAAGGACGCGGCGGGGAGCACCTCCCCGTCACGAGCCAGCCGCACGGCGGGCCGGCGCAGACCGCCGGCGGCGAGGTGCTCGTCGATCGCCGCCACCGACAGCAGATCGGTGAAGCCGGACGAGCGCCACCGGTGCGGGGCCCGCCCAAAGGCTTGCGCGAGGAACGTGCCGGCGTCGCCGACGCAGCGCCCGAGGGCGCTGGTCGACGGACGCTCGGTCACTCGCGGGCTCGGGTCAGGCGTCGGTGCCGTCGGCGTCGCCGCCGTCGGAGGCGTCGTCGTCGTTGGCATCCGAGCCGTCATCGTCGGCCTCGCCGTCATCGGTGCCGTCGTCGCCCTGCGCCTTGGGATCGGCGGTCAGCTCGGTGCGGATGTCGTCATCGGTCAGGTCGGTCACCAGGTCGGTCATGGAGCTCCCTCTCGTTCGGCGGGTCGGAGCGAACCTGCCCCGGATGGCCCGGGTCTACACGGATCCGACCGAACGTGCTCGGGCGACGCCGTCAGAGGGCCACGGCGATAGCCTCGGCGAGGGCTGCCGTGTGGGTCATCGTGAGCAGCCAGCGCTGGATGCCCCGCTCGGCCGCGGCCGCCGCGGCGTCGCCGGTGAGGCACAGGGAGGGCTCGCCGCTGTCGGCTCGCACGACCTCGATGTCGTGCCAGCGGCAGGCCCCCAGCCCGAGCCCCATGGCCTTCAGGACGGCCTCCTTGGCGGCGAAGCGGGCGGCGTAGCGCTCGGCCGGATCCCGCCGCCGGTCGCAGTAGGCGCGCTCGCTCGACGTGAACAGGCGGTCGGCGATGGTGGGCGTGCGGTGCAGGGCGGTGCGCATGCGGTCGACCTCGCACAGGTCGACGCCGATCCCGATCACGCCGGCGTCAGGCGGGGTGGCGCCAGCGGTCGGCCAGCTCGCGGATGGGCTCGATGAGCAGGTCGCCGGCGGGCACCTCGGCCAGCCGGTCCTCTCGGAAGGTGGGCTCGGTCTCGAGCACGGCGTCGCGCAGGGCCGACCAGCGGTTCCGGTAGCCCTGGAGGGCGCCCCGGGCGGCGGCCACCGGGAGGCGGTCCTGGAAGCGCACGTGGAGCAGGGTGATGCCCGTGGCCCGATCGTCCTTCGTCTCGGGGACGATGACGACCGTGCGGCCGTCCTCCCGGCCCCGGGTGACGAAGACCTGCCGCTCGACGGCCACGGTGTGCTTGGTGCCGCGCAGCACGCCGGTGCGCTCGGTGCGGGAGGGGATGTCGAGGGCGATCCCGCCCCGGTCGACGACCGACACCGGCACCTCCCCGTCCAGTAGCTCGCCGTCGATCTCGTAGCGGATCCACCCGGTGACCTCGGCGACGGCCGGGTCCAGGTCGGCCAGGGTCCGGAGGACCTTGTACGACAGGCGGTCCCGGGCGGTGCCGGCCGCCAGCACGGCCTGCACGAGCCGGGGCTGCAGGAGCGTCTCGTCGCTGCGGGAGATGCCCACCGTGACGGTCTTCGCCTGGTGCTTGATGGCGTCGACGGGCCGGGTGAGCTCCTCGATGCCCTCGGTGAGGGCACCGGTGAGGTCCTCCACCACGACGGCGGGGGTGCCGATGCGCCCCAGCTCGGCCTGGTAGCCATCCAGGGGGGCGATGCCGAGGGCGTAACGGAACGAGGACGCCAGCCGCACCGCGGTGCTCGCCTCAAGGTTGCCGTCGTAGGCGTTGCTGCGCAGGGCGTCGAAGAACCGCGTGGCCGACGCCATGAGGGCCGGCCGCAGCTTCCGCAGGAGGCCGTCGCCGTCGGTGGTGGCCGACTCGCCGACCGCCTCTTCGATGGCGGAGCGGGCCTCGCGGAGCGGACGGGCCTGGGCGTCGATGGCCAGGGCCGCCTCGTAGCCGAACAGGTGGCCGGCCACGGTCGTCAGCACGAACCCGAGCTGGGGGTGGGTCTCGGGCACGGAGATGACCTGCAGGGCGGCGGCGTAGCGGGCCTGGTCGTCGCTGGCGATGACGATGGGGGTGGCCTTGTGGGCCCGGTAGATGGCCACCTCCTTGGCCACGTCGTCGGCCGTGGACCCCTCGAGCCCGGCCGCACAGACGAGGATGAGCGGCTCGCAGGACAGGTCGATGTGCTTCTTGTCCTCGGTGGCGTCGCAGGCGATGGACCGGTAGCAGAGCTCGCTCAGCTTGATGCGGAGCTCCTCGGCCGCCACGCGGTTCACCCCGTTGCCGACGATGGCCCAGTACCGCTTGCTGGGGGCCAGCTGCTGGGCGGCGGCGGCCACGGCGGGCCGGCGGCGCACGGTCTCCTCCATCAGCTCGGGCAGCTGACGCAGGGCCCGAATGAGCGCCGGGTCGACGTGGCCGCCGACCTCGGCCGAGATGGCCCAGGCCAGGAGGAACCCGGCGGCGATCTGGGAGTAGAAGGCCTTGGTGGAGGCCACGCTCATCTCCACGTCGCGCCCGTCGGAGGTGTAGAGCACGCCATCGGCCTTGTCCGTGAGGTCCGAGCCGCGACGGTTGACGATGGCCACCACCTTGGCCCCTCGGCCCCGCACGAGGTCGACCGTGCGGTTGGTGTCGGTGGTGGTGCCCGACTGGCTGATGGCGATGACCAGCGTGTCGGACATGTCGGGGCGCAGCCCGAAGCCGGAGAGCTCGGTGGCCGGGAGGGCCTCGACGCGGAGCCGGCCGTCGGGGATGGCGGCCGTCAGGGCGGCGGCCAGGCTCTGGCCGGCGACGTGGGCGGTCCCTTGCCCGATGACCTGCACCCGGTCGACGCGCCCGTCGCGCAGCGCAGCCCGCACGTCGGCGCTGAGCACGTCCTCGCTGAGGTCGACGACGAGCGCCCCGCCCCGGTCGACGAGCTTGCCCCGCAGCGTCTTGCGGAAGCTGGTGGGGGCCTCGGAGATCTCCTTGAGGAGAAAGTGGGGGTGGTCGCCGCGGTCGATGTCCCGGGTGGTCACCTGGGCCTGATGGAGGTCGTCGGCGCCGACCGGCAGCGGGGTGCCGTCGTAGGACAGCCGCTCGATCCCCTCCAGCGTCCCCGCCTTGGTGCCGTCGAGCACCACGATCTGGCCGCGGCTGGCGTTGGGGTTCTCGGGGTTGGCGGGCGTCTCGCCATCCAGGCGCAGGTAGCGGTCGGTGAGCTCCACTACCCCGTAGGGCTCCGAGGCCACCACGAAGCACCCCTCGGCGACGCCGACGTAGAGCGCCTGGCCGCTGCCCCGCAGCGCCAGGAGGAGGTGGTCCGGGGCGGAGGCGGCGCTGGCGCCGATGGCCACCGAGCCCTCGAAGCCGGCGACCGTGTCCCGGAAGGCGGTGGTGAGGCCGGCCCCCTCGGCCAGGCGGCGTGAGACGAGGGTGGGGATGACCTTGGCGTCGGTCGTGATCTCGGCCGCCACCCGGAGCCCGTCGGCTGCCTTGAGGTCGGCGAAGTTGTCGACGTCGCCGTTCAGGGCGGCCGTCACGTAGGGCCCGTCCACCCGGTCGACCTCTTGGCTGTCGACGGGGTGGGCGTTGGGCTGGGAGATGATGCCGATGCTGGCCCACCGGGTGTGGCCGAGGACGAGGGCGCGGGCCTGCTCGCCCGTCAGGGCCAGGCGCAGCAGCTCGTCGGCCGCGATGTCGGCTCGGATGGCGGCGGTGTTGTCGCCCAGCTCGCCGATCTCGGCCGCCGCCTTGTAGACGAAGCTGAGGTGGCCCTCCGGGGTGCGCACGGCGTTGGTGCGGAAGAGCGGGTCGGCGGCCCGGGCCTCGAGCAGGCCGACGATGGCGGGCGCGGTGAGGTCGAGCCCGTGGTCCTGCACGAGCAGCGTGAGACCGGCCGAGTCCCGTCCTCGCACCTCGAGGCGGTCGATGGCAGCCAGCGCCTGCTGGATCGACGTGCCGATCTCGATGGCGGACCAGCCGGCCCCCGAGCCGACGAGGTCGCGGACCCGCAGGGCCGTGGGCACGCGGTCCCGCTCCACCGCCCAGAGGGCGTCCTTCAGGCGGAGAAGGGCGGCGTTCAGGTCCTCGACCGGGTGGTCGCCGGCCGCGGCGTCGTCGAGGGCGGCTTCGGCATCGGCCACCCAGCTCCGGCCGTCGGCGCAGGCCGCCGTGATGCGGGTGGCCAGCGACGGGTCGCGCACCAGCAGCGCCACGCCGTCGGTGCGCTTCAGGAGGCGGTCGAGGTCCTCGAGGACCCCGGATGCCGCCTCCGCGGCGCCCAGCAGGGCTCCGTCCGCGCCCAGGCTGCGCTGGAGGGCGTCGAGGCGATCGAGGACGTCGGCGGCGGGGATGGGGCTACGAGCGCCGGGCCCCCGCAGGAGGGCGATGATGCCGCACACGAGGGCGGTTCCTTCCGGTTCGGGGACCGACCCAGCGTACCGGGGGGGGTCGGGTCAGCGGGCTTCGATGGCGGCCACGAGGCGGGCCACCGCCGCTTCGGCCTGCTCCGCGGTCGGCGCCTCGGCCATCACCCGCACCAGCGGTTCGGTGCCGCTGGGCCGGATCAGCACGCGCCCCCGCGGGCCGAGCTCCTGCTCGACGGCAGCCGCCTCGTCGGCTACCGCCGCCACCGCCTCCGCCGCTCCCCCGTCGACGCGCACGTTCCGCAGCACCTGGGGCAGCCGGGTCATGGCGGCCTCGGCCAGGGCGGCGAGGGGGCGGCCCGTGCGGGCGACCACGTCGAGCAGCTGCACGGCGGTGAGGAGGCCGTCGCCGGTCGTGGCCCGGTCGGCGAAGATCACGTGCCCGCTCTGCTCGCCACCCAGGACGAGGCCGTCGTCGGCCAGCGCCTCGAGGACATAGCGATCGCCCACCGGGACCTCCAGGACCTCGATGCCCCGCTCGGCCATCCCGAGCCGGAAGCCCAGGTTCGTCATGACGGTGACGACCACCGTGTCGCGGGCCAGCAGCCCCCGCTGGTGGCGGTCGATGGCGGTGATGGCGATGATCTGGTCGCCGTCCACGAGCTGGCCGCCGGCGTCGACGGCGAGCGCTCGGTCGGCGTCCCCGTCGAAGGCGATCCCCACGGCGGCGCCGTGGTCGAGCACGGCCCGCTGGAGGTCCTCCGGGTGGGTCGAGCCGCAACCGGCGTTGATGTTGGTCCCGTCGGGATCGGCGTGGAGCACCGCCACCTCGGCGCCGAGGGCCCGCAGGACGGCGGGGGCGACGTGACTGGCGGCGCCGTTGGCGCAGTCGACGACGAGGGCCATCCCGTCCAGGCGCCGGCCGTCGATCGAGTCGATCACCGAGGTGGTCCAGGCGTCGACGTCGACGGTCCCGGCGTCGACGGTGCCGATGGCGTCGCCGGTGCGCGGGGCCGGCACCGCTTCGTGGCGGAGGATCCGGTGCAGCTCCTCCTCGAGGGCGGCCTCGACCTCGTCGCTCAGCTTGTGGCCGCCGGGCCCGAAGAGCTTGATGCCGTTGTCCTGGTACGGGTTGTGCGACGCCGACACGACGGCTCCCGCGATGCCGTCCCGGGCCGCCACCCAGGCCACCGCCGGCGTGGGCACGACGCCCAGGGCGATGACGTCGGCCCCCTCCGCCGTGAGGCCGGCCACGAGGGCCGACTCGAGCAGCGGCCCCGACCGGCGGGTGTCGCGCCCGATGACGAACTGCGTCGCCGGCAGGACCCGGGCCGCCGCCCGGCCCAGCGCCAGCACCAGCTCGGGTGTCAGCTCCTGGTTCGCCACCCCGCGAACCCCGTCGGTCCCGAACTTCAGCACCCGAGAAGGATGCCAGACCGCACCCACCCGAAAAACCGACGATGCGGCCCGGAGGCCGCATCGTGGAGACCGTGGACGCCGGGGCCCCCGCCGGCGGATCAGCGCTTGGAGTACTGCGGGGCCTTGCGGGCCTTTTTGAGGCCGTACTTCTTCGACTCCTTCTCGCGGGCGTCGCGGGAGAGGAAGCCGGCCCGCTTCAGGGTGGGCCGCAGCTCGGGATCGAGCTCGATGAGGGCCCGGGCGATGCCGAGGCGCAGGGCGCCGGCCTGGCCGGTGGGGCCGCCGCCGTCGAGCGTGGCGTCGATGTCGTAGACCTCGGCCGTCTCCGTCGCCCGGAGAGGCTCCGTGAGGATCATCTGGTGGGTCTTCGACGGGAAGTAGTCGGCCAGGGGGCGCTTGTTCACCGTGATGGTGCCGGCCCCCTCGGCCTGGGCGGCGCGGACGCGCACCCGGGCGATGGCCTGCTTGCGGCGACCGGTGGACTGCACGAGGGGCTGGGACACGGGTTCTCCTACGCGGTGCGCCGGGCGGCGGCGAGCTCGAGCACCTCGGGCATCTGGGCCGAGTGCGGGTGGTTGGGGCCGGCGTACACCTTGAGCTTGGTGAGCATCTGGGCGCCGAGGCGGTTCTTCGGGAGCATCCCCTTGATGGCCCGCCGGACGGCCTCCTCAGGCTTGCGGGCCTGGGCGTCGGCGAAGGAGCGGGTCTTCAGGCCGCCCGGGAAGCCGGAGTGGCGGTACACCATCTTCTGGTCGGCCTTGTTGGCCGTGAGGACGACCTTCTCGGCGTTCACGATGATGACGTGGTCGCCCATGTCCATGTGCGGCGCGTAGACCGGCTTGTGCTTGCCCCGCAGGATGCGGGCGGCTTCGGTGGAGAGCCGGCCGAGGACGAGGTCCTCGGCGTCGATCACGAACCACTTGCGGGTGATCTCGCTGGCCTTGGGGCTGTAGGTGCGCACGCGGAGCGTCCTTGGGAGTTGCTGGAGGAATCGTCGCCGGGCGCGCAGGCGCCCGAGGCGGAGTGCAAAACTACGGGCCCGGCCGGGCATCCCGCAACTCGGCCGGCGCATCGGCTAGTGGGTCGTAGTCGACGTGCCACAGGCACAGCCCCTGCGAGGGCGCGATCGGCGCCGCGTTGGCCCGATCGCCCGATCGGAGGATGGCGAGGATGTCGCCAGCCCGAAGGTGGTTGTGGCCGGCGGCCACGATCGTGCCGACCACGCTGCGCACCATCTGGTGGCAGAAGGCGGTGGCGGCGATCTCGAAGCGCAGGACCCCCTCGCCGAGGTCGGTCCAGCCCGCCCGCAGCACGCGTCGCACGAGGGAGACGGGCTCCTCGCCCGGGCCGACCTTGGGGCGACGGCAGAAGGCCGAGAAGTCGTGCTCGCCGAGGAACGGGTCGCAGGCCAGGGTGAGCAGGTCGAGATCGAGCGGGGCGGGGACGTGCCAGACCGTCCGGGTGAGGAACGGGTCGGGCACCGACCGGTTGAGGACCGTGTAGCGGTAGGTCCGGGAGCGAGCCGAGAACCGAGCATCGAAGTCGGGAGGGGCGGGCGCCACCTCACGGACCACGATCTGGGGCCCGCACAGCTTCACGAGCGACCGCTGAAGGGCCTCGAGGTCGGTCCCGGCTGCCACGTCGAAGCTCACCACCTGGCCCCAGGCGTGCACGCCCCGGTCCGTCCGCCCCGCGCAGGTCAGCTCCACCGGGTGGCGCAGGACCTTCTCGATGGCCTCCCGCAGCGTTCCGGCCACGGTGCGGGGACCGGGCTGCTCGGCGAAGCCGTGGAAGTCGGTGCCGTCGTAGGCGACCAGCATCCTGACGCGCACCAGCGGCCCCGGGGGGGCCGCTGGAGACGGTGGATCAAAGAGCGTCAAGTGGCGCTATACGAGCTCGATGCGCGCCATGGGGGCGTTGTCGCCCTGGCGGGGGCCGAGCTTTAGGATCCGCGTGTAGCCGCCGTTGCGGTCGGCGTAGCGGGGGCCGATCTCGGTGAAGAGCTTGTGGGCCATCTCCTTGTCGCCCAGGTACGAGACGACTTGGCGGTGGTTGTGGAGCCCGCCCTTCTTGGCCTTGGTGATGACCTTCTCGGCCACGGGGCGCAGCGCCTTGGCCTTGGCCTCGGTGGTGACGATGCCCTCGGCGGCCACGAGCGAGGCCACCAGGTTGGCCATCATGAGGCGCTGGTGCTGCGAGCTGCCGCCGAAGCGACGGCCCTTCTTCGGGGTTGCCGGCATGTGCGTCAGTCCTTCGTGCGCAGGGCCAGGCCCCGCTCGTTCAGCTTCTCGATGACCTCGTCGAGGCTCTTCTGGCCGAAGTTGGTGATGGCCAGGAGGTCGTCCTCGGTCTTGAGCAGGAGCTCACCGATCGAGTTCACCTGGGCCCGCTTCAGGCAGTTGCGGGGGCGCTCGGAGAGGTCGAGGTCCTCGATCGGGAGGTCGAGGTCGGGCGAGCCGGCGGTGGTGGTGGCCACCTCGCCGAGCTCCAGGCCCTGGGGCTCGTCGCTCATGTCGGCCACGAGGCCGACGAGGGAGCGGAGGGTGTCGCCGGCGGAGGCGAGGGCCTCCCGGGGCGAGATGGAGCCGTCGGTCTCGATGTCGAGGACGAGGCGGTCGTACTCGGTGGACTGCTCGACGCGGGTGGGCTCGATCTGGAAGGCGCAGCGGCGGACCGGCGAGAAGATCGAGTCGACCGGGATGACGCCGATGGTCTGGCTCGACTTGTTGCGGTCGGCCGAGACGTAGCCCCGGCCCCGGGCCACGGTGATGTCGACGGCGAGGCGGGCCGACTTGTTGAGCGTGGCGATCGGCATCTCGGGGTTGAGGATCTCGACGTCGGAGGTGGCCTCGATGTCCCGAGCGGTGACCTCGGCCGGGCCCTTCACGTCGAGCCGGAGGGTGACGGGCTCGTCGCTGTGGCAGATGAGGACGAGGTCCTTCAGGTTGAGGATGATGTCGGTGACGTCCTCGGTGATGCCGGCGATCGTGTCGAACTCGTGCAGGGCGTCATCGAAGCGGAGCTGCGTGATGGCAGCGCCGGGGATCGACGACAGCAGGGTGCGCCGGAGCGAGTTGCCGAGGGTGTGGCCGAAGCCGGGCTCCAGCGGGCTGATGGCGAACTTCTGGCGGTTGCCTTCGGCCTCGCCGATCGCCTCGACGGACGGGCGCTGGATGACGAGCATGATCTGCTACCTCGGACTCTGGTGGCGACGGGGGGGGAACGGACTACTTGGAGTACAGCTCGACGATGAGCTGCTCGCGCACGGGCACGTCGATCTGCTCGCGCAGCGGGAGCTCGCGCACGGTGATCGACTTGCCGCCCTCGCCCTGGTCGATCCATGCGGGCATGCGCACGTCGAGGGTGTCGAGGTTGTGCTGGATGACGATCATCGCCTGGCTTTTGTCACGGAGCGAGACGACGTCGCCCTTCTTGACGCGGTAGCTGGGGATGTCCACCCGGCGCCCGTTGACGTTGATCAGCCCGTGGTTCACGAACTGGCGCGCCTGGGGGCGGGTGCGGGCCCAGCCGGCCCGGAAGACGATGTTGTCGAGGCGCTGCTCGAGCATCCGCAGCAGGTTCTCGCCGGTGACGCCCTTCTGCCGGGTCGCCTCCTTGTAGAGATTCTCGAACTGCTTCTCGAGGAGGCCGTAGATGTGCTTGGCCTTCTGCTTCTCCTGGAGCTGGATCGAGTACTCCGACGGCTGGCGCCGGCGGGAGCGGCCGTGCTCACCCGGGGGGTAGGGCCGCTTCTCGAGGGCCTTGCGGCCCTTCTCGTTCTCGAAGATGTTGACGCCGAGGCGCCGGGAGATCTTGACCTTGGGGCCGGTGTAGCGAGCCATGGTTCCTAGTGCCTCAGACCCGGCGCCGCTTGGGGGGGCGGCAGCCGTTGTGGGGGACGGGGGTGACGTCCTTGATGCCGGTGACCTCGATGCCGGTGTTCTGCAGCGAGCGGATGGCGGTCTCGCGGCCGGAGCCGGGACCCTTCACCTCGACGTCGACCTTGCGGACGCCGTGCTCCATCGCGCCCCGGGCGGCCTTCTCGGCGGCCATCTGGGCGGCGTAGGGGGTGGACTTGCGCGAGCCCTTGAAGCCGACGTTGCCGGCCGAGGCCCACGACAGCACGTTGCCCTCGAGGTCGGTGATCGTGATGATCGTGTTGTTGAACGAGCTCTTGATGTGAGCGACGCCGTGGGAGACGTTCCGACGCTCCCGCTTGCGGGGGCGGCGGCCGCCCGGCTTCGGCTTGGCCATTACTTGCGCACCTTCTTCTTGCCGGCGACGGTCTTCTTCGGGCCCTTGCGAGTGCGGGCGTTGGTCTGGGTGCGCTGGCCGCGCACGGGGAGGCCCTTGCGGTGGCGCAGGCCCTGCCAGCAGCCGATCTCCATCTTGCGACGGATGTCCTGCTGCACCTCGCGACGGAGGTCGCCCTCGACCTCGAGGTTCTGGTCGACGTAGCCACGGATCCGGTTCACCTCTTCGTCGGTGAGGTCGCGGACGCGGGTGTTGCGGTCGAGGCCGAGCTCGTCGCAGATCTTCTGCGACGTGGTCCGGCCGATGCCGAAGATGTAGGTGAGCGAGATCTCCAACCGCTTCTCGCGGGGGATGTCGACGCCGGCGATACGTGCCATGTGCGGTGCTGCCTGCCTTCGCTCTCGATCAGCCCTGGCGCTGCTTGTGCCGGGGGTTGGTGCAGATGACCTGGACGCGCCCGTGGCGGCGGATCACCTTGCAGTTGTCACACATCTTCTTGACGCTGGGACGGACCTTCATGGCGCGCTCTCGTTCACTTGTAGCGATAGGTGATCCGACCTCGGGAGAGGTCGTACGGGGTGAGCTCCACCTGGACCTTGTCGCCCGGCAAGATGCGGATGTAGTGCATGCGCATCTTCCCGGAGATGTGCGCCAGCACCTTGTGACCGTTTTCCAGCTCCACCCGGAACATTGCGTTCGGGAGGGGCTCGATCACCGTCCCTTCGAGGACGATCGCATCTTCCTTGGGCTTGGCCAGAGTGCTGCTCCTGCGGTACGTGGACGGGCCTCGTCGCTGGTGCACGGGGCGCGTGCGGACAGCGAAGGGGACCCAGGGCCGAAGGGAGATGCTAGCGCGGGGACGACGAACGTCCAACTCGGCGCCGCGGCCGGGCTGCAGCCACCTGCAGCAGGCGCCACCGTAGCCCCTGCGCCCCTGGCGTGAGCGGATTTCCGGCCATGGGCCACCGGTGGCCGGGGTCGGGACCATCGGCCCTGTCGGCGCGGGCCCTTCCGGCGCGTTGCTGGTGGTGAAGGCCGCAAAGGAGCTCGCCATGCCCGCCACCCTCACCGCCGCGCCCCCGGCCGCCATCACCGCTTCGGCGTTGCGGGCGGCGACGATCGTCGACCTGTTCCGGGCCCAAGCCCGGAGCCGGCCCAACGCGGTGGCCATGCGCCGCCACGACGGGCTCGGCTGGGACACGATCACCTGGCGGGACTACGAGCAGGCCGTAGCCGAGGTGGCGCTGGGGCTCCTCGAGTGGGGCCTCGAGCCGGGCGACCGGGTCGGGCTCCTCAGCGGCAACCGCCCCGAGTGGCACATCGCCGACCTCGGGATCCTCTGCGCCGGCATGGTGTCCACCCCGGTGTACGCGACGAGCTCGTCGAGCCAGGTGGCCCACGTGCTCTCCGACGCCGGCGCCCGCCTGTGCTTCGTCGAGGACGGGCAGCAGCTGGCCAAGGTGCTCGTGCAACGGGACGGGCTGCCCCAGGTGCTCCAGGCCGTGGCGCTGGCGCCCCTCGACGGGGTCGAGGACCACTTCGTCCGAGGCCTGGCCGAGCTCCGGCGGGCCGGCGCCGAGCGCCTCGCCGCAGAGCCCGGGGCCTTCGACGAGCTCGTCAACTCGGTGACGCCCGAGCAGCTGGCCACGCTCGTGTACACGAGCGGGACGACCGGGCCGCCGAAGGGGGCGATGATCTCCCACGCCAACGTCATGGCGACGCTGCGGAGCCTCGCCTCGTTCATCGACCTGACGCCCACGGACCGGTTCCTGTCGTTCCTGCCCCTCAGCCACATCACGGAGCGCTGCGTCAGCCACTTCGGCCAGATCGCCAGCGGGGGCGAGACGTGGTTCGCCCGGAGCATCGGCACGGTGCCCGAGGACCTCCAGGCGTGCCGGCCGACCCTGTTCTTCGCCGTCCCCCGGGTGTGGGAGAAGTTCCAGGAGGCCATCCTGGAAGGGGTCGACCGGGCCCCGGGACCGCTGGCCGCAGTGACCCAGCGCTACCTGGGGCTGGCCGCCCGCCACGGCGACGGCACCGGGCCGCCGATGTCGACGGCCGAGCAGCTCGCCTACCGGTCGCTGAACCGCTCCATCGGCCGCGTGCTGCGCCACCGGCTCGGCCTCGACCGGGCCCGCATGCTGTCCTCCGGCGCGGCGCCGGTGCACCCGGACCTCCTCCGGTGGTTCCACGGCATCGGGCTCCCGATCGCCGAGGGCTACGGGCAGACGGAGGTGACGCTCTGCACGACCCTGAACCCGGCCGACGCCATCCGCATCGGCACCGTCGGACGTCCCATCCCGGGGGTGGAGCTCCAGATCGCGGGGGACGGCGAGATCCTCGTCCGGGCCCCGAACGTCTGCCAGGGCTACTGGGGGAAGCCCGAGGCATCGGCCGAGCTCATCGATCCCGACGGCTGGTTGCACACCGGCGACGTCGGGTCGATCGACGGCGACGGCTACCTGCGCATCTCCGGCCGGAAGAAGGAGCTGATCATCACGGCCTATGGCAAGAACATCGCCCCGGCAGAGATCGAGACGGCCCTGCGGCACGAGCCCCTCATCTCCCAGGCCGTGGTCATAGGTGACAACCGGCCCTTCCTCACCGCGCTGCTCACCCTCGACGCTGATGCCGCCGTCGAGTGGGCGCACCGGGAGCGCCGCACGCTCACCGTCGAGGCGCTGGCCGAGGACGAGGGCATCCGCAGCGAGATCGCGGACGCCGTGGAGCGGGTCAACGCGCTGCACTCCCACGCCGAGGGGATCCGGCGCTGGCGCCTCCTGCCCCACGACCTCTCGGTGGCATCGGGCGAGCTCACCCCGACGCTCAAGGTGAAGCGGGAGGTCGTGACGGCCAGCTTCGCCGGCCTGATCGAGGAGATGTACGCCGATGCCTGATCCCTCCCGGCTGTCGGACTCCGACGCCCTGCTCTGGCGGATCGAGGGCGACCCGGTCCTGCGCAGCCCGATCCTCGTGGTCGGCCTGCTCGACCGGCCCCCGACGCCCGGTCGTGTGGCAGCCGCGCTGGAGCACGCCGTCGCCGCCATCCCGCGGCTGCACCAGCGCCTCGATGCGGGCAGCCCGTGGGCCCGCCCCCGCTGGGTCGACGACGGCGCCTTCTCGCTCGACCACCACGTGCGCCACGTCCGCGCCGCCGCCACCGGGGGGCTCGACACGGTCCTGGCCCTCGCCGAGCCCGACGCCGCGAGCGCCTTCGACCCGGCCCGCCCGCTGTGGCAGCTGAGCGTCGTCGACGGGCTGGAGGACGGAGCGGCGGCGTTCGTGCTGCGCTTCCACCACACCATCACCGACGGCATGGGCGGCATCGAGCTGGCGCGGGAGCTCTTCGACACCAGCCGGCGCCCGACCCGTCGGAGCGCGGCCGCGCCACCCTCTGCGGAACCCGTCCAGAGGTCCGATCACGGCCCCTCGGGCGTCGACCAGACGGCCGGGTGGGCGTCGGCCGCGGCGCGCGCCGCGGTGGATCCGGTCGGCACCTCCCGCGCCGGCCTGCGGATGGCCCGCTCCGTGGTCAAGATGCTGGCCCCGGCCCGGGCCCCGCTGTCGCCGATCCTGCTGGGGCGTGGGCTCGACCGGCACCTCCGCGTCCTCGACGTTCCGCTGCGAGGGCTCCAGGAGGCCGCCCGCTCCACCGGCGCCACGGTCAACGAGGTGTTCCTGGCCGCCGTCGGCGGCGGCTTGCGGGACTACCACCAGGGCTCCGGGGCCCCGGTCGACGCGCTGCGCATCACGATGCCGATCAGCCTGCGCACCGAGGGCGACGCCCCCGGCGGCAACCGGTTCACCCCCGCCCGCTTCATCCTGCCCATCGGTGATCTCGACCCCCTCCGCCGGGTCGAGGTGGCGCGCGGCATCGTGCGAGCCTGGCGAGCCGAGCCCGCCGTCGGGATGACCCCGCTGCTCGCCGCCGGCCTGGCCCTCCTGCCCGCCCCCGTGGTGCAGCGGGCCTTCGGCGGGATGCTCCGAAGCGTCGACGTCGACGCCGTGGACGTGCCCGGCCTGCGGGAGCCGGCCTACCTCGCGGGCGCCCGGGTGGAGCGGCTCTGGGCCTTCGCTCCCCCGACCGGGGCAGCACTGAGCGTGACCCTCGTCTCCCACGTCGAGCGCGCCTGCGTGGCCATCGCCACCGACCGGGCCGCGGTGCGCGACCCCGACGAGCTGGCCCGCTGCGTCCAGCGAGGCTTCGACGAGGTCCTCGCCATGGGCACCGAGCGCCGAGGCCGGAGGGTCCCGGCATGACCGAGCACGCCCCCGAGCGCCTTACGGCCCTCGATGCCGCGTTCCTGCGCATCGAGCGGGACGGGTTGCCCGTCCACATCGGATCGGTGGGGACCTTCGAGGCCGCTCCTCTGCTCGACGAGCGCGGCGAGCTCCGCCTCGACGAGCTCCGGGCCCAGGTCTCGTCCCGCCTCGACGGCCTCCCCCGTCTCCGCCGGCGCATCGTGCAACCGGCCCTCGGGCTGGGCCGGCCCTGCTGGGTGGACGACCCGGCGTTCGACGTCGCGAACCACCTCGACAGCGTCGAGCTGCCGAGCGGTGACCTGGACGACCTCCGGCACCACGCCGAGGAGCTGACCGCGCAGCGGCTGCCGGAGGACCGACCCCTGTGGCACCTCCGCTTCGTCACGGGGCTCCGCGCGGGGCGGGTCGGCCTCATCCAGCGCGTCCACCACGCGCTCGTCGACGGGGTGTCGGGCGTGGACGTCGCCACGGTCCTGCTCGACCTGACCCCCGATGCCGAGCCCCTCCGACCCTCCACGTGGGCGCCGGCGCCGGCCCCCTCACCGTCCGAGCTCGCCGCGACCGGGCTCCTGGAGCACGCGACGACCCCCCTGCGGACGGTCCGGGCCCTGACCGACGCCGCCCGGCACCCGGTCCGCTGGGCGGGCCGGATGGTCGAAGTCGCCGAGGCGATCGGCACGCTGGCGGCGGACGGCCCCGTCGCCCCCCGGTCCTCGCTCAACCGGTCCATCGGCGGCGGCCGGGCCCTGACGTGGATCAGCACCCCGCTCGACGAGGTGAAACAAGCGGGCCGCGCACACGGCGCCACGGCCAACGACGTCGTGCTCACCGCCGTCGCCGAGGGCCTCCGGGCGCTCGAGCTCGACCGGGGCGCGGCCATCACCGGCGACCACGTCCTGAAGGTGCTGGTCCCGGTCTCGCTCCGGGCCACGGACCAGCGCGGGACGCTGGGCAACCGGGTCGGTGCGCTGGTCCTGCGCCTGCCGATCGGCATCGCCGACGCGATCGAGCGCCTCCATGCCGTCGCCCGGGCCACGGAGCGCCTGAAGGCGCGCCGCGAGGGGCCCACCGCCCAGCGGCTGCTGGCCACCGCCGACCGGCTGCCCGCCGCCCTCGTCGGCCCGGTGGCCCGGCTCACCGACCACCAGCGGGTCGTGAACGTCATCGTCACGAACGTCCCCGGCCCGGCGGCCCCGCTCTACTGCCGAGGGGCCCGGATGCTGGAGGCCTTCCCGATCGTGCCCCTGGGCGGCAACCTCGCCCTCAGCGTCGCCATCCTCTCCTACGACGGCGCGCTCACCCTGGGGATCACCACCGACCCCGAGCTGGTGCCCGACGTGGACGTCGTCCGGCAGGGCATCGAGGCCGGCTTCCGGGCCCTGGGGGCGACCCGTCCCGGGGCGCGGCGCCGGCCGCGAGCAGCCGGTCGGGCCGTCCGCACCGCCTGAGCACGGCTCACCCGAGGTCGGCGCCGCCGTGGTGGCCGGCCAGGAGGTGGCTCGGCGTCGTCCAGGAGTGGAGGGCGGCGACGTAGTTGGCCCGCTCGAAGGCCCCGGGGTCGCCGGCGGTCACCTGGGTGGCGCTGCCCCGCAGCTGGCTGGCGGAGGTGTACTCGTGGTCGGCCATCCAGCGCCGCAGCTCGTCGTGCACCGTGCGCAGGTGCCCCGCGCCGTGCTGCAGCAGCGCCGAGGTGAGCATCACGACGTCGGCCCCCACCATCAGGGCCTTCACCGCGTCCAAGGCGGAGTGGACCCCGGAGGTGGCGGCCAGGGACGTCTCCGCTCCCAGCTGGGGACGCAGGATGGCGATCCATCGCATCGGGAGGCGCAGCTCCCAGGGCCGGCTGAGCTCCACCCGGGGCACCACGTCGAGCCCCTCGAGGTCGATGTCGGGCTGGTAGAAGCGGTTGAACAGCACGAGCCCGTCGGCACCGGCGTCGACCACCTGCTGGGCGAAGCTGGCCAGCGACGAGTAGTAGGGGCTGAGCTTGACCGCCAGCGGGACGTGGAGGGCGGAGCGCACCGACCCGACGATCTCGAGGTCGTCCTGCTCGATGTCGTGGGCGGTACGGCTGGGGTCGGCGGCCACGCGGTAGAGGTTGAGCTCGATGGCGTCGGCCCCGGCGTCCTCGAGGAGCCGGGCGTAGCTGATCCACCGGCCGGGGTGCGACGCGTTGAGGCTGGCGATGACCGGGACCGAGGACTGGGCCTTGATGGCCTCCAGCCGCTCCAGGTACCGGTCGGTCACGCCGGGCAGGTCGTGGACGCGCGGGAAGTACCCGTGGGCCTCGGCGTGCTGCTCCGCGCCGGCCTCGAGGGAGCGGTTCAGCTCCTGCTCCTCGTGGAGGATCTCCTCCTCGAACAGCGAGGGCAGCACGAGCGCCGCCGCGCCGGCCTCCTCCACAAGACGAGCCGTCTCCGGGTCCCTCGTGAGCGGGGAGGCCGAGGCGACGATCGGCGAAGCCAGCTCCAGGCCCAGGTAGCGGGTCGTGAGGTCGATCACCGGTCCTCCTCGGGGGCGTCGGCGTCTCCCTCCGGGACCGGCGGCTCGACCACCAGGCCATCGGGCACGGTCGGCACCGTGCGGTGCATCGCGGCCAGCTGCTCGTAGTAGTGCCACCGCTCGTCGATGTCGGCCTGGAGCAGGTGGCCGAGCCGGCTCGCTCGAACAGGGTCGGTCCGCTGGAGGATGGCGAAGCGGGTCTCGCTCGACACGAAGTCCCGCACCGGCATCGTCGGCCGGTGCGAGTCGAGGGCGAACGGCTGGCCGTCCTCGCCCCCGGACGGCTGGAACCGGTACAGCGGCCAGTACCCGCTCTTCACCGCGTCCTTCTGGTGCGACATCGACTGCGACATGTCGATGCCGTGGGCGATGCAGGTGCTGTAGGCGATGACGAGCGACGGGCCCGGCCAGGCGTCGGCCTCGAGGAGGGCCTTGGTCGTCTGCAGCTCGTTGGCACCCATGGCGATCTGGGCCACGTAGACGTTGCCGTAGGCCCGGGCGATGGCGCCGAGGTCCTTCTTGCCGGTGGCCTTGCCGCCGGCGGCGAACTTGGCCACCGCGCCGCGCTGGGTGGACTTCGAGGCCTGCCCTCCGGTGTTCGAGTACACCTCGGTGTCGAGCACGAGGATGTTGACGTTGCGCCCCGACGACAGGACGTGGTCGAGCCCGCCGTAGCCGATGTCGTAGGCCCAGCCGTCCCCGCCGATCAGCCACACGCCTTGGCGCACGAGGTTGCGGGCCGTCGTGGCGAGCGCCGTGGCGTCGGGAGCGAGGTCCGGGGGCAGGGCCAGCAGCCGCTGCCGCAGCTGCGCCACGAGGCGACGCTGCTCGTCGACCTGTGGCTCGGTCTCCTGGGGGTTCTCGAGCAGCGCCCGGACCAGGTCGTCACCGACGTGGGGCGCGAGGCGGACCAGCATCGAGCGCGCCGCCTCCGCCTGGGCGTCGAGGCCGAGGCGCATCCCGAGGCCGAACTCGGCGTTGTCCTCGAACAGCGAGTTCGCCCATGCCGGGCCGCGGCCCTCGGCGTTGGTGGACCACGGGGTCGTCGGGAGGTTGGCGCCGTAGATCGACGAGCACCCGGTGGCGTTGGCCACGATCATGCGGTCGCCGAAGAGCTGGGTCACCAGCTTGAGGTAGGGCGTCTCGCCGCAGCCGGCGCAGGCCCCCGAGAACTCGAAGAGCGGCTCGAGGACCTGGGAGCCCTTCACGCTGGCGTGGGACAGGAGCGACCGGTCGAGCGGCTCGATGGTGCAGAAGTGCTCCCAGCGCGAGCGCTCCCGGTCCCGGTGCTCCACAGCGGGCTCCATGTTGATGGCCTTGCGGCCCATCTCGGTCTTGCTCTTGGCCGGACACACGTCGACGCACACGCCGCAACCGGTGCAGTCGTCGGGGGCCACCTGGATCGTCACGTGGTGGTCGAGGAGGTCCTTCGACCGGAACGGCTTGGTCAGGAACCCCTCCGGGGCCGCGGCCGCCACGTCCTCCGCGAACACCTTCATCCGGATGGCGGCGTGCGGGCAGACGATGGCGCACTTGGCGCAGTCGATGCAGATCTCCGGGTCCCAGATGGGGATCTGGGTGGCGATGGCCCGCTTCTCGTACCGCGCCGTCCCGCTGGGGAACGTGCCGTCGACGGGCAGCGCGCTGACCGGCAGGAGGTCACCCTCGCCGGCCAGGAGCACCGCCGTGACCTGCTCCACGAACGACGGCGCACCAGCGGGCAGGCGCGGCGCGATGGGGCGCTCCTCGGCCACCTCGGTGGGGACGGCGACGCGGTGGAGGGCGGCCAGGCTGCGGTCGATGGCGGCGAAGTTCCGCTCGACGACGGAGCGCCCGCGCCGTCCGTAGGCGTGCTCCACCGACTCCTTGATGCGGGCGATGGCCTCGTCCGCGGGCAGCACGCCGGAGAGCTGGAAGAAGCACGGCTGCATCACGGTGTTGATGCGGTTGGCCATGCCGACCTCGGAGGCGACGCGGAAGGCGTCGACCACCCAGAGCTGGAGGTCCTTGTCGACGATCTGCCGTCGCACCTCGTGCGGCAGGTGACCCCACACCTCGTCGGGCCCGTACGGGCTGTTGAGCAGGACCGTCGCCCCCGGGCGGGCCAGCTCCACGACCTTCATCTTCTCGAGGAGCCCGAACTGGTGGCAGGCCACGAAGTCGGCCTGGTCGATCAGGTAGGTGGAGCGGATCGGCTCGGGCCCGAAGCGGAGGTGGGACACGGTCACCGAGCCCGACTTCTTCGAGTCGTAGACGAAGTAGCCCTGGGCGAACAGGTCGGTGGACTCCCCGATGATCTTCACCGAGGACTTGTTGGCGCCCACGGTGCCGTCGGAGCCGAGCCCGAAGAAGACGGCCTGCACCTCGCCGGCGGGGCGGGGGTGCCGGAAGTCGGCGTCGATGGGGAGGCTGAGGTGGGTGACGTCATCACGGATGCCGACGGTGAAGTGGCACTTGGGCCGGTCGAGGGAGAGCTCGTCGAACACCGGCTTGAGCATCGACGGGGTGACCTCCTTCGACGACAGGCCGTAGCGGCCACCGATGACGCGCGGCATCCGGGCGAACGGGGGCGCCTCGGCATCCATCGCCTCGCTGAGGGCGGCCAGCACCGAGAGGTAGAGGGGCTCCCCCACCGCCCCCGGCTCCTTCGTGCGGTCGAGCACGGCGATGGAGCGCACGGTCGGCGGGATGGCCGCGATCAGCGCCTCGGCCGGGAAGGGCTGGAACAGCCGGACCTGCAGCACCCCGACCCGCTCCCCGCGCTCGAGGAGGACGTCCACGGTCTCCGACGCCGCTCCGGCCGCGGAGCCCATGACCACGATCACCCGGTCCGCGTCCGGGGCCCCGTGGTACTCGACCAGGCCGTAGCGGCGCCCCGTGCGGACGGCCAGCTCGTCCAGCACCTCCTCCACGATCCCCGGTACGGCCAGGTGGAACAGGTTGCACGCCTCCCGGGCCTGGAAGAACACGTCGGGGTTCTGCGCGGTGCCTCGCACGACCGGCGCCTCCGGCGACAGACCCCTCGTGCGGAAGGCGGCGACGTCCTCCTCCCGCACGAGAGCGGCGAGGTCCTCGTCGTCGAGCAGGGCGATCTTGTCGATCTCGTGGGAGGTGCGGAACCCGTCGAAGAAGTGCAGGAACGGGACACGGGAGCGCAGCGTCGCGGCGTGGGCCACGAGGGCGAGGTCGTGGGCCTCCTGCACGGAGCCCGCGGCGAGCATGGCCCACCCGGTGCTGCGGGCGTGCATGACGTCGCTGTGGTCGCCGAAGATCGACAGGGCGTGGGTGGCGATCGTGCGGGCGGCGACGTGGATGACCGCCGGCGTGAGCTCCCCCGCGATCTTGAACATGTTGGGGATCATGAGGAGCAGGCCCTGGGAGGCCGTGAACGTGGTGGCCAGGGCCCCCTGCTGGAGCGCCCCGTGGAGGGCCCCCGCCGCCCCCGCCTCCGACTGCATCTCCACGACGTCGGGGACGTTCCCCCACCGGTTGGGGACGCCGGCGGCGGCCCAGTCGTCGCAGTGCTCGCCCATCGCCGACGCGGGCGTGATGGGGTAGAGGGCGATCACCTCGCTCAGCGGGTAGGCCACCCGGGCGGCGGCCTCATTGCCGTCGATGCAGGCCCAGCGGGTGGCGCGGAGCTCTGGCCTCGACGTGGACGTCTCCAGTGCGGTCATGGGTCCTCCGGTCGCTCCAGCGGCAGCGCTGGCAGGCCGCGCTGGCGACCGCTCCCAGGATCCCGTGCCCCGGCCCGGTCGCCACAGGGGCGAAGGTCCCTTTGGCGCGGACCCTCGGCGGCCCCTACGGACGGGTGAGGATGTCCGGGCCGTCCTCCGTGACGGCGATCGTGTGCTCGGCGTGGGCGGCGAGGCGCCCGTCGCGGGTCACGACGGTCCAGCCGTCGTCAAGCAGCCGGGTCTCGGGGCGGCCCGCGCAGACCATCGGCTCGACGGCGTAGGTCTGCCCCGGGTTCAGGCGCCGGCCCCGTCCGGGCGAGCCCCAGTTGGGCACGTCGGGCGGCTCGTGCATGGCCAGCCCGATGCCGTGCCCGGTGTACTCCCGCACGACCGAGAAGCCCTCCCCCTCCGCGGTGGCCTGCACGGCGGCCCCGATGTCGCTCAGACGTCCGCCCGGCACCATCGCGGCGATCGCGGCGTCCAGCGAGGCCTCGGTGACGGCGATGAGCCGGGCCGCTTCGGGGTCGATCTGGCCGACCCCGGCGGTGAAGGCGGCGTCGCCGTGCCAGCCCTCCACGATCGCCCCGCAGTCGATCGAGATGATGTCGCCCTCCTCGAGACGGCGGTCACCCGGGATGCCGTGCACGATCACGTCGTTGGGCGACGCGCAGATCACCCCCGGGAAGGGCGGTCGCCCGTAGCCGAGGAAGTTGGACCGGGCCCCCCGCCGCTCGAGCACCTCGCGGGCCACGGCGTCCAGCTGGCGCGTGGTCACACCGGGCCGGATGGCCGCTCGCACCCGCTGGTGCATCTCGGCCACCACTCGGCCCGCCGTGCGCATCTTCCCCAGCTCCACCGGAGACCTCGACATGCCCGCAGGCTACGGAGTGAGGGGAGGGGTTCAGGCGGCAGGGGGGCGACGGGCGTCGATGGCGGCCACGAGGCGCTCGGTGACGACCTCGGCGGGGCCCAGCCCGTCGACCTCGACGAGCAGGCCGCGCTCGTCGTACCAGGAGATGAGCGGGGCGGTCTCGCGCTCGTAGAGGTCGAGCCGCTTCTGGATCGCCTCCGGGGTGTCGTCGGCCCGTTGGACGACGTCCCCGCCGCAGTTGTCGCACACCCAGCCGTACTTGGGCGGGGTCTCGACGGAGTAGTTCGCACCACAGTCGGAGCAGACGCGCCGCCCCGCCAACCGCTCGAGGACGACCTCGGTGGGGACGACGAGGTCGATCACGAGGCTGAGCGGGGCCTGGGCCGTGATCTCGCCCAGCAGCTCGGCCTGGCCCACCGTGCGGGGAAACCCGTCGAGGATGTAGCCCCGTTCGCGGGTGCCGTCACGCGAGAGGCGCTCGTCCACCACGCCCCCGATGATCTCGTCGGACACGAGCTCGCCGCGGTCCATGATCTCCTTGGCCTTGCGCCCGAACTCGGTGCCTTCGCGCACCGCGGCGCGGAGCATGTCACCGGTGGAGATGTGGGGGATGACGTAGTGGCGCGACAGCCGGACGCACTGGGTCCCCTTGCCGGCGCCCTGCCGGCCGAGCAGCACGAGCCGGACCCCGGCCGTCACCCGAGGAAGCCCTCGTAGTTCCGCATCATCAGCTGGCTGTCGATCTGCTTCATCGTCTCGAGCGCCACACCGACGGCGATCAGGATCGACGTGCCGGCGAACGGGAAGTTCCGGACGTCGGCGAAGGCCAGCAGGAGCGATGGGAGGAGGGCGATGAACGCGATGAAGAGGGCGCCGGGCAGCGTGATGCGGGACAGGATCTTGCCGAGGTACCGCTCGGTCTGGGGGCCGGGTCGGATGCCGGGGATGAACCCGCCCTGCTTGCGGATGTTCTCCGCCTGCTGGGCCGGGTCGAAGGCGATGGCCGTGTAGAAGTAGGCGAAGCCGATGATCAGCAGCCCGTAGATCACGACGTAGAAGATCGAGTCGGGCTGCACGAGGTTCCCGCTCACCCAGCTCTGCACCGAGGCCCCCCACCCGTCCGAGGGCAGCACGTTGGTGAGCAGGATGGGCAGGTAGAGCACGGAGCTGGCGAAGATGATCGGGATGACGCCCGACTGGTTCACCTTCAGCGGGATGTAGGTGCTCTGCCCGCCATACATGCGCCGCCCGACGACCCGCTTGGCGAACTGCACCGGGATCCGACGTTGGCCCTGCTCGATGAAGACGATGGCCACCAGGAGCACGATGGCCAGGGCCAGCAGGAGGATCAGCAGGGTGCTGCCCTTCTCGGCGTTGAGCTGGGCGCCCGCCGAGGGGAAGCGGCTGACCACCGAGGCGAAGATCAGCAGCGACATGCCGTTGCCGATGCCGCGCTGGCTGATGAGCTCACCGAGCCACATCAGCAGGGCGGTGCCGGCGGTGAGGGTGAGGACGACGACGATCACCCGGAAGACGCTGAAGTTGGGCAGGACGTCGAGCCCCGTCTGGTTGCCGCCGCCGCCCAGCAGGCCGCCGCCGCCGTTGTGGAAGAGGAAGGCCAGGCCGGTGGACTGCAGGAGCGCGATGGCCACGGCCAGGTAGCGCGTCCACTGGGTGATCTTGCGCTGCCCCACCGCCCCC
This sequence comes from Acidimicrobiales bacterium, assembly GCA_036275535.1. Lineage (GTDB taxonomy): Bacteria > Actinomycetota > Acidimicrobiia > Acidimicrobiales > VFJN01 > VFJN01. Next base: position 5,485 of record DASUDP010000045.1, on the reverse strand, counting down.
ATCTGCTGCCACTCCTCCAGCTTGGGGATCACCACCGTCAGGATCTGCATGATGATCGAGCTGGTGATGTACGGCATGATCCCCAGCGCGAACAGCGCGAACTGGGTGAGCGCGCCGCCCGAGAACAGCTGGAGGAAGCCGACCACGCCGGCCCCCTGACCGGCCTGGCGCTTCAGCTCCTGGACGGCGTCGAGGTCGATGCCCGGGGCCGGGATGTAGGCCCCGATCCGGTACAGCGCGATGACGAGCAGCGTGAAGAGGATCTTCCCGCGCAGGTCGGGGACTTTGAACGTGTTCCGAACGCTGGACAGCAAAGGGGGCCGGGCTCCTGGTCAGCGGCGCTGCTCTGGGCAGCGGACGACGTCGATCAGCGGTTGGCGAACTGGTTTCCCTGGACCGGGGGACGGCGATCGCCCCACGGCTTGGGCAAGACCTCCACCGTACCGCCGGCGGCGGTGATGGCTGCCTCAGCGCTCTTCGAGAAGGCGTGCGCCTTCACGGTGAGGGCCCGGCTGAGCTCACCCCGACCCAGCACCTTCACGAGGGCACCCTTGTGGGTCAGGCCCTTGGCGTGGAGCGTCTCGGGGGTGATCTCGGTCAGCTCGCTGGCCTCGAGGGTGTCGAGGTTGATGGCCTGGTACTCGACCCGGAAGGGGTTGTTGAACCCCTTGAGCTTCGGAATGCGCATGTGCAGCGGCATCTGGCCACCCTCGAAGGAGGCGGGGATGCTGCCACGCGACTTCTGGCCCTTGGTACCGCGGCCGGCGGTCTTGCCACCGCGGCCACCGATGCCGCGTCCGACGCGCTTCTTGCGCTTGTTCGAGCCCGGGACCGGCTGCAGGTCGTGGATCTTGATGGTCATGAGTTCTCCTCGACGGAGATGAGGTGCGGCACCCGGGCCAGCATCCCTCGGATCTCCGGGCGGTCGGGCAGGGTGCTGACCTTGCCGATGCGGCCGAGGCCCAGGGCCCGCAGCGTGCCCCGCTGCTTGGGCTTGGTGCCGATGGCCGAGCGCACCTGGCGCACGGTGATCGTGGCGTCGTCAGCCATCACGCCACCTCGGTGGGCTCGGGCTGCGGCCCGCGCTCGGTTTCGTTGTAGGCGGCGAGCATGCCCTTGGGCACGAAGCGGTCGGCGTCGAGGCCGCGCAGGCGGGCCACCTCGTCCGGGCGCTTCAGGTTGCGCAGGCCGGCGATCGTGGCGCGGGCCACGTTGATGTGGTTGCTCGAGCCGAGGGACTTGCAGAGCACGTCGTGCACGCCGGCCTCCTCGAGGATGGCTCGGGCGGCGCCACCGGCGATCACGCCGGTGCCGGGAGCAGCCGGCTTGAGCAGCACGCGGCCGGCGCCCTCGCGACCCACGATCTCGTGGGTGACGGTGGAGCCCGCCAGCGGGACCTGGAAGAGGTTCTTGCGAGCCTCCTCGGTGCCCTTCTGGATGGCGAGGGGCACCTCCTTGGCCTTGCCGTAGCCCAGGCCGACGCGGCCGTTGCCGTCGCCGATCACGACGAGGGCGGTGAAGCTGAAGCGACGACCGCCCTTCACGACCTTGGCCACGCGGTTGATGTTGATGACGCGTGACTCACGCAGCGACGCATCGCTGGACGCACGCGGGTTCTCGCGCGGCTCGCGCTCGCGATCGCGGCGGGGGCCGCCCTGTCCGGGTCCGTTTGCCATTAGAGCTCCAGTCCTGCGTCGCGGGCGGCGTCGGCGACGGCGGCCACGCGCCCGTGGTAGAGGTTGCCGCCTCGGTCGAAGACGACCTTGGTGACGCCCGCGGCCTTGGCCCGCTCAGCGACGAGGCGGCCCACCTTGGCGGCAGCCTCCTTGTTGCTGGTGCCGCCGTCGCGGAGGTCGGCCTCGGTGGTGGACGCCGCGGCCAGCGTGCGGCCGGCGCGGTCGTCGATCACCTGGGCAGTGATGTGCTTGTTGGATCGGAAGACGGCGAGGCGGGGCCGGTCGGCCGTACCCTCGACGAGCTTCCGGACCCGGCGGTGACGCCGGATGCGGGACTGCCGCTTCTTCTGTGCGCTGACGGTCATGGCGTGTCCTTACTTGCCCGTCTTCCCGGCCTTCTTGGCGACGTGCTCGCCGAGGTACCGGACGCCCTTGCCCTTGTAGGGCTCGGGCTTGCGGATCTTGCGGATGTTGGCGGCCGCCTGGCCGACGGCCTCCTTGTCGATCCCCCGCACGATGATGCGGTTGGGGGTCGGCGTCTCGAACGTGATCCCGGCCGGGGCCTGGACGTTCACCGGGTGGCTGAAGCCGAGGGCGAGGTCGAGCTTGTCGGTGCTCGGGGCGGCGGCGCGGTAGCCGACGCCGATGATCTCGAGCTCCTTGGTGAACTCGGTGTGGACGCCCACCACCATGTTGTTCACGAGGGAGCGCACGAGCCCGTGAAGGGCACGGTTCTGGCGCTCGTCGTTGGGGCGCTCGACGATCAGCTCGTCACCGTCCTGGCGGACGGTGATCTCGCCGGGGATGTCGCGCTCGAGGGTGCCCTTGGGCCCCTTCACGGCGATGTGGCGATCGTTGATAGTCACCTCGACGCCGCTCGGGACGGGGATGGGAGCCTTGCCGATTCGGGACATCAGATCACCACACGAAGCAGAGGATCTCGCCGCCGACGTGGCGCTTGCGCGCCTCGCGGTCGGTCATGAGCCCCTGGCTGGTCGAGAGGACGGCCACGCCGAGCCCGCCGAGGACCCGCGGGACCTTGGTGGACTGGCTGTAGACGCGCAGGCCCGGCTTCGACACCCGGCGCAGGCCGGAGATCACTCGGGCCCGCTCGGGCGAGTACTTCATCTTGATCGAGAGGGTGCGGCCCGGGCGCTCGACGTTGTCGGCCACCTCGTAGCCCTCGATGTAGCCCTCCTTGTGGAGGATCTCAGCGAGGGCTTCCTTCACCTTCGAGCTGGGCATGCGCACGTCGTCGTGCATCGCGATGTTCGCGTTGCGAATGCGGGTGAGCATGTCGGAGATCGGGTCGGTCATCGTCATCGTGCGTCTCCTCTCACCAGCTCGCCTTGGTCACACCGGGAATCTCCCCCGCGTGGACCATCTCGCGGAGGCAGACCCGGCAGAGGCCGAACTTGCGGTACACGGAGTGCGGTCGACCGCACCGCTTGCAGCGGGTGTAGGCGCGCACCTTGAACTTCGGGGTGCGCTGCTGCTTCTCGATGAGTGCCTTCTTGGCCATCAGCTCTGTCCCTCACGCTTGAACGGGAAGCCGAAGGCGTCGAGGAGGGCCTTGCCTTCGGCATTGGTCTTGGCGGTCGTCACGATGGTGATGTCCATCCCTCGGGGGGCATCGATCGCGTCGTAGTCGATCTCGGGGAAGATCAGCTGCTCGGTGACGCCGAACGTGTAGTTGCCCCGCCCGTCGAACGCCTTCGGGTTGAGGCCGCGGAAGTCACGGATGCGGGGGATCGACAGGCTGATGAGCCGGTCGAGGAACTCCCACATGCGGGCCCCGCGCAGGGTCACCTTGGTGCCGATGGCGTTGCCCTCACGGAGCTTGAAGCCGGCGATCGACTTCTTGGCCTTCGTGATGATCGGCTTCTGGCCCGAGATGGTGGCGAGGTCCTTCACCGCACCCTCGAGGAGCGAGGGCTGGGCGACGGCGGCACCGACGCCCATGTTGAGGACGATCTTCTCGAGGCGCGGCACCTGCATGACGTTGGCCAGGCCGAGCTGCTCCTTGAGCGCATCGCGGATCTCGGCGTCGTACTTCGCCTTGAGGCGGGGCACGGCGGGGGTCTCGGTGGTGCTCACAGCTCACCTCCGCACTTCTTGCAGACGCGGATCTTGGTGCCGTCCGGCTCGACCTTGTAGCCGACCCGGGTGGGGTGGCCGCCCTTGGGGCAGATGACGGCGACGTTGGCGGCCGGGATCGGCATGTCCTTGTCGATGATCCCGCCCTGCATCGTCGCCTTGGTCGCCTTCTGGTGCTTCTTGGCCACGTTGACGCCGTCCACGATCACCTTCCCCTTCTCGGGGATGGCGCGCATGACCTCACCGGTCTTGCCGCGGTCCTTGCCGGTGAGCACCTTGACGGTGTCACCCTTCTTGATCTTCAAACCAGCCATCACAGGACCTCGGGAGCGAGGGACACGATCTTCATGAACTTCTTGTCCCGCAGCTCGCGACCCACCGGGCCGAAGATGCGGGTGCCACGGGGGTTCATCTGGTCGTTGATGAGCACGGCGGCGTTCTCGTCGAAGCGGATGTAGCTGCCGTCAGGACGGCGCTTCTCCTTCTTGACCCGGACGACGACGCACTTCACGACCTCGCCCTTCTTCACGGCGGCACCGGGGATGGCGTCCTTGACGGTGGCCACGAAGATGTCGCCGATGGAGGCGTAGCGGCGCTTGGTGCCGCCGAGCACGCGGATGCACAGGACCTCCTTGGCCCCGCTGTTGTCCGCCACCCGCAGGCGGCTCTCCTGCTGGATCACCGTGCACGCTCCAGGATCTCTACGAGCCGCCAGCGCTTCAGCTTCGACAGCGGACGGGTCTCCTGGACCCGGACGCGGTCGCCGACCTTGGCGTCGTTCTGCTCGTCGTGGACGTAGAGCTTCTTGGACCGCACCATCGTCTTCTTGTAGAGCGGGTGCGGCTTGCGGGTGGTCACCGTGACGACCGCCGTCTTGTCCATGCCGGCGGAGGTGACGATGCCCTCGCGCAGCTTGCGGGCGTTGGGCCGAGTGGTGGTCTCGTCGGCCATCAGGCGTTCTCCCTCTGGGTCTCGAGCGCCTCGGCGGCCGCGATCTCGCGGGCCCGGAGCTCGGTGTTGATCCGCGCCACCTGCCGGCGGGTCTCGCCGATGCTGGTGTAGTTCTCCAGCTGGCCGGTGGCGTGCTGGAAGCGCAGGTTGAACAGCGCCTCCTTGGTGTCGGCGAGCGCCTGCACGAGGCCGGCGTCGTCCATCTCCTGGAAGGGCCTCGACTTGGAAGCCATCAGAAACCCTCCTCGCGGGCGACGAACTTGGCCTTGATGGGCAGCTTCTGGATGGCCCGGTCGATGGCCTCGCGGGCGAGGACCGGGTCCGGGTAGGAGAGCTCGAAGAGAATGCGGCCCGGCTTCACGACGGCCACCCAGCGCTCCGGGTTGCCCTTGCCGGAGCCCATGCGGGTCTCGGCGGGCTTCTCGGTGACGGGCTTGTCGGGGAAGATGTTGATCCAGACCTTGCCGCCTCGGCGGATGTGGCGGGTCATGGCGATACGGGCGGCCTCGATCTGGCGGGCGGTGATCCACCCGGGCTCGAGGGCCTGGATGCCGTAGTCGCCGAACGTGACGCGCGTACCGCCCTTGGACACACCGGTCATACGACCGCGGTGCGTCTTGCGGTGGCGAACCTTGCGGGGCATCAACATGTCAATCAACGTCCCCGTGGAACTTGGGCGTCTCGTGGTGCTCGCGGGCCGAGCGCTCGATGGCCTCCTCCTCGTCGAGGAGCTTCTCGAGCTCGGGGTCCGCCTCGTGGAC
>DASUDP010000044.1:0-10880 GCA_036275535.1 Acidimicrobiales bacterium | reverse complement strand
CGGCCGGCCGCGGTGCCCTGGTCGACGACCTTGCCGTCCTTCATCCGGGCGATGCGTCCGGCCGCGGCGGCGACGTCGTCGGCGTGGGTGACCATGAGGATCGTCTGCCCGCCCTGGTGGAGGCGGCGGAACAGCTCAATGACCTCCTGGCCGCCTTCGGAGTCGAGGGCGCCGGTGGGCTCGTCAGCCAGAAGGAGGGTGGGATCGTTGGCCAGGGCGCGGGCGATGGCGAGCCGCTGGCGCTGGCCGCCGGACAGCGACCCGGGGGCGGCCTTGGCCTTGTCGGGCAGGCCGAGGAGGTCCAGCAGGTCGCGGGCTCGGGTCTCGGCGGGCTTGCGCTTGAGGCCGGCCACCATGGCGGGGAGGGCGACGTTCTCGAGGGCGGTCATCCCCTCCAGGAGGTTGAAGAACTGGAAGACGATGCCGATGTGCTTGCGCCGCATGCGGGCCAGCTCGTCCTCGGTCTTGCCGGTCACCTCCTCGTCGGCCAGGACGATCGTCCCCTCGTCGGCCTGGTCGAGGCCGGCCACGAGGTTGAGCAGGGTCGACTTGCCGCAGCCCGACGGCCCCATGATCGCCACGAACTCGCCGTGGTCCATCGCGAAGTCGGCTCCCCGCAGCGCCCGCACCGGTGCGTTCTCCGCCTCGAACGTGCGTCGCACCCCCTGCACGGTCAGCACCTCGTCCGTCATGACCCCTCCTGTCGATCCGTCCCAGTCCACACCATCGATCTCCTGTCGTGCTGCGCTCACCGTGCCTCCACTCGCCAGGCCGTGAGCGTGCCGGCCCGTCCCTTGATGCTGACCTCGCCGAGGCACTCGGCCGGCGGCCGGTCGGTGAGCGCCTGCCAGGTGGCGTCGCTCACGACGGTGGCGTCCCCGGGCCGGGCCATGTCCTGCAGGCGCTGGGACAGGTTCACGGTGTCGCCGACCAGCGTGTACTCGAGGCGCTCCTCGGAGCCGAGCAGGGCCGCCGCCACCTTGCCGGTGGACAGCCCGATCCCGAGCACGAAGGGCTCGCGCTCGCCGCCCGCCCACTGGTCGTTGAGGCGGGCCTGGGCCCGGTGCATCTCGGCCGCCGCCGCCATCGCCCGGTCGGCGTGGTCGGCCTGCGGGACGGGGGCCCCGAAGGTGGCCATCACGGCGTCGCCCACGAACTGCATCACCGTGCCGCCCGCCCCGATGATGGCCCGGTTCATGACGGCGCGGTGCTCGTTGAGCTGGGCGGCCAGCTGGGTGGGGGTCGTGCGCTCCGCGATGGAGGAGTAGCTGCGGATGTCGGACATCAGCACGGTCACCTCGAGCTCCTCGGACTCACCGATCGGGCGGCCCTCGTTGCGCAGCTTCTCCGCCAGCCCGCCGGGCAGCAGCCGGGAGAGGGTCTCGCCCTGCTCCTCGCGGTCGACGATGGCCTGGTGGAGCAGGCGGAGCCGGCGCAGGGCGCTGTCCTCCCCGGTCGACGCACCCCTGGCCAGCACCAGGAAGAGGTGCTCGACGGCGTCGGAGACGGCCTCCGGGGTGGTGCGACGAGCGACGGCGATGGCCTTGATCGGCTTGCCCTCGGCGATGAAGGTCAAGAGCTCCTGGTCGGCGGGGCTCAGATCGTCGTCACCGGCCTGGACCGGCCGGACCAGCGCGTCGACGATCACCGGGTCGAGGAGCGTGCCGCCGGCGGCCACCGCCCGGATGGCGTCGACGAGCTGGTCGCCCTCGGCCAGCCGGTCCTTGAGGAGGTAGGCGTAGCCCGCCGCGCCCTCGCTGAGCAGCGACACCGCGTACTCGGGGTCGTCGTACTGGGACAGGATCACCACGCCCGTGCCCGGGAGGCGCTGGCGGATCTCCTTGGCAGCATCGATGCCCTCTCGCTGGAAGGTCGGCGGCATCCGGATGTCCGAGACCACCACCTGCGGCTCGTGCTCCATGGCGGCGGCCAGCAGCTCGGGGTGGTCGGCCGCCTCGCCCACCACCTCGATGTCGGCCTCGCGCGCCAGCAGGGCCCGCACCCCGGCACGGACGATCAGGTTGTCGTCCGCCAGCACCACTGAGATCACCCCGTCGCCCATGCCCACCATTCAGCCTCACCGTGCCGCCGGCCACGAGGGGGCAGCCATGCGACGCCAGGGTGGTGCCAGCCCCACCCCGCGACGCCAGCCAACGCCCTTCCAGCCACCCGCTCCGAGACGGATGGTAGAGGCATCGGACAGGGGCCGGAGCGGCACCGAGGCAGGAGGGCGAGCGATGCGGGTCGAGTCGAGGGTCGTGGCGGTCAGCTGGATCCCGTCGGAGGCGGTGCAGGGGGCCATGAAGGCCCCGTTCGAGCTGGGCGTGGCGCACTACGACCAGCCGCTCCCCGACGAGCTCGGTGACCTGGAGGAGTGGCGGGCCAAGGACATGTTCCGCGTGGCCAACGACCTGCGGGCGTGGATCGAGGCGGACGACGACGGCGCCATCACCGGCCACGGCTACAGCGGTGGCGGCGTGATCGGCTCGACGACGATGGGGCTGGCGGGGGCCTCGACCACCTTCCAGGCCGTCGCCTACACGGATCTGCAGGCCGAGCCCGAGGTCGGGGACGGCTGGGTGCGGTTCCGTCAGACGGTGGGGGGCCGCACCGGGGTGCCGGCGCCCCGGCGCGTGGCGAAGCCGCCCTTCGTCCAGTACCAGGCACCGACGGCGTGGTCGACGCTCACGCTGACGATCCACGCCGACGGGCGCAGCGAGGGGGCGCTCGAGGGCGCCAGCCCCTTCCCCCGCCACTGGGTCTACGGCCCGGACGGGAAGCTGGCCGCCAAGAGCGGGCTCGTCGACTTCAAGGACTGGTACCGGCACGCCTTCGGCAAGAACAGCCCCTGGGGCGGCGAGGACTCCCCGGCGCTGGTGGCCGAGGTGGAGTCGGCGCTGGAGCGCGAGCTGTCCCGGGTGATCATGGGCGAGGGCAAGCCGAAGGTCCGCAAGCTGAAGGAGGGGGCCACCCTCACGACGCAGGGCGAGGAGGCGGACGCCATCTACCTGCTCCTCGACGGCGTGCTCCAGGTGCAGGTCGACGGGGCGGAGGTGGCCAACGTCGGTCCCGGAGCGCTCATCGGCGAGCGGGCCGTGCTCGAGGGTGGGCGGCGGACGGCCACCCTCGTGGCCGCCTCGCCGTGCAAGGTGGCCGAGGCCCGCAAGGTCGAGCTCGACCTCGACAAGCTGGCCCAGGTCAGTGAAGGCCATCGTCGGGAAGAGACGGCGCCCCGGTGAGGGTCCACGTGCTCGGCGTCCGGGGCTCCACCCCGGCGCCCGGGCACGCCTTCGCCCGCCACGGGGGCAACACCTCCTGCCTGGCCCTGGCCCCCGACGGCGCCGCGCCCAGCTTGGTGCTCGACGCCGGCACCGGCCTCCGCGGGCTCACGAACCTGCTCGGCGAGGAACCGTTCCGGGGGGCCCTGCTGCTCGGCCACCTCCACTGGGACCACACCCAGGGCCTGCCCTTCTGCCGGGCGGTCGACCACGACGGAGCCGAGGTCCGCCTCTGCCTGCCCGACCAGGGCGATGGCGCCGCCGCCGTCGACGTGCTGCGCCGCGTGATGTCGCCACCCCACTTCCCCATCGAGCCGGAGGGCCTGCGGGGACGGTGGCGCTTCGACGCCCTCCAGCCGGGGATCCACGAGATGGCGGGCTTCGAGGTGCGGGCCCGGGAGATCCCCCACAAGGGCGGGCGGACCTACGGCTACCGGATCAGCGACGGTCGCTCAGCCGTCGCCTACCTGTCGGACCACGGGCCCGCCGCGCTCGGCCACGGCCCGGACGGCTGGGGCCCGTACCACGACGCCGCCCTCGAGCTGGCGGCCGACGTCGACCTGCTGGTGCACGACGCCCAGCACACCGCCGCCGAGCTGCCCGCCCGGGTCGGGTGGGGCCACTCGGCGGTCGACTACCCCGTCCGGCTGGCCGAGCGGGCAGGAGCCCGCCGGGTGCTGCTCTTCCACCACGACCCCAACCGCACCGACGCCGAGGTCGACGCCATCGTCGCCGGCCTGGCCGGCGGGCCGGTGCCCGTCGGCGCCGCCGCCGAGGGGACGACCATCGACCTCTGACCGGCCGGATCGAGGCGTCTCGGCGGTCCCGGCACAACCGGAAGTCGATCCGGCCGCCGATCGCCGCCGAGGGCTCAAGGCCGCCTGCGGACCCGCCGATGCCCAGTCGGAACGGGACCGGGACCGTGGTCGAGAGAGGACAGATGGAGCGACGCAAGGCCCTCGCGGTCGCGGCGGCTGGCGCCATGCTCAGCGCGAGCGCGGTGGTGGTGTTCGCGACCGGGCTGTTGCAGGCTCCGGACCAAGACGGTGCCGCCGAGCCGCCGCCCCCGACCACCATGTCGGCTCCGCCCACGACGGTCCCGCCCGAACCGGTGGTGGTGACCGAGGTGCGAGACGTCTACGACACCGTGGTCGTCCCCACCCCGGCGCCGGCACCGCCCTCGCCGGCGCCCAGCGCCAGCCCCGGCGTGCAGTCGACGCAGGCCGCCGCGCCGACGATGGCGACCTCGGCGCCCGCGCCGTCCCCCTCGGCCATCGCGCCGCAGACCACGACCACGCGCCAGGCCGAGATCCCCGAGGACTGGCCTGCCGACAAGCCGCTGCCTCCGATGCCCGAGAACTGCAAGGAGCCGCACCTGGAGGACGACGGCGTCTGGAACTGCGGCTAGCCGTGACGACCGAGGACGGGCGAGCAGAGCGGCTGCGCCGGCTCCAGGAGCGCCGCCAGCGGCCCGATCGACCGGCCCCGGCCGCCTCCGCCCCCGAGCCCTGGGCGCCGGCTCCGGCCGCCGAGCAGTCGACCGCCGCTCCGGTGGCTGAGCCTGCGCCGGCGTCGACCCCGAAGCGGCGCCGGCGCCGCCACGCCGCCCCCGCCGCCCCCCACCACGCCTCCGGTCCCGTCGACGGTCGTCATCGTCCAGGAGGTGCACCACACCATCTACGTGGACGAGCAGGGCCGTCCGCTGTCGGGAGCCGCTCCGGCCCCTCGTCCGAGCGCCGCCCGGTCGGCGCCCGTGACCTCGGGGGGAGCCCCCGCCGCGTCCCAGCTGCCGCCGACGGCGACCCCGGCGGTCACCACCGCTCCGGCGCCGCCTCCCGCCTCCCCCCCCGCCCCCGCCGCCGGCCTGCTCAGGGTCGCAGTGCTGAGCGCGGAGCCGTACTGGCACGAGCGGCGCTTCCGGGCGATGGGCAGCGAGGCCCGTCTCATCGTCGGCGGCGCGCACGCCCCGCTCGTCGACTGGGCCGTGGCCGAGGTCGAGCGCCTGGAGCAGTGCTGGAGCCGGTTCCGGGCTGACAGCGAGCTGTCCCGCCTGGTGGCCCGGCCCGGGACGGCCGTGCCGGTCAGCCGGGACCTCCTCATGGCCCTCACCCGGGCCACCCGGCTGTGGGAGTGGACGGCCGGCGCCTTCGACCCGACGGTCCGGGTCGCCCTCGAGGGCCTCGGCTACGACCGCTCCTTCGCCACCGTCGACCGCGCCTCGGCGGCACCGGTCGAGCCGGTGCCCGCCCCAGGGTGGGCCGCGGTGGAGGTCGACGAGGGCTCCGGGACCGTCCGGGTCCCGCCGGGGGTGGGCATCGACCTCGGGGGCCTCGGCAAGGGCCTGGCCGCCGACCTCGTCGCGGAGGGGCTCGTCCTACGGGGGGCGGTGTCCGCCCTGGTCGGCCTCGGCGGGGACATCCGCACCGCCGGCGAGGTGCCCGACGGCGGGTGGCGGGTTCCGATCGAAGATCCCTTCGACGCCGGCGCCACGTGGTCCGACGCCGTCCTCGGGGCCGAGGCCATCGTGACCAGCACCTCGCTGATGCGCCGGTGGGAGCGGGCCGGGCAGGCGCTGCACCACATCATCGACCCGCTCAGCGGGCGCCCCACGGACACCGGGGTGGCGGCGGTCGTGGCCCGAGGCGCGGACGCCTGCTGGGCGGAGGGGCTGGCCAAGTCCGTGATGGTGCTGGGGGCGCCGGCGGCGGAGGTGCTGCTGTCCGGCAGCGGCGTCGAGGCGACCCTCTTCGGGGCGGACCGGTCGATCTCGACCGTGGGCGAGCGGGAGGCCCGGTGCTCGCCCAGCTGAACCCGCAGGTGGCGTGGTACGCCGCTCGCTCGTCGGGCCTGGTCGCCTGGGCGCTCGTGACGGCGGGGATCCTGTGGGGGCTGGCCCTGTCGACCCGGCTGGTCCAGCGGCGGGGCGTGCCGGCCTGGCTGCTCGACCTCCACCGCTTCCTGGGCACCCTGTCGCTCGTGTTCGTGGGGGTGCACCTCGTGGCCCTGTGGGCGGACAGCTACACCGTGTTCGGCTGGAGCGAGCTGTTCGTGCCGATGACCTCGACCTTCCGGCCCGGCGCGGTGGCGTGGGGGATCGTGGCGACCTATCTGCTCGTGGCCGTCGAGGTGACGTCGTGGCTGATGCGCCGCATCTCCCGGCGCCTCTGGCACGCGGTGCACCTGAGCAGCTTCGCCCTGTTCGCCATGGCCACCGTCCACGGCTTCCAGGCGGGCGCCGATCGGTCGACGCTCGTCGTGCAGTGGATGGCCCTGACCGGCGGCACGCTGCTGCTGTTCCTCGTCTACTTCCGACTGCTCGCCCCTCGGCGCTCCCGCGGCGCCCGACGCTCGGTGGCGCCGGCGACCTGAGCCCCGCCGCCCGGGGTCAGCTCCCGAGCTTGCGGAAGTCCCAGCTGACGATCTTCTCCGGGGTGATCCTCAGCCAGGCGTGGCGCCCGTCGTGGAAGACGGTGCCGCCGGCGTACTTGTCGGCGAAGAGCTGCTCCGGCGTTTCCAGCTCGGGGACCGGCTCGCCGGTGCGAGGGGCTTCGCCGACCGGGACCGCCACGCCTCGGAGCTCGACGCCCCGCAGCTCCATGTAGTCGTCGCCGGCGTCGACGACGACGCTGACGCGGCTGTCGCGCTGGAGGTCGGTCCAGCGCTGGCTCCGCACGATCGAGGTCAGCCACAGCGAGGTGCCGTCCCACGCGAACCACAGGGGGGTGACGTGGGGCGCACCGTCGGCGCTCAGCGTGGCGACCCGACAGGTGCGCTGGGCCGAGAGGAACGCGTCGCGCTCCTCGTCGCTCATCGCGATCTTGCGGCCCCGGCGCTGCTCCTTCACGGGCAGCTAGGAGTTGCGGCCGCGGTTGGGCTTCCGGCCGTGGTTGGCCTTCTTCTTGCGAGCCCGCAGCGTGGCCTTCTTGGTGCGCTTCGACATAGGGATGCCACGCTACCGGCCGGGCCCCTTGGGCCTCCAGTCCGCGACCCGGCGCGCACCGGGAGGCGTTCAGCCCCCGGCGTCGCCTGAGAGCTCGGCGAGGCCCTGGGTGACGAAGGCCCGGAGCTCCTCGTTCTTGGCGAACGGGGCATCGTCGGTGTCCGCCCGGGCCAGCACCTCCTCGGCGCTGGCCCCGGCCTTGAGGCCGGCGTAGAGGTACACGACGGCGGAGCTGCGAGGGCCGGCCCGGCACGTCACGAGCGTGGGTCGCGGGAGCTCGTCGAGCGCGGCGATGTGCTGGCGGGCCAGGTCCATGGTGAGCACCCGGGGCGGGTCCGAGACGACGTTGGCGGACTCGGAGACCGCCGCCTGGACCTGGGCGTAGGACATGCCGCCGTCCATGTCGGCGAACTCCTCGCCGCAGAGGTACAGCCACGATGCAGCGCCGGTGTCCCGGGCGAGGGCGGCGGGGTCCGCCACTGGCTCCCGGTTGGAGATGAGCTCGCAGAGCGCGTCGAAGGTGGCCACAGCCGCAACCTACGCCCAGCGTCAAGCGCTCGTCCGACCGGTCAGGGAAGCGTGGATCTCGAGCGAGGCCGGCCTCGCCCTGTCGCTAGCGTCACGGGGATGAGCGCGGGCTGGGCCGACCTCGACCTCCGACCGGTGCCGGGCGAGCCGGGCCGCTTCACCATCACGATCTCGCCCACGTGGCAGCTGGCCGTCGAGCATCCCGACGGGATGCTCGACGTCGCCGGCCCGATCGTGCTGCGCGACACCATGCCCAGCTCGGTGGGTCAGAAGCTGGGGCCCGACACGGGCCCGTGGTTCGCCCCGAGCGTCGACTACACGCTCCACGTGTTCGGTCCGCTGACCCCACCCCCGACCCCACCCCAGGCGAACCCGCGGTCGTTCTTTCTCGGAAACCGCCAACTCTGACCGCGGGTTCGGTTGGGGTGGGCGCCCTTGAGCCGGGCCACCGCCCGCGGATCGACGGCTCGCACCCGCCCGCCGACGAGCCGGTCCATCGTCGTCTGGCGGGTGGCGGCCTCGCCGAGCGAGGGGAGCACCTGTGCGATGTATCGGAGGAACAGGGGGTTGGGGCCCACCACGAGGACGCCCGCTCGATCGAGCACCTCACGGTGCTCGAAGAGCAGGAACGCAGCGCGGTGCAGCCCGACGGCGGTCTTGCCGGTGCCGGGGCCGCCCTGGACGACGAGGCAGGTGTCGAGACCGGCCCGGATGACGACGTCCTGCTCGGCCGCGATCGTCGCCACGATGTCGCGCATCTCACCGCTGCGGGAGCGCTCCAGCTCGGCCAGCAGCGGGTCGGGGATCCCGCCGTGGTGGGCGGCGTCGACGCTGTCCGGGTCGTCGAACACCTCGTCGAAGAGGTCGTCGACCCGGCGCTTGGTCATCACGAACCGGCGCCGGCGGACGAGCTCGAGGGGGTCCGCCGCCGTGGCCCGGTAGAAGGGCACCGACACCGGCGCCCGCCAGTCCACGACCACCGGGTCGCCGCGCTCGTCCTCGACGTGGCGGCGTCCCACGTACCAGGTCTCGCCGGTCTCGGCGTCGAGGCGACCGAAGCTCAGGCCGTCGACCTCGGTGTGGAGGCTGCGCAGCCGGGCCTGGAGGTGCGTCCGGGCGATGGCCGCGTCCACCGCCTGCGCGGCCGTGTCAGCCACGGCGACGGCCGCCCTCGTGCGGTCCCGCATGGCGGCGAGGTGGGCGTAGGCGCGGTCGACGTAGGCCTGCTCGGTGGCCAGCTCGGGATGGGACACGGTGGGCTCCGGTGCGGTGGGACGGGACGCGCGCCACGGCCCCCGTCCGGGCGCAGGACGGGGGTGCGAGGGGGTCCGACCTTAGCGGGGTCGGTCGGCGGCCGGCCTCGGGTTTCCGGTCGTCAGGCGGTGGGGTGGGCGGCGGCCCAGGAGAGGAGCTCGGGCGCCTCCCAGGTGTTGACGATGCGCTCGGGCTCGATCTCCATCCGGGCCGCCTTGTCCGCCCCATAGGCCTGCCACTCGAGCTGGCCGGGGGCGTGGGCGTCGGTGTTGATGGCGATCTTGCAGTCCCAGTCGAGGGCCAGGGCCAGCAGCTCCTCCGGCGGGTCCTGCCGCTCGGGCCGGCAGTTGATCTCCACCGCCGTGTCGAAGCGGGCGCAGGCGGCGAAGACGATGTCGGCGTCGAACCTCGACTGGGGGCGGCCCCCGCCGACGACCTTGCGCCCGGTGCAGTGCCCGAGGATGTCGACGTGGGGGCTGGCCACGGCCAGCACCATGCGCCGCGTCATGTCCGCCTCCGGCATCGACAGCTTGGAGTGGACGCTCGCCACGACGACGTCGAGCCGCTCGAGCAGGTCGTCGTCCTGGTCGAGCGAGCCGTCCTCCAGGATGTCGACCTCCATGCCGGTGAGGATGCGGAACGGGGCGATGCGCTGGCGCACCGCGTCGATCTCGTCGAGCTGGGCCAGCAGCCGGTCACGGTTCAGGCCGTGGGCGATCGTGAGCCGGGGGGAGTGGTCGGTGATGACGAGGTACTGGTGGCCGAGGGCCATGGCCGTGCGGGCCATCTCCTCGACGGACCGGCCGCCGTCGCTCCAGCTGGTGTGGGCGTGGCAGTCGCCGCGGATGGCGGCCCGCAGCTCGGTGCCCTCGCCGGGGTGGATGGCGGTCTTGGCCTCGAGCTCGGCGAGGTAGCCGTCGATGTCGTCCTCGAGGGCCAGCGAGATCACCTTGGCCGTGGACGGCCCGATGCCGGGCAGGTCCTGCAGGGTGCCCTCGGCGTGGTGGCGGGCGATCTCGTCGTCCCCGAGCTCGAGCACGAGGTCCCGCGCCCGGGAGTAGGCGTGGACCCGGCGGCTCTCCTCGAGGGCGCGGTCCTTCAGGTAGACGACCCGATCGAGCGCGTCGGCGGGGGAGAGGGTCGGAGGCGTCACGGCCGTCCACGCTACCGGCGGGGTTGGGGACCGGGACCGCCGGGCCCGTACCCTGCACCGCCATGGAGCGGTTCGGGTTCGTCGGTCTCCCCAACGCAGGGAAGTCCTCGCTGTACAACGCGCTGGCCGGCGGCGGCGCGCTCGCCGCGCCCTACGCCTTCGCCACCACCGATCCCAACGTCGGCATGGCCCGGGTGCCCGACACCCGCCTCGACGCCCTGGCCGAGATGAGCAAGAGCAAGAACGTGGTGCCCGCCACGGTGCAGTTCGTCGACATCGGCGGGCTGGTGGCCGGGGCCAGCAAGGGCGAGGGCCTGGGGAACAAGTTCCTGAGCCACATCCGTGAGGTCGACGCCATCGTCTTCGTGCTGCGGGCCTTCGCGGACGACGACGTGCCCGGTCCCTCCGACCCGCTCGAGCACCTCGGGATCGTCGAGCTCGAGCTCACCTACGCCGACCTCGAGACGGTCGAGAACCAGATCGAGAAGCGCCGCAAGGCGGCCAAGGGCGACAAGTCACTGGTCGAAGAGGTGGCCGCGCTGGACAAGGCCAAGGGCATCCTCGAGGCGGGGACGCCGCTCTACCGCTCCGACCTGAAGGACGACGAGCGGCGCCTGCTCAAGCCCTACTTCCTGCTCACCAACCGGCCCGTCCTGGCCCTCGTGAACGTGGCCGAGGACCAGCTCGACGAGATCCTGGCGGTCATCGCCCCGGTGGAGGCCGAGCT
>DASUDP010000043.1:0-28391 GCA_036275535.1 Acidimicrobiales bacterium | reverse complement strand
GCTGCTGGCCCAGCTGGGGGTGGAGGTCGTCCCCACGGGAGCCGGTCCGTACCCGCAGGTCGACCTGGACCAGCTGGCGGACCTCCAACCCGACGTCGTGGCCGTGCCGAGCGAGCCCTACTCGTTCCGCGACGAGCACCTCGTCGAGCTGGAGACGATCGCCCCGGTGCAGCGGGTGGACGGCCAGGACCTCTTCTGGTGGGGTGCCCGCACTCCCGCCGCCCTCGCCCGCCTGGCGACCGTCCTCCGCTAGCCAGCCCCCTGAACCCGCGGTTGTTCATGTGCGGGAACCGCAAAGAACGACCGCGGGTTCGCTGGGAGCGCCTAGAGGATCGTGGGGACGACGGCCTCGATGACCGTCGGGCCCTTCGTCGCCAGCGCCTGCTCGAGCTGCGCCACGAAGTCCTCGGCGGTGGTGGCTCGCGTGGCGGGGACGCCCATCCCCTGGGCCAGCGCCACGAAGTCGAGGCCGGGGTCGTGGAGGTCGAGCATCTCCTTGGCCTTCTCACCCCCCGCCGTGGCCCCGACGCGGGCCAGCTCCATGTTGAGCACGGCGTAGGACGCGTTGTTGAAGATCACGGTCACGACGTCGAGCTGCTCCCGGGCCATCGTCCACCACGCCTGCAGCGTGTACATCGCCGCCCCGTCGGCCTGGAGCGCGATGACCTTGCGGTCGGGGGCGGCGACGGCCGCTCCCACGGCGACGGGCAGGCCCTGGCCGATCGCTCCGCCCGTGAGGCAGAGCCAGTCGTGGGCGGGCGCGCCCGCCGTGTGCCCGGCCGCGAACAGCCCGGAGGTGTTGCCCTCGTCGGAGACGATGGCCCCCTCGGGCAGGAGGGCCCCGATGGCCTGGCAGACGGCGTCGGCCGTCAGGGGCCCGGTGGGCAGCTCGGGGCGGGCCGCCGGTTGCAGCGTGGCCCCGTCGGCCGGCGCCCCCACCGCCGCCGCCAGCGCCGCCAGCGCGCCGGCCGGGTCGCCGTCGGGGCCGGCCAGCACGTGGACCGTGCAGCCCTCCGGGACGAGGTCGCTGGCCTTCCCGGGGTAGGCGAAGAACGAGACGGGGGACTTGGTGTCCACCAGGACCAGGTGGCGCAGGCCGTCGAGCTGCATCGCCGCGAACTCGGCCAGGTAGGCGAGGCGCTCCACCGGCACCCGGCCCGCCCCTCGCTCGAGCCGGGCCGGGAACGTCTCGGCCAGCAGCTTCGCCCCGGTGGCGTTGGCGATGCGGCTGGCGTCCACCAGGGCCTCGGCCCGGCAGGCTCGCCCGCCGACGAAGAGGGCGGCCGGCTCGTCGCCCTGCAGCACCTCGGCCAGCTCCGAGATGACATCCGCGCTCGTCGGCGTCGCCTCCGACGGGGTCGGCGGCGGGGCCGGCTCGGCCCCCTCGGACCAGCTGGTGTCGGCGGGCAGGATCAGGGTCGCCACCTGCCCCGGCGGTCCGAAGGCCGCCGCCACCGCCTCCGCCGCGTCGCGGGGCAGCGTGGCGGTCGACGTCGACGAGTGCACCCACCGGGACACGTTGCGGGCCACGGTCTCGATGTCCGACTGGAGCTGGGCGTCGTAGGGCTGGTGGTAGGTGGCGTGGTCGCCCACGATGTTCACGACCGGGGTGAAGGCCTTGCGGGCGTTGTGGAGGTTGGCCAGCCCGTTGCCGAGCCCCGGGCCGAGGTGGAGGAGCACGGCCGCCGGGCGGTCAGCGATCCGGGCGTAGCCGTCCGCGGCTCCCGTGGCCACGCCCTCGAAGAGGGCCAGCACGCCCCGCATCTCGGGCACGTCGTCGAGGGCGGCCACGAAGTGCATCTCCGAGGTGCCGGGGTTCATGAAGCACACGTCGACGCCGGCGCCGACGAGCGTGCGGATGAGGGCTTGGGCACCGTTCACGAGCAGGGTCCTCCGGTCAATCGAAGATGGTGCCGGGGTTGAGGATGCCGGCGGGGTCGAAGGCGGCCTTGATCCGGCGCATCAGCTCGAGCTTGGCCGGGTCCTCGATCTCGGCGAAGTAGGCCTTCTTCTCCGTCCCGATGCCGTGCTCGCCCGACACGGCCCCACCGAGGGCCACCCCGGCTCGCAGCACGCCGCCCACCGCCTCCTTGCGGACGGCCGGGTCGGGCTGGAACACCGACAGGTGCACGTTGCCGTCGCCGGCATGGCCGCAGCCGATGATGAGCGACCCGGTGGCGGCGGCCACCTCCTGCACCTGGGTCAGGTACTGCGGGATGGACGCCCGGGGCACGACGAGGTCGATGATGTCGTCGGCCCCCGCCGCCTTGGCCGTCCAGAACGCCTTCTCCCGGGCCTCGATGAGCGAGGCCCCCGCGGCCGACGGGAGCACGTAGACGTCGAGGGCGCCGAGGTCCGTCACCAGCTCGGCCAGCTCGGCGGTGTCCTCCTCGACCCGCTCCCCGGCTCGGTTCTCGAGCACCACCACGAGGTAGGCGAGGGCGCCGTCGCGCACCTCCTGGGGCACGCCGAGCTCGAGGCCGGCGCTCGTCGTGATGGCCGACATCGTGATGAAGTCGATGTACTCGAGGATCGTGGGCATGAGGCCCGAGCCGACGATGCGGGGGATGGCCGCCGCCACGTCGTCGAGGGTGGCGAAGGGCACCAGCACGGTGGCGCCGTGGGTGAGCCGCGGGTGCAGGCGCAGCACGGCCTCGGTGGCCAGGGCCAGCGTCCCCTCGGAGCCGATGATGAGCTGCGTGAGGTCGTAGCCCGACGTCGCCTTCACGAACCGCCCGCCGGTGCGCAGCACCTCGCCGGTGCCGAGGACCGCGGTGAGCCCGAGGACCTGGTGGCGCGTCACGCCGTAGCGCACCGCCCGCATGCCGCCGGCGTTCGTGGCGACGTTGCCGCCGAGGCTGGCCGAGCTCTCGCCGGGGAACACCGGGTAGACGAGGCCGTGGGGGAGGAGGGCCTCGTCGAGCTGGTGCAGCGTGACGCCGGCCTGCACCACCGCGACGTGGTTGGCCGTGTCGATCTCGACGATCTCGGCCATCCGCTCGAACGACACGACGATCCCGTCCGGCCGGGGGACGCAGGCCCCGGAGAGGCCGGTGCCCGAGCCACGGGCGGTGAGCGGCACGCCGTGGTCGACGGCCCACCGCACGATCGCCGCCACCTCCTCGGTGCCAGCGGGGCGGACGACCGCCAGCGGGCGGACGGGGGAGGCCGTCAGGGCCTCGTCGTGCCCGTAGTCCTCGGCGACGTCGGCGCCGGTGAGGACGTGCTGCGGGCCGACGGCCTCCTGGAGGACCGGCAGGTCGGGGAGCGCGGCGGTCACGGTGCGGACCGTACCGGGCGGCGCCCGGTCCCGCCCGCGCTGAGGGGCGGCTCAGCCGGCGAGCAGGATCTCCGAGGCCCGCACCACGCGGTGGTGGCCCGAGCTGTTGACGCACCAGTAGGTGTCACAGCCATGGTCGAGCAGGTCGGAGGACAGCAGGCCCTCCACGACGGCGTGGGCCACGGTGTCCTCGACGACGAGCTCCTCGCCGTCGACGGTCACGCACTGGCCGCAGAGCCCACCTGTCATCCTGATCGCTGTCTCCGTGTCCGCATATCCCATCGCCCAGCCTCCCTGTGCCAGCGGCACCGGCCCACCATCCCCCCGACGGTGTGCAGCCAGTGTGCCACCCTTGCATCGGTCAGGGAGAGGGCCTTCTGAACCGTTTTCGGGGAAACCCGGGGCTCAACGGGGCGGTATGCGCCAATCGACCGGTTCGCGGCCCGCTTCCGCGAGTGCTGCGTTGGCCCGGGAGAACGGACGGCTGCCGAAGAAGCCGCTGCGGGCCGACAGCGGCGAGGGGTGGGCGGACTCGATCACGACGTGCCGCGACGTGTCGACGAGGGCGCGCTTCCGGCGCGCTGCCGCGCCCCACAGGATGAACACGACGCGCTCGGGCTTGGCCGACACGGCGCGGATGACCTCGTCGGTGAAGGTCTCCCACCCCTTGCCCTGGTGCGAGGCGGCCTGGCGGGCGCGCACCGTGAGGGTGGTGTTGAGGAGCAGCACCCCCTGGCGGGCCCAGGCGTCGAGGCAGCCGTGCCCGGGCGGCTCGATGCCGAGGTCGGCCTCGAGCTCGGTGAACACGTTCTGAAGCGACGGCGGCAGGGGGACGCCGGGGCGGACGGAGAAGCAGAGCCCGTGGGCCTGGCCGGGGCCGTGGTAGGGGTCCTGGCCGAGGATGAGCACCTTCACGTCGGCATACGGGGTGAGGTGGAGGGCGGCGAACACCTCGTCGGCCGGCGGGTACACGGGACCCACGGCCCGCTCCTCGGCCACGAAGCGCTGGAGCTCCGGCCAGTAGGGCTTGGCCAGCTCGGCTCGCAGCACCGGGTTCCAGTCGGTCCGCTCAGCCATGTCGAGCGACGGTAGCGGTCGGTCGGGTGAGCTCGGTGCGCTAGCGTGCGAACGCATGTTCGCCACCGCTTCATCATGAGTGTCACACCCCCTCCGTAGGGTCCGCTGACATGGCCCGGACGCGCATCCTCTACCGCTGCCAGGAGTGCGGGGCGGCCGAACCCAAGTGGTCCGGCCGGTGCAGCTCCTGCGAGTCGTGGAACTCCCTCGTCGAGGAGGTCGAGCGCCCCGCTGCGGCGGGGCGTGACGAGTGCCTCGGCGAGGGGGCGGGCACACCCCAACCGATCGGCGAGGTCGATGCGGAGGCCTTCGCCCCGGCCGCCACCCGGGTCGGCGAGCTCGACCGCGTCCTGCACGGCGGTCTCGTGCCCGGGTCGGTCACCCTGCTCGGCGGCGAACCCGGCATCGGCAAGTCCACCCTCCTGCTCCAGGCCCTGACCGGCCTGGCCGAAGCCGGCTACCGCTGCCTCTACGTCACGGCCGAGGAGTCGGCCCAGCAGGTGCGGGCCCGGGCCGAGCGCCTGGGGGCGCTGCCCGAGGGGCTCTGGCTGGTGGCCGAGACGTCGCTGCCCCACATCCTCAGCCACCTCGAGGCCCTCGGGCCCGCTGTCGTGGCGGTCGACTCGATCCAGACCGTCCACGACCCGGCGCTGTCCGCCGCGCCGGGGTCCGTGTCCCAGGTGCGGGAGTGCGCCCACCGCCTCGTGCGCGCCTCCAAGGAGCGGTCGATGGCCACCGTGCTCGTCGGCCACGTCACGAAGGACGGCGGGCTGGCCGGACCCCGGGTGCTCGAGCACCTCGTCGACACGGTGCTGTCGTTCGAGGGGGAGCGCCACCACGCGCTGCGTCTCCTGCGGGCCGTGAAGCACCGCTTCGGCTCCACCGACGAGCTGGGCCTCTTCGAGATGACCGGGGCCGGGCTCGACGGCGTGCCCGACCCCTCCGCCCTCTTCCTGTCCGATCGCCGCCCCGGCGTGGCCGGTTCGGTGGTGGCCCCCGTGCTCGACGGCCACCGCCCGCTGCTGGTCGAAGTGCAGGCCCTCGTCGCGCACTCCCACATCCCGACGCCCCGGCGGTCGGCGCAGGGCCTCGACAGCGGGCGCCTCGCCCTCGTGCTGGCCGTGCTCGACAAGCGGGTGGGGGCCACCTTCCACGAGGCCGACGTGCACACCGTGGTGGCCGGTGGGGTGAAGGTCACCGAACCCGGGGCGGACCTCGCCCTCGCCCTGGCGCTGGTCTCCGCCCGGTCCGGCCGCCCCCTGGCCGACGGGCTCGTGGCCTGCGGCGAGATCGGTCTGGGCGGCGAGCTGCGGCAGGTCCACCAGACCGCCCGCCGCCTCGCCGAGGCCGCCCGGCTCGGCTTCCGCCACGCCATCGTCCCGGCCAGCGCGCCGAGCTCCGCGCCCGGCATCGAGGTGCTCCGCGCCGCCACCCTGGCCGAGGCCGTCGACCTCGCCGGGATGGTGTCCGGCGGTGGCGGCATCATCGACGTCGAGGAGGCGTCGCCGGCCGGGGTGCGGCCCGGCCTCCGCGCCCTGGGGTGACCTCACCGCCCCGGGAGCGGTCGCAGCGTTGCTCCAGGTCACCGGGGTCGCGCCACGCCGACCACGCCCGCCTGGGGGCGTAGGATCCGGAAATGGCACCCCGGCGCAGTGCAGAGCTCCTGGCGGCGCTCTCCGTGGTGGCGCCGGGCACGCCGCTGCGGTCGGGGCTCGACCGGATCCTGCAGGCCAAGATGGGCGGGCTCGTGGTCGTCGGCGACGGTCCGGAGGTGCTGAACATCTGCTCGGGCGGGTTCCTGCTCGATGCCGCCTTCAGCCCCCAGCGGCTGTCGGAGCTGGCCAAGATGGACGGCGCCATCATCCTGGCCTCCGATGCCAGTCGCATCGCTCGCGCCAACGTCCACCTCGTCCCCAACCCGAACGTGCCCACCTCGGAGACCGGCACCCGGCATCGCACGGCCGAGCGGGTGGCCCGATCGATCGATGTCCCGGTGATCTCGATCTCCGAGGACATGGCCATCGTCGCCGTCTACGCCCGGGACCAGAAGCACACCCTCGAGCCGATCCCGCGCCTGCTGACCCGCTCGAACCAGGCCCTCCAGACCCTCGAGCGCTACAAGGACCGCCTCGACGAGGTCACCGCCTCGCTGTCGACGGTGGAGGTGGAGGACCTCGTCACCGTGCGCGACGTCGTCACCGTGCTGCAGCGCACCGAGATGGTCCGCCGCGTGGCCGAGGAGATCGAGCTCGACATCATCGAGCTCGGGGTCGACGGCCGGCTGGTCAGCCTGCAGCTCGACGAGCTCCTCGGGGGCGTGGAAGAGGAGCGCCGCCTCGTCATCAAGGACTACTTCCACGAGGACGCCGGTTGGCACCTCGACGAGGCCCTCGGCGCCCTGGCCGACCTCGGCACCGAGGACCTGCTCGACGCCAAGGCGGTGGTGGCGGCGCTCAACCTGCGGGACCGCTCGCTCGACCTCGACGAGGCGATGCAGCCCCGTGGCTACCGGCTGCTGGCCCGGGTGCCGCGCCTGCCGGAGCACGTCACCGAGGCCATCGTCCTGCGCTTCGGCAACCTGCAGAAGATCATGCGGGCCACGATCGACGACCTCGACGACGTCGCCGGGGTGGGCGAGACGCGGGCCCGGGCCATCCGGGAGGCCCTCAGCCGCCTCGCCGAGACGTCGATCCTCGACCGGTACGCCTGAGCCCGGCTACCGGGCCCGGCGGGTGAGCTGCTCCCGGTCCTTGATGGCGTAGCGACGCTCGGACTGGTCGATCCAGCCGAGCCGCACGAAGCTGGCAATGGCCTTGTTGACCCGCTCCCGGGAGGCCCCCACCATGCCGGCCAGCTCCTCCTGGGTGACCGGGAGGGTGAACTCGTCCTCGTCGCCGGCCAGCTCGAGGATCCGCTTGGCCGTGCGGCCCGTGACGTCGAGGAACACCGAGTCGGCCAGCGCGGCATCCATGCTGCGGAGCCGGCCGGCCAGCAGGGCCACCACACCCCACAGCTGCTGGGGGTCCTCGTCGAAGACGACACGCACCGGGGCGTAGGGGATCTCGATGATCTGGGAGGGCTCGAGGGCCCGAGCCTCGGCGGAGCGGCCCAACCCGTCGAGCAGGCCCATCTCCCCGAAGAGCGAGCCGCGGTCCATCAGCGCGAAGACGGACTCCCGACCGTCGATCGAGCGGCTGGCGATGGCGATGCGGCCCTCCTCCACGACGTAGAGGTGCTCGGGCTCGGACCCCTCCTCGAAGACCACGTCGCCGCGCCGGAGGGGCCGGGAGGTGCAGGCTGCCGCGACTCGCTCCAGGGCCTCGTCGCTGAGCTCGGCGAAGAGCTCGGTGCTGCGCAGCAGCTCGATGTCGATCACGGGCGCGCACTCTACTGGCGGGCACGGCCGCCAGGGGTCGGGTGGGTAGCGTGGCCGCCATGCCCGGGCCGGTGTGGACGATCGTCTTGGCCGGGGGGAGCGGCGTCCGCTTCGGGCAGCGCAAGCAGTACCTCCAGCTGGCGGGGCAGCGGGTCCTCGACTGGTCGTTGGCGGCGGCGGAGGCCCACAGCGACGGCGTGGTGCTCGTCGTCCCCGCCGACGCGGTGGGCGACCCCGAGCAGGCCGACGCCGTGGTGGCCGGCGGCGCCACCCGGTCCGGCTCGGTGCGGGCGGGACTCGCCGCGGTGCCGGACGAGGCGGAGGTCGTCGTCGTCCACGACGCCGCCCGCCCGGTCCCGGTGCCGGGGGTGTGGGAGCGCGTGCTCGGGGCCGTCGCCGACGGCGCCGACGGCGCGGTGCCTGCGGTGCCCGTCGCCGACACGCTGCGCGACCGCGAGGGGGGCACCGTGGACCGCGATCGGTTCCTGGCCGTCCAGACGCCACAAGCCTTCCGGGCCGGCGCCCTGCGGACCGCCCTGGCGGGGGCGGTCGAAGGCACCGACGACGCCTCGTTGGTCGAGGCCCGAGGTGGCAGGGTGGTGGTCGTGGACGGCGACCCCCGCAACATCAAGATCACGACCCCGGTCGACCTCGCGCTGGCGGAGCTGCTGTGCAGATGAGGGTGGGCCAGGGGTTCGACGTCCACCCCTACAGCGACGACCCCGAGCGCCCCCTCGTCCTCGGCGGGGTGACCTTCGCCGGCGAGCGCGGGCTGGCCGGGCACAGCGACGCCGACGTCGTCGCCCACGCCATCACCGACGCCTTGCTCGGGGCGGCGGGGCTGGGCGACATCGGCCAGCACTTCCCCGACACCGACCCGGCGCTGGCCGGCGCGGACAGCCTCGAGCTCCTGCGGCGGGCGGTGGCCGACGTGCGGGCCGCCGGGTGGGCGCCCGGCAACGTCGACTGCACCGTCGTGCTCGACCGGCCGAAGCTGGCCCCTCGTCGCGACGAGCTGCAGCACAACCTCGAGGCCGCCGTCGGCGCGCCGGTGACCGTGAAGGGGAAGCGGTCCGAGGGGGTGGGGGCGCTCGGGCGGGGCGAGGGCATCGTCTGCTTCGCCGTGGCCCTCGTCCACGCCGTTGGCGCCGCTGCGACCCCGGAGGACAACCGATGAGCAAGCCCCGCAAGCCCGGTGCCGGCGGCAGCGGGCTGCCCAAGGCTCCCACCCGCCGATCGCCCACCCCGGGCCGGGCGCCCGCCGGAGGCCGGGGCCGGGCCACGCCGGGCGGCCCGCGCGGCAAGGTCGGCACCGGCGTCGGGGCGGGCTCGCCGGCCGGCGGCTCCCGCCGCCGCACGGGCGTCGGCGGTGACCAGGTCGAGGGCCGCCAGGCCGTCCGCGAGCTGCTCCTCGTCGGGCGACGGAAGGTCCGGGAGATCTGGGTCCTGGCCGACGCCGAGCCGTCCCCCGTCCTCGAGGACATCCGAGAGCTGGCGGAGGGCCAGCGCATCCCGGTGCGCGAGGTGGGCCGGGGCCGGTTCTTCGGCGAGGCCCGCTGCGAGGCGCCCCAGGGCGTGCTGGCCAAGGCCGAGCCGATCGCCGAGGTGGCCCTCGACGACCTGGCCACGCCCCGCGGGGGCCGCCCCCCGTTCCTCGTCGCCGTCGACGGCGTTACGGACCCGGGGAACCTCGGCGCGCTCCTGCGCTCGGCCGAGTGCGCGGGGGTGACGGGCGTCGTGCTGCCCCGCCACCGGGCCGTCCACGTCACCCCCACGGTGACGAAGGCCGCCGCTGGGGCCGTCGAGCACCTGCCCTTCACGGTGGTCGGGGGCCTGCCCACGGCCCTGCAGGACCTGCGGGCCAAGGGGGTGTGGGTGGTCGGGCTCGACGCCGACGGCCGCACCGGTCTCTGGGACCTGCCGGCCGCCGACGGACCGATCTGCCTCGTGCTGGGGGCCGAGGGGTCCGGCCTGTCGCGCCTCGTCCGCCAGCGCTGCGACGAGGTGGTCAGCATCCCGCTGCTGGGGTCGCTGCCGTCGCTGAACGTGTCGGTGGCCGGCGCCCTGGCCTGCTACGAGGTGGCCCGCGCCCGAGCCTGAGCACGCCTCGCCACCCCGCGACGCGCCCTCGGGGGCCTCCGGGCGCCGATCTTGCTTCCGGTTCTTCCGGTTCGCGTTGGGTTGAGCGAAGTGCGTCACGGATTTGTCACGACAACCAGCGGGTGACCATTGACACATCGAGCTGGACATGGTTCAACCTGACTAGTCACCATTGGCTACTGCGAGTAGCACCACCTGCAGCACTCTGTCGCACCACCTCAGGAGCCCAGCCGTGAACCGCCGACCGGAACCCGTCAACCTCAACGATCTGACCGACGTCGAGCTGGTCGCTCGCTTCCAGGAGGGCTGCCAGGGCGCCCTCCAGGTGGTGATGACCCGGTACCGCCGGTTCGCCCGGGCCAAGGCCCGCAACTACTTCCTCGTCGGGGCCGACCACGACGACGTGGAGCAGGAGGCCCTGATCGGGCTCTACAAGGCGGCCCGGGACTTCCGCCCGGAGCACCTGGCGTCGTTCCAGGCCTTCGCCGAGCTGTGCATCACCCGCCAGATCATCACGGCGATCAAGACGGCGACCCGCCAGAAGCACCAGGCGCTCAACCAGTACGTGTCCCTCTCCGGCAGCCGCCCGGGTGACGACAACGGCGAGCGCAGCGTCGAGGAGCTCATCCAGGTCCACCGCCACGACGCCGACCCCGCCGACCGGGTGATCGCCGCCGAGCGCTTCGCCGCCATGCGGGGCCGGATGGCCGAGGTGCTCTCGAGCCTCGAGATCGACGTGCTGCAGCTCTACATCGAGGGGCGCAGCTACCAGGAGATCGGCGAGCAGCTCGATCGCCACGTGAAGTCGATCGACAACGCCCTGCAGCGCATCAAGCGCAAGCTGGGCATGCACCTGGCCGAGCGGGACGAGGCCGACCGCCTCGACGAGCTCGCCCTCACCGCCTGACAGACCGCAGCCGAGCCGGGTGTCGGGATCGAACCGACGGCATCCGACTTACAAGGTCGGTGCTCTGCCAACTGAGCTAACCCGGCGAGGGCCTTACGGTACCGCCGACCCGAGGGTCCTTGATCCAGGTGGGCCCGCAGGCCAGCCTGGACCGGATGGCACTCACCGACCGGGACCGGGCGATCCTCGACTTCGAGCGCAGCTGGTGGACCGAGAGCGGCCCGAAGGACACGGCGATCCGTGAGCGCTTCGAGCTGTCGGGCACCCGCTACTACCAGCTCGTGGCGGAGATGCTCGACGATCCGGAGGCCATGGAGTACGACCCACTGCTCGTGCGCCGCCTCCGTCGGGTGCGCGACCGACGGCGCCGCGCTCGCATCGAGGGGCGCCCGATGAGCCAGCTCGACGGGCGATGAGGGAGACTCGACAGATGGCTCGACGCCGACCGACCGAACCGACCGTCAACCCGGCCCGCGGTGCCGCCCTCGTGGTGGTGGCCGTGCTGGTGGGCCTCGTCCTGCTGCGCAACGGGCTCGACACCTCCGAGGTCGTCACCTCCTCGCGGGGGTCGGACAAGGTGGACGAGAGCACCGACGACAGCGCGGACGGCACGGCCGAGGAGACGACGACCACCCTGGCCGAGCGCTCACCGGCTGAGGTCACCGTGATCGTGCTGAACGGCACCTCGGTGGGCGGGGCGGCGGGCAAGTACTCGACCGCCATCGGCACGGCCGGCTACCAGATGCTCGAGCCGGGCGACTCCTCGCTGAAGGTGCCGACGACCCAGGTGTTCTTCACCGCCGGCTTCGAGCGGGAGGCGGCGGCCGTCGCCCTCGCCGCCGGAGCGCCGGCCACGACCACCCCGTCGGCGCTGCCCACCCCGCCCCCGGGCGAGGTGGGGGCGGCCAACGTCATCGTCGTGATCGGGGCCGATCTCGCCTCGCTCACGCCGACCACCGCGGCCGCCACCCCCACCACCGCCGCCGGCTGACCGGCCGCTCGAGGGGACGCTCAGCGGCGGACCACCTCGACGCGCACGTCGTAGGTGATCGTCCCGGTCACCGGGGTGGCGGTCACGCCGGCCGGAGGGTTCACGACGAGGTCGACGGAGCCCCGGGCGGTGGTCGTGGCGCGGCGCAGGGCGCCGTCGGCCATGTCGTAGGCGCCGCGCGACGTGGCGCGGATCGTGCCGGCCAGGTGGACGGCCGAGCCCGCTGAGGTCAGGTCCTCGTCGAGGCCGTGGCGGGCGGTGGTGTCGACGACCGCCACGTCACGGCCATCGATCACCCCCAGCCGGCGCAGGCGGCCCTCCCCGTCGATCCCGGCGCTCTCGAGCCGCCAGCGCTGACCCGGCGCCACCGGGCCCGTGGGCAGGGCGGGGATCGACAGCACCTCGTCCAGCACGCCGAGCTCAGCGGGGGTGGCGGTCCCGGCGCCCAGGTCGATCCCGGCCAGGCCGCCCGACCCGTCGAGGTGCACCTCCACCGTCTCGGCCGGGGCTCCGTCGCGCCGCACCCGCAGCCGGGCCGTCACGGTGCCGTCCTCGCCGGTCCTCAGGATCTCCTCGTCGACGTCCAGGTCCACGGACAGGCGGTTGACGACGGGATCGGCGCCGTCGAGCTCCTGCTCGACCGACCCGGAGATCTCGTAGCGGTAGCGGTGGACGTCGCCCGCCTGGGGGGAGAAGGCGACCGTCACCGTTCCCGCGCCGCAACCCCCCAGCCCCGCCACGGCCACGAGGGCCGCGGCTCCCCGGCGCACCCGACGACCCATCGCGGCGACCGTAGCCACTGGTCGCCGGTGGCCGCCGCCCCGACCGCTACCGTCCGCTGCATGGCCCCGGCGATCGACGACGTGGTGGCGACCCTGCGCCGCGACCCCGCCCGCACCGCCGTCCTGCTCGATTTCGACGGCACGCTGGCCCCGATCGTGGAGGATCCCGCCACCTCGCGGCCGCTGCCCGCCGCGGCGCCCCTCCTCGATGCGCTGGCCGACCGCTACGGCCTGGTCGCCGTGGTGTCCGGGCGCCCCGCCTCCTTCCTGCAGGCCCACCTCGGCACCGGCCCCACCCTCGTCGGCCTCTACGGCCTGGAGGAGGTCCGTGACGGTGCGGTGGTCCAGGACCCGGCGGTCGGTCACTGGCGGGCGGCCGTCGATGACGCGGCGGCGGCCGCCGTCGCCGAGCTGCCGAAGGCGGTCGGGGTCGAGCACAAGGGCCTGACCCTCACGCTGCACGTGCGCACCTGCCCGGAGCTGGGCCCCGCGGTCGCCGATTGGACCGAGCAGGCGGCGTCCCGGTGGGGGCTACAGCCGGGCCGAGCGCGGATGTCCTACGAGCTGCACCCGCCGGTGGCGACGGACAAGGGCACCGTGGTCGAGGGCCTCCTGGCCGCGGCCGACGTCGACAGCGCCTGCTTCATCGGCGACGACGTGGGCGACCTCCCGGCTTTCGCGGCCCTGGACCGCTTCACGGCCGCCGGCGGGGACGGCCGGCGGATCGTGGTGAGGTCCCGGGAGTCGGCCCCCGAGCTGCTGGCCGCCGCCGACGCGGTGGTGGCCGACCCGGCCGCTGTCGTCGACCTCCTCCGGGCGCTGGTAGCCCCCTGAGCGGCCGTCAGCGCCCGGCGAGGCGGGCGGCGGCCAGCTGGTCGGCCATCCAGTGCCGGGGCGTGCGGGCTTCGGCGAGGTCGCGCAGGGCTCGGTGGCGGCGCTCCCGCTCCTCCGGGGCCATGGTGAGGGCGCGGTGGAGCACGTTCGCGGTGCCGGCCACGTCGAACGGCGGCACCCGCAGCGCGCCCGGGTGGAGTCGCTCCCAGGCGCCGGCCTCGGGGGAGAGGGCCAGCACGGCGTGGCGGTCGTTCACGAGGGCGCCTTCGGAGGCCACCAGGTTGAGGCCGTCGCGGATCGGGTTGACGAGCAGGACGTCGGCTCGGCGCAGCAGGGCCACCGAGCGAGGGAAGTCGTCCTCGACGTGCAGCACGATCGGGGTCCAGTCGGCCGTGCCCCACCGATCGTTGACGGCGGCCACCGCCGCCTCGACGTCGGCCCGGTAGGCGGCGTAGGCCGGGACCCCCTCCCGGGACGGGTAGGCCCCGGCCACGAACACGACGCGCTCTCGGTGCTCGGGGTAGCGCTCCAGCAGATCCCCGAAGGCCAGGAAGCCCCGCAGCAGGTTCTTCGACAGCTCGACGCGGTCCACCCGGCCGATGACGGCCCGGTCGCCCACCCGCTCCTCGAGGCTGGCCAGCGCGGTGGCACAGGCGGGGGAGTTGGCCGCGGCGCGGATGTCCTCGGGGTCCGAGGCGAGGGGGGACACGAAGGTGACCGGGTAGACGTCGGCGAGGTGGCGCGAGCTCTCCCGGAAGTCCGCCGCCCACTGCTCGGTGTGGAACCCGCAGGCGTCGTGGGCGGCCATGCCCGTGAGCAGCTCGACGACCGCGGCGTCGGGCAGCGCCTCCAGCCAGACGGGGGGTGCGAAGGGGGTGTGGCTGAAGTGCACCGTGGCGAGGTCGGGGCGCTGGGCTCGCAGGGGCTCGGCCACCAGGCACAGGTGGTAGTCCTGGATGAGCACGGCCGCGCCCTCGGGGGCGCTGGCGGCGACCGCATCGGCGAAGGTGTGGTTGAGCCGGCGGTAGGCATCCCAGGCGGCGGGCCAGGCCGAGTCGAAGGCCGGCTCGCGGGTGAGGTCCCAGAGGCCGTGGTGGGCGAACCAGAGCACGCCGTTGCTGACGACGTCGTAGGCCAACCGGTACGTCTCGGGATCGATCGACAGCAGGCGGACGCGCAGCCCGTCGGCCTCGACCACCCCGCGCTCGGCGGCGACTCGGTCCCCCTGGCCCATGGCGGCGGCCAGCCAGGTGGCGTCGGTCCCGCCGATCAGCGGGGCGATGCCGGACACGAGCCCTCCGGCGCCGCGGCGGCTCTGCAGCACACCGGCCTCGTCGACCTCGAAGCGCACGGGGCCGCGGTTCGACACGATCACCACGGGGCGCTCGAGGGGGTGACCGGCGGAGGCATCCATGGGGACGTCACCGTATCCAGTCCGCGCTGGGGCCTCGGTTGGGCCAGCATGGCGCCATGCGCGTTGTGGCGGCCCCCGACAAGATGCGCGGCACCGCCACCGCCTCGGAGGTGGCGGCCGCCATCGGCCGGGTGGCGAGGGCAGCGGGGTGGGCCTGCGACGAGGCGCCGATGGCCGATGGGGGAGAGGGCACCCTCGAGGCGCTGGGGGGAGCGAACCGCGTGACCACGGTGACCGGCCCCCTCGGCGCTCCGGTGGAGGCCCGTTGGCGCCTCGATGGGCGCACCGCGGTGGTGGAGATGGCGGAGGCCTCCGGGCTCGAACGGGCCGGCGGGGCCGAGCACAACGACGCGGTGGCGGCCTCCACGGCCGGCACCGGGGAGCTGATCGTGGCCGCCCTCGACGCGGGGGCCCGCCGGGTCATCGTGGGGGTGGGCGGCTCGGCCAGCACCGACGGGGGCCTCGCCGCCCTCCGCGCCCTCCACCCCCTGGGCCGCCTCAAGGGCATCGAGCTCGTCGTGGCCTGCGACGTCCGCACCCGCTTCCTCGACGCCGCCGAGGTGTTCTCCCCCCAGAAGGGCGCCTCGCCGGCCCAGGTGGCCCTGCTGACCCGCCGCCTCGAGCGCCTGGCTCAGGTGTACCGCGAGGAGCACGGCGTCGACGTGACGGTCCTCGAGGGTGCCGGCGCCGCGGGCGGCCTCGCCGGGGGCCTGGCCGCGGCGGGGGCACGGCTCGTCCCTGGCTTCGACCTGGTGGCCGACGAGGTCGAGCTCTACGAGCGGCTGGAGGGGGCCAACCTCGTCATCACGGCCGAGGGCTTCCTCGACGCCCAGAGCTTCGAGGGCAAGGTCGTGGGCGGGGTGGCCGAGCTCGCGGCCCAGGCCGGGGTGCCGGTCGTCGCCGTGGCCGGCGAGGTCTTCGACGACGTCGGGGACCGGATCGAGGCGGTGTCGCTGGTGGGGCGCTTCGGCGAGGAGCGGGCTCGTCGCGCCACCGTGGCCTGCATCGAGGAGGCGGTCAGCGGCCTGCTCGACGCCGGGCATCCCCCCGGTGCGGCCACCGGGGTCCGGTAGCCTCGGCCGCGATGGTGGAGCGCATCCGACGGGCCGGGGCCGTCTGCTGGGCCCTGTGCGGGGTCGCCGCCCTGGTGGCGCTCGTGGGGCTGCTGGCCTGGGTCGTGCGCGTGATCTGGCCGCCGCTGATCCTGGCCGGGGCCATCGTCTTCCTGCTCAACCCGGTCGTCACGCGGCTGCAGCACCGCCACATCCCCCGGGCGCTCGGCACCGGGCTCTCCTACCTTGGGGTGGCGGCCGGCATCACCCTCGTGGTCCTTCTCGTGGCCCCGCTGGCCACCAAGCAGTACGACGACCTGGCGGCGGAGTGGCCCGAGCTGCGGCAGGACCTCGAGGACTCCGTCAACGACCTCTCCGAGCGCTCCGTCGAGGACAACTGGCCGGTCGAGATCCCGACCTGGCAGGAGCTCGAGGACCAGTTCTCCGGCAACGACAGCGGCGACGCCGACGGCAACGGCACGATCACGCCGGAGGAGCGCCAGGACCGCTTCGCCGACCAGATCGCGACCGCGCGCGAGCTGGCCCTCAAGGTCTTCCACGTCGGCATCATCTTCGTGCTGGCGCCGATCATCGCCTTCTACCTGCTCGTCGATCTCCCCCACCTTCGCCGCACGGCCCGCTCGTTGGTGCCCGTGCGGGCCCGTGGGGACGTGATGGTCGTGTCCCGCCGGCTCAGCGCCGCCATCGGCGGCTACTTCCGCGGCCAGCTGGCCGTCGCCCTGGTCGTCGGCGTGATGGCGTCGATCGGCATGCTCATCGTCGACCTGCCGTTCTGGCTGATCGTCGGGATGATCGCCGGCCTGTTCAACATGATCCCGCTCATCGGCCCGTGGGTCGGGGCGGTGCCCGGGATCATCATCGCCCTGACGACCGGTGGGGGTCTGTCCCAAGCGATCGCGGTGGCCGTCGTCATGGCCGTCGTGCAGCAGATCGACAACCACTTCATCAGCCCGATCGTGATGCAGCGGGCGGTGAAGCTCCACCCCGCGGCCGTCATGCTGGCCCTCCTGGCCGGTGGCACGCTGGGCGGGTTCTTCGGGCTGCTCCTGGCCGTGCCCGCCACCGCCGTGCTGAAGATCGTCGTCGGCCACGCCTGGCGGCACTTCATCCTCGGCCAGCCCCTCGACGAGATCGAGGCGGCGTGGGAGCACGACGACGCCAAGCCGGGGGTGGGCCCGGTGCTGGCCGTCTCCGCGTTGGGCGAGGAGCGGGACGACGTCGGGGACCTCGGGGAGATCGATGCGCTCGTCAGCCCCGACCCGGTGTCGAGCGGGGCGGAGTCGGGGGCGGACGTCCCGCTGCCCTGAGCGAGCTCAGGCCGGCTGGCGGGAGCGGAGCCGCACCATGGCGAGGGCCATTGTGGTGAGGGCGTCGTCCGGGTCGGCGGCAGCCGTCGGCATGGGGTCGCCGACGGCCAGCTCGGCGCGCTCGGCGCTGCAGCCGGTGAGGGCTTGCACGAGCTCGGCTAGGCGGTGACCGGTCATTGGGATCATGGGCTCGGTGAGGTCGATGGTGATGTCCGCCGGCATCTCGGTGGGGGTCGTGGCCATTGGCTTGCCTGTCCAGTCTCGCCCGTCGCTGGTCGGTGTCTCACCCAGCATCGACCACTCAGCGTGGTGACCTTTAGGGAAAAATCTGGGTCGAACGGACTAGTTGCACCGCTGTAGCGCGCCGACCGTCCCGACAGCCCCGAGCACCCTCCACCCACGCCCCGACGCACCCCTCGACGACCCCCGAACCCGCGGTTGTTCTTGCGCAGGAACCGCCAACAATGACCGCGGGTTCGCCTGGGGTGGGGTTCCGGCGGGGGTCCGCCTGGGGTTTGGGGTCAGGCGGTGCGGCGGCGGTAGGAGGGGACGTCGACGAGGGGAGGGCGCTCGTCGGCGGAGACGAGGCGGGGCTCGCGGTCCGGGCGCACGAGGGTGGCCGAGCCGCCGAAGCCGGTGCCGGCCCGGCGCAGCGCGGTCTGCAGCACGGCCAGCGCCTGGGGGCCCAGCTGGTCGAGGGGGCGGTTCCGGTGCCGTCGGGTGCCGAGGTCGACCTGGGCGATGGCCTCGGTGCCCTCGATCTCGGCGATGTCGATGAGCAGCCCGAGGTCGACGCCGTAGCCCTCGACGAACGGGACCCGCTCGAGGAGGCTCCGCCGCCCCGCGTACTCGCCGGAGAGTGGCTGCACGATCGAGGCCAGGTGGGGGAACATCGTGGCGATGGCCGGCCGGGCCATGAGCTCGGTGACCCGGCCGCCGCCGCTGGCCTCCTCGCCGACCGGGCGGTCGTAGAACCCCTTCACGAACGACACCTCGGGGCGGGACAGCAGGGGGCCGAGGAGGCCGATCACGAAGCGGGCCCCGAAGTCGAGGATGTCGGCGTCGCACCACACGATGAGGTCGCCCTCGGCGGCGGCGACGGACTTGTAGAGCGCCTCGCCCTTGCCGGCGCCCGGGCCGAGCTCGGGCAGCACGTCCCCCACGGCCACCACGCGCGCCCCCGCCTCGTCGGCCACCTTGGCCGTGGCGTCGGTGGAGTGATCGTCCATGACCACGACCTCGTCGACGAGGCCCTCGGCCACCAGCTCGCGCTGGAGCAGCTCCACGATCGTGCCCGCGGTGGCGGCCTCGTCCCGGGCGGGCAGGCAGACGGAGACGAGCAGGCCTTGATGGGCCTTGAGCTCGGCCAGCCGAGCGACCACGAAGTCCTCGTGGTGGAAGGTCCGGATCATCGGCCGACGCACGGCTCATGCATACCCGTGGGGGTCCCGTACGACAACTCCCGCCGGCGACGCGGGGGGTTGGGAATGGGCCGTCCGCAGCGCTGGTTCAGTACGATCGCCCCCTCAGGTCGCCCCGCTGCGCCGTGCAGCCCCTGTCGATGAAGGACCCATCCCGATGAGCGTCACCGTCCGCGTCCCCACCACCCTGCGCACCCTCACCGGTGGCCAGTCCGAGGTGTCCGTCGACGGGTCAACGGTGGGAGAGGTCCTCCAGGCCCTCGAGGCGGCCCACCCGGGCTTCTCGGAGCGCATCCTCGACGCCGAGGGCGGGCTGCGCCGCTTCGTGAACGTGTTCGTGGCCGACGACGACGTGCGCTTCCTGCAGCAGCTCGACACCCCGGTCCCCGACGGCGAGACCGTCGCCATCATCCCCGCCGTCGCCGGCGGCTGAGCCCGCCCCGGCCCCATGGGCCGGACGGCTCATCGCGCTCAAGTCCCCCCGCGCGCCCGACCGACACATGGGGCGTGACCGGCCCCGCTGACGTCCTCATCGTCGACGACGACCCCGACATCCGCACGATGCTCGGGTACACGCTCGGGCGCGACTTCACCGTGCGCTTCGCAGCGTCGGGCAGCGAGGCCATCGAGGCGCTGGCGGAGCGGGCTCCGGCGGCCATGGTCCTCGACCTGATGATGCCCGGCATCGACGGGTACGACGTCCTCGAGGTCCGCCGCGAGCGAGGCCTCGCCCCCGACACCTGCGTCGTGGTCCTGTCCTGCCTGGCCGCCGAGCGCGACCTGGTCCGCAGCTGGGCGCTGGGCGCCGACGCCCACCTCGGCAAGCCGGTCGACCCCGAGCACATCCTCACGAAGCTGCGGGCCCACCTCGCCGTGGGGGCCCGATGAGGGGCATCCGCCTCCGTTAGCACTCGCCGGTTGCGAGTGCTGATCCCAGGTGCTTGACTCTTAGCAGTCGCATACCGCGAGTGCTAACGCGTCACACCCCTGGAGGAACATCCGACGATGTCCAAGATCATCGCCTTCGACGAGGAGGCCCGCCGCGGCCTCGAGGCCGGCATGAACAAGCTGGCCGACGCCGTCCGAGTCACGCTCGGGCCGAAGGGCCGCAACGTCGTGCTCGACAAGAAGTGGGGCGCCCCTACGATCACGAACGACGGCGTGTCCATCGCCAAGGAGATCGACCTCGAGGACCCCTACGAGAAGATCGGCGCGGAGCTCGTCAAAGAGGTGGCCAAGAAGACCGACGACGTCGCCGGTGACGGCACCACCACCGCCACCGTCCTCGCCTGGTCGATGGTCCGCCACGGCCTGCGCAACGTGGCCGCCGGCGCCAACCCGATGTCCCTGAAGAAGGGCATCGAGGCCGCCGTCGAGACCGCGGTCGCCGCCATCAAGGACGTCGCCGTCGAGGTCGACTCCAAGGACCAGATCGCCCAGGTGGCCAGCATCTCCGCCGCCGACACCGAGATCGGCGAGACGATCTCCGAGGCCATCGACAAGGTCGGCAAGGACGGGGTCATCACCGTCGAGGAGAGCCAGACCTTCGGCATCGAGATGGACCTCGTCGAGGGCATGCGCTTCGACAAGGGCTACATCTCCCCCTACTTCGTCACCGACCCCGACCGCATGGAGGCCGTCCTCGACGACCCGTACCTGCTGATCGTCGGCTCGAAGATCTCCGCCGTGCGGGACATGCTCCCCGTGCTCGAGAAGGTCATGCAGTCCGGCAAGCCGCTCGTGATCCTGGCCGAGGACGTCGAGGGCGAGGCCCTTGCCACCCTCGTGGTCAACAAGATCCGCGGCACGTTCAAGTCGGCCGCCGTCAAGGCCCCCGGCTTCGGCGAGCGCCGCAAGGCCATGCTCCAGGACATCGCCATCCTCACCGGCGGCCAGGTCGTCACCGAGGAGGTGGGCCTCAAGCTCGAGAACACCACCCTCGATCTGCTCGGCCGGGCGTCCAAGATCGTGATCACGAAGGACGAGACCACGATCATCCAGGGCGCCGGCGACGAGGGCGACATCAAGGGCCGCATCCAGCAGATCAAGAACGAGATCGAGAACACCGACTCGGACTACGACCGCGAGAAGCTCCAGGAGCGCCTGGCCAAGCTCTCCGGCGGCGTGGCCGTCTTGAAGGTCGGCGCCGCCACCGAGGTGGAGCTCAAGGAGAAGAAGCACCGCATCGAAGACGCCGTCTCCACCACGAAGGCGGCCATTGAGGAGGGCGTGGTCGCCGGCGGCGGCACCACCCTGCTCCGGGCCCAGGCCAAGGTGCTCGAGCTGATCAAGACGCTCTCGGCCGACGAGGCCACCGGCGCCAAGATCGTGGCCGACGCCCTCGAGGAGCCGCTGAAGCAGATCGCCGTCAACGCCGGCATGGAGGGTGGCGTGGTGATCGAGCGGGTGCGCAACCTCGACGGCGCCACCGAGGGCCTCAACGCCGCCACCGGCGAGTACGAGGACCTGGCCAAGGCCGGCATCATCGACGCCGCCAAGGTGACCCGCTCGGCGCTGCAGAACGCGGCGTCGATCGCGGCGCTGTTCCTCACCACCGAGGCCGTCATCGCCGACAAGCCCGAGAAGGAGGCCGCCGGCGGCATGCCGGGCGGCATGGAGGACTTCTAGCCCCTCCGGCTCCTTGTCAGAGCGCGACGAGGCCGTCCCTGCGGGGGCGGCCTCGTCGCGTCACCACCCGGGCTTGCGCCGGTAGGCGGGGAGGTACCGGGGGTCGACGTCGTCGGCCGGCTCCACCGGGCGCATCCAGAGGTCGACGGCGCTCCAGAGGGTCTGGCTGGACCCGAAGAACAGCACGGGCGTCAACCCGGCGACCGCGAACGAGGTGCCGAAGACGAGCGCCCCGTTGCGGTCGTTCCACGTGAGGGCGAACACCACGGTGATCGTGACGAGCAGCAGCCCGAAGCTCACGATCGTGTTCATGCCGATGGCGCCGATCCAATGGCCCTCCTCGCGGTGGATCGGGAAGTTGCACCGCGGGCAGCGCTCCTCGACGATGAAGAACGTCTTGAACAGGTGACCGCTGCCGCAGAGCGGGCAGCGCCGGGCGACGCCCCGGAGGATCATCCGGAGGGGGGTCAGCCGCCTCGGCGCAGGGCTCTCCATCTCGCCCACCATCGCGCGGACCGCCGGCTCCCACCGAGTGCGACGGGCCGGGGGGCGAGGACGATCGGCGTGTGGGCCCCGGCGGCCCCCGCCAGCAGGATGGCCGCCACCAGGAGGGCTAGCCGCTGCCGGCGCGGGTCGAGGCCCTCGGGCAGGATCGGTGCGGCGGCGAGGTCGCCGGCCCGGCGGTCGAGGCGGTGCACGGCGGGCCGGACCACGGCGGCCCGGGCCAGCGCCGCCGTCTCCTCCGGGAGGGCCTGGATGGCCTCCTCGCTGGGCGCCGGTGGGGCCGGGGGGGTGGCCGCGCTGCCGAGCGTGACGGAGAAGCGGGTCGAGCGCAGCCCGAGCGAGCGGGCGAACTGGCGGCCGTCGACCGTACGCTCCCCGGCATCGCCCTCGAGGACCATCGTCAGCGCCCGGCCGCTGGGCCCGGCCGAGCCGACCCGGACCCCAGTGAGGTTGCCCGGGTAGCCGCACCGTCGGGCCAGGTCGCTCACGGCCACCTCGAGGTGCCACGGCAGCGGGTTGTCGGTCTCGTAGTGCACCGTCGTGAGGTACGGGTAGACGCCGTCGGGCGTGCCGAAGCCCTCCATGGTGGTGGCCGACACGCCGCCGGCGTCGGCGGAGTACACGGCAGCCGCCAGCGCGCCCTGGAAGGTCAGCACCTGGCCGTCGGTGGCGGCCACGGCGGCATCCTCGCCGGGAGACTCGGCCGTGCGCCCGACGTAGACCTGGCAGCGGGCGTCGTCGCACAGCTCGCCCCCGGCCTGCATCGCCCGCAGCGCATACGTGCGGGCGGCCACGGCCTGGGCCTGCACCGCCGCCGCCGGCCACGTGCTGGGCACCTCGGCCATGCCCCGGAGGTAGTCCTCCACGTCCACGAGGTTGACGAGGCGCAGGGCGGCGCCCCCGGTGGCCTCGATGGCGCCCCGGTAAGCACGGCCGCGGTCGTCCACCTGGGTCACGCCGCTGTCGGCGGGCACGGCCCACACCGTCTGCGAGGACGTGGCGCCCCCGGGAGCGCCCGGCGCCGGCCCGCCGCCGTCGGGCGCCGGGCCGCCGGGATCACCGCCGGGGTCGCCGCCGGGCTGGCTGCCGGGGTCGGACGGGGGCGGCGGGGGAGCGGTGGTCGTGGAAGGAGCGGTGGTGGGCGGCGGGGGCGTGGTGGGCGAGCAGATCGTGCGGAGGAGGCAGGGGTCGGAGCGGTACTCGGTGGCGGTAGCGGCGCCCTGGCCGGAGACGACGCCGTCGACCCGGTAGCCGCCGTCGTAGGTGATCCGCACCCGGCCACCGGGGGCGACCGACACCGGGAACCCTGGGGCCTGCGGACCGTCGAGGGGGCTGCGCACCTCGCCGCCCTGCGGGAACGTGAGGGTCGTGGTCGGGGCGGCCGGCTTGTGGACAGCCACCCGCACCGGGCCGGCGGCCTCGGCCAGCTCCGCCCCCGGGTAGAAGGTGGCCAGGATGTCCCCGGCGGAGCGGCCCGTGGAGGCGAGGTGCTCCGCGCCCCACTGCGACAGGCCCACACCGTGCCCGTAGCCGGTGCCGTCGAGGACCACGACCGGCACCAGGGCCTGGGCCTCGGCCGGGGGCGTCGCACCAGCGATAGCGGCGCCCGCCAGCACCACGGCAGCCGCCGTGGTGATCCAGCGTCTGACGGACATCCCGGAGTGGTTCGTGCATCGACGCTGGGTCTCCTGCCGGTTCGGTAGCGTTGACGGCCATGGACGAGGCGCCCAACGGCGGTGGGGAGCTGTCGGGACCGGCCGGCGGCGACGCCGACGTACCGGCCGACGACCCCGTCCCCGGCGCCCTCGAGCCCGTCCCGGACCCCCCGGCTGGCCCTGCCGGTTCGGCCGGGATGGAGGCCGATCCGATCGCCCGGGCGCTGGCCGAGGAGGCGGCTGAGATCCGTCGCATGGTGGAGGCCGGGGCCGGCTCGCCCGAGGCCATCCGCGAGCTGGCCGAGCGGTTGCGGGAGCACCGCGCCCGAGAGGAGGCCCTCTGGCGGGCCGAGGTGAAGCCGACCCTGGTCAAGCAGGGTCGCGGCCGGCTCCGCCGGTCGGACGGTTCGTCGCGCCAGGCCGAGCCGGCCCGCTCGTCACAGGCCCTGTGGCTCGGCCTGGGCCTCCTCGCGCTGGTGGCGGTGGTGGTCGTGGCGGCCAGCACCACCGTTTGGCTGCTGCTGCTCCCCGTCCTCGCCCTGCTCGTCTGGGCCTGGGCCCAGGGGCGCGACGGCCCCGCCCGCTGAGGGCCGAGGCTCCGCCCCTCGCCGTTAGCCTCGGCGGGGTGACACGAGGGCGCACCGCCAAGGTGCTGGCGCAGCGGTGGGAGGGGTCGGCCCTGCGGCGCCGGCCCGACGAGCTGATCGTCGAGGAGCCCCTCGAGGTCCACCTCGACGGGAACCTCGTGGCCACCACGATGCGCACCCCCGGCCACGACTTCGAGCTGGCCGTGGGCCTCTGCCACGGCGACGGCCTGCTGGCTGGCGCCCCCGTGGTGAGCTGCCGGTACTGCGCCACCGGCAGCGCGGTCGAGACGGCGTTCAACGTGGTCAGCGTTGACACGGGCGGCGTCGCCCCCGTGCCCGCGCCCCGGGTGGCCGCCAGCACCTCGGCCTGCGGCATGTGCGGCTCCACCGCCATCGACGAGCTCCGGGACCAGATCTCGCCGATCCCCGTCGGTGACCCGTGGCCTGTGGCGCTGCTGGCCGACGTGCCCGAGCGGGTCCGCCCCCAGCAGGAGCTCTTCTCCCGCACGGGGGCCGTCCACGGCGCGGCCGCCTTCGACCGGGAGGGCGCCATCCGCCTGGTGCGGGAGGACATCGGCCGGCACAACGCGGTCGACAAGGTCGTCGGACGCCTGCTCCTCGACGGGGGCCTGCCCGCCCCGGACCTCGGCCTCTACGTGAGCGGGCGGGCCGGCTTCGAGATCGTGCAGAAGGCGTGGGCGGCGGGCTTCAGCGCCGTCGTGTCGGTCAGCGCCCCGTCGGCCCTCGCCGTCGAGGCCGCCCAGCAGGCGGGCATCACGCTCATGGGCTTCGTGCGCACGACGGACGAGACCGGCCTGACGGCCAACGTGTACAGCCCGGTGCCGCGCTGATGGGGTGGCGGGAGCAGCTGACCGGCTGGCAGCCCGCGGGCTGGGCCGGTTGGCGGCCCAACGGGGTCGGTCTGCAGAAGCCCAAGCACTACACGGACATGGCCAAGGTGGCCTGGGCCAACCGCGCCCACCCCAAGTACGCCCTCGACGTCCTCACCAAGGGCGCCTGCGACGGCTGCGCCCTCGGCGTGGCCGGGCTCCACGACTGGACGATCGATGGCGTGCACCTCTGCACCACCCGGCTCAACCTGCTGGAGATCAACACAGCCGACGCCGTCGATCCGGTGGTGCTGTCCGACGTGGCGGCGCTGCGCTCGAAGCCGTCCTCGGAGCTGCGCCGCCTCGGCCGTCTCGGCCACCCGATGCGGCGGCGCCGGGGCGAAGCCGGGTTCCGCCGGATCGAGTGGGCCGAGGCCTTCGATGCCCTGGCCGGCGCCATCGGGGCCACCGACCCCTCCCGGGTGGGCATGTACCTCACCAGCCGGGGCATCACGAACGAGACGTACTACGTGGCCGGCAAGGCGGCCCGGGCGATGGGCATCGCCAACGTGGACTCGGCCGCCCGCGTCTGCCACGCTCCCTCGACCGTCGGGCTCAAGGCCTCGATCGGGGTGGCCGCGTCGACCTGCTCGCTGCAGGATGTCCTCGAGAGCGACCTCGTCGTGCTCTGGGGCACCAACCCGGCCAACAACCAGCCGGTGTTCATGAAGCACCTCTACCTGGCCAAGAAGCGGGGCTGCCGGGTCGTCGTGGTGAACCCCTACCTCGAGCCGGGGCTCGACCGGTACTGGGTGCCCTCGAGCCTGGAGTCGGCGCTGTTCGGCACGAGGGTGTGCGACCTCCACGTGCCCGTCCGCCCCGGCGGCGACGTGGCGCTGGCCAACGCGCTGCTGCAGCGCCTCATCGGGCGCGGGGCCACCGACGACGCCTTCATCGCCGACCACACCAGCGGGTGGGACGCGCTGGTCGCCACCTTGGCGCAGCAGGACGAGGCCGACCTCCTGGCCCAGGCCGGCATCGGCGCCGACATCCTCGACGCGCTGGCCGACCTCTACGCCGGCGCGGCCCGGGCGATCCTCATCTGGTCGATGGGCATCACCCAGCACCGTGATGCCGTCGACGGGGTGCGGGCCATCGTGAACGTGGCCCTCGCGCGCGGCAACGTGGGGCGAGACGGCGCCGGCCTCATGCCGATCCGGGGCCACTCGGGCGTGCAGGGCGGCGCCGAGATGGGCGCCTACGCCACCGCCCTGCCCGGTGGCCACCCCGTCGACGAGGAGCACGCCGCCGCCCTGTCGACGCAGTGGGGCTTCCCCGTGCCGAACAGGCCCGGCCTCACGGCGCCCGAGCTGGTCGACGCCGCCGCCGAGGGCCACCTCGACGTGCTCTGGAGCTCGGGCGGCAACTTCCTCGAGGTCCTCCCCGACCCGCCCCGGGTGCAGGCGGCCTTGGAGCGCGTCCCCCTGCGGGTCCACCAGGACGTGATGCTCTCCTCGCAGATGCTCGTCGACGGCGACGACGTCATCCTGCTGCCGGTGGCCACCCGGTACGAGCAGGAGGGCGGCGGCACCGAGACGACGACCGAGCGGCGCATCGTCTTCAGCCCGGAGCTGCCCCGCCGGGTGGGCGAGGCCCGCAGCGAGTGGCGGGTGTTCGCCCACGTGGCGGCCCGGGTGCAGCCTGAGCTGGCCGATCGCTTCGCCTGGCCCACCAACCAGGCCCTGCGGGCGGAGATCGCGGCGGTGGTGCCGGCCTACGCCGGCATCGAGACCCTCGCCGCGACCGGAGACCAGGTGCAGTGGGGAGGCCGGCACCTCTGCGCCGGCGGGGCCTTCCCGACCCCGGACGGGCGAGGCCACTTCACCGCGCTCACGCCGGCGGCCCCCCGCCTGCCCATCGGGGCGTTCACCGTGGCCACCCGCCGGGGCAAGCAGTTCAACTCGATGGTCTACGCCGAGGTCGATCCGCTGACGGGGGCCGGGCGCGACGCGGTCTACATCGACGAGGCCGACGCCGCCACCCTGGGGGCCGAGGAGGGCGACCGGGTGCGCCTGACGAGCGAGGCGGGCTCCTTCGAGGGTCGCCTCAAGGTCGTCCGGCTGCCGGCCCGCACGCTGCAGGTGCACTGGCCCGAGGGCAACGTGCTCATCAGCGGCGCCCCGAGCGACCGGGAGCCCGCCTCGAAGGTGCCCGACTACAACGCCGTCGTGCTCCTCGACCTCCTCGATCGCCTCGAGGCCTGACCTCGACTCGGGTCGGCGCGACCTGCACCGGTACCCTCGACGCCATGCCCGAAGCGCTCGTCCCCACCGTCGGCTGGGGTGTCCTCCACCTGTTCTGCAAGGCCGGTCCGCTGTCCGACGCGGAGGCGGTCACCGCCGCCGTGCGCGCCGCCGAGGCCGACGACCACCAGGTGGTGCCCGTCGCCATGCTCGGCCACAAGGCCGACCTGGCGCTGATGGCCCTCGGCCCGGACCTGTGGCGCCTGCGCCGCCTGCAGACCGAGCTGGCCCAGGCCGGGCTCGAGGTCGTCGACAGCTACGTGTCGCTCACCGAGCTCTCCGAGTACGCCCAGGGCGTGCCCGAGGAGCTCCGCCAGGCCCGCCTCAACCCGAACCTGCCGCCCGAGGGGAAGACGGCGTTCTGCTTCTACCCGATGAGCAAGCGCCGGGGCGACGCCCACAACTGGTTCACCCTGCCGTACGACGACCGCAAGGACCTGATGTACGCCCACGGGGCCAGCGGGCGGAAGTTCGCCGGCCGCGTGCTCCAGGTGGTGACGGGATCGACGGGCATCGACGACTTCGAGTGGGGGGTCACCCTCTTCGCCGTGCACCCCGACGACCTCAAGGAGGTCGTGTACACGATGCGCT
Source organism: Acidimicrobiales bacterium (assembly GCA_036275535.1). GTDB lineage: Bacteria > Actinomycetota > Acidimicrobiia > Acidimicrobiales > VFJN01 > VFJN01. Next base: position 731 of record DASUDP010000043.1, on the reverse strand, counting down.
TCGACGAGGCCTCCGCCCACTACGGCGAGTTCGGCCCCTTCTACACGGGGATGGTGGCCTCGTTGCCCGAGGTGCTGGAGGCCGTCGGGCTCGTCTAGCCCGACCGATGGTCCTCCACGCGGGGCAAACCGGCAGCGGTTAGGGTCCGCCCATCGTGGTGGACGCTTCCCGGTCGACTCGGCGCCTGTTCGCCGCTCTGGCGGCGTTGCTGGTCCTGCTGGGCCTCGCGATGAGCGCTCGCCCGGCCGCCGCCCAGGAGCCCGGGGCGGACACGCGGGAGATCAGCGTCACGGTCACCGACCGCAAGGGGACGGCCGACCGCGATGACGACGAGCCCGTCGAGGGCGTCAAGATCGTCGCCACCGACGCCCAGGACGAGGTCGTCGACGAGGTGGAGACCGACGAGGAGGGCAAGGCCACCCTCGAGCTGCCGGGCGAGGGGCAGTACACGGCCACCCTTGACCTCGACTCCCTGCCCGACGACGTCGGCCTGCCCCGCAAGGGAGGCGAGGCGGTGTCGATCGACCCCACCCGGGCCCGCTTCCTCAACTTCACCCTGGGCGACCGCGAGCGGGCCACCACCAGCAGCTGGGACCGCGTGCCGCAGCTGCTGTTCAACGGCGTGAGCTTCGGGCTCATCATCGCCATCACCTCGGTGGGCCTCTCGCTCATCTTCGGCACCACCGGCCGCGTGAACTTCGCCCACAGCGAGCACGTGACGTGGGGAGCGA
>DASUDP010000042.1:0-7515 GCA_036275535.1 Acidimicrobiales bacterium | reverse complement strand
CGCAGGGTGAGCGGCACCGTCCCGTCGCGCGCCGTGAGGGTGATCGTCTCCCGGACGGGCGCGGTCACCATCCCGGTCACGCCGTCGACCACCGCGGTGGCGGCGGTGAGGTGCGCTTCCTGCTCGGTCTCGTCCAGCGCGCTGGAGGTGGCGAGGAGGAGGTGGGCCTGGGCCGTCTGCAGGCTCGGCTCCGCGTCGCCCACCAGGCCGGCGAAGCTGGCCAGGAGGCGGCGGGCGCTGGCCAGCCCGGTGCGGACCGGCCGGGCGATCGGGGCGTGGTCCTCGGGGGTGAGGGTGCGGTCGACGCGGCCCCCGCCCGGTTGGCGGAGGGGCTCGGCGCGATCAAAGGCGTCGTCGACGCGGACGGGCTCCAGCACGTGGCTCCGCTCGAGCCCGGACACGAGGGCGCTCACGACCTCCGGGCGCACGCGGGGGCTGACCGGGATCACGGCGGCCCGGGGCACGCCCGGCTGCTCGAACCAGAGCATGGCCAGCTCGGTCAGCACCCGGCTGGCCTCGAGGGCGGGCTCGGCATCGCTGTCGAGGTGCTCGAGTATCTGGTCGTCGAGGGAGAGCGCATCGATCGGGTCGGCGTCGTCGTCGGCCGGCAGCAGGAAGGGCTGGGCCAGCGACAGCGACAGCAGGCCGCTGCGCAGCGGAGCCACCTGGTCCGCGGCGACGACGACGTGGCGGACGCCGACGCCGCGGAGGAGGCCGACACCGGCCTCGTCCAGATCGCCTCCCGCCAACCAGGTGCCGGGGGACGGGCTGACGCCGAGGATGTCACGCAGCGCCGCCTGGCCGGCGTCCATCTGGCGGGCGAGCTCCTCGGGCAGGCCGGCCGCGGCGAGGGCGTCAGGCGAGCTCGGCGCGTAGGGCCGGGCCACGACGGAGCCCGTCGCCGCCAGCTGGCGGAGGCCGGCCACCAGCTCGGCGGCGGGGGGCCGGGGGTCGGCGGCGATGGCCGACAGCGCTTCGGGCCCCACCGCCACGTTGACGGGCGCGCCGCTCGCCGCCAGCGCGGCGGCCCAGAGGGCCGACTCGGCCAACACCTCGGGATCGAGGTCGATCGAGCCGTCGGGTTGGAGGGCAGGGCCGTCGGGGACCCGGGCCACGACCGCGACGGACAGCGGCGGCGACTCGTCGTCGGGCTGCGGGGCGAGCACGAGGTGGGTGACGAGCGTGCCCAGCCGGGCGCCGGCGGCGTCGAGGGCGGTGACCTCGAGGGGGTACACGCCGGGGGCGCTCACGTTCAGGCCTCCCGGGGCGGCGGGGTCGAGGGAGATGCCGATGACGCGGCTGCCGTCGGCGCTCGTGCCCAGCTCGGTGACCGAGCGGGCGACGTCGTACACGACGGTCCGCAGCCCCTCCCCGTCCATCGACGCGGCGAGCTCCGACCGTGAGCGCACACGCCCGTGGAGCGCCACCGCCACGCTGCCCCCGGCGGGGAGGGAGGCCGGGTCCAGCCGCACCTCGAAGGTGTCGCCGACGGCGACGGACGGGGTCTGCCCGGTCAGGACCGGTGCGGGACCGGCCTCTTGGCCAGAGGCGCTGGCGACCGCGCGGGCGGGCCGGTCGGGGGGTGCCGCACCGGCGGCCCCGGGCAGGCTGAGCACGGCCAGGCCGGCCGCGGCGAGGGCCAGCAGCGAGCGGGGACGGTGGCCCCGGCCGCGGCGGTGGATCACCGCTGGCCCACGTCGAGCGAGCGGGCGAGCACGGCCAGGCCCCCGGGCTCGCGGGTGAAGCCGAGGGCGTCGTAGAGCGCCAGCGCAGCCTGGTTGCCCTCCTGCGTGTTCACCAGGACCTCGCGGGCCCCCCACCGGCGAAGCCAGCGCAGCCCGTCGGCGACCAGGGCGGTGCCGATGCCGGCCCGCCGGCAGTCGGGGGACACGGCCAGGCGCTGCAGGTAGCCCCGGCCTCCGGCCCGCCCGGTGATGGCGTAGCCCACCACCTCGTCGGCGCCGGCTCGGAGGGCGACCCGCATGCGGGCCGACGGCGTGGCCGCGACGGCGTCGTCGAGCCCCGCCTGGTCGAAGCGCCAGAACGGCAGGAAGGCGGCGCCGTCGACGGCCAGCACCTGGGGCCGGTCCTCGGCGCGGGCCTTGCGGAGGGCGACGTCGGCCGGCGGTCGGGGCGGGCGCTCGACCCCCCGGCGCAGCAGGTGGAGGCGCTCGTGGACCGTGAACCCCGCGTCGAGGAACGGCGCCTGCTCGGCCGGGGAGAGGGCCGAGGTGACGACCGTGGCGAAGCCCGACTGCGCGAGCTCGGCCAGGGCATCCTCCAGCGCCCGCGTCGAGGGGCGGCCGCGGGCGACGAGCTGCGCCGTCGACGGATCGCCGCGCCACGTCGTGGTGCGCAGCCGGCCGTCCTCTCGGCTGAGGTGGCGGTGCACGCTCATGCGGGCGCCACGGTAGTGGCCGCCGCTCGGCCGGGAGGCGCCTCCCCGGCCCGCCTGGGAGGGGTCCAGGTACGCTCGGCGCGGCGTGGCCGTCCTCTTCCTCACCCACGAGCGCTATCTCGACCACGACGCCGGTCGGGGCCATCCCGAACGGCCGGCGCGCCTGCAGGCAGTGCTCGACGGGATCGACGAGGCCGGCCTCGACGATGCGCTCGTCCCCGTCCGCCCCCGGGCCGCCACCCGAGCCGAGGTGGAGCGGGTGCACAGCGCGGGCCAGGTCGACCTGATCGCCCGCACCAGCGAGGCGGGGGGCGGCTGGATCGACGGGGACACGGCCACGAACGGGGCGTCCTACGAGGCCGCCCTCCTCGCCGCCGGAGCCGGGCTGACCGCCATCGACGCCCTCGACGGGGGCCTCGGTGAGGCCGCCTTCTGCGCGGTGCGGCCGCCGGGCCACCACGCCACCCCCACCCAGGCCATGGGGTTCTGCCTGTTCAACAACGTCGCCATCGCGGCGGCTGCGCTGGCCGACCGGGGGGAGCGGGTCCTCATCGTCGACTACGACGCCCATCACGGCAACGGCACGCAGGACGCCTTCTGGGACGACCCCCGCGTCACCTACGTGTCGCTCCACCAGCACCCGCTCTACCCCGGGACCGGATCGGTGCGGGAGGTGGGCGGTCCGGCGGCCCGGGGCGCGACGGTGAACATCCCGCTGCCGCCGGGCGCCACCGGCGACGTCTTCCGAGCGGCGGTGGACGAGGTCATCGCCCCCCTGGCGGAGAGCCTCGACCCGACCTGGCTCCTCCTCTCCGCCGGCTTCGACGCCCACCGGGCCGATCCGCTGACCGACCTGGCCCTCTCCGCCGGCGACTACGCCGACCTCACGCTCGTCCTGGCCGGCCTCGTCCCCCCAGGGCGCCGCCTCGTGTTCCTCGAGGGCGGCTACGACCTCGGTGCGCTGGCCCACGGGGCGGCCGCCTGCGTCGCCGCCCTGGCCGGCCGCCGCCATGCTCCCGAGACGCCCACCAGCGGCGGCCCCGGGCACGACGCCGTCACCGCGGCGGCGCTCGTGCACGACCGCCTGGGCGACGACCGACCGAGGACACACCCATGAGCCAGCTGCACCAGCTCCTCGCCCACCTCGACCAGGAGCGCGGGTCGGACCTGCACCTGAAGCCGGGCTCCTCCCCCCACCTCCGGGTGGACGGCCAGCTGCGCACGGCCCCCTTTGAGCCCCTGACGGCGGCCATGGTCGAGGAGATGGCCCGGGAGGTCCTCGACCCGACACGCCTGGCCGAGCTCGAGCGCACCGGTCAGACCGGCTCGGGGCTGAGCGTGGCTGGCCTCGGCCGGTTCCGGGTGGCCGTCCACCGCCAGCGGGGCTCGTTGGCCATGGCCGTGCGCCGCGTGCCCCCCGAGATCCCCGATCTGGCCCGCCTCGGCCTCCCGCCCCAGGTGGAGCGGCTGGCCGAGGAGGACGGGGGCCTGCTGCTCGTCACGGGAACGCCCGGCTCCGGCAAGACGACGACCGTGGCGGCCATCCTCGATCGGATCAACCGGTCGCGGCCCTGCCACATCCTCACCATCGAGGACCCGATCGAGGTGCTCCACGCCGACCAGCAGGCGATGGTCACCCAGCGGGAGGTGGGGATGGACACCACGAGCTACGCCGACGCGCTGCGGGGCGGGCTGCGCCAGGACGCCGACGTGATCTTCGTGGGCGAGCTCGTCGACGCAGCGACGGCCCGGGCCGCCCTGACGGCGGCCGAGGTCGGCCACCTCGTCATCTCCACGATGCGGGCATCGGGCGCGGTCGACACGGTGAACCGCTTCCTCGACCTCTTCCCCGTGGCCGAGCAGCCGATCGCCCGGCAGTCGCTCGTGAGCGTGCTGCGCGGCATCGTCAACCAGCGCCTCCTCGAGCGAGCCGACGGCAAGGGTCGCACGGCGGCGGCCGAGGTGCTCGTCGGCACGGCCAAGGTGGTGGACTGCATCGCTGACCCGGGCCGCATGGGCGAGCTCGAGCGCGTCCTGGCGGACGGGCAGTACCACGGCATGCAGACCCTCGACCAGGGCCTCATCGAGCTCGTGCGGGACGGGATGATCAGCCTGCGCGACGCCCTGGCGACGTCGGCCCACCCGGAGGACCTCCGCATCGCGCTCAACCAAGCGGGCCTGGCCAGCGGGATTTGAAGGGTCGGGTGTCGAACCCCCCTCCGAACACCACCGTCTGAGCCTGTTCCGACACGGGTAGTCAACTTCTGCCGTGTCGGGAAGATTGTGCGATCCGTCCGGATCGTGCCAACATTCACTCGGGCGGCTTCGCTGGGAACTAGCTGGGAGACATCACCATGAGATCCACCCGCGCGCGGGCAATCGTTGCGATGGGCGCGGCTGCGCTCGTCGCCGTCGGAGGAGGGGCCGGACTGGCCTCGGCCGATCCGGTGGCCACTGGGACGGCGTCGTCGTTCGCTGTGTCCGCCAACCTCACCGACCAAGCGCTCATCCCGCCCACCCCGACGGCGTCGGTCACCGCGCCGCCCTTCGGCGAGGACCAGGACAACACCGCCGTCCCGATCGATGCGTCGCCCCTGGCCCTCGACGGCACCCTGATCGCCACCGCCGCCGTGCACCAGGCCAGCGACCTCCCCAGCACGCTGGGCCAGCCCGCATCGGCCCAGTCGGTGGAGGGGCCGTACAACGCCCGGGCCGTCGGTGCGGTCGAGAGCCTCGACGTCCTCATCCAGGACAGCGTCCCCGGCGGGCAGCTGCTGCACGCCGAGGCCGTTACCGCTGAGGCCGTCGCCGTCTGCAAGGCCGGTCAGGTGCAGTACTCGGCCAGCTCGGAGGTCGTGAACCTCCAGATCGCCGGCCAAGACCCGCTGAGCGGCCCGCTGGACGACCTGGTCACCCAGATCAGCGAGGCCCTCAACGCGACGCCGCTGGTCGACGTGGTCGACATCGACGTGAACGTCGTCACCCAGGACGCCAACGGCGCCTCCGTGGACGCCCTCGTCGTCACGCTCCTGGCCGCCGCCGGCGACCCGCCGCTCGCCACGCTGCGCATCGGTCACGCCGAGGTCAGCGGGGTGGGCTGCGGTGGCCCGGCCACCCAGTGCAGCGACACGCAGGACAACGACGGTGACGGCAAGGTCGACGCCGCCGATCCCGGCTGCCACACCGACGGCAACGCCGACAACGCATCGTCCTACGACCCCACCGACGCCTCCGAGGCCGAAGGCACGCAGTGCTCCGACGCCAAGGACAACGACGGTGACGGCAAGGTCGACGCCGCCGATCCTGGCTGCCACACCGACGGCAACGCCAACAACGCGTCGTCCTTTGACCCCACCGACGCCTCCGAGGCCGACCCGCAGTCCGCCCTCCCCAAGACCGCTGAGACCTCCGGTGCGCTTCCCGCCACCGGCACCTCGGTGGCCACCGGGGCCGCAGCGGCGCTGGCCCTCGGCGGTCTGGCCCTGTACGGCGTCCGTCGTCGCCTGACCTGATGCCCCTGCCGAGCTGACCCTCGGCTCCTGTCACCCCGAGGGCCCGGTCCACCACGGACCGGGCCCTCGGCGCGTCCCGGCCTCGGTTCGGGACCCCCACGCCGTGGGCCCTACCCTCGGACCAGTGATCCCCGAGCGCCTGGCCCCCGTCCTCGAAGAGGTCCGTCCCCTGGCGGCCCGGTTCGACGACGCCGGGCACCGCATCTACCTGGTGGGCGGGATCGTGCGGGATCTGGTGCTCGGCCGCCCGCTGAGCGGCGACATCGACCTCACCACCGATGCCCGGCCCGAGGTCACCACCCAGCTCGTGCGGGGGTGGGCCGACGCCGTGTGGGACCAGGGCGCCCGCTTCGGGACCGTCGGGCTCAAGCGGGGCGACACGATCTTCGAGGTCACGACCCACCGGGCCGAGGCCTACACGCCGGACTCCCGCAAGCCCGACGTCTCCTTCGCCACCGATGTGGAGGCCGATCTCTCCCGGCGGGACTTCACCGTGAACGCCATGGCCCTGCGGGTCACGGGCGCGGCGGACGAGGCCCCCGAGCTCATCGACCCCTTCGGTGGAGTGGGAGACCTGGCGGCGGGTGTGCTGCGCACCCCGCTGTCCCCCGAGGAGTCCTTCACCGACGACCCGTTGCGGATGCTGCGGGCGGCCCGCTTCCTGGCCGGCTACGGGCTGGCCCCGGAACCGTCGCTGCTGGCCGCCGTGCGTCAGCTCGTCGGGCGGCTCGAGATCGTCTCGGCCGAGCGGGTGCGTGACGAGCTCTGCAAGCTGATGGTCGTCGAGCAGCCGAGCGCGGGGATCTGGTTCCTCGTCGACACCGGGATCGCCGACATCATCCTCCCCGAGCTGCCGGCGATGCGGGTCGAGCAGGACCCCATCCACCGGCACAAGGACGTGCTGGCCCACACGATCGCCGTCGTCGCCAAGACATCGCCCGACCTCGTGGTCCGCATGGCCGCCCTCCTCCACGACGTCGGCAAGCCCAAGACCCGCTCGTTCGGGCCCAAGGGCGTGTCGTTCCACCACCACGAGGTGGTGGGTGCCCGCATGGCCCGGGACCGCCTGCGGGCCCTGCGCTTCCCCAACGACCAGGTCGAGGCGATCACACAGCTCGTCTACCTCCACCTGCGCTTCCACGGCTACAGCGACGAGGTGTGGACCGATGCCGCCGTGCGCCGCTACGTGCGCGACGCCGGCCATCTGCTCGACGAGCTCAACGAGCTCACCCGCTGCGACTGCACCACCCGCAACGAGCGCAAGGCCCGCATGCTGGCGGCCCGGATGGACGCGCTCGAGGAGCGCATCGCGGAGCTGAAGGCCCAGGAGGAGCTCCACGCCATCCGGCCCGACCTCGACGGCCAGCAGGTCATGGCCCACCTCGGCATCGGCCCCGGTCGCGAGGTGGGCGAGGCGCTGTCGATGCTCCTCGAGGCCCGCCTCGAGGAGGGCCCCCTCGGCGAGGCGGAGGCCTACCGCCGCCTCGACCGGTGGTGGGCCGCCCGCTAGATGTAGATCCCAGGAGCGTTCGTCATGCGAGTCGGCTCATCGGGGTGTTCTTGCCGAGTGCGCCGTGGGGGCGTCGACAGTTGTAGTACTCGAGC
>DASUDP010000041.1:0-51766 GCA_036275535.1 Acidimicrobiales bacterium | reverse complement strand
CAGGTCCTCGCCCCGGTCACCTGCACCTGGGTCGTGGCGAGCACCCCGCCGGGCACCTCTCCCGCGTAGAGGCGTGCGCCGACCGGCTCATACCACTCGATCGGGCTCGCTCCCGCCGGGTCGCTCGTCCAGGTGCCGTTCGACCAGTACTGCAACGTGGAGGCCTGCATCAACGTGTTCGTGCGGGCCACGTAGCACTCCGGGGCGCCTGTCTGCGGGCAACCATAGAGGTAGGTCCGGCCGCCCTGGGCGAACACGCTCAGGCCGAACAGGGCTCGGTCGTCGTCGGCATAGGTGAAGAGCCGCTCCCCCCCGGCGATGGTGAGGTCCGAGGTGCGATAGCGGATGACATCGGCGCCGACGAGCTCCCAGCCCCAGGGGTCGCCGGGCGTCGTCGTGCGGACCACCAGGGCCAGCACGCTCATCAGGCCGGTCGCGGGGTCGAAGGTCCCTCCCGCCGGCCAGTAGTAGGAGCCGTCGGGCTGGTCGGGGATCGCGGAGGACCAACCTGTCGTGGCATCGCCGCCGAACCTGTAGTCGAAGCAGCTGCCCCAGAACTGGATCACCATCGAGTTGTGGACGAAGCCGGACGTCGCGAGCTGGCCGCCGTACGGCCCGCCGCCGATGTAGGTGTCGCCGAACAGCCAGACGGTCCGGCCTCCGTCGATGACTACTGGCTCCGCCAGGTCCGCGCCGCCCCACACGGGGCCCCGCTGGTCGAACTGGGCCTGCAGGTCGGCGGCCGTCGCGGCCGAGGCCCGGCAGTTCGACTGCGCCGTGGTGAGCTGCGGCCCGGCCGTCGGAGCTGCGGTGGCGATCCCGGGCTCGTCGGGTCCTCCGGGTGCTTCGGTCGGCGCCGCCGGTGGCAGAGGCGTGCCCCAGGCCGCCGTGTGTCCGACGTCGAGGCCAGGCTCTGGCGGGGCCGAGACCGGCGGAGGCTCCTCGTCTTGCCCAGGCGAGGGCTGCACGCTGGCCTGCGAGATGGCGGCTCCGGGGAGGAGCGTTCCCATCCCCGCCACTGCCGTCCAGAGCGCTGCCCGCCAGGCTGCTCGGGTGCTCGTTCGCCTCATGGCTGCACTCCTCCGCATACGGCGAGGGTTCGGAGCGCTTGGGTCGTCATCCGCCTGAGACCGTCATCGCGACAGGTCACCTCGTGTCTCCCAACAGCATCATTCGTAGCATGATCGCGGGACAGGGGCGTCGGACCCTGTGATCCTGCTGATCGGCCCGGACCCGCCTGTCGGTCGATCATCTGACGTCGCCGTCACGTCACCCGGCGGGGCGGGGAGGGCCGATGGGGGCGCAGGGCGGCCGGGTGTCCACGAAGGGAGCGTTGAAGGCGCCCCCGACGTTGACGAGCGTGTCCAGCCGCCCCCACCGCTCCGCGTCCGTTGAGCGAGGCCGAGGCCCTCTTCGTCCGGGACGGCGAGGCCTTCGTCGGCACGGCGAGCACGAGGGGTCCATGAGGCAACAACGGCCTAGGCGGCACGCCGAGGAGAACTCCTTGCGCACCGGCGCCGGGGCGCAGATGCTGACCCCACGTGTCGAAGAACCGGGGGGAGATCACATGGCGTTCCCGACCATCACCCACGTGGCGCTGACCGTCACGGACCTCGAGCGCAGCGTGCCGTGGTACCAGCGGCTGTTCGACGCGGATCCCGTCCTCGATGAGGACACGGGGCCGTTCCGGCACGTCGTGTGGGCGGTGGGGAGCACGCTGGTGGGCCTGCACCAGTTCCCCGAGGGCACGAGCGCGAGCACCTTCGACGAGCGTCGCCCCGGTCTCGACCATCTCTCCTTCGCCTGCTCGGACCGCCGTGAGCTCGAGCAGTGGGCGGGACGGCTCGACGCGCTCGGGATCGAGCACGGCGGGATCGTCGACGCCTCGTACGGATCCGGGGTGTCCTTCCGGGACCCCGACAACATCGCCCTCGAGCTCTTCGCGCCACCGTCCTGAACGGTCGGTTCGCTGGGGCCGGCCCAGCCCGTCAGCCGGGGGTGGGCGGGTCGACGGCGCGGGGGATCCCGCCGAGGTCCGCCAGCCAGGCATCGACGTCGCGGACGAAGAAGGCCACCTGGTGCTCGGTCGCCCGGTCCCTCCAGGTGAGGCGCAGGACGTCAGATCGCATCGTCTTGTCGAGGTGCTCCCGGGTGGTGTCGACGCGCTCGATGTCCGTGCGCGGGATGCGCAGCACCCGCAGCGGCCGCCACTGGGCGAAGGCGACCTCGGTGGGGGTGAGGACCAGCGTGCCGGTGCTCGTGAGGGGATCGCCGCTGTCGTCGGTGGTGCCGAGCGCGGTGGCGGCGGAGGTGCGCGTCCGGGGGCCCACCCCCTCTAGCGCGTGGTCGGCCCGGGTGCGGCCCCGCCGCACGATGAGCGCGGCGAGCCCGAGCGAGATGGCGATGCTGGCCAGCAGGACGATCAGGATCACGGCGGTGGGTCCCATCGACGACCGACCGTAGACGAGGGCGCGGACCCGGATCGTGGACCGCGGGAGGTCGCCGGGCCGCTCCACCGAGGGCACTAGCGTCGGTGGGCCATGACCGCCCCGACCCTCGTGCTCGTCGACGCCGGGATGGTGGCCGGCTTCCGCCGGGCCACCTTGTCGCTGGCGCAGCTCCACCAGGCCCTGGTGCACCTCTACCGCCAGCATCCCGATGCCAAGGTGGCGGTGGTGGCCGACCCGTCGGTCAAGTGGGACCTCGACGGCTCCGAGCAGGCCGCCTTCGAGGGCGACATCATCGCGGGAGCCATCGTCTGCGCACCGGCGGGCGCGCTCGAGGGAACGGCCGGCTTCCTCCAGCGGGCGGCGGGCCGGGCCGCCGACGCGGGCTACGACGTCGTGGCCTTCACCGCGCTGGCCATCTCCGGGGTGGCCCTCGGTCGGCTCCGCAACGATGGTGGCCGCTGGCTGTGGGACCTCGACGGGACGACCACGATCGACGTCGACGAGGCGAAGGCGGCCACCTCAGCGGGCCCGCCCCGTCGCCGCCGTCGGACCCGCTGACCCCGCTGCGTCGCCCGCATCGGTTCGGTGGTGCTACCGGCCGGGCGCGAGGATGGGTCGATGCTCACTCGCCACCGCCTCCCGCGACGCGGGGCGAGCGTCGTGGGCCGAGCGGTCGCGGCGGCCTTCCTCGTGGCCGTGGCGCTCCTCGGCCCGATCGGGGCCGGCCCCGTCCTCGCCCAGACGGCTCCCACCGTCGACCAGCAGGTGCCCACCCAGGACATCGTGCCCCGCCCGGACTCCGGTGTGGCCCCGGAGGAGGCCGGCGACCGTGGGGGAGCGCTGCAGCTGCTCCTGCCGCTGCTGATCGTCGCCGCCATCGGGGGCGGGGTCTGGCATGTCAGCCGCCAGGCCCGCCGGCACCGCCGTCCCGTCGACGGCTAGCTCGGTCCGTGGATCAGCCGCCCTCGAGGAGGGCCTCGCAGGCCGGCAGGCCCTGCATGAACCCGGACCGGAAGGCGTCGAAGCGCTCGAAGGCGGTGCCGACCGAGATGTCCGCGTCGCTGGCCTCCGGGTCGTCCGTCGCGTCGCTGCGCTGCAGGAAGGCGATGACGGCCTCGTCGAGGTCGCCCGGGGACAGGACCAGCTGCTGGTCCTCCCGGTTGGCCAGGAAGCCGCTCGCCGCGTAGACGCCCGTGTAGCAGTCGGCCTGCAGGTTCGAGGCCCGGCTGCTCTCCAGGTTCCCCAGCCGGGACTGGGCGGCGTAGGCGTACTGGCGGGCGATCTCGGTGGCCACCGCGTAATCCCCGATCTCGTCGAGGGCGGGGACGAGGTTGACGTCGTCGATGTAGACGGTGTTGTCGTCCACGCAGTAGAAGGCCGCGTTGACGAGCTCCTTCCCGGAGTAGGTCTCGCCACAGGTCACCTCGTCGGTCTCCGGGTCCACCGGGACCACGTCGGCGACGGGCGTCCAGGCCTCTCCCATCTCCGAGAAGACGACCTTCCAGAAGTCCTCCAGGTCGGCCAGGAGGGCCGGCACCAGCTCGCTGAGGGGCAGGTCGCCGCCGCGCTCGAAGTCGGCCTGGCTCCCGAACGGGATCTCGACGATGACGAGATCCCCCTGCTCGAAGCGATCCGGGTAGGCGGCGCACGCCTCCACGCCGCCCTCATAGCCCTCGGAGAAGGCGCCGATGCGGTCGAAGCCCGTGCCGTGGGCGGTCGGGTCCTGGGCCGAGGTGCCCACCCCGTCGCGCAGGGTCAGGAAGCCGGCGACGGTCTTGTCGAGGTCCTCGACCGTCACCTCGAAGAAGTCGGAGCCGCCGTCGGCGACGTCGCTCGTCCAGGCCCCGGCGAAGCAGTCGGCCTGCAGCTCGGCCACCACGGTCGGCAGGTCGAGGATCCCGGCCCGGGCCTGGACGGCGTGGCCGAGCTCGTGGGCGAAGACGATGCCGAGGGTGAAGCCCCCGAACTCCTCGTAGAGGTCGGGCACGAGGTTGACGGCATCCCACGCGACGAGGTCGTCAGGCGGGCAGTAGAACGCGTTGCCCGCGATGTCGGCGTAGCTCGGGGGCGGGGTGCCGCACGGTGGGACCTCGGTATCGGGCCCGTAGGCCCAGAAGCCCCCGGAGATCGGCTCGTACGGCTGGCCGTAGACGTCCCGGAAGTGGCGCCGCCAGAAGTCCTGCACGTCGAGCAGCGCGGCCTCGACGACCGTCTCGGCGTCGGGCGCCTCGTCCTCGGTCAGCCCCGTGTCGGGTGCGATCCGCCCGTCGAGCTGGTCGTCGACCTCGTCGTGGGTGCCGAGGTCGGTCCCCCCGTCCGGAGATGGCGAGCCGCCCGCCAGCGGATCCTCCGCAGCCTGGTGAGCGCAGGCCGCCACGAGGGACAGGGCCAGCAGCAGGGTGAGGAGCGGGCGGAGGCGTCGCAGGGGTCGGGTCCTCTCGGGGGCGGGTCGGGGTCACGGTAGCGCGGGCCCTCGAGAGCCCCGGGCGGCGCGGCACGGCGCTGGTAGGTTGCGCGGATGGACCGCGGTGCCGTGACCGTAGCGGCCCCCGAGGGCTACCCGGTCGACTACGAGGCCGACGTCGTCCTTTCCGACGGGGCCACGGCGCACGTGCGTCCGATCCGGCCCGACGACACCGAGCGGCTGGTGGCCTTCCACGCCCGCCAGTCCCCGCAGAGCATCTACTACCGCTACTTCAGCCCCCGCCCGCGCCTCTCGGACAAGGACCTCGAGCGCTTCACGACCCTCGACTACGTCGACCGCATGGCCCTCATCGCCCTGCGGGGCGGCGACCTCATCGGCGTGGCCCGCTACGACCGCCTCCGCCACCTGTCCGAGGCCGAGGTCGCCTTCTTCGTCGACGACGCCAACCACGGCCGGGGGTTGGCCACCCTCCTGCTGGAGCACCTCGCCGTGCGGGCCCGCGAGGTCGGCATCACCGGGTTCACCGCGTCGGTGCTGCCCGAGAACCGCAAGATGATCGGCGTGTTCACGGCGGCCGGCTTCGAGGCAGCCACGCGCTTCGCGGACGGCGTGGTAGAGGTGCGGCTCGGGATCGTGCCCACCGCCGAGGCGCAGGCGGCCATCGACGAGCGGGCCGGCCGGGCCGCCGCGGAGGCGGTGCGGCGCTTGCTGTCGCCTCGGTCGATCGCCGTCATCGGGGCCAGCGGGACGCCCGGCAGCCTGGGGTACCAGCTCGTCGAGAACCTCCAGCAAGCCCGCTTCCAGGGGCCGATCTGGCCGGTGAACCCGAACGTCGACCACGTCGGCACGACCCCCGCCGTGGCCAGCATCCTCGACATCACCCACGAGATCGACCTCGCCATCGTCGTCGTGCCCGCCCCGCTGGTGGCGTCGGTCGTGGAGGAGTGCGGGCGCAAGCAGGTGTACGGCGTGGTCGTGCTCTCGGCGGGGTTCGCCGAGACCGGCCCCGAGGGGGTCGAGCTGCAGGCCGAGGTGCTCCACACGGCCCGGTCCTGGGGCATCCGCCTCGTGGGCCCCAACTGCCTCGGCATCCTCAACACCGATCCGGAGGTGCGCCTGAACGCCACCTTCGCCAAGATCTGGCGCTCGCCCGGCCGCGTCTCGCTCCTGTCGGAGTCCGGCATGGTGGGCGGCGCCATCATCGGCCAGGCCGCCGAGCTCGGCATCGGCATCTCCTCGTTCGTCGCCCTCGGCAACCGGGCCGACGTGTCCGGCAACGATCTGCTCCAGTACTGGGAAGGCGACGACCGGACCGACGTGGTCTGCCTCTACATCGAGTCGTTCGGCAACGCCCGGCACTTCAGCCGCCTGGCCCGGCGCCTGAGCCGGCGCAAGCCGGTGGTGGCCGTGAAGTCCGGCATCTCCTTCGACCCGACCGGGCAGGCCCTGCTGCGCCAGACCGGCATCATCCAGGTCCCCACCCTGCGGGCCCTGCTCGAGACGACGATGCTCCTGGTCAGCCAGCCGCTGCCCCGGGGGCGGCGCGTGGCCGTCCTCGGCAACGCCGGCGGCTCGCTCGTCATCGGCGCCGACGCCCTCCGCTGGGCCGACCTCGAGGTGGCGGAGCTCGATCCGGCCTCCGGGCTGACCAACCCGCTCGATCTGGGCATCGCCGCCACCGGCGCCGACTTCGAGGCCGCGACGGCGCGGCTCGTCGCCGATCCCGGCGTTGACGCGGTCCTGGTGCTGTACGCCCCGTCGCTGGGGGGCACGGCCGACGAGGTGCGGGCCGCTCTCGACGCCGGCCGTCAGGCAGATCCCACCGTGCCCGTGGCGGCCTGCTTCTACGGACCCGACCTCGGCAGCGGCGATCCCGCTGGTCGCGGTGAGGGGCGGGTGCCCGTCTTCGACGCCGTCGACGCCGCCGCCCGGGCCCTCGGCCGGATGGCCGAGTACGCCGCCTGGCGGTCGGCGGACGAGGGGGCGCTGGTCGAGCTCGACGAGGAGACGGCGACCCGGGTCCGAGACCTCGTGCGGCGGGCGGCGGCGAGCGGAACGACCCCCCTGACCGGGACCGACCTGGAGCTGGTGCTCGAGGCGATCGGGGTGCACCGGACCGAGACGCACGAGGTGACCGCGGTCGACGACGCGGTGGGGGCCGCCGCCCGGATCGGCTACCCCGTCGTCCTGAAGGCGCAGCGGCGCAGCCCCCTGGCCAAGACGGTGGCCGCCGGCTTCGCCCTCGACCTCGTCGACGAGGAGGCCCTGCGCTCGGCCTGGGACCGCATGGCCATCGGCCTGGGTGACGACGCCGTGCCGGCCGTCGTGCAACCGATGGTCCCCGGTGGGGTCGTCGATGTCGCCATCACGGTCTCCGACCACCCCGAGGTCGGACCGGTCCTGGCGCTGGGTCCCGGAGGCGCCTCCGCGGCCCTCGACCCCGCGGTCGACCTGCGCGTCCTGCCGCTCAGCGACCGTGACGCCGAGCACCTGGTCGCCGCGTCCCGCCTGGGCGCGGTGTTCGACGCGGCGAGCCGGGCCCACCTGGAACAGCTCATCCTCCGGATCGGAGCGCTGGTCGAGGCCGTGCCCGAGGTGGTGGGCCTGCTGGCCAACCCGGTGATCGTCAGCCCCGCCGGGGCCACCCTCACCGATGTGCGGATCGACGTGGCGTCCGTCGACGCCACCCCCGTGCCGCTCCTGCGCCGCGTGGACGAGGAGTAGCGCCCGCCGTCAGCGGGGGAGGCCCAGGACCCGCTCCCCGAGGATGTTGCGGAGGATGTTCGAGGTGCCGCCCATGATCGTGTAGGCGGGGGCGTAGCAGACGTTGCGGGCGACGCGGGCGGAGAGGCCGGGCTCGGCGATCAGCGCGTAGGCGCCGAGGGTGCCGGCGCAGAACGTGGCGATGCGCTGCTCCAGCTCGGTGCAGAACGTCTTCGTGGCTGCCGAGAACTGCTTGGGGGCCTGCCCCAGGACCTCCCGCAGCACGAGCAGGCGCCCGATGCGGTAGCCCGTCTCGATGGCGGCGATCTCCTGGCGGACCAGCGGGTCGGACGTGTCGGCCACGGCGAGGCAGTCCTTGTAGAGCCGCCGGTTGGACAGGAGCCGGTCGGCCCCGCCGCGCTCGTGCTCGAGCTGCTTCATGAGCTGCCCGAAGCTCCCGTTGAGCTGGCCGACGAGGTTCTCGGCCGGGACCCGCACGTCCTCGAACCACACCTCGCAGAAGTGCTCGCTCGTGGTCATGTCCTTGATCGGGACCACCGAGATCCCGGGGGAGTGCATGTCCACGATGAGCTCGGACATGCCGAGGTGTGGCTTGGCGTCGGGATCGGTGCGGCAGACGAGGTAGATGAGGTCCGCGTGGGCGGCCCCGGAGTTCCAGATCTTCTGCCCGTTGACCACGAAGTGGTCGCCGTCGCGCACGGCCCGAGTACGGATCGACGCGACATCGGAACCGGCGTCGGGCTCCGACATGCCGATGCTCCACGCCGACGTGCCGTCGAGGATCTGCGGGAGGTAGCGCTCCTGCTGCTCGGGCGTGCCGAACTGGAGGAGGCTGGGCCCCATCTGCCGGTCGGCGAACCAGGAGGAGGCCAGCGGCGCGCCGGTGCTGAGCAGGGCCTCGTAGACGACGAACCGCTCGATCGCGCTGCGCCCGCCGCCACCGACCTCGGTGGGCCAGGTCATGCCGATCCAGCCTCGCCGAGCCAGCTCGAGCGAGAACTCGCGGTCGGGCACCACCAGCCAGGTGTCCTCGGTGCGCTCCTGGCGCGCCGCAGCCGCCCGCCCCACCTCGAGCGCCTCCTCGCGCAGGGCCAGCAGCTCAGGCGAGAGGTCGAAGTCCATCGAGGCGGAACCTAGCCAACGCCCGGCGCCCGCCCACAATCAAGTATCAGAGGTGAGGACGAGCTTGCCGAGCTTGCCCCCGGCGGCGAAGGCGGCGTAGGCGGCGGGGGCGTCGGCCATGGGGTGCGTGGCCTGTACGGGCACCGACACACGCCCCGCGGCCAGCAGTGGGAGGACGTGGCGCTCGACGCGCCGGGCGGCATCGGCCTTGTCCTCGAGCGAGCGGGCTCGCAGGGTCGACCCGTGGATGCGGGCCCGCTTGCCCATCAGCTCGAGCAGGTTGACCTCGGCCTTGGCCCCCGCCCCGACGCCGATCACGGCGATGCGGCCGCCCGTGGCCAGGGCCCGGAGGTCGCCCGGGAGGTTGGGTGCGCCGATCAGCTCCAGCACCACGTCGAAGGGCCCGGCGCGGTCGAGGTCGTCCGGGGCGATGACCTCGTGCGCCCCGAGCGCGGCGACCTGCGCCCGGCGGCCCTCGTCGCGCACGGTGGCGGTGACGTGGGCACCGGCGGCGGCGGCCAGCTGCACGGCGGTCACGCCGACCCCGCCGGCGGCGCCGTGGATGCAGACCCGTTCGCCCAGCTGCAGCTCGGCCTGGGTGAACAGGGCGTCGTGGGCCGTGGTGAAGGCCTCGGGGAAGCCGCCGGCCGCCTCCCAGGGCACCCCGTCGGGCACCGGCAGGAGGTGGCGCTCGTGCACCACGGCCAGCTCGGCCTGCCCACCCCCGCCCACGACGGCCATGACCCGGTCGCCGACGGCGACCCGCGTCGCACCCGGGCCGAGGGCCTGCACCTCGCCGGCCAGCTCGAGTCCGGGGATGTCGGGCGGCGAGCCGGGAGGGGCCGGGTAGAGCCCCGCCACCTGGAGGCGGTCGGCGCCGTTCAGCCCGGCGGCCCGCACCCGCACGAGCACCTCACCGGTGCCGGGTTCAGGGTCGGGGTGGGCGCGCCACTCGAGAGCCCCGTCGACGATCGTGACGGCCCGCATCAGCGCCTCCCGGACCGGGTGCTGGCGTCAGCCGCGGTGGTCAATGGCGACGTAGTCGCGCTTGTCGACGCCGGTGTAGAGCTGGCGGGGGCGGACGATCTTCTGGTCCTGCTCGAGCAGCTCCACCCAGTGGGCCAGCCAGCCGGCCGTGCGGGGGATGGCGAAGAGCACCGTGAACATGGCCGTGGGGAAGCCCATGGCCTGGTAGATGAGGCCCGAGTAGAAGTCGACGTTGGGGTAGAGCTTGCGGGAGGTGAAGTACTCGTCGGAGAGCGCCACCTCCTCGAGCTTCAGCGCGATGTCGAGCAGCGGGTTCTTGCCCGTGATGGCGAAGACCTCGTCGGCGGTCTGCTTGATGATCTTCGCCCGGGGGTCGTAGCTCTTGTACACGCGGTGGCCGAAGCCCTGCAGCAGCGTCTCGCCCCGCTTCACGGCGTCGATGAAGGCGGGGACCGCATCGACGGAGCCGATGCTCGTCAGCATGTGGATGACGGCCTCGTTGGCGCCGCCATGGCGAGGGCCGTAGAGGGCGGCGGCGGCGCCGGCGGTGCTGACGAAGGGGTCGGCGTGGGCCGAACCGATGGTGCGCATCGCCGTCGTGCCGCAGTTCTGCTCGTGGTCGGCGTGGAGGATGAACAGCACGTCGAGGGCTCGGGCCAGCGCCGGGTTGGCGTCGTAGCGGGGCTCGGCCACCTTCCAGAGCATCGACAGGAAGTTCTCGGTGAAGCTGAGCGAGTTGTCCGGGTAGACGAACGGCATGCCGACGCTGAACCGGTGGCAGGCGGCGGCCAGCGTGGGCATCTTGGCGATGAGCCGGACGATCTGCTTGTAGCGGTTCTCGGGGTCGTGGATCTCGCCCGCTTCGGGGTAGAAGGTCGACAGGGCGGCCAGGGCCGACACGAGCATTCCCATCGGGTGAGCGTCGTGGTGGAAGCCCTCGAGGAATCGCTTGCGCATGTTCTCGTGGATGAACGTGTGGTACGTGATGTCGTGCTTCCACGGCTCGAACTGCTCGGCCGTCGGCAGCTCGCCGTGGATGAGCAGGTAGGCCACCTCGAGGTAGGTCGACTGCTCGGCCAGCTGCTCGATGGGGTACCCGCGGTAGCGGAGGATGCCGTTCTCGCCGTCGAGCTCGGTGATCGCGCTCGAGGTGGCGGCCGTCGTCATCAGCGCCGGGTCGTAGAACCAGGTGCCCGGGAGCAGCTTGCGCCAGGCCGCCGCATCGACACCCCCGTTGACGATCGGTACCTCGATGGACTCGCCGGTGCGGTTGTCGGTGATCGTGATGCTCTCTGCCACGTCCTTCGAGACTACCGGGCCCGCCGACCGCCCTTGACCAGTCGCCGGGGCGGGTCAGGCCCCGGACGCGAAAGCGCTGGTCAAGGACGTGTACTTCTTCGGAGCGCGCCCTATAACGGGGTGTTGTCGTGCTTCCGGCGGACCAGGCGCTCCTGCTTGGTCGACAGGAGCTCGAAGGCGGCGGCCACCTCCCGGCGGGTGTCGGCCGGGTGGATCACCATGTCGACGCTGCCGCGGTCGGCGGCCACGTAGGGGTTGAGGAAGCGGCGGTCGTAGTCGGCCTCGAGCTCGGCCCGTCGCTCGGGCGACTCCCGGCGGTGCAGGATCTCGACGGCCCCCTTGGCGCCCATGACGGCGATCTCCGCCGACGGCCAGGCCAGGTAGAGGTCGCTGCCCATCGTGCGGCAGTCCATCACGATGTAAGCCCCGCCATAGGCCTTGCGGAGCACGACCGCCACGCGGGGGACGGTGGCCCGGGCGTAGGCGAAGGCGAGCTGGCCCCCGTAGCGGATCATTCCCCGCCACTCGAGGTCCTTCCCCGGGTAGAAGCCGGGCGTGTCGATGAGCGTGAGGAGGGGGATCCCGAAGGCGTCGCAGAAGGCGACGAAGCGGGCCCCCTTCTGCGAGGCGGGGATGTCGAGCGTGCCGGCGATCGAGACGGGCTGGTTGGCCACGATCCCGACGGGCCGCCCGCCGATGGTGGCCAGGGCCGTTACGAGGTTGGGGGCCCAGCGGGCCCGCAGCTCGAGGAGCTCGCCGTGGTCGACGATGGCGGCCGCCACGTCGCGCACGTCGTAGCCGCCGGTCGGGGAGGCGGGGATGCACTCGCCGGCCTCGGGGGTGGCTCGATCGACAGGGTCGTCGGTCCACCACCTCGGCGGCTCCTCGTCGACGGCCGAGGGCAGGTAGGCCAGCAGGTCGCTCAGCGCGTCGAGGGCGGTGTCGTGGTCGGGCACGACCAGCGTGGCCACGCCCGTGCCGGCGGCGTGGACCCCGGCGCCGCCCAGTTCGGCGGCCTCGAGCCGCTCCCCGGTGTAGGTCTCGACCATGCGGGGGCCGCTGACGAAGGCGTAGGCGTCCTCGGTCATCACCACCTGGTCGGCGAGGCCCAGGAGGAGGGCGGGGCCGGAGAGGACGGGACCGGTGGCAGCCAGCAGCACGGGGACGCGGCCCGAGCACCGGGCTAGGGCGGCGGCGGCCCGTCCCCAGCCGTGCAGGGCGGCGACGCCGTCGTGGACGTCCGCCCCGCTCGACGCCATCACCCCGAGGAGGGGGAGGCCGGCGTCGAGGGCGTGGAGAGCAGCCGCCGCGAACGTGTGGCCGTCGGCCTCGGTGAGGGCGCCTCGGCGCTCCCCGCCGGCGATCCCGACGAGCACCACCTCCCGTCCGGCGATCGTCGTGAGCTCGGCCGAGAGGGATCCGGGGTGGTCGGCGGCGATGGGCAGCAGCGGCGAGGTGGGGGGCATGGGGCGGGTGCGACCACCGCTCCGGGGTGATCGTTACGGCTTCGACGGTAGTTGCCGCGGGGTCACCGTGGGGGTCGCTCAGCCCGGCCCGGGTGGGGTGAGCGGGTGAATGCCCTCGAGGGTCAGGGTGCCGTCCGCCACGACCTCGGATACCACCTCCCGCACCGCCCTCGTCGGGGCGGACGGCAGCCCCCGGCGCCGGGTGGCGATGCCGACCGTGCGCCGGGCCAGGCCCTCGACGGGGACCCGGGTGATGGCAAAGGGGCTGGCGAAGGAGGGCGGGGCCGCCGTGACCGGGACGAGGGCGGCGCCGAAGCCCTGGAAGGCGAGCGTGGCGATCAGGCGGAGGCCGTCCACCTCGGCTTGGGGCCGCAGCGTGACCCCAACGGCCGCCGCGGCCGCGTCGAGCTCGTCCCGGAAGGAGGTGCCGACCGGTTCGAGCAGGAGCTCGTAGTCGCCCAGCTCCTCGAGCCGGACAGAGGTCCGCTGGGCCAACGGGTGCCCCTCGGGAGCGACGATGAGGTGGTCCTCCTCGAACACCGGCTCGGTCACGAGTTCGGGGTCGTTGAGCGGGAGGTTGACGATGGCGAGGTCGAGGTTGTCGCTCAGCAGCTGGGGCACGAGCGAGCTCGTGGTGGCGTCGACCACGACGAGGTCGACGAGGGGGTGGTCGGCGGCCAGGCGGGGGAACACGAGGGGGACGAGCCAGCGGCCGACGGTGCCGATGCAGCCGAGGCGGACGTGGCCGGTGATCTGATCGCGGACCGACGCGACGTCGGCCACGATGGCGGCCAGCTCGACCTGGATGCGGCGAGCTCGGTCCACGACGATCTGCCCCTCCTCGGTGAGGCGCCCGCTGGCTCGGTCGATGAGGGTGGCCCCGAGCTCGCGCTCGAGCCGGGCGATGTGGGTCGACACGTTCGACTGCACGGTGTGCAGGGCGCGGGCGGCAGCGGAGAAGCTGCCGCCCTCGGCGGCGGCGACCAGGGCGGTGAGCTGGCGGATGTCCATCGCTCAACATGATGGCACCTATCGGAAACAACTGTTTGACGCATTGCTTGCTCCTCCGTATCGTTGTGCTCACAAGAGGAAGCACCCCTCCCCCCAGGGGTGACCTCACCTAGCGAGCAGAGGCCGGATCCCCCCTCCGAGCCCGCCGCGAGAAGCGGAACGCCGATCCTCCCCCCGGGTCGGCGTTTCCGCCGTTTTGCCACTACGTTCGCCCCATGGCTCGCAGCGCAGCGTTCTTCGACCTGGATCGGACGTTGCTGCGCGGGGCCTCGGGGCCGGTCATCAGCGAGGCCCTGGCCACCGCCGGGGTCACCAGCCGGCGCCTGCCCGGCGAGCAGGTCATCTACCGGCTCTACGACATGTTCGGTGAGAACCGGCCCAGCATGGAGGTGACCCGCCGGGCGGTGCGCTTCGCCACGGGTTGGGTGCGAGCCCAGGTCCAGGAGGCGGGCGAGCTGGCGGCCGAGGCGCTGGCGCCGACGATCCAGCCCTTCGCCCGCCCGATCTTCGACGATCACCGCAGCTCCGGGCGCCCCATGGTGCTGGCCACGACGACGCCGTACGACCTGGTGAAGCCCCTGGCCGACGCCCTCGGCTTCGACGACGTCGTGGCCACGCGCTACGCCGAGACCGACGGCCGCTACGACGGGACGCTCGACGGCGAGTTCGTCTGGGGGGCCGGCAAGCTCCGGGCCATCGAGGCGTGGGCGGCGTCCAACGGCGTCGACGTCTCCCGGAGCTGGGCGTACTCGGACAGCTTCTACGACCTTCCGATGCTCGGGGCGGTGGCGCACCCGGTGGTGGTGAACCCCGATCCCCGCCTCCTCGGCGTGGCCCTGCTGCGCCGGTGGCCGGTCGTGCACCTCGACGTGCCCGCCGGCGTGCCCAAGCTGCCGGTGGTGGGCATCGAGCCGCAGCAGGCGCTCCTCGCTCTGGGCCGCCTGGCCCGGGTGCCCTTCGCCCGCTTCGAGATCAGCGGTGCCGAGCGCCTCCCGGCCGAGGGGCCGGCCATCGTCGTCGCCAACCACCGCAGCTACTTCGACCCGTTGGCGCTCGGGATGCTCTTCGCCCAGCGGGGCCGGCCGGTGCGGTTCCTGGGCAAGAAGGAGGTGTTCGACGCGCCACTCATCGGCCCGATCCTCAAGGCGATGGGCGGGATCCGCGTGGAGCGAGGTTCCGGGTCCGACGAGCCGCTGGCGGCGGCGGCAGCGGCGCTGGAGATGGGTGAGGTGGTGGCCCTGATGCCCCAAGGGACGATCCCACGCGGGGAGGCCTTCTTCGACCCGGTGCTGAAGGGTCGCTGGGGGGCCGCCCGCCTCGCCGCCCTGACCGGCGCGCCGGTGATCCCCGTGGGCCTCTGGGGGACCGAGCGCGTGTGGCCCCGCAGCGCGCGCCTGCCCGACGTGCTGGCCATCGCCCACCCGCCGACGGTCACCGTCCAGGTGGGGGAGCCGGTCGCGGGACTGAAGGGCCGCTCACCCGACGCCGACACGAAGCGGATCATGACCGCCATCACGAAGCTGCTGCCCCCCGAGGCTCGGCGTCGGCGTACCCCCACCCCCGAGGAGCTGGCCCGGACCTTCCCGGGCGGGCGGGCCGAGGGGCGCACCGACGAGCGGTCTCGCCGCCCGGGCACCGACTGAGGGGTCGCGGGGCGCGCCGCTCAGCGCGCCACCCACCCCCGCTTGCCCTGGGTCTTGGCGTGACGGAGGGCCTCGTCGGCCCGGGCCAGCACCCCGTCGGCGTCCTCGCCGGCCACGAGCTCCGCGATGCCGACGCTCAAGCCGACGCGGACCGCCACGCCGTCGACGGTGATCGGATCGCCCACGGCCGCCATCAGGCGCTCGGCCAGCGCGCCCGCGGCGGCCAGGTCGCCGATGTCGGGGCAGAGCACGGCAAACTCGTCGCCGCCCAGCCGGGCCACGACGTCGGTCGGGCGCACGGCGTGCCGCAGGCGGGTGGCCACCTCGGCCAGGACGCGGTCCCCCAGGGCGTGGCCGTGGTCGTCGTTGATCGGCTTGAAGTCGTCGAGGTCGAGGTAGAGGACCGCGGTGAGCCCCTGGTCGCGCTGCTCGTCGAGCTGGCCGATGAAGGCGGAGCGGTTGGCCAGGCCGGTGAGGCCGTCGTGGGTGACGGCCCACTCGAGGGCCCGCCGTCCCTCCTCCCACTGCACGACGAGGCCGACGTGGCCGGCCGCCCGTCGGATGCGCTGGTGGCTGAACACGTGGCTCTCGTAGGCGTGGCGGCTCCACACGGCGACGTAGGCGCGGTGCTGGCCCGGGCCGGTCGCCGTGACCCCCGTCGCCGTCCGCCACCGGTAGCCGGCGCCGAGGGCGGTGGTCCGCAACGGCTCGGGGAGGTCGTCGGTGGTGTGGTCGACGATGAGGCCGGGATCCTCGGCGACGGCCTGCCAGGGCGTGCCGGCCAGCACGCCGGGCCAGAACGCCTCCTCGAGCCCGGCCGGTGAGCCGACCACCTGGACCTGGTCGTCGGGGGTGCAGCGGTGGGCGACGGCCACGTCGACGTCGGGGAGCTCGCCGGCCAGCAGGGCGATGACGTGGCGCAGGATCGACGCGATGTCGTCGCCTCGGCTCATCGCGGCGAGGGCGTCCTCGAGGGCCGTGACGGCTTCCGCCCGGCGCAGCTGCATCACGAAGCCCGACAGCCCGGTCCGCACGGGCGTGGCCACCGCCACCGCGCAGTGCAAGGTCGAGCCGTCGGCCCGGATCAGCTCGACGATCGGCCCGGCCCCCTCCCAACCGGTGGGGCCGTCGGGGCGCGAGTGGATGTAGTCGTTGCCGGCGGCCAGCGACTCGAGTGCCGTCGGGAGGGAGGCCGGGGCCACCAGCTCGAGCAGCGAGCGGCCGACCAGCTCGGCAGGGGACAGCCCCAGGAGCTCCTCGATGGCGCCGCTGGCCCAGAGCACCTCGCCGACGAGGTTTGTCACGCAGAAGGGGTTGACCGCCGTGTCCAGGACGCGCAGGAGCTCACTGCTGTCCAGCCGCCCAGCCGGGTCGGTTGCCCCGGCGTCCGTTGCCTCGCCCACTCGCTCGTCCCTCCGGGGCGTGACGGTATCGCCACGGAGTGACGCCACCTAGGGCCGAACGACCAGTTCTGAGGGGCGCAGAAGCCTCGACTGGACCGGATCCGGTCAGCCGGCTTGCTTCTGGCGGATGATGTTGAGGGCTCCGCCGGCCCGGAACCACTCGATCTGCTCAGGGCTGAACGTGTGGTTGGCCAGGAAGTCGATCGTGGTGCCGTCGGGCTTGTGGATCGTGGCCCGCACCGGGGTCTCCGGCGCGAGGTCGGCCAGCCCGTGGACGCTGATGCGGTCGTCCTCGCCGATCTGGTCGTAGGTCGCCGGGTCGGCGAACGTGAGCGGCAGGAGCCCCTGCTTCTTGAGGTTCGTCTCGTGGATGCGGGCGAAGCTGCGGGCCAGGATGACCTTGCCGTTGCGGAAGCGGGGCTCCATGGCGGCGTGCTCGCGGGAGCTGCCCTCTCCCATGTTCTCGTCGCCGATGGCCACCCAGCCCTGACCGGCCTCGTGGAGGCGCTTGGCGATCTCCGGGAAGGGGCGGGTCTCGCCGTCGAGCGGGTCCTTCCCGGTGCCGGCCTCACCGGTGTAGGCGTTGATGGCGCCGAGGTAGAGGTTGCCGGAGATGTTCTCGAGGTGGCCGCGGTACTTGAGCCAGGGGCCTGCCGCCGAGATGTGGTCCGTCGTGCACTTGCCCTGCGCCTTCAGCAGGATCGGCAGCTGCGCGTAGTCCTGCCCGTTCCACGGCTCGAAGGCGTCGAGCAGCTGGAGGCGGTCGCTGGACGGGTCGACCACGACCTCCACGCCGCTGCGGTCGGCGGGCGGGGCCTGGAAGGTGTCCTCGCCCGGGTCGAAGCCGCCCTCGGGCAGGGCGACGCCGACGGGCGGGTCGAGCCGCACCTCCTCGCCAGCGTCGTTGGTCAGGGTGTCGGTGCGGGGATCGAAGTCGAGGGTGCCGGCCAGGGCCAGCGCGATGACCGTGTCGGGGCTCGTCACGAAGCTGAGGGTGTTGGCGTTGCCGTCGTTGCGCTTCGGGAAGTTGCGGTTGTAGCTGTTCACGATCGTGTTCAGCTTCGAGGTGTCGAGGTCGGTGCGGTCCCACTGGCCGATGCAGGGGCCGCAGGCGTTGGCCAGGACCGTGCCGCCGATGGCCTCGAGGTCGGCCAGGAGCCCGTCGCGCTCGATCGTGGCGCGGGTCTGCTCGGAGCCGGGCGTGATCATGAGCTGCGTCTTCGCCCGGAGCCCCTTGGCCGACGCCTGCCGGGCGATCGACGCTGCCCGGGTGATGTCCTCGTAGGAGCTGTTCGTGCAGGAGCCGATGAGGGCCGAGGAGATCTCGAGGGGCCAGCCCTCGGCGCGGGCGGCGTCGCCCACCTCGGCCAGCTGGTGGGCCCGGTCGGGGGAGTGGGGCCCGTTGATCATGGGCCCGAGCTGGTCGAGGTCGATCTCGATGACCTGGTCGAAGTAGGCGCTCGGGTCGGCCAGGACCTCGTCGTCGGCCCGGAGGTCGGCGCGGACGGCGTCGGCGGCGTCGGCGATGGCGGCGCGCCCCGTGGCTCGGAGGTAGGCGGCCATGTTGTCGTCGTACTGGAAGACTGACGTCGTGGCGCCGATCTCGGCCCCCATGTTGCAGACGGTGGCCTTGCCGGTGGCGGTGATCGAGTCCGCGCCCGGGCCGAAGTACTCGACGATAGCCCCCGTGCCGCCCTTGACGGTGAGCACCTCGGCCACCTTCAGGATGATGTCCTTGGGGCTCGACCAACCCGAGAGGGTGCCGGTGAGGTGGACGCCGATCAGCTTCGGCCAGCGCACGTTGAAGGGGAACCCGGTCATGACGTCGACGGCGTCGGCCCCGCCCACGCCGATGGCCACCATGCCGAGCCCGCCGGCGTTGGGGGTGTGGCTGTCGGTGCCGATCATCATCCCGCCGGGGAAGGCGTAGTTCTCGAGGACGACCTGGTGGATGATCCCCGACCCGGGCCTCCAGAAGCCGATGCCGTACTTGGCCGACACCGTGCGGAGGAACTCGTAGACCTCGCTGTTGGTATCGAGGGCGAACTTCAGGTCGAGGGCCGCCCCCTCCTTGGCCAGGATGAGGTGGTCGCAGTGGACGGTGGACGGCACGGCCACCTCGGGGAGGCCGGCCGTCATGAACTGCAGGAGGGCCATCTGGGCGGTGGCATCCTGCATGGCGACCCGATCGGGGTCGAAGTCGTTGTAGGTGCGCCCCCGGTCGATGTCCTGGTCGGTCCCGCGGAGGTGGTTCACCAGGATCTTCTCGGCCAGTGTCAGGCCGCGGCCCAGCCGCTCGCGCCCGAGAGCGCTCCGCTCGGCCAGTCGGGCATAGACCGCCTCGACGAGCTCGATGGGGGTGGTGGCGGAGACCGGGCTGCTCATGGGAGGACCTCTGTCGGACGGCGTCGGGGACGGCTTGCGCTCGGGGCGGCTTGATACAAGTATAGGACAAGTGAGGGAGATCCGCTACCGGGCCATCCGGGACGACCTGCGGCGCCGGCTGGAGGCGGGCGAGTTCACGGCCGGCCGGCTGCTCCCCAGCGAATCCGAGCTCTCGGCATCCTACGCGGCGAGCCGGGTGACGATCCGCAAGGCCCTGGAGCTGCTGCGCGAGGAGGGGCTCGTCGACGCCCGCCAGGGCTTCGGGTGGTTCGTGGCCAGCGACCCGCTCCGCCAGACGCTGGCCCGGCTGGGCACGATCGAGGCCCAGCTGGAGGCCTCGGGCGCCCGCTCCGAGCGACGGATCCTGGCCTTCGGGTTCGTCCCTGCGCCGCCGCGGGCCCGCACCGTGCTCGGCGTGGACACCGTGCTCGAGGTGCGCCGCCTCAACCTGGCCGACGACGAGCCCTTCGCGCTCGTCACCGTGTGGTGCCCGGAGGACCTCGGGGCGCGGCTGTCCCGGGCCGACGTCGAACGCTCGCCGTTCTACGAGCTGCTCGACGTGCCCCTCGGCGGCGCCGTGCAGACGATCGGCGCGGCCGTCGTGTCCGGCGCCGAGGCTCGCCTCCTCGATGTCCCGCCGGGCTCCCCGGTCCTGCGGGTGGAACGCGTCACCTCCACGCCCGAGGGGCAGGCCGTGCTCCTCTCCGAGCACGTGTTCCCCGCCCACCGGACCGAGTTCGTCGTCGACCTCCCGGTGGTCGAGCCGAGCATGACGGTGACCGGGCTGCGCCTCGTCGAGTAGCCGCGATCGGTGCCCGAGCCACGTCTACGCTTGCCATGGTGGGTTCCCAGGGCGACAGGGGCGTGCAGGAGGACAGCGCCGCGCCCGGCGCTGGCCTGTCGCCCGACGAGTGGTCGGGCGTGCTGGCCCACTTGCTGGAGAGCTCCATCGATCTCCTGGCCGTCCTGGACCACGAGACGAGGCCGATCGCGCTGAGTCGCTCCTGGGAGGGGCTGCTCGGCTGGTCGCGGGCCGAGCTGGCCCAGCAGCGCTTCCTGGACCTCGTCCACCCCGACGACCGCCAGATGGTGGCCGAGGGCCACGAGCGGGTCCTGCGCGGCGACTCGGCCCGAGGGGCCGAGGTCCGGATGCGCCGGCGCGACGGCGGCAACCAGTGGGTCCAGGGCGGCGCCGTGGGCGATGTCACGACCGGGCGCACCTACCTGACCGTCGTCGACATCCACGAGCGCAAGGCGCTCGAGCATGCGCTGCGGACCCAGCTGGCCCTCGAGGAGGTGGTGGCGTCGATCGCCTCGGGCCTCATCGGCGTCGAACCGGCGGAGGTCCCGGGCGCCATCGAGGCGGCGCTCGCCCCCCTCGGCCGCTCCCTCGGGGTCGACCGGGCCCACTTCCTCCGCGCGAGCCGGGCCCCCGACGAGGTCACGTACCTCGAGTGGTACGACCCCGAGGTCCCCCAGCGGCGCCCGCGGCCCGACCCGGATCCCGAGGTGCGGGCCTGGTGGCGGGCGGTCCTGCGCAGTGGGAGGGTGCTGCGGCTGCAGGACGTCGAGGAGCTGCGCGACGAGGCGCCCACGGTCGTCGACGCGCTGATCGAGGACGGCGCCCGATCGGTCCTCCACATCCCGTTGCCGGTCCACCGCCGGTTCTCGGGGTTCCTGACCTTCGTGGCCGTCCGCCGAACCGTCCCGCTGAGCGAGGACGCCGTGTCGTTGCTGCGGGTGGTCGGGGAGTGCTTCCTGTCGGCGCTGGCGTCCAGCGACGACGCCATCGCGCTGGAAGACGCCCGTCGGGAGCTCGAGCTCCGCAACCACGCGCTGGAGCGCTCCAACGAGGAGCTCGAGCGCTTCGCCTACGCCGCCGCCCACGACCTCAAGGCGCCGCTCGTCCGGATCGAGATGGCCCTGGCGGCCGCGCCCACGGTGTCCGGCCCCGGGCCGGACCTCATCGACATCGCCCGCCGGGGCGCCGCCCGGATGCGCCAGCTGATCGAGGACCTGCTGACCTTCGCGGCCGTCGGGCAGACGGCCGGGGCCCCGGGGGAGGTCGACCTCGACGCCATCCTCACCGAGGTGCTGAGCGACCTGGGGCCGGCCCTGTCCGCCGGGGGGATCCGCGTGGAGCGGTCCCCGTTGCCCCTCGTCACCGGTCACCGGGGGCTCCTCGGC
The DNA here is from genome assembly GCA_036275535.1 of Acidimicrobiales bacterium. GTDB lineage: Bacteria > Actinomycetota > Acidimicrobiia > Acidimicrobiales > VFJN01 > VFJN01. Next base: position 30,664 of record DASUDP010000041.1, on the reverse strand, counting down.
CAGCTGCTTCAGAACCTCGTCGGCAACGCGGTGAAGTTCGCCCGGGTGGGGGACCAGCCCCTTCTGTGGGTCGGCGCCCAGACCGACGACGAGGGCACGACGATCACGGTGATCGACAACGGGATCGGCATCGCCCCCGACCGGCGCGACGAGGTGTTCGGCGTCTTCAAGCGGCTCAACCCCGACGACACCTTCCCGGGCTCCGGCATCGGTCTGGCCACCTGCGCCCGCGTGGTCGAGCACCACGGAGGTCGCATCTGGCTCGACGACGGCATCGACGGTGGCCTCGCCGTCCACGTCTGGCTGCCCCACCGGCCCGCCAGCGTCGGCACCGAGCATGCGGCGCGGAGCGCGTCGGGGCGGGGGATCGATCGGTGAGCGTTTAGAGCTTGGGCCAGGGGCGGGCCTGGCGGCGGCGCTTGCGGCTGCGGTCGCCCAGCGCCCACGCTCGCCGCCACGCCGGGGCGTCCGGGCCGGACAGCGACGGGGTGGTGCCCGCCGCCGCTCGCTGCCGGGCCTGCCACCAGTCGGTGGTCGCTTCGTCGGCCAGCTCGGCCACGGCCCGCTCGATGCGCTCGGCGAAGCGCGACGTGCTCTCGCCCGCCTCCGGGCGCAGCGGGGTGCCGTAGGTGACCCGCACGTTGGCCGGGTGGGGCAGCTTCTTGCCCTTGCGCAGGATCTTGTCCGTGCCCTGGATGTGCAGCGGCACGACGGGCACCCCGCAGCGGTTGGCCAGGTAGGCGGCGCCGCCCCGGAAGGGCTGCCCCCAGCCGTCGGGGGACCGACCGCCCTCGGGGAAGATGAGCATCGACCAGCCGCGGTCGATCAGCGTGGCCGCCTGGTCGGCGGAGCGGCGGGTGACGGTCGAGCGCTCGATGGGGATGGCCCCGATGACGAGGGCGCTTGCCGCCGAGGTGGCGCGGTTCCGGAAGAAGTAGTCGGCGGCCGCCCCCACGAAGACCTTGTGGCGCCACGGTTCGGGGATCGAGGTCAGCACCACCGGGGTGTCGAGGTGGCTGTGGTGGTTCCCGGCGAAGATCACCGGGCCGTCGGTGAGCCCGGTGAGGCGGTCGATGCCGTCTCGCTCGGGGGCGCCGAGGGCGGCCACCGTCGGGCGCATGACGCCCTCGAGGAGGGCCAGCCGGGCCAGCCGGGCGGGGAACCGCCGGGCCCAGTCGGTGTCGTAGTCCGCGCCCAGCTTCTTGGTGGGCGGCAACGGCTCGACCCCGCCGGGCGTGGTCGGGGCCGAGAACGGAAACGGCAGCTGCGCGGCCTTCCGGGCCCACCGCAACCCGCTGCGGTGGACGCTCATGGCCGGATGCCGCGTCGAGGCGTCCGCAGCCGCCGTCGGGGGGCGGTGCTCACGTGACGTCCGCCATGACGAGCGGCGGGTTGTGGAGGTGGGTGATGGTCGCGTCGCGCCCGACGACGTCGCTGGCCATCTCCAGGGCGTCCTGCAGGGTAGACGCCGGTGTGAAGCCGAGGCGCCGGACCGAGCGGGGCTCCCCGCCCACGATGATCACCTTGCCGACGTGCTGCATGCCGTGCGTGCCCCAGTACCACATGTAGAACGGGTGGACGCCGTGGTAGGCGTAGCTCGTGCGGTAGAGGTGGCGGTACCACTCGTCCTCGGCGAACTGCTTCTCGTACCGGGCCTCGAGCTCGAGCGGGTCGGTGGTGTCGGCCAGGCACTGCTCGAAGAAGTCGATGTAGCTGGGGTGGTGCACCGGGTTGAACTCCCACGGCGTGGGGTGGCTGAGGATCACCACACCGCCCTCGCGGACGAGGGGCTGCCCCCGGTACATGTTGAAGAAGTAGCCGAGCCCCAGGCACATCACGAGGATCGGGTTCATCACCGAGTTCACGTTGTAGGGGCAGATGTAGGGGAGGCCCATCGTGAGGATGTCGGTCTGGCCCTCGATGGGGACGAGCTGCTGCTTGAAGACGTTCTCCGTGGTGACCTCGTGGACGGCCTCCACCTCACCGGCCTGGACCGATGTGACGCCGTAGGGGGCCAGCCAGCCGTTGAAGATCCTGCGACGGGCCTTGATCGGCATCCGGTCGAGGCCGGCCTTCATGGCGATGAACGTGGCGCGGTCCTTCGCGGTCCACTCCCACTCCCGCTTCTGCAGCACCGTCATCGGGCCCGACGTGCCGAAGGTGTCGTTGTTGAGGGTGGTCTCGATCTGGAAGACCTTCACGCCGGCGTTCTTCAGCACCTCGCCCATCCGCCAGTTGCTGGAGTGCAGCTCGCTCTTGTGGCGGTCCATGAAGCTGCGGCTGTGCTGCATCGTCTTCACGTTGTGGTGGTGCCGGAGGGACCGGTACGACGAGAGGCCGGTGGCGGTGGACTTCCAGCCGCCGTCCATCGACACCAGGTTGATGTTCACGTAGACGATGAGGTCCGAGGTGGCGGCCCGCTTGTTGATCTCCACCTCCTCGCCGTGGCGGGTGGTGCCCAGGAACTCGAGGTTGTCGAGATCCTCGGCGTCGTGGTTGTAGAGCAGGCCGTGGGGGGCGAAGGCGTCGTACACGCGGTCGCCCACGGCGTGGCGCAGCTCGGCCTCGGTCATGCGGCGGTGCAGGGCGAGGGCGGCGATGATGTGGACGTCGTCGACGCCGGCGGCGGCGGCCACGTCGAGCACGGCCTCGATGACCCGCTGGCGCACGTCGGGGCGGCGCATCGGGGGCAGGGGGAGGCTGATGTCGTCGAAGGCGATGGTCAGCTTCATGCCCGGTCGGAGCAGGGCGTGCAGCGGCTCGCTGTCGCCCAGCGGGTTGGCCAGCGCGTGGCGGATGGCGGCATCGACGTCGTCGAGCGGCTCGAGCGGCTCGCCCGGGTAGAGGACGCGGCTGCGGCCGGCGGGCAGCTTCTCCAAGCGGAACGACTCGCCGTGGTGGAAGAGGATGGGCGGGGTCGACTTGTCGACCTCGAGGACGAACCCGGGGCGGGGCATCAGATGCTGTCCCTTTCCTTCTCGGAGCGGAGGTCGAAGGCGATCTTCACGGCGCCGCGCGCCCCCGCGTGGGCGGCGTGGGCGACGGCCTCCTCGTACTGGCGCAGGGGGTACGTGGCGGACACGAGGCGGCCCACGTCGAGCCGCTCGACGAGCGCCACGGCGGTGTCGAAGTCGGCCCGCTGGTAGGCGTAGGCGCCCTGCAGGGCGACCTCGCGCTGCCACAGCGGGGTGAGGTCGACGGTCGTCACGCCGGGCATGCCGACGGCGTGGATGGTGCCCCCGGGAGCTGCGATGCGCAGGGCCTGGGCGATGCTCTCCGCCGAACCCACGCAGTCGACGACGCCGGGCAGGCCGCCGCCCAGCTGGCCGTTGTCGTAGCGCATGGAGCCGGTGGCGGTGCGCACCGCCCGCTCCAGCTCGCCGGGTCCGACCACGCGGTCGGCGCCGAGCTCGGCGGCCAGGGTCCGCTGGTGGGGGTGCTTGGCCGTGGCGGTGATGTCGAGGTCGGGATGGGCCGAGCGGAGGGCCGCGATGGTGAGCAGGCCCAGGGTGCCGGCGCCGATGACCGCCACCCGCTGCTCGGTGACGAGCGAGGCTGCGTGCACCGCGCAGGCCAGCGGTTCGATGAGCACCGCCGCCTCGTCGGTCACGGCCTCGGGGACGGGGACGAGCTGGCTCTCGTGGGCCACCATCAGGGTGGACCAGCCACCCCCGGTGGACTCGCAGAAGCCGCACTGGAGGCCCGGCTCGAGCTGGCCGAAGCCGATGCGCTGGCAGTGGTTGATGCGCCCGTCGGCGCAGGCGTCGCACACGGGGTCGATCCCCCGGGGCACGCAGCTGAGCACGGGGACGACGACCACCCGGCGGCCGTCGTCGAGCTCGCCCACGACCTCGTGGCCGGGGGTGAACGGGAAGGACACGATCGGCTCGAACCAGCGGGACGAGGTGCCGTCGATCGTGGCGAGATCGGACCCGCAGATCCCCGACAGGCGCGGGCGCACCCGCACCCAGCCGGCGCCCGGCAGGTCCGGCGGGTCCACGTCGCGCAGCGAAAGTGGCCCCACCTTGGCGCCGGCTCCGGGCGAGAGCCGCCCGGCCAGCATGGCGGCCGCGAACTTGGCCGGCTTCCGTGAGAAGACGAGCGCCTTCATGACGGCGACGACGTCTCTGGACGCTCACGCACGAATGGCGTGCGGTGGGGTCCACAGACGTTGGTTGCTGGGGTCATCGGGGGGCCTCGAGGGTGTCGACCTTGCCGACGCGGCGGCGGCGGGGGCGGCCCCACTCGGGGCCGATGGGCAGCACGGGGCTGGAGGCGCCGGCCGCCTTGTCGAAGTGCTCGACCAGCCAGCCCCGCTTGCGGGCCAGGGCGGCGAGGCGGGTCTCGGGGTTGACAGCCACCGGGAAACCGACGGCCTCGAGCATCGGCAGGTCCGACGTCGAGTCGGCGTAGGCGACGCCCTCGGCCGGGTCGAAGCCGTGGGCCTCCGCCCAGTCCCACAGGGCCGAGGCCCGGGCCTCGCCGGTCGGCGGCACGTCGGTGAGCTCGCCCCGGTAGGTGCCGTCGTCGCGTCGGGCCAGGGACGGGGCGACGATGTCGTCGAACAGCGGGCGCAGGGGCTCGATGGCGAGGTCGAGGGCCCCGGTGATCAGCACCGTGCGGTGCCCGAGGCGGCGGTGCTCCCGCACCCGGCGGATGGCGGCCGGGAACGACTTCGTCAGGATCAGGTGGCTGAACATCTCCAAGGAGTCGGCCTCGAGCTGGGCGATGTCGGCGCCTTCGTAGCGACGGTAGAAGTGGCGCAGGAAGTCGCTGCGGTCGCGCTTGTCGAGGGCCAGCAGGGCGGGCGCCTCCTTGAGCGTCTTCAGCACATACCGGACGCGGTCCTCCGTGGGGAGCCGCCGGGTGGCCAGCCACGAGTAGGACGCGACGACGTTGGAGGCGATCAGCGTGTTCTCGAGGTCGAACGCCGCGAACTGGCGGCCCGGGTCGAGCACCTGGCGGCGGAGCCGGTCCTCGCGCTTCTCGCCGGTGCGCCCGCCCGGGGTGGTCCGCACCCGGGCGTGCTCCACGACGGACGGGAGGTGGATGTTCGGCGCGTAGTAGGACCAGTCGACGACCCGGGGGTCGAAGCAGAAGGTGGCTTGGTCCTCGGCCTCGAGCCGGTGCCAGCGCTCGAGCAGGCGGTCGACGCCGTAGATGGCCTCGCACTCGGCGTAGGCGCCGTAGAGCTCGACGTAGGCGAGGGCCCGCTCGACGTCCTCCCGCTTGCTCTCCAGGGTCGCCGCCCAGGCCGCCTGCTTGCCCCGCAGGGGCAGGGCCTGGAGGGTGGACTCCCCCCGCTCGATCAGGGACTTGGCCCGCTCGAGCTGGCGCTGCACGCGGCCCCGGCCCGGGAAGGACCACTCGGGCACGATGATCGGCTGGCCCTCGGCGTCGTAGATCGGGTGCTCGGTGAAGAACTCGCGCACCATGTCGACGAGGTGCCGGTAGCGCAGCGGGTTCACCGAGCCGGACGCCACCTGGGTGATGGCCGGCTCGGCCGGGGGCGGCCCGGCGGCGGCATCGATGATGGCGGCCACCACGAGGTCGACGGGGATGACGTCGATCGTGCCCTCGGGGACGCCAGGGAACTCCTTCAGGAGGCCGCGGGCGTAGGAGATGATGACCGGCTCGGCCATGCGGAAGCCGCGGATCCAGCCCGGGAACGGCTCGTGGATCGACGACTCGATGATCGACGGGCGCACGATCGACACCGGCACGTCGCCGCGGTTCTGGAGCAGGGCCCGCTCGCCCAGCGCCTTGGTGTAGGCGTAGGCGTCGGGCCACCCCAGCGAGGCGGCCCGGGCGCGGCCGGCCTCCACCATCTGGTCCTTCACCCAGGCGGCGCGGCGCTGCTCGGTCTTGGCCGCCAGGGCCGGCACGCCGGCGGCGCCGATCTCGGTGCGGGCCTCCTTGCGGAAGCGCGCCAGCGCGTCGGGGCGACGGCTGTCGGCCTCGGCGTCGGCTCGGGCCCGGCGGGCGGCGTCGACCTCGTGGCGCCAGTCGACGTCGATGAAGAAGGGGCTCTCGTGGACGGGGATCTCCGGAGCGCGGCCCCGTCGGTGGCCGGCCACGTAGCACGTGGACACCGACACGAGGTGAGGTGTGACCTCGAGGTCCTGGAGCGTGCCGGCGATCCGGGTGGGGCCGAGGAGGTTGACCTCGACGGCGCTGTCGAGCGGGGAGTCGAACGAGACGGTGGCAGCCGAGTGGATGACGATGTCGCAACCGGCCAGCACGGCGCGGCCGGCGTCGTCGAGGGCCAGGCCGTCCGTGCCCACGTCGCCGGCGACGGGGGTGACCCGCTCAGCCACGAGGGCGGCGAAGCCCTCCTTGCCGTGCTCCTCGCGGAGCCGGTCGAAGGCGTTGTTCGAGAAGATCTCGCGCTTGGCCCGCTGCTCGACCGACGAGCGCTTGCCCGGCCGGATGAGGAGCACGAGCTGGCACCCGGGCACGCAGCGCAGCAGCCGTTCGATGAGGGCGGTGCCGAGGAAGCCCGTCCCCCCGGTCACCGCGATGCGTTTGCCCTCCAGGGCCTCGGGGATCACGCCGTCGACAGTAGCAAGGCGTCTACCAATTGGTAGAGAACCGGCCGTACGCTCTCGGCGATGGCCACCGGTGAGCGCGCCCAGCGGACCGCCGACCGCATCCTCGTCGCGGCGATGCGCGAGTTCGGCACCCGCGGCTACGAGGCCACCTCGCTCGACGACCTGGCCCGCGGCCTCGGCATCCGCAAGCAGACGATCCTCTACTGGTACCCCACGAAGGAGATCCTGCTGGAGGCCGTGGTGGACCGCTGCGCCGATGAGGTGGCGGTTCGCCTGCTGCGGGGGTTGGAGGGGGCGGGGGACGGCTTCGGGCGGGTGGAGGCCATCGTCCGGGCCATGTTCCGCCTGGCCGCCCGTCACCCGTCGATGCTGGGCTTCCTCCGCGAGGTGACCCGGCTCGGCCCGCCCGCCTCGACCCGCTTGATGGACCGCCTCGAACCGCTCGTGGCCAGTGCGGCGGGCTTCCTGGACGACGAGATGGTGGCGGGCCGCATGCGGCGGCACGACCCCCGGCTCCTGCTCCTGGCCGTCTACTCCATGGTCACCGGGATGGCGACCGAGGTGGAGGTGCTGCGGGCGTTTGGTGAGGAGCCCACCCTGGCGTCGCTGGTACGGCGCCGGAACGAGCTCCTCTCACTGCTGGAAGCCGCTCTGGTCGGCGATCAGGCGCGCCCGCGGTAGCCGAAGCCGATCCCACCGAGGAGGAGGACGATGAGGAGGATGACGAGGATGGTGGTCATGGCGTCCTGCCTTCCCCCCGGGCGCCGGTGCCAACCCTGCCCGGTGCTCAGCGCTTGGTGGACAGGCGGGCTCGGCGGTCGTGGCGCTCGAGGGCGAGGCGGACGAGCTCGTCGATGAGCTCGCCGTAGGGCAGGCCGGTGGCGGCCCAGAGCTTCGGGTACATCGAGATCGGGGTGAACCCCGGGATCGTGTTGACCTCGTTGACGAAGACCTCACCGGTGCCATCGACGTCGAAGAAGTCGACGCGGGCCATGCCCTCGCAGCGCAGCGTGGTGAAGGCCTCCACGGCCAAGCGCCGGATGTCCTCGGCCACGCCGTCGGGCAGGTCGGCCGGGATCATCGCCTCGGCGGTGCCGTCGAGGTACTTGTCCTCGTAGTCGTAGAAGTCGTGGGTGGGGACGATCTCACCGGGGACCGAGGCCTTGGGGTCGGTGTTCCCGAGGACGCCGACCTCGATCTCGCGGGCGGTCACGCCCTGCTCGACGACGATCCACTCGTCGTACACCGCCGCCGTGGCGCAGGCCGCCACGAGCGCGTCGGGGTCGTCGGCCCGGGTGACGCCGACCGAGGAGCCCAGGTTGGCCGGCTTCACGAACACGGGGTAGCGCAGCCCGGCGCCCTCGATTCGGTCGGCCACGCCCTCGAGGTCGGTGTCGCGCAACCCGAACCAGGGGACCTGGGGCAGGCCGTGGGCGGCGAGCACGTCCTTCGCCTTCAGCTTGTCCATGCACAGCGCAGAGCCGAGCACCCCGGACCCGACGAAGGGCACGCCGGCCAGCTCGAGCATCCCCTGCACCGTGCCGTCCTCGCCGCGGGTGCCGTGCAGGATGGGGAGGACGACGACGGGGAGGTCGTCGCCGGAGCGGGGGACGACGGCGGGCAGCGGCTCGACGGCGGTGCCGACCGCCTCGAGGTGGTCCCCGGTGGTGGATGGGGGGAGGGTTCCGGCCCCCGCCTGCAGCGCGGCCAGCGCGCTGTCGGCCCGCACCCAGTCTCCGTCTCGGGTGATGCCCACGGCCTCGACCTCGTACCGCTCGGTGTCGACGGCCCGCAGCACGTGGAAGGCCGACACGCACGACACCTCGTGCTCGGCCGACTGGCCCCCGAAGAGCACGACGAGGCGGATCCGATCAGGTTGGGCCATCCGCGAAGTGTACGAGTGGGGGCAGAGCGGCCTGCGAGACTCGGCGCGCATGCGACTGCGCACCTCGGACATCGCCACCGTCACCGGCGGAGAGCTCGTCGGCCCGGACGTGACCGTGGAGGGGGCCACCATCGACTCGCGCGCCGTGCGGGCCGGCCACCTGTTCGTGCCCATCGTGGCCGGACGCGACGGCCATGACTACGTAGGGGCGGCGCTGGCCGCCGGGGCCGCCGCCTACCTGGCCAGCGACCGTGAGATCGTCGCCGCCCACGACAGCACGGCGATCGTCGTGCCCGACACGCTCCGGGGGCTCCAGGACACCGGGCACCTGGCGCGAGCGGGGCTGACGGGGCCCGTGGTCGGCATCACCGGGTCGGTTGGGAAGACCTCGGTCAAGGACCTCTTGGCCGGGGTGCTCGCCCAGCGGTTCCGCACGGCGGCCAGCCAGCGGTCCTTCAACAACGAGATGGGGGTGCCGCTCACCCTCCTCGCCGCGCCGGAGGGCACCGAGGTGGTCGTCGTGGAGATGGGTGCCCGCGACGTCGGGCACATCGCCGAGCTGTGCGCCATCGCCGAGCCGACGGTCGGCGTCGTCACGCGGGTGGCGGCGGTCCACACGGAGGTGTTCGGCACCATCGACGACGTGGCCCGGGCCAAGTCCGAGCTCGTCCGGGACCTCCCGGCGACGGGCACCGCGGTGCTCAACGCGTCAGACGAGCGGGTGGCTGCCATGGCCTCGGTCACCCCTGCCTCCGTGCTCACGTTCGGGGCGAGCGGCGAGGTCCGGGCCGAGGAGGTGGAGCTGGACCACGAGCTGCGGGCTCGCTTCCGGCTCTGCTCGCCGTGGGGTGACGTGCCGGTCGCCATGGCCTCGCGCGGGGTCCACCAGGTCGACAACGCCCTGGCCGCGGCGGCCGCCGCGCTCACCTGCGGTGCCTCCCTCGAGGACGTCGCGGCCGGCCTGGCCGAGGCCCTGCTGTCGCCGTGGCGGATGGAGCTGGCCACCGCCCCCGACGGCGCGCTGGTGCTGAACGATGCCTACAACGCCAACCCCACCTCGGTGGCGGCGGCGCTCGAGTCGCTCGTCGCCCTGCCGGCCGAGCGGCGCATCGCGGTGCTCGGCGTGATGGCGGAGCTGGGCCCCACGAGCGATGCCCACCACGCCGAGATCGGCGCCCTGGCGGCCCGGCTCGGCGTGCGCCTCATCGCCGTGGACGCACCGGCCTATGGAGGCGAGCAGGTGGCATCGGTGGAGGAGGCGATGGACCTCCTCGAGCCCCTGGGACCGGGTGATGCGGTCCTCGTGAAAGGCAGCCGGGTCGCAGAGCTCGAGCGGCTGGCCGAGCTCCTGCTCGAGGAGTAGCGCTCAGCCGGGGAGCGGTTCGGCGAGACCCGACTCGTGCAGGTCGGCGAACCAGGCGAGCGCCACGGCGATCACGGCCCCGCCGAGCACGACCGCCGTGATGCTGGTGCGCTCGATGAGGGGACCGGCGATGAGGTTGCCGAGGGGCACCGTGCCCCCGAAGCCCATGCCCCACAGGGCCATCACCCGACCGCGGTTCGAGTCGTCGAGCCGCTCCTGCAGCACCGTCGACAGGGACGTGATGACGGCGAAGTAGGCGACGCCGACGAGGAGCACCGCCGGGTAGGCGGGCAGGGGCCACCGGATCAGGGCGAAGGCGGCGAGGAAGACGGCGAAGGCGACGAGTCCCACGCGGACGACCCGGTCGAGGGCCCGGCCGGCCAGGACCGTCCCGATCGAGAGGGCACCGATCAGCGCGCCGATCCCGAAGGAGGCGTAGAGAAAGCCGTAGCTGGTGCTCTTGGCGGCGATCCCGAGGTTGCGGTCAGCCAGTGTGGGCAGCTGCCCGATGAAGGGCAGCGACAGCAACGAGTAGAGGAAGATCGTGGCCAGGCAGCGGCCCACGACGCGATCCCGCCTGGCGACGGCGACGCCTCCGAGGAGGCGGCGCAAGCCGCGGGCGCCGCTCGTGTCCGGCGCCGGCTGGGGGAGCGTGACCGTCATGAGCGACCGGATCACGATGAGGTAGGACGCGGCGTTCAGGATGAACACCCAGGGCGCCCCCCACCGGGCGAAGAGGAAGGCGCCGATGGCGGGTCCGATGACCCGCGAGCCGTTCATCTGGGCCGAGTTGAGCGAGATGGCGCCGGCCAGGTTCTCGCGGCCCACCAGCGTGGGGAGGAGCGCACCGTAGGTGGGCCCGTACACCGACTGGCCCACGCCGATCAGGAACACGACGGCCACCATGGCCACCTTGGAGGGGTCCTCGCCGCGGGCGACCCAGGCCAGGACGAGCGAGAGCAGGCCCTGGGTGAAGGCGACGACGATGAGCAGCCGCCCCCGGTCCACGAGGTCGGCCAGCAAGCCACCGACCACCGAGAACAGCAGCATCGGGCCGAGCTGGGCGAACAGCAGGACGCCGACGAAGGTGGGGGAGCGGGTGAGGTCGTAGGCCAGGGCGCCGAGGACGACGTTCTGCATCCAGGAGCCGACGTTCGACAGGAACGCGCCGATGAACACCCGCCGGAAGACGTCGTTGGCGAGCGCGGCGCGGGCCGTGCCAGGCCGGAACGGGCGGTCGCCCTCCTCCAGCGCGTCGAGGGCCATCTCCATGTCCCCCGGGTCGCGTCCCTCCGCCGGCTCTCCCGGAGACGGCGTCGGAGGGGCGGCTCGGCTCATCGCCGGCGGAGCATCCCATCCCCGCCGGCTCCTGGGCGAGCTCAGGAGACGCCGTTGGTGACCCAGGCCTCGACGGCCCGCGCCACCAGCTGCACGGCGATAGCCGCCACGAGCAGCCCCATCACCCGGCTGAGCAGCTCGATGCCGTTGTCTCGCAGGAGCCGGGCGAAGAGCGAGGCGTAGCGCATCGACAGGTAGACGACCCCGAGCACGGCGACCAGGGCGAGTACGACGGAGAGGCTGCCCCCCAGGTCGTCGGCCTGCCGGGTGTAGAGCATCGTGGCCGCGATGGCGCCCGGCCCGGCGAGGAGCGGGGTGCCGAGGGGCACCAGCGCGATGTTGGTGTCCCCGGAGGCCAGGGAGGGCGTCCCGCCTCCCGAGGGGTGCAGGAGCTCCAGCGCGATGACGAGCAGGAGCAGGCCGCCTGCCACCTGCAGCGACTCGAGCGAGATGCCGAGGAGCTGGAGCACCTGCTGGCCGCCGAGCGCGAAGGCGAGGATGACCGTGCCGGCGACGGTCGACGACAGGGCGGCGGCCCGCCGGCGGGCGGGGACGTCCTGGCCCTTGGTGAGGGCCAGGAAGATGGGGATGTTGCCGACGGGGTCCATGATCACGAGGACCGTGACGAAGGCGGTGGCGAAGAGGGTGAGGTCGAAGGTGATGTCCGGCAATCGGGGCTCCGAGCGCGCGCGTGGTCCAACAGGGGTAGAGCGCTGGTCATGGTGACCAGGGGTGAGGGCGCCGGCGACACAGACAGCACAGCAGGCCCAGTGCAACGGTCAACCTACCGGATCGATCACCTGTTCCCCAACCCGCACGGGGATGGATCGACGAGGGAGGGGTAGGTTCGGCCGATGGACTTCCGTCAGACGAACGTCTCGACGTTGGCGGAGGACGTCGCGGCGCGACGCCTCTCGGCCCGCGAGGTGGTGGGGGCAGCACTGGCCCGGATCGAGGCGATCGACCCGTCGGTCAACGCCTTCGTCGCCCTCGACGGCGACGCCGCGATGGCCGAGGCGGCGGCGCTCGACGAGCGCCTGGCCGCCGGCGAGGTCGTCGGGCCGCTGGCCGGCATCCCGATCGGGGTGAAAGACCTGGAGGACGCCGCCGGGTTCCCGACCACCCACGGCTCCGCCGTGTACGCCGAGGCGGGACCGGCGCCGGCCGATTCGGTCCTCGTCGAGCGCCTGCGGGCCGCCGGCTGCATCGTCGTCGGCAAGACGAACACCCCCGAGCTCGGGCACAAGGCCGATACCACCAACCTCGTCTTCGGCTCGTCGCGCAACCCCTGGGACCTGGCTCGCAGCACCGGGGGCTCCTCGGGCGGCTCGGCGGCTGCCATCGCGGCGGGCATGGTCCCCCTATGCACCGGATCGGACGGTGGCGGGTCGATCCGCATCCCATCGGCGGTCTGCGGGCTGAGCGGCATGAAGCCCTCGCTGGGACGGGTGCCGAGCGGCGGGCCCAAACCGCCCGGCTGGGCCGACCTCTCCACCAAGGGCCCGATGGCCCGGACGATCCGTGACGTGACGTTGGCCCTCGACGCCGTGGTCGGGCCCGAGGCGACCGACCTGCGCTCCCTGCCGATGCCTGAGGCCAGCTGGACCCGGTCCCTGGCCGAGGTCCACCTACCGCGCAAGGTCGGGTGGTCACCCACGCTGGGGTACGCCCGAGTGGACTCGGAGGTGGCCGCCGTGTGCGAGGCCGCCGTGCAGCGCCTGGCCGATGCCGGCACCGAGGTGGTCCCCATCGACACCGTGTTCGAGGTCGACCCCGTCATGGACTGGATCCGGATCGCCATGGTCGGCGACGAGCGTTCGCTCGGCCACCTGCGGGGGACCTCGCAGTGGGACCTGGTCGACCCCGGCCACGCCCGGCTCATCGATGCCCTCGGCCGGGATGTCACGGGGGCCGAGCTGCTGGCCGCCCACGACGCCTGCCACCTGGCCAACCTCCGCTTGGTCGAGCTGTTCCACGAGGTCCCGCTCCTGCTGACCCCGACGGTGGCCGGGCAGACGGGCCCGGCCGGCGGCAACGGCACCGTCGACGGTGAGGAGACGGCCTCGTGGGCGGCGTTCACCTACCCGTTCAACATGACGCGCTCGCCGGCGGGAACGGTCTGCGCCGGGTTCACCGCCGACGGGATGCCGGTGGGCCTCCAGGTGGTGGGCCCCCAGCACGCCGATGTGGCGGTTCTTCGGCTCCTCGCCGTGTTGGAGGACCTGTTCGCGATCGACGTGCTGGCCCCGGTGTGACCAGGGAGCGGAAGGTGTGACGATCGACACCCTCGAGCACGCCTTCGACCACGTCCAGGTGGGGTTTGCGCTCGTGACGGGCGACACCACCATCGTGCGCGTCAACCCGGCGGGGGCCGCCATGCTGGGCGGGAGCGTCGAGGACGTGGTCGGTACGCTGTTCCTCACGCTCGTCCACCCCGACGACCTGGAGCTGTCTCTGCGAGAGCTGGGGTCCCTCGTGGGGGCCGGTCAAGCGGGCCCGATCACCCTGCGCCTCCAGCACGTCGACGGCTCCTGGAGGTCCACCCGGGCCCACGCTACCCGGCTACCCGGCGACGAGTTCGTCGGTTTCGTGGTGTTCGAGGACGTGACGGCTGAGATCGAGGTGGTGGCTGCGCTGGCGGCGGAGCGCGACCGCAGCGCCCGGCGCTTCGCTCAGCAGCAGGCGGTGGCCGAGCTCGGCCGGGTGGCGCTGGCGGGGCTCAGCCCGGTGCGGGTGGCCCAGCGAGCGGCCGAGCTCATGCTCGACTCTCTCGGCGCCCGCAGCGCCGTCGTGTTCTTCGACGACGAGCACCCAGACGGGGTGCTGCAGGTGGCGGGAGCCGGGCCCCACACGGCGCCGGTGGGGTCCTACCGCCGCCCTCGCGACGACCTTCTGGCGGGGTTGGTGGAGAGCCGCCAGGCCCGGTTCGTGAGCGATGTGCTCGACCCGCACACCATCTACCAGGGAGCGAGGTTCAAGGACGGGCTCCAGGGCGGGATCCGCTCGCTGGTGATGTCGCCCATTGTCCCGAGCCATGCCCCGGCCGGCTTCCTGCTCGCCACCCACCTCCAGCCCGACGCGTTCACCTCCGACGACGCGACCTTCCTCGAGGCGGTGGCCAACGTCATCGCCACCAGCCTGGACCGCACGCGCTCGCTGGACGACCTCCGCCACCAGGCCCAGCACGACTCGCTGACCGAGCTGCCCAACCGGGCCCTCCTGCTCGATCACCTCGAGGCGGCCCTGGCCCACTCACGCCGGCATCACGCCGAGGTGGCGGTTCTCATCTGCGACATCGACCGGTTCAAGGTCATCAACGACGGCCTCGGCCACGCGGCCGGCGACGAGGTCCTGCGGGTGGTGGCCGATCGCCTGGCCCGCCACCTCCGGCCCGGCGACTCGGTCGGGCGCTTCGGCGGCGACGAGTTCGTCGTCGTCTGCCCGGACGTGCCGGGGCTGCCCATGGTGGTGGCCATCGCCGAACGCCTCTCGGCTGCCGTCAGCGAGCCCATCGAGGTGGCCGGCACGCGCCTGGTGGTGAGCGCCAGCATCGGGATCGCCATCGGCCACAACGCCGGACCCGACTCCGCCGCCGGGCTGCTGCGAGACGCCGACGCCGCCATGTATCGGGCCAAGGCCAACGGCCGGGCCCGCTACGAGCTCTTCGACGACGCCATGCGCGATCGGGCCAGCCGGCAGCTGCAGATGGAGACGGAGCTGCGGCGGGCGCTGGCCTCCGACGAGCTGGTCGTGCACTACCAACCCGTCGTGACCGCCAAGGAGGGCCAGCTCGTAGGGGTGGAGGCGCTCGTCCGCTGGGCCCACCCCGACCACGGCCTCACCGGCCCCGACGGGTTCCTCACGGTGGCGCAGGAGGCGGGGCTGCTGCCGGCGATCGGCCACCGGGTCCTCGCGCTGGTCGCGGCGCAGACGGCCGAGTGGGCGGCCCAGCGGGACTGGCCCCTACACTGGGTGGCGGTCAACCTCGACGCCCGGGAGCTGGTGGACGGCGGGCTCGTCGGCCGGGTCGACGAGGTGCTCAGGGCCTCGGGGACCGATCCCCGCCGGCTCCGGGTGGAGATCACCGAGGACGCCCTCCTCGAGGACAGCATGGAGGTGGCCGCGGTGCTGGAGGCGCTGCGCCGACGGGGCCTCTCGGTCAGCATCGACGACTTCGGCACCGGCTACTCCTCGCTGGCCTACCTGAAGCGGCTCGCCGTCGATGCCCTGAAGCTCGACCGCGCCTTCGTCGACGGCCTCCGTCACGTCGGGTCCCAGCCGTCGCTCGTGGGCGCCGCCCCCACCGGCGATGTGGACGACAACGCCATCGCCTCGGCCGTGATCCAGATGGCCGGCGCCCTGGGCCTCAGCGTGGTGGCGGAGGGGGTGGAGACCACCGAGCAGCTCGAGGTGCTCCAAGAGCTGGGCTGTGACCTCGTGCAGGGCTACCTCATCGCCCGTCCCATGGCGGCCGACGAGCTGGCGGCCTGGATCGCCACCTCCGTCGGCGGGCAGCGGTGACGGGCCACCGGCTGGCTGGCGCCCCGGTGTGGTCTGATACCGTGACCGCTCCCGCTTCGGGCGCGTAGCTCAGCTGGTTAGAGCGCTGCCTTCACACGGCAGAGGTCAGGGGTTCGAGTCCCTTCGCGCCCACCAGGGTCGCCTCAGCCGGCGGCGAGGATGTCCACCACGAACACGAGGGTGGCCCCGCCGGGGATCGACCCGCCGGGGGCCCCCGAGTCCCCGTAACCGTCGGCGGGCGGGATGACCAGGAGGACCTGGGAGCCCACCTTCTGGCCGACGAGGCCCTTGTCCCAGCCCGGGATGACGCTGCCGGTGCCGATCGGGAACGAGGCGGGAGAGCCGCTGTCCCAGGACGAGTCGAACTGCTCGCCGCCGTCCCAGAGGACGCCCGTGTAGTGGACGGTGAGGGTTTGACCGGCCTCGACCTCTGCCCCCTCGCCCTCGATGAGGACCTGGGCCACGAGCTCGGCGGGGGCGTCGGCGTCGGGAACCGTGATCGTCGGCTTGCCGTCATCGTCGAGCTCCACCGTCGGCAGGCCCTCGACGGGGTCCACGGCGGTCCCCTCGGCTCGGGTCAGCGGCGTGCGCACCTCGTGCAGGTCGATGAAGAGCAGGAGGGTGTCGTCCTCCTTGATGCCGGTGGCCTCGTCGTCGCCCTGCCCCGCGTAGGCATCCTCGGGCGCGATCGCCACGAGGGCCTGCGACCCTGCGGTGAGCCCGGTGAGGCCGATGCGCACACCGGGGAGGAGCTCGTCGTCGACGGGGATCGTGGCCGGCTCGGCGCCGTAGGAGCTGCTCAGCTCGGTGCCGTCCCGTCCGTTGAGCAGGACGAGGTCGAACACGGCGACGTCGCCCTTGGCCACTGCGTCGCCATCACCCTCGTCGAGGACGCGGCGCACGGTCGTGGTCACCGCCAAGGGCTGGTCGAACGTGATGGTGGGTGCCGCGCCGTCGGCGCCCGGGGTGACCTCGACGGCGTCTAGGGCGGTCACGTCGGCCTTCGGGGCGGTCGTGGTGGTCGGGTCGTCCTTGGCGGTGGGCTCGTCGTCGCTGCAGGCGGCGAGGAGCAGGGCAGGCACGAGCAGGAGAAGCAGGGAGCGGCGCAGCACGGGGATCCTTCGTGGTGGGGGGGAGGCGACGGGTCAGCCGGTGGTCTGGGCCGCGATGCCGCGACCCACGAACACCTCGGTGGTGGCCAGGGAGGGGATGGGGGACAGGAGCCTGATCTGGGCCGGGGTGTCGACGTTGCTGGTGACCGAGGCCAGGGTGGTCGACTCGGCGGAGAGGATGCGGCCGTCCTCAGCGCGGTAGACGGCGGTCACGTCGACACCGTCTTCGGTCTCGGGCCAGGTGGAGCGAACGGTGAACCGGGTGGCCGCGCCCCCGTTCGCCTCGGGCTCGGTGACCACCCCCTCGGCCGTGAGGCCGGTGCCCGGGAAGGCGGGGCGGAGCCAGGTGGTGACCTCGACCAGCACGTCGAGCTGGAAGGGATCCTTGATCGGCTCGATCAGCGTGCGGCCCAGCGCCATGCGCTGTCCTGGCATCACCGCGTTGAGCAACGTGCGGTCGACGAGCAGCTCGGCGCCGAACGGGTCGAGGATGCGGGTGGTGACCCGCACGCCGGACGCCATGAGCTCCGGGTCCGGGTTCTGGAGGATCACCCCGTAGCCGCCGAGGGTGGAGGTCGGGTCGTAGGGGTCGGGGAAGCTCGAGACGCCCTGCTCGGCCACGACGAGCGGCACTCCGACGAGCGGCGCCTCGGTGGTGCTGGTGGTCGTCTCGAGCGACGGGGCCGTGGTGCTGGCGTCGGACGTGCCGGTGGGGCCAGCGTCGTCCCCGCCGGTGCAGGCGGCAAGGGCGAGCGCGCAGAGCGCGATGCCCGCCCCTCGGCGCACGTCAGGCGAGGGTCTTGTTGAGGCGGTCGAGCGCGGTGTCCTCGGAGATGTTGAGCGCGAAGGCCAGCTCGCTCACGAGCACCTGCCGGGCCTTCACGAACATCGACTTCTCGCCGGCGGAGAGGCCCTTGTCGGCATCGCGCAGGGCGAGGTTCCGGACCACCTCGGCCACCTGGTACACGTCGCCCGACTTCAGCTTCTCCTGGTGGTTCTTGAACCGCCGGGACCAGTTGGTGGGCTCGCGCACGTCCTTCTTGGCCAGCACCTCGAAGACGTCCTCGACGTCCTCCTTGGAGATCGGGTAGCGCATCCCGATCTCCTCCGCCTTGTCCTGCGGCACCTTCAGCATGAGGTCGCCGTGGGTCATGCGGAGCACGAAGTACTTGCTCTTCACGCCGTCCGCCAGGGTGATCGTGTCCGTTCCCTCGATCACGGCTGCTCCGTGGTGGGGGTACACGACCTTGTCTCCGACCTTGAAGGCCACACGCATCTCCTGGTTGGCGGCTGGGGGGGCCGGCCAAGGATACTGCCCCCCGGCCAATCGCACCGCACTGGGGAGACGACATGTTCGAGTGGACCGAAGAGCAGCTGATGATCCGCGATGCGGTGCGCCAGTTCGTGGAGGCCGAGATCGCGCCGAGGCGCGACGAGCTCGAGCACGGTGACCTGCCCCCGTACGACATCCTGCGGAAGCTCTTCAGCACCTTCGGGATGACCGACATGGCGCGGGCGTCGTTCGCCAGCCGGATCGAGCGCGAGAAGCGCATCGCCGCCGGTGAGGAGGACCCCGCCGCCAAGGCCGAGCGCTCGGGCGGCGACTCCGGGATGACGATGATCCCGATCATCGAGATCTGCCGCTTCTCGCCCGGCATGGTCACCGCGATGGGCGTATCGATGGGGCTGACGGCGGCGGCGATCATGAGCAAGGGCACGATCGCCCAGAAGGAGCGGTGGGCGCTCGACCTCCTCACCATGGACAAGATCGGCGCCTGGGCCATCACCGAGCCCGGCTCCGGCTCCGACGCCTTCGGGTCGATGCGGTCGACGGCCCGGCGGGACGGCGACGAGTACCTGCTCAACGGCTCCAAGACCTTCATCACCAACGGCCCCTACGCCGACACCACCGTGTTCATCTGCAAGCTCGACGAGGGCAACCCGCCCGCCCAGCGCAAGATCCTGTCGTTCGTGCTCGACCGCGGCATGCCGGGGTTCGAGCAGTCCAAGCCCCTCCGGAAGATGGGCATGCACTCCTCGCCGACCGGCGAGCTGTTCCTCGACGACGTGCGCGTCGGCAAGGATCGCCTCATCGGCGAGACCGAGGACGTGCCCGCCGGCGGCCGCGAGGGGGCCAAGGACACGTTCTCGATGGAGCGGTCCGGGGTCGCCGCCATGGCCCTCGGGATCATCGAGAAGTGCCTCGAGCTCTGCGTGCAGTACTCCAAGGACCGGGTGCAGTTCGGCCAGCCCATCGGGGAGTTCCAGCTCATCCAGGACAAGCTGGCCCGGATGGAGGTGGCCCGCCTCAACGTCCAGAACCTCGTCTTCCGGGTGCTGGAGATGGGGGCCGCCGGCCGCAGCCTCACGCTGGCCGAGGCCTCGGCCATGAAGCTGTACTCGGCCCGCGCCGCCACCGAGGTGGCCATGGAGGCGGTGCAGCTCTTCGGCGGCAACGGCTACATGAGCGAGTTCCACGTCGAGCAGCTCGCCCGCGACGCCAAGGTGCTCCAGATCTACGCCGGCACCGACGAGATCCAGATCACCCACATCGCCAAGGACCTCCTCCGCCGCTAGCGCTGTCACCGACGACGGCCACGCTGGTGCGGTGGACACGTCGCCCGGTGGAGCCCCCCGACGGGCTCAGGTCGAGGTTCGGGTCAGGCGGAAGACCCGGATGTTGCGGTCGGTGCGGCGGACGTAGGTGTGCATCTGGGGGATCGTCTGGGCGATCTCGGGCCAGAGGCGGGCCTTCTCCTCGTCGGGAAGGACGGTGGCCGTCACCGGGAAGTGCTCGCCCCGCACCTGGACCTCGCCGCCGCCGGCCGCTTCGAGGTTGTACCGCCACGCCGGGTGCCGGTCCTGGCCCATGGCGCTGGCCACGACGAGGTAGTCGTCGCCGTCGCGGTGGTAGGCCAGCTGCACCCTGCGGGGCTCGCCCGACCTCCGACCGGGGACCGTGAGGGTGAGCATCGGCAGCGTGGGCCGGCCGGTGGAGGTGAACCGGCCGTTGGTGGCCTTGAAGATCACCGGGTCGACCTTCGAGGCGACGTGCTTCACCACCCATGATCCGGCCCTTGTGGCCGAGAACCGGTTGATCAGCCGGTCGTAGGCGCTCGGCGCCGCGGTCTCGCTCATGCTCGGTGCTCGCCTACGTACACGGTGCCGGCCCGTTCGGCGAGCGTGCCGCGACCGAGTGGGAGCACCCGGGTCATCAACCGGTAGGCCGCATCCAGGCCGGGGATCCTTGCGAAGACGCCCTTCGGTCCTCGCGTCATTCGCCCGGTGGTGACGTCGTACCGGGCGCCGTGCCACGGGCAGACCAGACAGCCGTCGGCGTCGATCGATCCGTCGGCGAGATCGGCGCCGAGGTGCCGGCAGCGGCGGGTGACGGCGAACAGCTCGCCCCCCGCCTTTCCCACCGCATACCGTCCGGCGCCTCGGAGAGCCCCGGGGACCAGCTCGGCGGCCGGTCCGACCTCGATCTCTCGTTCCATGGACCCTCCCAGGGGAGTCTCGTGCGATCACCGTAGGCCGGCGCTGCGCGGTCCACTCGGGACCGTCGGCTCTATCGGCGTGGCGGCATGAGCACGTACCGTCACCACCAAGCAGGAGCACGGGGGGCTGCCCGCGGTGAGGTCGCCTTCCCCTCATACCCCGAGCGACTTGCCGATGATCTCCTTCATGATCTCGGTGGTGCCGCCGTAGATCGTGGTGATCCGGTGGTCGACGTAGGCCCGGGCGATCGGGTACTCGGTCATGTAGCCGTAGCCGCCATGGAGCTGCAGGCACGTGTCGACGACGCGCTTGGTCAGCTCGGTGCACCACCACTTGGCCATGGCGGCCTCCTCGGCGGTGAGGGTGCCGGCGTTCAGGCCCAGGACGCAGCGATCGATGAAGGTCTGGGCGATCTCGATCTCGGTGGCCATCTCGGCCAGTCGGAACCGGCTGTTCTGGAAGGAGCCGATCGGCACGCCGAAGGCGGTCCGCTCCTTGACGTACTCCAGCGTGACGTCGAGGGCCTGCTGGGCGGCGGCCACGGCCGTCACCGCGATCGACAGGCGCTCCTGGGGGAGCTTGCTGACGAGGGAGCGGAAGCCGCTGCCCTCCTCGCCGAGGCGGTTGGCCACCGGCACCCGCACGTCGGTGAAGAACAGCTCGGCCGTGTCCTGGGCGTGCATCCCGATCTTGTCGAGGTTTCGGCCCCGCTCGAAGCCCTCCATGCCCCGCTCGATGACGAGCAGGCTCATGCCGGCGTGGCGCTCCGACGGATCCGTCTTCACGGCGGTGATGACCAGGTCGGCGTTGATCCCGTTGGTGATGAACGTCTTGGAGCCGTTGACGATGTAGTCGTCGCCGTCCCGGATGGCGGTGGTCGTCATCGAGGCCAGGTCGGAGCCGATGCCCGGCTCGGTCATCGCGATGGCCGTGATCAGCTCGCCGGAGCAGATGCCGGGGAGCCACCGGGCCTGCTGCTCCTCGTTGCCGAGGGTGAGGAAGTACGGGAGGCAGATGTCGTTGTGGAGCGTCCAGCCCAGCCCGGCGGCGTTGACGCCGGCCCGCTGGATCTCCTCGGCGATCACGACGCTGTAGCGGAAGTCCGCCACCCCACCGCCGCCGAGCTCCTCCGGCACGGGCATGCCGAGGAACCCCTGGGCGCCGGCCTTGGTGAACATCGCCCGGTCGACGATCCCGGCCCGCTCCCACTCCTCGTGGTGGGGGAGCAGCTCCTTGGCGATGAAGCCCCGGACGGAGTCCCGGAACATCTCGTGCTCGGTATCGAAGAGGGTGCGCTCCATCGCGGCGACCGTACCGCCACGCCTCGGCCGGCCACGAAGCGGCCAGCGCCGAATCTCGATGGCCTCGAGCGCCACGTCGCGGCGAGGCTCACCCTGTGGACGTGAGCATCGAGCCCTACGGCTGGGCGTCAGACCTGCACCCGGAGGACCTCACGGCGGCGACGGCGGTCTTCAACGCCGGCTGGCACGACTGGAACGAGCGCGAGCGCCCGCTCTCGGTCGAGGCCTACGTGGCCTACGACCGGTTCAGCGCGCCGCCGGAGGTGATCCTCCGCCGCCTGGCCCGAGCCGACGACGGCACGGTGGTGGGCCTCGGCCAGGCCTGCTGGCGGGACGGCGAGCCCGGGGCCTGCCTGGGCCGGGTCTTCGTCGCTCCAGAGGCCCGGCGCCGTGGGGTGGCCACCGCGCTGACCCGGGTCCTGATCGACGACGTGCGGGCCGCCGGTCGCACCGGGCTCACCCTCGAGACCGTCGAGGGCGACCACCTCGCCCCCGTCATGGCGCGCCACGGCTTCCGGCCGGACATGGTCATCGAGCAGAACTGGGCGGACGCTGCGACGGCGAGCGACGAGCTGCTGGCCCGCTGGGTGGCCACAGGAGAAGCAGCCGAGGGCTACTCGCTCGTCCGGTACGACGCCCCGGCCCCCGACGCCCTGGCCGACGCCTTCGTCGCCGTGCGCCACGTCATGAACGACGCGCCCCGCCGCGAGGGCGAGCCCCCGTTCGAGTTCAGCGTCGAGGAGCTGCGGGCCGTTGAGGCCACCGCCGTGGCCGCCCACCAGGACTGGTGGGCCGTTGCCGTCCGCCACGACGACAGCGGCGAGCTGGTCGGCCTGAGCGAGATGTTCCTGCCCCGGCTCCAGCCGACGATGGCCCTGCAGGGCGACACCGGGGTCGTCCCCGCCCATCGGGGGCACGGCTTGGGAGCGTGGATGAAGGCGGTCAACCACCAGCGGCTCCGGGCCGAGCGGCGCGAGGTGGAGGTGGTCCAGACCTGGAACGCCTCGTCGAACGCTCCGATGCTGCGGATCAACCGGGAGCTGGGCTTCGCTCCCGTGCAGCGCTACCGCTCCTGGTTCCTGCCTCTGGACTGAGCCCGGTCGCGGCGGCGCTACGCTGACCGGTGCACGAAGGGGAGCTCGGGGTAGCCGGGCTGAGAGGGTGGCCACGCCGCACGGCGACGCCACCGACCCGAGGAACCTGAACCGGGTAATGCCGGCGGAGGGAATCGGCAGATGGCAGGGCCAGGCGCGTCGGACACGATCGTGGTGATCACGGGGGGCGACCCCGTGACCGTCGACGAGCGCGCCCGCGTCCCGGCCGACGCTCTCGTGATCGCCGCCGACTCCGGGATCGAGCACGCGCAGGCCCTGGGCCTGCGGGTGGACGTCGCCGTCGGTGATTTCGACTCGGTCAGCGCCGAGGCGCTGCGCCGGGCCGAGGCCCAGGGAGCGGTGCTCGAGCGGCACCCGGCGGCCAAGGACGCCACCGATCTCGAGCTGGCCCTCGACGCCGCGGTCCGCCGCGGCGCCGGCCGCATCGTGGTGCTGGGCGGTCACGGCGGGCGGGTCGACCACCTGCTGGCCAACGCCGCCCTCCTCACCGCCCCCGCCTACGCCGGGAGCGAGGTCGTGGCCCACATGGGCGGCGCCACGCTCACGGTCGTGCGGCGGACGGCCACGATCCGGGGCGCCCACGGCGAGATCGTCTCGCTGCTCGCCGTCGGCGGCCCGGCCGTCGGGGTGCGCACCGAGGGCCTCCTCTACCCGCTGGACCACGAGGACCTGCGGCCCGGGGCGACCCGCGGCGTCAGCAACGAGCTCGTGGCCGACCCCGCCCAGGTGACCCTGGACGACGGTGTGCTCCTCGTCGTGCAGCCCGGCCAGATCGGCACCCACCACCTGAACAGGAACGACCACCCATGACCTCCCCCCGACACCGCCGCCGCGGCACAACCACCCTCCTGGCCGCCGCCCTCCTCGCCCTGACGGCCTGCGGCGACACGACCTCCGACGACGGGGGCGCAGCCCCCAAGGACGAGCACGTGACGCTGCGCCTCCTGACCCACGACTCCTTCGCGGTGAGCGACGACGTGCTCGACGCCTTCACCGACGAGACCGGCATCGACGTGGAGCTCGTCCAGGGCGGCGACGCGGGGACCGTCGTCAACCAGGCCATCCTCACCAACGGCAACCCCCAGGCCGACGTCCTCTTCGGCATCGACTCCACCTTCCTCAGCCGCGCCCTCGACGAGGATCTCTTCGTGCCGTACGAGGCCACGGACCTCGACCTCGTCGACGACGCCTTCCTGCTCGACCCGGAGCACCGGGTCACCCCCGTCGACTACGGCGACGTGTGCCTCAACTACGACAAGGGGTGGTTCGAGGAGGCCGGCCTGGCCGTCCCGAACTCCCTCGAGGACCTCGTCGACCCCGCCTACAAGGACCTGCTCGTGGTCGAGAACCCGGCCACCTCGTCGCCGGGCCTGGCCTTCCTGCTGGCCACGATCGACGAGCTCGGCGCGGACGGGTGGGAGAGCTGGTGGCAGCAGCTGAAGGACAACGGGGTGACGGTCGCCAACGGCTGGGAGGACGCCTACTACGGCGAGTTCTCCGGGGGCACGACGAGCGAGGGCACACACCCCCTCGTCGTCTCGTACGCCTCCAGCCCGCCCGCAGAGGTCGTGTACGCCGACCCGCCCATCGACGAGGCCCCCACCGGGGTCATCACCGCCGGCTGCTACCGCCAGATCGAGGGGGCCGGGATCCTGGCCGGGACGAAGCACGAACGGGAGGCCGGGCAGCTCATCGACTTCCTGCTCTCCGAGCGGTTCCAGGCCGACGTGCCGCTGTCGATGTTCGTGTACCCGGTGCGCGACGGCGTCGAGCTCCCGAAGGAGTTCGTGGACAACGCGGTCACCCCGGACGACGTCGCCACCATCGCTCCCGAGGAGATCGAGGCCCAGCGCGAGACGTGGATCGACACCTGGACGGACCTGGTCTTGCGATGATCAGGCGATGACCACCCGGGCCCGCGCCGCCCTCCTCGCTGGGCCGCTGGCCTTCCTGGTGGTGTTCTTCGCCTGGCCGGTGGCCAACATCATCGGCGAGGGGCTCCGCACGGGCGGGCGCTGGGATCTGGGCGGGGTCGGCGACGTGCTCGGCGATCCCGCCCTGCGGGGGGTGGCCTGGTTCACCCTGTGGCAGGCGGCCGCCTCCACCGTCCTGACCCTGCTCGTGGCGCTGCCCGCCGCCCACGTCCTGGCTCGCTACGAGTTCCGGGGGCGGCGGGCGGTGCAGGCGCTCATCACGGTGCCGTTCGTGCTGCCGACCGTCGTCGTCGGCGCCGCCTTCCTGGCCCTCCTCGGACCGCGCGGCCCCCTCGGCGTGGACCTGAAGGGCACGATCTGGGTCATCCTCCTCGCCCACGCCTTCTTCAACCACGCCGTGGTGGTCCGCACCGTGGGCGGGCTGTGGGAGGGCCTCGACCCGCGCACCGAGGAGGCGGCTCGGGTGCTGGGGGCATCGCGCTGGCGGGCCATGGCCGAGGTGACGCTGCCCGCCCTGCGGCCGGCCATCACCTCGGCCGCCGCCATCGTGTTCCTGTTCACCTTCACGTCGTTCGGGGTGGTGCGCATCCTCGGGGGGCCGGCCCACGCCACCCTCGAGGTGGAGATCTACCGGCAGACGGCCGACCTCCTCGACCTCCCCGTGGCCAGCGTGCTGGCGCTGCTGCAGCTGTCGGCGGTCGCCGTCCTCCTCGTGGTCCAGGACCGGATGGAGCGGCGCCGCAGCACCGCCGTCGCGCTGGCCCCGCCACGACGGCGCCGCCCGGCGACGGCGGCCGAGCGCTGGTGGCTGCGGGCCAACCTCCTGGCGCTGGCCGCCTTCCTGGTCACCCCGTTGGCGGTCCTGGTCGAGCGGTCCTTGCGGTCGGGCGACAGCCACGGGCTGGGCGCCTGGCGCGCCCTCGGCCACCGCACCCCCGGGACCGGTCTCTTCGTCCCGCCGCTCGAAGCGGTCGCCAACTCGCTGCGCTTCGCGGCGGTGGCCACCGTCCTCGCCGTCGTCCTCGGGGCGCTGGCCGCCGCCGGGCTGACCCGCTCGGGCGGGCGCCTGGCCCGCGCCGTCGACGCCGCGCTGCTCCTCCCGCTCGGGACCTCCGCCGTCACCGTGGGGTTCGGGTTCCTCATCGCCCTCGACCAGCCCGTCGACCTGCGGGCCAGCCCATGGCTGGTGCCCACCGCCCAGGCGGTGGTGGCGCTGCCCTTCGTCGTCCGTACGATGACCCCTGTCCTGCGGTCGATCGACCCCCACCTGCGGGAGGCCGCCGCCGTGCTGGGGGCCTCGCCGGCCCGGGCCTGGCGGGAGGTCGACCTGCCCCTCGTGCGCCGGGCGCTGCTGGTGGCGGCGGGCTTCGCCTTCGCCGTCTCCCTCGGCGAGTTCGGGGCCACCACGGTGATCGCCCGAGCCGACACCCCCACGGTGCCCGTCGCCATCGACCGCCTCCTGGGCCGGCCCGGCAGCCTCAACGTGGGCCAGGCCTTCGCCCTCAGCGTCGTCCTCATGGCCATCACCGCAGCGGCCGTGCTGGTGGTCGACCACGTCCGCCGGGGCGACCAGCTCGATCCCGGCCGCGGAGGCTGGCTGTGACAGGACCCCTCCTCGCAGTGGAGCAGGCGACGGTGCGCTTCGGGGCGGTCGCCGCGGTGGACCACGTCGACCTCGCGGTGCCCGAGGGAGAGGTGATGGCGGTGCTCGGGCCCAGCGGGTCGGGGAAGTCCACCCTGCTGCGGGCGGTGGCCGGCCTCCAGCCCCTCGACGAGGGACGCGTCGTGCTGGCCGGCCGGTCCCTCGACGGCGTGCCCCCCCATCGGCGGGGTCTGGGCCTCATGTTCCAGGACCACGCGCTGTTCCCGCACCGCGACGTCGCCGCCAACATCGCCTTCGGACTGCGGATGGCGGGCTGGTCGGCCGACCGGATCAGGGCGCGGGTGGCCGAGCTCCTGGACCTCGTCGACCTGGCCGGGTACGAGCACCGTCGCATCAGCACCCTCTCCGGCGGCGAGCAGCAGCGGGTCGCCCTGGCCCGGTCCCTGGCCCCGAGCCCCCGGTTGCTGCTGCTCGACGAACCTCTCGGTGCGCTCGACCGCCCGCTGCGCGAGCGGCTGGTGGGAGACCTGCGTCGGATCGCCATCGATCTGGGGCTCACCGTCGTGGCCGTCACCCACGACCACGACGAGGCGTTCGCCCTGGCCGATCGGGTGGCCCTGATGGACCGTGGCGCTGTCCTGCAGGTCGGGCCCCCGGCGGCGGTCTGGCAGCAGCCCACCAGCCGGCGGGTGGCGGAGGTGCTGGGGCTCCCCAACCTGCTGACGGCCACGGTGCGCGGGGGTCGGGCCGCCGGGCCGTGGGGGAGCGTTCCCGTGGCGGGGCCGGACGGCGCGGTCACGCTGCACCTGCCCCGGCAGGCGCTGGGGGTGGACGACGCCGGCCCGATCGAGGGCGTGGCGGGGGCGGCGACGTTCCGGGGCGACAGCACCGAGCTGCGGGTCGAGCTGGCCGGCGGGGCCGCCCTCGACCTCCTCGTAGCGCCGCCTGCGCCGTCCCCGGGCACGGTCCTGCGGCTGGCGGTCGATCCGGCCGCAATCGTCCGCCTGGATCGCTGAGGCGTACCATTCCGACGCTCTGTCCGGCGACTCTCAGGTAGCGGCCCCACCTTGTCGAAGTACTCCGCTGTGCGACGCACCCGCTTCCTCGCCCTCGTCGGCGCGCTCCTCAGCGCAGCGGTGGCGACCTCGGCCGGCGCGGCGTTCGCCCAGGACCCGTCGACCACGACCACGACGACGGCGCCGGAGGAGACCACCACGACGGTCACGGAGCCGCTGGTGACGGTCACGCTGCCCGGCGAGACGACCACCACCACCACCGCCCCGCCGCCCGAGGACCCGACCGCCGGAGAGGCGCTGCCGGAGGAGCCGGTCCCGGTGGTCCCCGACACCGTCCCGCCCCGTCCGAACGACGGCCGCGCCTACGCCGCCGATGCCAGCCGGCTCATCCGGCGGGAGCTGAAGGTGGCCCAGGCCGAGGCGGTGACCTTGGAGAGCGCCTACGCGCAAGCCAAGGACCGCGTGGTCGCGCTGGAGACCGAGCTGGACGCGCTGGAGCTGTCGGTGACCGGGTTGGCCACCGACGAGCGGGCTGCGGTGCGGCGGGTCGAGCTGGCCCGACGGCAGTTCGAGGCTCGGGCCGCCAACGCCGTCGTACGGGGCGGGGCCGACGACTTCGCCCGCTACGTCGTCACCGATGACCCCAACGAGCTGGCCGTCGCCCAGACGCTGCTCGACTCGGTCCTCGCCGCCGATCAGGAGGCGGTGGCCGAGTACCTGGCCGCCAAGGCCGACGTCGACGCCAACCTGGTCCGCACGGCTGAGCGGCTGGTCGACGCCCGTCTGGAGCTCGACGTGGCACGTGCCGCACTGGTCGACGCCCGCCGGGCCAACGTGGCGGCCAAGTTCAACCTGGCGGTGTTCGCGGCGGGGTCCGAGATCGCCATCCACGGCTTCGTGTTCCCGGTGGGCGATCCTCACACCTTCGGCGACTCGTTCGGGGCGCCGCGCATGATGGGCAGCACGTACGAGCACGCCCACCAGGGCACCGACATCATGGCGCCGAGCGGCACGCCCCTCCTGGCTTGTGAGCGGGGCATCATCACCCGCATGGGGAGCGACGTGCTCGGCGGCACGAAGATCTGGGTCAAGGG
Organism: Acidimicrobiales bacterium; assembly: GCA_036275535.1. GTDB lineage: Bacteria > Actinomycetota > Acidimicrobiia > Acidimicrobiales > VFJN01 > VFJN01. The sequence continues at coordinate 2,333 of DASUDP010000041.1, read as the reverse complement.
GGAGAGCGGGACGTACTACTACTACGCCCACCTGAGCGCCTTCGCCGAGGGCATGCACGACGGGCTCGTGGTGGACGCGGGCACCGTCATCGGCTTCGTGGGTGACACCGGCAACGCGCAGGGCGGAGCCCCCCACCTCCACTTCGAGATCCACCCCGACGGCGGCCCGGCCGTGAACCCCTACCCGCTGCTCAAGGTGGTCGACGACCTGAGCCGGCGGGCCAAGGCCGCCGCCCGCTAGCGACCCCGGATGGACGTCACCGCCACCCTCGACGCGCCCTGTGGGGCCGCCCTGCTGTTCCCCTGGATCGACGACCTCAGCCGCTATCCGGAGTGGCTCGACATCGTCCCCCGGGCGGTCCCGGCCGACCCCCACCCCGACGACGTCGGCCCCGCGTGGTCGGTCGACCTGCGGGGCCGCCTCGGGCCCTTCGCCCGGGCCAAGCGCCTGCGCATGGTGCGCACGGCCAGCGAGGCCCCGCACCACGCCCGCTACGAGCGGGTCGAGCACGACGGCCGCGACCACTCGCCCTGGGTGCTCGACGCGGCCATCGAGGACCGCAGCGAGGGCAGCCGCCTGACGATGCGCCTGCACTACGGCGGCCGCCTCTGGATGCCGGTGCTCGACCGCGTGCTGGCCGACGAGATCGAGCGCTCGCGGCCCCGGCTCCTCGCCCTGTTGGGCTGAGGTCCCTCAGCCCCGGGCCCACGCTCCCCAGCGGTCGTGGCGGCGCTCGAGCTCGAGCGGGAGGCCGAAGGCCTCCGACAGCGCTCCGGCCGTGAGGACGTCGCCGATGGGCCCGGCCGCCAGCACCCGGCCCGAGCGCAGGAGCAGGATGTGGGTGGTCGAGCTCGGGATCTCCTCGACGTGGTGGGTCACGAGGACGGTGGGCGGACCGTGCGGATCGCGGCCCACGTCGGTCAGGCGGCGCACCAGGTCCTCCCGCCCGCCCAGGTCGAGACCGGCCGTCGGCTCGTCCAGCAGCACGAGGGCGGGGCGACCGGCGAAGGCTCGGGCCAGGAGCACCCGCTGGCGCTCCCCGGAGGACAGCGTGCCGACCATGCGGTCGGCCAGCGGCCCGACGCCGAAGCGCTCCAGCCGCTCGGCGGCGTGGGCGCGGTCGGCGCTGCCGTAGGTGTGCCACCACGGCTCGAGCGCCGCGTACCGCGCCGTCATCACCACCTCGCGGGCCGTCAGCTCGCGCCGCAGCAGGTCGCCGAAGGCGGGGCTGGCCAGGCCGACGCGGGTGCGCAATCGCCGCACGTCGGTGTGGCCCAGCTCCTCGCCGTCCACGGCCACGGTCCCGCGGCTCGGGTGCAGGTAGAGCGACGCCACCCGCAGCAGGGTGGTCTTGCCGCTCCCGTTCGGGCCGAGCACCACCCACCGCTCCTGCGGCGCCACCACCCAATCGATCTGGTCCAAGAGGGCCTGGCCGTCGCGGTGGACGCTCACGCCGCGGAGCTCGAGGGCGGGGTGGCTCATCCGGTGATGGGCAGCTCGAGGACGTGCGGCCGTCCGGCGGCCAGGGCCGCGGCCAGCGCGTCGCCGACGTCGGCCGTGTGGTCGACCCGCGTGGCCGCCACCCCCATGGACGCGGCCAGGGCCACGAAGTCGACCGGCGGCTGGTCGAGGTCCATGCCGACGAGGTTGCCGGTGGCGGCGGCGGGGCCCCCCCGGCCGACGAGGTAGCCCTTCAGGATCTTGTACTGCTGGTTGTTCACGACGGCGAACACCACCGGCAGGTCCTGGGCGGCCGCCGTCCACAGGGCCTGCGGGGAGTACATGGCCGAGCCGTCTCCGACGACGCAGAGCACCGGGGCCCGGTCGCGCCCCAGCGAGACGCCGCACGCCGCCGGCATGCCCCACCCCAGGCCGCCGCCGGTGCAGAAGAAGTACCGGCCGGGGCGGCGCCAGTGGTGGAAGCCCCGGACGTAGACGCCCGTGGTGATGGCCTCGTCGACGACCGTGGTGTCCTCCGGCAGGGCGCGGATCAGTGCGTGGGCGGCGGCCATCGGGTGCATCGGCGCCGGGCCGTACCGTGCCAGCGCGGTGTCCTCGAGCTGTTGGATCTCCTCCTGCCGCCGGGTGGTGGCGGCCCGCAGGGCGTCGGCCGCGGCGAGGGCGTCGACGCGCGCCGCGACGAGCGGCTGGAGGGCGTCGAGGCTGCGGCGGGGGTCGCCGGCCAGGCCGAGGCGGACCGGCCAGGTGCGTCCCAGCTGGTTCGGATCGGGGGAGAGGTGCAACAGCTCCACCTCCGGCGGCACCGCCGGCCCGGGGCTGTACGGGTAGACCATGAAGGCCTGCTCCCCGATCAAGAGCACCCGGTCGAAGC
>DASUDP010000040.1:0-35406 GCA_036275535.1 Acidimicrobiales bacterium | reverse complement strand
ACCTACAGAACTGGGCCATCTTCGAACCAGCCGATCCGGAAGTCATCGACGTCACCGAGTTCGACCGCGACGACGCCGACCTGGCCGCCGCGCTCGCTCTCCACGGCCTGCAGCTCGGATAGCGCAGCCCCGATGGGCCAGAGTCAGGTCAGGTAGCCCACCGATCGAACAGCGCGTCGAGGTGGTCCTTGCCGCTGACGGCCTTCATGTCGTCGCGAATCCCCTTCCCCCGCAGGTCGACACGCTGGAGCTTGCCGGCGACCTGGCGGATGAGTTCGATCCGCCCGAACAGGTTGAAGTGCTTGTCCGCGTACTCGGCCAACCCACGCGCCTTGTCTGCCGCGTCGGAGAGGGAGTGCGTGTGCGGGTCGAGGATGTCGACGGCCAAGCCGCCGCCCTCCTTGGCGCGGAAGACGAGCAGGTCGGGGAACATGCCTGACCACTCGCCGCCGCTCTTGTAGGGGACGCGCAGCGACCACGGCTTTCGCGAGGGGTTCCGGAGCCAGGCGACGAAGTCATCTCGGCCCATCTCTTCCTCGATCGTCTTCGCCTCCCAGGTGCCGAGCTTGTCGGGGTAGTTCCCGTGCTCGTCGACATAGAGGTGCTTCGACCACGAAACATCCGACTTCCTGCTGCAAACGGTGTCCGGTGGCCTGACCTTGGTCCTCTCGGGCTCGGCGGCGAGGCCAAGGATGTCCTCGTAGGGCTGGCGACGACCTTCGGGGAGCGCCTCGATGGCGGCGTCATGGTCGTAGAGCCACTTCTCGGTCTGCGAGCGCGCGGCTGCCTCCAAGCGCGACAGGGCGTCGGCGTCGTTGGACAGCAGGAGCGCTTCGATCTTGACATCGTCGGGGTCGGCGTCGTCGGCCTTGACGCGGTGCCGGAAGTACTCGTCACGCAGGCCCTCGCGGAGCCGCCGCCGGCCAGCGCGGAACAGGTCGTCGACGTTCTCGGGTGCAGCCTCGATCTCCTCGGTCCGCGTCGCGCCTTGCAGGCGGGGCGGAGCGCGACGTCGAGCGTCCTCACGGTGATCTTGCGTCGGTCCTCGATGAGCGCCTCGTAGTCTCGTCGGTCGCCATGTCGGCGCGTCGATCCAGAAGCACCTGCACGCGGTGATGTTGGCCGCATCCTCGACGTCGATCGGGACGTCCTCGTCGTCGCGACCAGTGAGCTTCTCGACAACTTTGCCGACGTTCGACCGGTCGTAGTGAGGCAGGTAAAGCGAGACTGCGTTGAGTGACTCGTCTTTCTCGATGCGCCGTGCCAGCGGCGTGCGCACCATCCGGCCGACGAGCTGCGCGATGTAGGTCGCGTCGAGCGCGGGGCGATACGACATCATCACCTCGGCGCGCGGGCAGTCCCACCCGGTGTTGAGGCTCTCCTTGAAGAACACGACCAGGACGTGGGGATCGCGGTCGATGTCCGCCGGCGCGAGGTGGCGGACCTTGCGACCGGCCAGCTCGAGCACGCCGGCGTCGGGGAAGGCGTGCGCGAACGCGCTCGGTCCGAGCCCGTCGACCTCGGCCTCGATCGCTTGGATGGCCTCGGTCAGTTCGGTGGCCGTCACCTCCCCCGCTCCGCGCCGGTCCTGAACCTGGACCATCAAGAGGGGCCGGATCGTCCTCGGCTCATCCTCCTCATCGCAATACGTGGCCCATCGCTCCGTGAGAACCTTCCAGTCCTTGGCGGCGAGTCGCAGCAGGGAGACGTCGGAGGGTTGTGCCTCGTCGGTGTGCCTGATCGTCTCGGCGAACGGGGCGACCGCGGCCCAGGCGGGGGCGGTCTTCGATGCGCTCCTCGTACTGGCTCCGGCCGCCGAGGCGGACCCCGAGCGCTGCCGCGAACGCGGCTTCGGCCACCCCCGCGTTCGGTGATGGGTGGGCCGGGGCGGTGACGCGGGCCGGGAGCCAGTTGGCCGCGTCGTCGAGGCGTGCCGCGGGCGTACCGAAGCGCCGGTACCGCTCGGAGCGGTGACCGACCATGGCGTCCATCGTGTTGACGGCCCGGTAGCCCAGGGCCCCGGCGGCGCCGCCGAGACCGGCCCACAACGCGGGCGCGACCACCGCGTCGACCGTGTTCTCGGCGACAGACTCCTTGCCCAGACGCGGCGCGTACCACGCTCGCTCGAGCTCACCCATCGCCTGACCGAACAGGGCAACCGGGTGCGGCACCCGTCGTGGCTCGCCAACCAGTCGGTCCACCCCCAGGCCCGCGGCCACCCCCAGCAGGCGCCGCCACCACCACCAACCCGCCGCCCTCCCGGGCGTAGGGAACGCCACGCAGCGCGACGGCCATCACCGTGCGGGCGACACACCAGAGCCCACCGACCATGGCTCCGATGAGCGCACCGGCGAACGGGAACCAGCGCAGGGTCGACGGGTCCGGTGGTGCCGATCGACCCAGGATCGTGAGGAAGGCCAGCGCGCGGATCACCACGGGCTCCGCTCGAGTGGCAGGACCCGTCCCGCGACGACCAGCAGCACCCGGTCGGCGACCTCGGCCACCGCCTGGTTCACGAGGCCGAGGGCGTCACGGAACCACCCGCCGACCTCGGTCGAGGGGTGCACTCCGAGCCCGACCTCCTCGGTGACGATCACGGTGTCGCCCTGGCGGCGGGACAGCACATCCACGAGCGCATCCAGGTCGACGACGAAGGCCTCCGACGCGGCGACCCAGGTCCCCAGGGCGTCGACCAGCGCGGTCCCCTCGATCTGGGCGAGTGGTCCGGCGAGGTCGCGCCCGGTGTCGATCGTCGCCCAGGTCGTCGGCCGGCGAGACCGGTGCGCCTCGACGCGTGCGACGAAGTCTACGTCGCTCGGATCGAGCACGGCGGTGGCCAAGTAGGTGATCGGAGGGGCAGGGTCGCGACGACCCGCTCCGCTAGTAGGAGCGACTTGCCCGACCTGGCGCCCCGACGATCAACGTGATCATGGCGATGCCGACGCGGGAGCGCCGCGGATCGTGGCCGCCAGCGCGGCGGGATCGAGGGTGTCGACGTCGAGGTGTCGAGCGCCCATGGAGGCGGCGAGCTGCTCGGCCAGGCGCAGGCGGATCGGACCGGTCTCGCAGTCGAGCACCAAGGACGGGACACCTCGGTGTTGGACGGTCGCGGCGGCGCACAGGGCAGCCTCGAAGGCGTCGGGCTGCCCGGTTGCTCGCCCGTCGGTGAGCACGACGAGCAGTGCGTCACCACCGTCGGTCGCGGCGGTCGCGGCGACCTCGAGGCCTCGCACGATCCCGTCGGCCAACGGGGTCTCGCCTCCCGTTACGAGGTGGTCGAGGCGGTTCCTCGCCACCTCGATGCTCGAGGTCGGCGCCAGCAGCACCTCGGCACCCTGGCCACGGAACCCGACCAAGGCGACGCGATCACGGCGCTGGTAGGCGCCGGCGAGGAGACCGAGCGCGGTGCCCGTCGCGGCTCGGGCCCGCTCGTCGGCACCCATCGAGCCGCTCAGATCGACGCACAAGATGATCGTTCGTCGCTTGGGGGCGACCCTTACCTCGGCACACAGGTCCTCGCTTCGCAGCACCGCCGTAGGGTCCGTCGCCCGCCGACGAGCCAGCGCTCGCACCGTGGGGGCGGTCGCGGCGGCTCCGTTGTCCTGCACAGGGGCATCCCGGATCAACCTGCCCCGTGGGGCGGCGGCTCGCTCCGGTTGCGGCAGGGGTGTCCGGCGGGCGCTCCCGACGACGATGGACCGCTCGCTGGTGCCGTTGGAGCTACGCTCGGGTGTGGGGTTCGGCTCGTCCGACTCGCCGTCGGAACTGGCAGCGACCTCCGGGTCCTCGCTGCTCCGGGCTCTCGCTGCCTCGCTGGGAGCGTCGTCGAGCGCTTGGTCGAGAGCTCGTTCGAGCGCGTCGGGGGTGAGCGTCGGCGGGTCGAAGGGTCCGCGGCGGCTGCGATGGGCGAGGGCCAGGGGCGCCACCCGTCGTAGGTCGGCGAGGGTGGCATGCTGGCGGCCCTCGAGGCCCGCGAGGGCCGACGCGGCGCGGCACAGGGTGAGGTCGGCGCGGAGCCCTTCGGCCCCGACCTCGATGGCGAGGCGGGCGGCCGCCTCGAGCAGCGCGGTGGGCGTGGTCGCGGGTCGGGCCGTCCCGATGCGCGTCGACGCGACCTGGGGCTCCTCGCGGCGGTCGGCAGACATCGGCGCGGGATCGTCGAGGGGGTGGCAGTCGAACGCCAGCCGCCGCCGGATCGCCTCCACGCGGTCCGCGATGTTGGCGGGTGCGGTCATCTCGACGCAGAACCCGAAGCGGTCGAGGAGCTGTGGGCGGAGCTCGCCCTCTTCGGGGTTCATGGAGCCCACGAGGACGAAGCGGGCGGGATGGCGATGCGAGATGCCGTCACGCTCGACGACGTTCTCTCCGGAGACCGTCACGTCGAGCAGGGTGTCGACGAGGTGGTCGGCGAGCAGGTTGATCTCGTCGACGTACAGGACACCGCCGTGCGCCTCGGCCAGCAGCCCCGGCTGGAAGCGGAAGCCCTCGCCGGTCAGGGCCGCGGCGGTGTCGAGCGTGCCAATGAGGCGGTCTTCGGTGGCGCCGAGGGGCAGCTCGACGAAGGGCGCCCCATCGAGGAGGTCGGCCAGGCCGCGAGCGAGGGTGGTCTTGGCCGATCCCTTGTGCCCGCGCAGCAGCACACCGCCGATCCGCGGATCCACGGCCACGAGGATCAGGGCCAGCTTGGCGTCGTCCTGGTCGATGACCTCGTGGAACGGGAACGCCCTCATCGGGTCTCCTCCCAGCCTTCGGCTTCGAGCACCGCGTTGACGAGCGTCTGGCGGGCCTCGGCGGAGGCGTCCCAGAGGCCGCGGTCGTGGGATTCGATGAGGCGTTCGGCGATGGAGCGCAACGCCCACGGGTTCGACTCGGCGAAGAAGGCTCGCATGGCTGGGTCCGCGACGTAGGCGTCGGTGATCCGCTCGTACATCCAGTCCTCGACGACGTTGGCGGTGGCGTCGTAGCCGAAGAGGTAGTCGACGGTGGCGGCCAGCTCGAAGGCGCCCTTGTAGCCGTGGCGTTGCATCGCCTCGATCCACCGGGGGTTGAGAACGCGACTGCGCACAACACGTGCCGCCTCCTCCTTCAGTGACCGGACCTGCGGGTTGGCGGGGTCCGACGAGTCCCCGAACCACGCCTTGGGCGCCTCGCCGCGCAGGGCGCGCACGGCCGCGACCATGCCGCCGTGGTCCTGGAGGTAGTCGCCGGAGTCGAAGATGTCGTGCTCGCGGTTGTCCTGGTTCTTGACGGCTACCTCGATGGCGGCGAAGCGGCGGCGCATCCCGTCCGGGTCGGCGGCGCCGTTGCGGTCCCGGCCGTACGCGAAGCCCGACCAGGCGAGGTACACCTCGGCCAGGTCGGCGTCGGTGCGCCACGACCGCTGCTCGAGCACGGCCCCGATGCCCGAGCCGTACCCGCCCGGCGGCGGCCCCCACAGCCGGGGGTCGTCGGTCCCCGCGGCGCGCACCGGGTTGCGCTCATCGGCTTCGTCGAGTGCGCCGACGAGGCGCACCGCGTCGTCGAGCAGGTCGATCACGTGCGGGAAGGCGTCGCGGAAGAAGCCGCTGACGCGCAGGGTGATGTCGACGCGGGGCCGGCCCAGATCGGTGAGGGGGATGGCCTCCAGGCCGGTCACCCGTTGGCTCTCGATGTCCCAGAGCGGTCGGACGCCGAGCAGCGCGAGGGCCTCGGCTGCGTCGTCACCAGCGGTGCGCATCGCCGCGGTGCCCCACAGGACCAGCCCGACCGTGCGGGGGTAGGTGCCTGTCTCGTCGAGGTGGCGCTCGATGAGCCGGTCAGCGAGTGCCTGGCCCACCTCCCAGGCAAGCGGCGAGGGGATGGCCTTGGGATCGACCGAGTAGAAGTTGCGGCCCGTCGGCAGCACGTGGGCGCCGCCGCGGCTGGGCGCGCCGCTCGGGCCGGCTGGCACGCGGCGACCGGCCAGGCCCCCGAGGAGGTTGGTGATCTCGTCGGGGGTGCGCGCCAGGTCGGGCACGAGCCGGTCGGCGACCCAGCGCAGGGTGGCGTCGCCGGCGGGTGGGGCCTGCCACCCGTGGGCCGCGAGCTGCTCGATCAGATTGCGGCATGCCGCCTCGACCCGGTCGATCTCGGTGCGGGAGCCCTCGGTGAGGTCGACACCGAGCTCGGCGGCGACCGTGGCCCGCAGGGACGGCAGCCCGGCCTGGGGCAGCCGCGTGATCGACAGCACGGTGTCGATCAGCGCGTCGCCGTCCGGGGCCTGGCCGAGGGTGTGGAGGCCGCCGCGGATCTGGGCGTCCTTCAGCGCGCAGAGGTAGCCGTCGACGTGCAGCAGCAGGTCGTCGAACGCCGTGTCGTCGGGCGGCGCGTCGCCCAGCTCGAGGTCTCGGTGGATCTCGGCGTGGACCAGCAGGTCCCAGAGCTGGCCGCGCAGAGCCGGGAGCTTGTCGGGGTCCATGGCCTGCACCTGCGCGTAGGTGTCGAGGACCTGTTCCAGCCGGGCGAGGTCGTCGTAGGTGTCCGCCCGGGTCATCGGTGGGGGCAGGTGGTCGACGACCACGGCATGGGTCCGGCGCTTGGCCTGGGTCCCTTCACCGGGGTCGTTGACGACGAAAGGGTAGAAGAAGGGCAGCTCGGCGATGGCGAGGTCCGGGAAGCACCCCGCCGAGGGGGCGAGGGCCTTGCCGGGCAGCCACTCGAGCGTGCCGTGCTTGCCCAGGTGCACGACCGCATCGGCCCCCCATCCGCCCTCGCTGATCGGGGTGGCCAGCCAGCGGTAGAAGGCCAGGTAGTGGTGCGGTGGCGCCAGGTCGGGGGCGTGGTAGGTGGCGATCGGGTCGGCGCCGAAGCCCCGCGGGGGCTGGATCGTGACCAGGACGTTCCCGAGGTCGATGCCGGGGAAGTGGAGCCGGTCGTCGCGCACGTAGACCTCGCCGGGCGCCGGACCCCAGAGTGCCTCGAGGTCGGCGCGGGTGCCGCTCGGCAGCGACGCGAACCATGTCTCGTAGGCGGCGGTGGGCAGGGATCCTCCCGCCAACCGCACTTGGGTCTCGCTCAGGGACGGGTGGTCGTAGGTGAAGCCGGCCGCGAGCTCGTCCATGAGCTTGTCGCCGTGGTCGGGGATCCGGGTGACGTCGTAGCCCGCTCCGGCCAGGGCGTGGAGCAGCCTGATCGCGGAGGCAGGTGTGTCGAGCCCGACCGCGTTGCCGAGCCGGGCCCGGTTGGTGGGATAGGCGGAGAGCACGATCGCGATCCGCCGCTCGGATGCGGGGCGGCGACCGAGGCGTGCCGTGCGCACCGCGAAGCGCGCCAAGCGGGCGGTTCGCTCGGGATCGGACCGCGTGGCAACGATCTCGCCGCCGGGGAGGTCGCCGTCGTCGACGACCTCCTTGAATGCGTAGGTGGGACCGATGACCCGCCCGTCGAACTCGGGGATCGCCACCGCGGAGGCGACATCGAACGGGGACAGGCCCACGTCGTCGGCCGCCCACTGCTCACGCGAGCGGCTGGTGGCCGGGGCCTGGATGACGGGGATCGTCAGGTCGTCGAGTCCTGGCACCGACCAGCCCTCGCCGTCGGCCTCGGCGGATCCGGCGGCGAGCGTGGAGGTGACGATGACGTCGGCTCCGTGGTCGCGGCACAGCGCCAGCGCGGGAACCGCGCCCTGCGCGTCGCGGCGCAGCGAGTAGGTCCACACAGCCAGCGCATCGGCGCCGGCCGCCTCGATGGCATCACAGAGGTCTTCGACGTAGGTGGTGTTCCCGGCGACGAGGTGGGCCCGGTAGAACACGACCGCCACCAGGGGTCGCCGCGGATCCCGCCGGGCGCCGGGAGCACCGATCCCCGTGCCCTGCCACACCCCGACATCGGGGATCGGGATGGGGGGCTCGAACCCGACACCGGTCATGCAGACGGTGTCGGAGAGGAACCGCATGAGGCCGGCCAGGTTGGCGGGCCCGCCTGCGCTCAGGTAGCGGTGGGCCTCCTGCGCCACACCGGCGGGCACGGTCGACGCGGCGACCATGGCAGCGTCGGGACGATCCTCCCCACCGGCCGCGACCAGCGGCACGCCGCGCTCCACGCAGGCGGCCCGCAGCGCGGCGAAGGGCTCCTTCCAGGCGTCGCGCCCGCCGAGGAGACGAACGACCACGAGGTGCACGCCCTCGAGCGACGGGATGTCCGTGACACGATCGGGGTGGAACCAGCGGACCGGGCCGACCTCGTCGGGGAGATCATCGACCACCGAGCGCAGCGCCAGCAGCTCGGTGTCCGCGTTGGAGACGACGAGGATCATGTCGACCCGCCTCGTTCGTCACAGGCCCCGGCCTGGGCGGCGATGGCCGCGTCGTAGCGCTCCCGACGCTCCTCGTCGGACCACAGCGAGCAGTCCGCGCAGCGGCTCCCGTCGGTGGTCCGATACCAGAGGCAGCAGGCCTTGCGCTCCCAGGCCCAGGCCGTCCCGACCGGCACGACTCGGCCCGAGCCCGCCAGCTCCCCTCGGGCGGCCGCGAAGAACGCTCCCGCCCGGTCCCGGATCTCCTCGTGGCGGTCTGGGAGCGGATCCATGAACGCGCCGAAGGCCGACGCGCACGACGCGCCGACGTTCGACCACAACAGAGCCTCGCCGACGCGGCAGGCCTGATGCGCTGTCGCGACCAGCGGTGCGAGGTGACCGTCGACCAGCTCCGCGTGCAGAGCCCAAAGCGGATCGTCGGTGGTGACCAGGCGGGGGTCGTCGAAGTGCACCGCGTTGGGCCGGTGGCGGCCGATGGCGATGGCCATGCCGGCCGGCGACACATCGAGGGCCGCATCACCGAGGAGCCACGCGCCGACGGCGACGGACGCGATCCGGAACGCGTAGCCCTGGACCAGCAGTGACATGGCCACGTCGTCGCGATCGGTGCCCCTGCCCTCGGCTGTGGCCCGGGCCAGTTCGCCGAGCGTGGTCGGATCGGAGACCAGGCCTTGGCAAGGCAGCCAGTCGGTCGCGTCCGACCTGTCGCCGACTGTGACCCGGAGGTAGTCGACGGTGCTCGTGACGCGATCGAGGACCTCGATCGCCGGAGTCATGCGCGGGCGAGTGCGGGCTCGGTGGTGGCGGGTTCGCTGGCCATCGCGCGCTCGAGTGCCCAACCCAGGCCAAGCCCGATCGCTGCCCACAGGAGTGCCAGCCCGCCGAGGGAGCGGAGCCGGAAGTCCCACACCAGCTGCGCCGGAACCGCGGGATCGATGGCATCGGGGGAGCTCGGCATGGCGATGAGCAGGATGCCGTAGCCGACGACGGTGGCCGCGGTGATGGCCGCCACCCGGGTCGCATCATCGACCCTGGACCGCAGCCACCCCGACAGGCGGGTGAGCAGCACGGCCAAGGCGATCGACAGCACCACCAGGACGAGGTACTGCGCGGTCCGCTCGTTCACCGTGTCGGGGTCACCGACGCCAGGTGGGTTGCCCGGGTACTTCACCGCCGGGATCAGAGCCACGACCCCGAAGGCGACCGCGGCCAGCCAAACGGCGCGACCGAGCTCGGACCAGTCCGGTAGGCGGTGGCGGATGCGCGCGAGGATCGTCCCGACGATGACCGACACCATCCCCGCGTAGATGACCGTGGCCAGCGCGCCGCCGCCGACCTGACTGCGACGGGAGAAGAGAGGTCGCTCGACGTGGTCGGTGCCAGGGTGCTCGGCTGGGGCCTGGACCGCGGCGCGGGCTTGCTCCAGTGTGATCGCCTGGTCGATCTTCGGCTCGGTGACCGAGAGGGTGTAAAGCGCGAGCAGGAGACCGGCCACCAGACCGGCCGCGAGCGCGCGCGTGATGACATATCTGTAGGTGAGCGGCACGGGGGAGCTCGCGGGTCAGTGGCAGGGCACGCCGAGGGCGTGCCGGCCATCGTGGAACAGCTCGTGCAGCGTCTCCCAGGAGCCGGCGAGCAGTGCGCCGTTCTCCTGGAGCATCAGGTAGATCACAACGAACCCGACGACGACCGCGGCCCATGCGACAGCAGGGACGCGGATCGGTGCGGTGGTGGGCGACGGCAGAGCGATCGCAGCCATTGGTGTTCCTCCATCCTCGTGGTTGTCAACGGCTTGGCGGTGTCCTGGCTCCCAGATCAACACTCACCCCCGCCTTCCAACCGTTCGGCCGTGGCGTTGTGGAGGTTCGCTTCCTGGTGACAGTTGCGGGACAGCCCCGGATTCGCACCGGTGTTCCCGACAAGCTGATCGCAAGGTAGCACGGCGGTCGGATCCATCAACCCGCACCGATCCGATGTTGCCGTTGCCGCTCGCTCAGGTCGTGGAGGTCCGGCGCTCCACGAGGTCCCACAGCAGCCTCGTGTCGAGGTATTCGTCGATGGCGTCGGCGAGCACCTCGAAGGTCGCGTCGAGGACCGGCGGCGGTCCATGACCGCACAGCGCCTCCAGCACGGCGGGGCTCTCCAGGAGGCCGTGCACGGTCGTGGCCAGCACCGGCCCGCGTCCCCACACCAGCGGCACCACCTCGCAGCGGTCGCCGGTGACCGTGCCGTTGCGGATCTCGTAGCCCGAGGCCTCTACGCCGCTCAGTGCCGACCAGGGCGCAGCCATGGCCGGGAAGGTCACGGTGACGCGGCGGGTGATCTTGGTCGGGTCCATCGTGGTTCGCAGCGGAAGGAACCCGAGCCCGTCAGTGGCCCCCTCGACGCCAGCGCTGTCGCTGACCGTCGTACCGAGCAGCATGCAGCCGCCACAGATGCCCAGGATCGGCCCGGCCCGCCCGGCCCGGGCGGCCAGGGCCTGACCGAGGCCCCGGTCGCGCAGCCACGCCATGTCGGCCGCCACGTGCTTGGATCCGGGCAGGATCACCAGGTCGGCCCCGTCGAGGTCACCGGGACGGGTGGCCCAGCGGAGCTGGGCGGCGTGCGCGAGGAGGTGGAGCTCGTCGAGGTTGGAGGCGTAGGGGTAGCGCACCACCGCGACGGTCGGTGCCCCCGCGGGAGGGTCGGCCCGGATCGTGGCGCCCTCCTCGTCGGGGAGCTCGTGGGCCAGCAGGGGCAGGACCCCACCCAGGCGCATGCCGGTGAGGTCGCGCACAGTGCCGGGTCCGGGTTCCAGCAGGGAGGCGTCGCCGCGGAACTTGTTGAGCACGAAGGCGGCGAGGCGCCGCCGAGTGGCGTCGGGCACGAGCGCCCACGTGCCGTAGAGGTGAGCGAAGGCGCCCCCACGGTCGATGTCGACGACGAGCAGAGCGGCAGCATCAGCGTGCTCGGCGATGCGGTTGTTGACCAGGTCTGGGAGGTTGATCTCTGCGGGGCTGCCGGCACCCTCGATGAGCACAAGGTCGTGGCCGACCTGCAGGCGGTCGAAGGCGTCGGTCATCGCCGGCCACAGGTGCGGTCCCCGGTCGCGCCAACCCATGGCGGTGAGGTCGCGGCGGGCCTGGCCATTCACGACGACCTGGCTGCGGGTGTCAGCCTCGGGCTTGAGGAGCACGGGGTTCATGTCGGGTGTCGGCTCGAGGCCCGCGGCGCGGGCTTGCAGCCACTGGGCCACGCCGATCTCACCACCGGCCACGACCCGGGCGTTGTTCGACATGTTCTGCGCCTTGAACGGCGCGACGTCGACGCCTTGGCGAGCAAACCAGCGGGCCAGCGCGGTCACGAGCAAGCTCTTCCCGGCCGTCGACGTGCACCCCAGCACCATGAGCGGTCGCAGCGATCGGGTCATCGCAGACCCCTTCTCTCCAGCCGCGACAGGCGAGGGCGGCCGGGTCCCTCTCTACGATGCGGGGCGTGACGAGCGTGCTGCTGCTGGCCGGCACCACCGAGGCGACCCGGCTCGCCGAGGTCTTGGTACGGGTCCATGGCGCAGATGTGCTGAGCTCCCTCGCCGGCGTGACCGCTGCACCTGCGCATCGTGCCGGTCGGACGCGCACGGGTGGCTTCGGCGGTGCCGAACGGCTCGCCCGACACCTGCGCGAACACCCGGTCGACGCTCTCATCGATGCCACGCACCCCTTCGCCGCCGTCATGCCGCACAACGCGGCCGCGGCCGCTGCGGCGACGGCGACACCGTCGTGTCGGCTGCTGCGGCCGCCCTGGATGCCCACCCCCGGCGACCGCTGGATCGACGCTCCCGACCTCCCGGCCGCGGCCGCGGCGCTGAGCTCGCTGGGGGCCAGGCGGGTGCTGCTCACCGTAGGCCGCCAGAGCACCTGGGCCTTCGCCGAGCACGACGCCTGGTTCCTGGTGCGAGCCATCGAGGCCCCCGAGATGGCACCCGCCGACCATCAGCTCCTCCTCGAGCGCGGCCCGTTCGGGGTGACCTCCGAGCGGGCGTTGCTGCTGGAGCACCGGATCGACGCGGTGGTCACCAAGAACGCCGGCGGCACGGCCACGATGGCCAAGCTCGTCGCCGCCCGCGAACTCGAGCTCCCGGTGGTCATGGTGGCTCGGCCGAGCCCGCCCGACGTGACGATCGTGTCGGGCGTGGATCACGCCGTGGCGTGGTTGGACGGGGCTGTGGGCCTCTGACCCTCGGGGAGGTCGTACCAGCGCGGCGTGTACACGCTCGCACCCAGCGGCCGCCCCTCGAGGACACGGGTCATCGACGACCCGACCAGGATCACCGTGCGCATGTCGGCCCCGGCCTCGGCCAGCTCCTCGAGCCGCAAGACGCGCACCTCCTCGTCATCTCGACCGATGTCACGGCCCACCACCACGGGCGTGGTGCGGTCACGGTGGACGGCCAGCACCTCTACGGCCCGACCCAGCTGCCAGGGGCGATGGCGAGACGTCGGGTTGTACAGCGCGATGACGAAGTCGGCACCGGCCGCCGCGTCCAGGCGCCGCTCGATGACGTCCCAGGGCTTGAGCACATCGGACAGTGAGATCACGCAGAAGTCATGGCCTAGCGGGGCCCCCACCCGCGACGCCAGGGCCTGCGCCGCGGTCACGCCGGGCAGCACCTCCAGGTGGACGTTCCGCCACCGGTCGGGCCACCGGTCGAGCTGCTCGACGACCGCGCTCGCCATGGCGAACACCCCGGGGTCACCCGAGGACACGACGACGACCTCGCCGCCGTCGGCAGCACGGTCCAGGGCGAAGGCGGCGCGATCTGCCTCCACCCGGTTGTTGGAGGGATGGCGGCGAGCCGTCGTCTCCACCGCGACGAGGTCCAGATACCTGCGGTAGCCGACGAGATCGGTGGCCGTAGCGATCCGGGCGGCCACGTCGGGGAGGCACCAGTCGAGCCGCCCGGGGCCGATCCCGACCACGGTCAGGCTGCCCCCGTGCTCGGCGGTCATCGCTCGGTGATCCCGGTGCCCGGGATGAGCACGAGCGAGAAGTACGGGGCCTCGACGCCCTCGGTGTCGGCCAGTGGCACCACCCGCTCCTCGCTGCAGCTGGCCCGCTCGACGTACACGGCACCGTCCATGAGACCGCACGCGGCGGCCGCGTCGCGGATGGCGGGAAGGCGGCGGCCCACCTTCATCACGACCGCCGCGTCGACGCCGGCGAGGGCCTCCTTGAGCTCATCGGGTGGCAGCACGCCGGGCAGGACGGTGAGCGTCTCGTTCATCGACACCAGGGGTCGACCGGCGGCGGCGGCTGCCGCCGACACGGAGGTGACCCCTGGGATCACCTCGGTGGGGAACCGGTCGGCGAGGCGCTGGTGGATGTACATGTAGCTCCCGTAGAACAACGGGTCGCCCTCGCACACGACGGCCACGTCGCGCCCCGCCTCGAGGTGGGCCGCGATCGACTCGGCGGAGCAGTCGTAGAAGGCGGCGATGCTGCGCTCGTAGGCGCCGCGATCCATGGGCTCGGTGGTGACCGGGTAGGTCAACCGGAGCAGGTCGTGGTGGTCCTCGACCAGCTCCTCGATCACCGTGAACCCGTTGCCCCGGCTGGTGCGAGCGGCGAAGTAGGCGATGACCGAGCACGACGCCAGGACCCTGCGCGACTTGATGGTCATCAGCTCCGGGTCGCCCGGGCCGACGCCCACGCCGAACAGCCGTCCCATCGTCACTCCTCGTCGCTCGCCAGTGCGTTGACCGCGGCGGCCGCCATGGCGCTCCCACCCCGGCGTCCCCGCACGATCAGGTACGGCACGCCGTGGTCGAGCGTGGCCAGCGCCTCCTTGGACTCGGCGGCGCCGACGAAGCCGACGGGCAGCCCGATGATCGCGGCTGGCCGGGCCCGCCCGTCGAGCACCAGCTCTAGGAGCCGGAACAGGGCAGTGGGGGCGTTGCCGAACACGGCGACCGCACCGGCGACGACGGGGAGCCAGCGGTCCACGGCCACCGCGGAGCGGGTGGTGCGGGCGCGCTGAGCCTCCGCGGGCACATCGGGATGGTCGAGGGTGCACACGATCTGGTTGTCGGCGGGCAGCCGGGATGGGGTGATGCCGTTGGCGACCATCCGGGAGTCGGCCAGGATCGGAGCACCGGCTCGCAGCGCGGCTCGGGCCGCCGGGCCGAAGTCGGTGGACGCCGCTACCAGCGGTGGCAGGTCGGTCATCCCGCTGGCGTGGATCATGCGCACCACGACCGCCTCGAGGTCAGGCGGGGTCATGGACAGGTCGGCTTCGGCTCGGATGGTGGCGAACGACGCCCGGTAGATGGCGGCGCCGTCGCGCTCGTAGTCGAGCCTCACGGTGCGCCGATCCCGAAGGTGCCGTCGTCCGCGGCGACCACGACGCGCTCGGCGTTGGCCCCGCAGCGCTTCTCGCAGCCGGATAGGTGGATCCGCCCGGTCAGGGTGCCAGGGGCGTCGAGCAGGGCGCGGGCCGCGCGCCCGGTGTCGGCCCGCGACGACGCGCAGCCGGGAAGCCCGACGCAGGCCGAGACGCGGTGAACGGGATCCGCGGGGTCGGGCGAGAAGCCCACCCGCGCCAGCGCGGCGGCTGCCGTTGCCTGGTCGGCCCGGGCGACACCCAACAGCACGATCCCCCGCCATGGTGTGCAGCGGATCTGGGCGTTCGTGTCCTCGACCAGGGCCGCGACCGAACGCAGCGCGGCCGGCGACGTGCGGCCCAGCAGCGGGGCGGCGCCCAGGTTCACCCGGTCGGCGCGTACGTGCGCCCGCGCGCCGATTCGGGCTTCAGCGGCGCGCGGTCGGGGTGCGGGCGCCCAGTGGATCCCGGTCCGTGCCGTGAGGCTCTCGAGGAGCTCGGTCCGCCCGACCTGGGTGACGAGCTCCTCCATGCGCTTGCCCTCCTGTGCGCAGCGCTGTGCTGCAGCTACCACGAGGGGCTCGATGTCACCGACGGAGATGCACGCCACCGACCCGTCGTTGTCATCGAGAGGCCGGCCGAGCTCGAGCTGCACCACGATGCGGCCCTCGACGGCGCGAACCGCCCCGAGGGCGACGTCGGCGGGCACCCCTCGGACCGACGCCGCACCGCCATCATCGATCACGGCGCTGAACTTGGGGGGCAGGCCCTCGAGGCCCGGGGCCGCAGCCAGGTGGCGGGCCACGTCGGTGACGAGCGCGCCGATGTCGGCCAGCTCGGTGGGATCGTGTCCGGTCAACGGGGACCCGACGACGTCGCGGCGTGCGTCGCGCTCCGGGTCGGCGTCGGCCAGTCCGTGGCGGACGAGGTGGGCGGCGGCGGCCGGGACGTCGGTCGGGCGCAGGCCGCGGATCTGGAGGTTGGCGCGGGCGGTGAGCTCGACCGCGCCGGAACCGAACCGCTCGGCCACGTCGGCCACTGCCTGGATCTCCGCTGGCGTGATGGTGCCGCCGGGGAGGCGGACCCGCATCAGCATCCCGTCGGCCGCCTCCATCGGTGCGACCACGCTGGGACAGGCCCCCCGAACGGGGGGCGGCGGGGCGGAGGCGGGCACGGCCGGACCGTACCATCCACGTAGGGTGCGCTGCCCTACATGGATGGTACGGTCCGGCTCATGCCGCAGCCGTCAAGGTTCCTGATCAACACCGGCACCGGCAAGGGCAAGAGCTCGGCCGCCATGGGCGTGCTGGGCCGGGCCTGGGCACGAGGTTGGGACGCAGCGGTCGTCCAGTTCGTCAAGAGCGAGAAGTGGAAGGTCGGCGAGCGCAAGCTGGCCGAGCACCTCGGCATCGAGTGGCACACCCTCGGCGACGGCTTCACCTGGGAGTCCGACGACCTCGACGAGACAGCCGCCAAGGGCCGCCACGCGTGGGAGCGGGCTGCCGAGCTCATCACCAGCGGCCGTTACGACCTGGTCGTCCTCGACGAGGCCACCTACGTCGTGAAGTACGGCTGGGTGCCCGTCGAGGCGTTGGTGGAGGTGATCGCCCAGCGCCCCCAGCGCACCAACGTCGTGATGACCGGCCGCTACGCCGCGCCCGAGCTCATCGAGATCGCCGACACCGTGACCGAGATGGTGAAGGTCAAGCACGCCATGGACCAGGGCATCGGGGCCCGCAAGGGCATCGAGTACTAGGACGATGCCCACCCTGGCGCCCCGGGTGGTGATCGCGGGCACCCACTCGGGCGTGGGCAAGACCACGGTCGCCACCGGGGTCATGGCGGCCTTGCGGGCCCGTGGACTGCGCGTGGGTGCCGCCAAGGTGGGGCCCGACTTCATCGACCCCGGCTACCACGGCCTGGCCACGGGCCAGCCGGGTCGCAACCTCGACCCGTGGATGTGCGGATCCGATGCGATCGCAGCCCTGGCCGGGCGAGCCGGCCAGGGCTGCGACGTCCTCATCGTCGAAGGCGTGATGGGGCTGTTCGACGGGGCCGCCGACGGGTCACTGTCGTCCACCGCTGATGTCGCCATCGGGCTCGACGCACCGGTCGTGCTGGTTGTCGACGCCGCATCGGCCAGCACCTCGGTGGCTGCGGTCGTGCACGGCTTCGCCACCTTCGACCCGCACGTCCGCCTCGCCGGCGTCGTCCTGAACCGGGTGGCGTCCGACAGCCACGAGGCGATGCTGCGAGCGGCGCTCTCGCCCCTTGGCATCCCGGTGGTCGGCGTGCTGCGCCGCGACCCCGGGGTTGGTTGGCGCGACCGCCACCTCGGGCTGATCCCGGTGATCGAACGGCCGGCAGAGGTGACCGCGTCGCTGGCCCGGCTGGCGGAACTCATCGAAGCGCACTGCGACCTCGACGCGATCCTTGCCGTCGCCCGCCGCTCCCCCGCCATCACCACGGCGCCGCCACCAACAGCCGCGCCCGTTGGCGACGTGCGCATCGCGGTGGCGGGCGGTTCCGCCTTCAGCTTCACCTACCCCGACAACCTCGAGATGCTCCGGGCCGCCGGCGCCGAGCTCGTCGAGTTCGATCCCTGCACCGACGACCGCCTCCCGGACGGCTGCACCGGCTTGATCGCGGGCGGCGGGTTCCCCGAGGTGCACCTTGACGCCCTCAGCGACAACGCCCCGCTTCTCACCGACGTCCGCCGACGGGTGGACGACGGCCTCGTGGTGTGGGCCGAGTGCGGCGGCCTGGTGTGGCTCGGCCAGGGCCTGGACGGTCGACCACTTGCCGGCGTCGTCGACGCCCACGCGGTCATGGGCGACCGGGTCACCCTCGGCTACCGCGAGGCAACGACACGGATCGACTCGCCGCTCGGCCCTGCGGGCACCTCGCTGCGGGGCCACGAGTTCCACTACTCGACCGTCGAACCGCCCGGCGATGCCCTGGACCTGACCGGCCGCCACGGCTCCTCACGGGCCGGTTTCGCCAACGAACGCCTGCTGGCCTCCTACCTGCACCTGCACCTCGGCGCTCGCCCCGACATCGCGGAGCACCTCGTGCGGGCCTGCATTGGGGGCGAAGAGCGACCTCCGTCTGCCCTACGTGCACCCTACGTGCGGTAGGTTGCCCGGCGGTGCACAAGTCGTCGATCTACCTCCCCGACCAGCTCAAGAGCGACCTCGCCGCGCTCGCCGTTCGATCGGGGCGGGCCGAGGCCGACCTGATCCGTCAAGCCATCGAGCGGCTCCTCGCGGTCGCCGAGGCCGAACCCGCCGCCGAGCCTGCTGACAAGGCCGCGCCGCCGCGCCAGCAAGGACCGGTGCTGATCGGCGTCGGGCTCGGACCCGGCGACCCGCGCCAGGTCACCCAGCTGGCCAAGGACACGCTCCTCACCGCAGACCGGGTCTTCGCCGTCTCGTGGACGCCCCGCTCGATCGGTCGAGCGGAGACCGTGGCCCGAGGCGTCGCGCCGATGGTCCCGATCGAGCGCCTCACCCATGACATCGCCGCCGACATGACCGGCCGGCATGACTCGCTCGTGGCGGCCGCCGTCCCGCTCATCGCCGCGCTCGACGCCGCCGAGGTCGTGGCCGTCGTGACCCTTGGCGATCCGTCGATGTGGTCCGTGTTCCCAGACCTCGCCCGCGAGGTCGCCGCGCAACGACCCAACGTGCCGATCGAGATGGTGCCGGGCATCACCTCCTACCAATCGCTGGCCGCCACCACCGGCACCACGCTTGCCCGAGCCGGGCAGCGGTTGGTAGTCGTCGACGGCCATGTTCCGGACGACGCGCTCGACGACCCGACCACCACCGTCGTCGTCTACAAGGGGAGCGCGGACGCGGCCGCGCTGCGCGACCGGGCGACGGCGGCCGGACGCCTGGCCCAGGCCCTGGTCGGTGAGCTCATCGGGTTGCCCGGCCAGCGCATCGACGAGCTCGCACAGGTCCCCGACGGACCGATCTCCTACCTCGCGACCGTGATCCTCCCTGCCATGGCAGCGCACCGATGACCATCTCGTTCGTGGGCGCCGGACCGGGGGCCGCCGACCTCATCACCCTGCGAGGTGCTCAACGCCTGGCTGCCGCCGACATCGTCATCTGGGCGGCATCGCTCGTACCCGAGGCACTGCTCGACCACTGCCGGCCCGGCGTCGAGCTCCACGACTCCAAGACGATGACCCACGACGAGGTGTGCGCTGTCTACGCAGCCAACCCGGAGGCTGCCATCGTGCGTCTGCACTCGGGAGACACCTCCATCTACAGCGCCATCGCCGAGCAGATCGACTGGTGCCGGCGCAACGGCCGGGACATGGAGATCGTCCCGGGCGTCACCTCGATGGCAGCTGCTGCTGCCGCCGCAGGGTGCGAGCTGACGGTTCCCGGCATCGCCCAGACCGTGGTCCTCACCCGGCTCGCCAAGCGCACCAGCGCGTCGATGCCCCCAACCGAGACCCTCGCCGGCGCCGCCGCCGCGGGCGGGACGCTGGCGCTGTTCCTGTCCATCGGCCACGTGCGGGCCATCGTCACCGAGCTGGTCGACGGACCCGCGCGGATGGCCCCCGACACACCAGTGGTCGCCGCCCACCGCGTGTCGTGGCCCGACGAGCGAATCCTGCACACCACGCTGAGAGACCTCGTCACCGAGGTCGAGAGGGCCGGGTTCGACGCCACCACGATCCTGCTCATCGGACCGGCACTCGCCTCGGCCCCGCCGCCACGCCACAGCCACGTCTACGCCGCCGCCTACACGACCCGCTTCCGCGACGGAGCCCGCAGCGATGTCGATGGCTGATGCCCGCCCGCACCCCGTCGACATCGTCGGCATGGTCGGCGGCGAGGTGTTCGGCACCGCAGCACACCTCGCTGTCGCTACGGCCGATGTGCTGGTGGGCTCGGTACGGCACCTCGCCCACACCACGCGCGCCCCGAAGGCTGAGCGCCTGGAGCTGACCAGCCCGCTCCCGGTGCTCTTCGACTCGATCGATGAGCATCGGTGCCAGGGGCGACGCGTGTGCCTGCTGGCATCGGGCGACCCGGGGTTCTTCGGCATCACCCGCTCCCTGGCCGATCACCTCGGGCCCACGGCGGTCCGCGTGCACCCCGCGCCCTCGTCGGTGGCGTTGGCCTTCGCCACCCAGGGGTGGAGCTGGGACGACGCCATCGTCGCCTCAGCGCACGGCCGCGCCCTGGCACCCGCCATCGCGGCCGTCGCCTCCGCCCCCAAGGCAGCCGTGCTCACCGACCCCACCAACCCGCCCGAGGCAGTCGGCAGCGCGCTCCTGCGACACGGCCCCGAGCGCGAGGTCGTGGTGGTGAGCCGCATCGGCGAACGCGACGAGTCGGTTCACCACACCGATCTGGCCGGTCTCGCCGCCGGGCACTTCGATCCGATGTCGGTGGTCCTGCTGCGCGATCGGTCGCGCGCGGTGGCCGCCGAACCCACCAGTCGACGGGGTCGCAGCGAGGATGCCTTCGCCCACCGAGACGGGATGATCACCAAGGCCGAGGTGCGAGCCGTGGCGCTCGGCAAGCTCGCCCTCCGCCACACCGGTGTCCTGTGGGACGTCGGCGCCGGCAGCGGCTCCGTCGGCATCGAGGCCGCCGCGCTCGCCCCCCGCCTGCAGGTGTTCTCCATCGAGCGCGAGGTTCACGACGCCGAGCGGATCGTCGCCAACGCTGCCGCCCACCACGCCAGCATCACGGTGGTGACCGGCAACGCGCCCGACGCGCTGGCCGATCTCCCCGACCCGGACCGGGTGTTCATCGGCGGAGGGGGCATCGACGTCCTCGACGAGTGCCTCCGCCGCCTGGCGCCCCATGGCGTCGTCGTCGCCACCTACGTCCTCCTCGACCGGGCGCTCGCGGCCCACGCCCGGCTCGGCAACATGATCCAGGTCCGAGTCGACCGGTGCGTTCCCCTCGGAGCGCTGGGGGTGCGCATGGAACCGCTCAACCCCGTCTTCGTGTGCTGGGGACCCGCATGACGCGGCTCGTCCTCGGCATCGGACTGTCATCGAAGGCAACCCGACTGGAAGTCCACGAGCTCGTCGATACGGTCGCCGCACACGCCGCCGTATGTCTCGACGCGATCGGCCTTGTGGCCACCCGGATGCGCTTCGTCGACGACGACCGCGTCCGGTTCGGTCCCCCGATCCTTGGCGTCGACGACAGCGATCTCCTCGCCCAGTACCCCGCACCACCACGTCCCGTTGGTGGCTTCGCGGCCCGGGTCGCCGAGGGCTGCGCACTGACGGGCGCGGGGCCCGGCGCCGAGCTGCTCGTCGCCACGACTCGATCCGCCCACGCCACCGCCGCGCTTGCGCACGGATCTCCCGGAGGAGATCACGCATGACCGTCCACCTCGTCGGAGCCGGGCCGGGAGACCCGGATCTGCTCACCGTGCGGGCCGCCCGTCTGCTGTCGGCTGCCGAGGTCGTCGTCCACGACCGGCTCACCACGCCCGCCCTCCTCGCGCTCGCCCCTGACGACGCCGTCCGCATCGACGTGGGCAAGGCCGCGGGATCCAGCCCCGTCACCCAGGAGCGCATCAACGAGCTGCTCGTCGAACAGGGCCGCACCGGCCGCAGCGTCGTGCGCCTCAAGGGCGGTGACCCTTACGTCTTCGGGCGCGGCGGCGAGGAGGCCGCGGCGCTCCTCGCCGCCGGCGTGCCCTTCGAGGTCGTCCCGGGACTGTCGTCGGCCACCGCCGGGCCAGCCGCGGCCGGCATCCCGGTCACCATGCGCAACTTGGCGCACTCGTTCACCGTCGTCACCGGCCACGAGGACCCCCGAGCCGGTGCCGCCGTCGACTGGGAGGCCCTGGCGGCCACCGGATCCACGCTCGTGATCCTCATGGGCGTCGGCCGGATCGGGATCATCGCCGGGCGACTCATGGACGGTGGGCTCTCCCCGACCACCCCCGTCGCGGCCGTGCGCTGGGCCACCACAGACGATCAGAACGTTCTCCGCACCACGCTCGGCGACGTGGCCGACGAGGCACTCGCCGCTCCATCGGTCATCGTGGTCGGCGCGGTGGCCGGCCTTGACCTCCGCTCCCACCTCACCACGTCCTTCGCGTGAGGAAGCTGCTCCTCATCGGCATCGGTGTCGGCGACCCCAATCACCTCACCTTGCAGGCGATCAACGCGCTACAGCAGGTCGACGTGTTCTTCGTGATCGACAAGGGACCGGACAAGGACGATCTCGTCGCCCTCCGTACGGAGATCTTCCGCCGCCACCGGACCGACGGCGAGTACCGCACCGTGGAGCTACGCGACCCCGAGCGAGACCGCAACCCCGACGACTACCGCTCCGCCGTGCAGACCTGGCATGACCAGCGAGCCACTGTCTACGAGCAGGCGATCACCAACGCCCTTGGTGGCGACGAGTGCGGAGCCTTCCTGGTCTGGGGCGATCCCGCCATCTACGACAGCACCCTGCGCATCATCGAACAGATCATCGCCACCGAGCTCGTTGCCCTCGACCTGGAGGTGATCCCCGGTATCAGCAGCATCCAGGTGCTCGCAGCGCGCCATCGCATCGCCTTGAACCGAATCGGCGAATCCGTGCACATCACGACCGGGCGCAACTTGGCCGCCGGCCTGATCCCGGAGCACGGTGACGTGGTCGTCATGCTCGACGGCACCTGCGCGTTCACGACCGTGACCGAGCCTGTCGACATCTACTGGGGCGCCTACCTCGGCACGCCCCATGAGCTGCTGATCAACGGGCCGCTCCACGAGGTCAGCGACGAGATCCAACGCACCCGAGCCGAAGCTCGGGCAGCCCACGGCTGGATCATGGACATCTACCTGCTCCGCCGCTCCCCGGCACTCTGACGCCGTACCTCGACCACGAGCGATCTCGGATCGACTCCGAGGGGCGGGCCCCGGCATCGTTGGTGGGGAGGAGCGTGCTCACCTTGGCGAACAACTCTCGGGTCCGCGGGGATCTGGTGGTGCACTTCCCGGAGCGGGACGTCCGGGTGGTCTCGGATGGGCTCAGCGCCCTGCGGGTCCTGACCTGCTTCACCCGCCAGAGCGGCCAGCTCGCCGATGACGTCACCCCCCGTGCGCTGGCGGAGAACGCCTGGTTCGCGGTGGACCTCGACAAGGCGCTGGCGATCTCGTGGAACCCGCGGGACCCCCGGGACGGCCTCAACGCACCGCTGGCGTTCGACCCGCCGGCGGCCTGACCGGTGCTCGTCGACGACGAACCCACCGGGCCCGCCGCGGACCCCGGTGCAGAGCGTGTCGCATCCGGGTCGGCGGCCGGCGGTGGCGCTCTGCCCGCGCGGTTGGCCGCCACGCTCGGGCAAGGCCTCACCTGGGCGGCGCGGGTGCCAACGCGGGCGCAGCACAAGAGGCGGCGACGGTGATCGACGGGATCCGGACCATCGTCACCACCCACAGCATCTGGAAGCTCGACGTCACGCTGCGCCGCGTCCTGCGCCTGCCCCGCCACGAGGCCCCCCGACGCCGGCACGCTCGTGCCGTACACCTCGCAATGGGAGCCCTACACGGGGCTCGAGCGGTACGCGAACCGGGTCATTGTCCACCGGCCCGTCCCGTGGGGAGAGGGCGCCATGCGGATGACCGGCGCCATCGAGTGGGATGACCTCGAACCCGAAGACCTGGAGGAGCAGTCTGGGCAGCGTTGATGCTCGGGCACCTGCTCCCAGGTGATGTCTCGCCGGAAGAACAGCCCGTTCGTGGAGCAGTCGCACAGCGGTGGGCAGGGCCGACCATGGCGGTCATCGGCCATCCGGTGCCCGACACTTGTCGGGTCCCCGCTCCGGCCGGTGCTCCAGCACGCCACGTCGCCATCATCCCCGGCGGCGGTGACAGCCGGCGGCTCCAGGTGTGTAGCCGCCGACCCGGGAGCCCGCCCGGCAGGGTCTGGGAGCCCTTGCGACGAGGCGCTGTTCCAGATCACCAGCCAAGGCGCGATCCCGTGGTGTGTGGGTGATCGTCCCGGTCGATGGGTGGGGACGATCCGGTGTGGATCTGGGGGTTGTCCCCTCGGGTCTCGTCTGCTTCGTGCGGGTGCCGACCGGTACCCACCCGATCAAGAGGAGAGCCGCCGTGACCCCTCCTAGCGGGTTTGCCCCGTCACCTCGCCCTGAGGTCGGCACGACGGGGTGATGGGCGGGGGTTCAGGGCGCCACGTCGTGGAGGGGTGCGCCGGCCCCGTAGTCCCGGTAATGAGCCCGGTCGGGGCGGGGCGGTCTGCTCACGGCCGAGACGAGCTACGGGGCCAGGGTTCCGATCGGGATCACGGACACGCCGTCGTCGCGGCGGTAGCCGTATCCGGTACCGGTGATGACAGCGAGGGCAGCGGGTTCGCCGATCTTGGTGGTGTCGACACGGCCGGCGAACCGTAGGAGCGCGTCGGCACCGGCATCGGCCTGACCCGAGCCGAGCTTCACCTCGAACGCCGCCCATCGCCCGTCGCCGAGGTGCACGATTGCGTCGACCTCGAGGCCGGTGTTGTCCCGGTAGTGCGAGACGGCCCCGTCGAGGGGTTGGGCGAGGATCCGGAGGTCCCGTACGACGAGGGACTCGAACAGGAAGCCGAGCAGGTTGAGGTCCTGGAGGAGGCGCTCGGGGGTGGCCCCGAGGGCTGCGACGGCGAGCGACGGGTCGACGAAGTGGCGCTTGGGGGTTCCTCGCAGGATCGCCTTGGAGCGCATGTGGGGCGCCCACGCTGGTTGGTCCTCGATGACCATGAGTCGCGTGAGCAGGTTGAGGTAGTCGATGACCGTGTGCCTGGACAGGGCGCCATTGGCTCCGCCGGCATCAGCGGCGAGAGTGGTGGTGGCGACCTCTGTGGCGACGTTGCGGGCGAGGGACCTTGTGAGCGCGGCGAGCTTGGCTGGATCGCGGCGTTCCCCGGCGAGCCGGCCGACGTCGACATTGGTGATCTGGTGCAGGTAGTCACGGGCGGCGCGGACGGCGCCTGTCACGCTGAGGTCCTGGTTGGCGGGCCAACCGCCGACGGCGATCCGGTCGACGATGTCCTCGATGCGGATGCCGGGATCCACGGCCGCCGGTGGCGTCCCTGCGAACAGCTGTGCGAGGGAGACGGTGCCCGCGGAGTGGCCGCTCTCGTACAGGGACATCGGCCGCATCCTCATCGTGGAGAACCGGCCCGCGCCCGTGTGCCGGCTCGGGTCGTCGTCGGACGGGACCGCTGAGCCGGTAAGGATGAACTGGCCGGGCAGCCCGCGATCGTCGCTGATGCGGCGGCAGTTGTTCCACACGGTCGTCGCTTCGAGCTGCCACTCGTCGACCAGCTGAGGTGCGGGTCCGTTGAGCACGAGATGGGGTGCGATCCGTAGCGCCTCTCGCGTCGCCGTGTCGACGTCGAGGAGGACCTCGCTTGCTGCGGATTGCCGGGCCGTCTCCGTCTTGCCGCACGCCTTCGGCCCCTCGATCACGACCACGCGCGCCGACGCCAGTCGGTCATGCAGCTCCTGGTCAACGACCCGCGCTCGGTACGCCATCGGGGCTCACCTCCTTGCCGAGCATTGTTCGGTGCACAGATTGTAACGCTCGGAGTGCACAGATTGTAGTGTCTGGGATGCACAGATTGTAACGGGTTCATCGCGCGAATCGCGAAGCCCGGCCACCACCGAGACGGCAAGGTCTGGGGACTCCGAGGGCCGCCCACGCATCGCGCCGCCGCCGTCGAATGCCCGACTTGGACCCCCCGCCATCACCCCGCCGTGCCGAGGTCACCTCGCCCTCACCCCTTCGGGTCTACCGGAGAGCTCGGCCGGGCTGGAGCGAGCGCCTTACGGGGCCGCGACCGATCGTGTCCGACGGGGGGGTCCAGCTCGCTACTGGGTACCTCGGCCGATGCTGCAGTCCCGGCACCGGACGACGGCCATCTCGAGCTCTACGCAGATGTCCTTGTCGTTGTACCCGCGCTTGACCAGGGTCTTGAGGCTGCAACCGGTGGAACCGACGGCGACGAGCCTTCCGGAGGAGCCGCACGGACAGGAGCGGCCGGTCAGCCACGTGTCGATGCGGGCGTGGAGGGACGCGACCCGGTCGGTCCGGGCCGCTCCCACCCGGGCCCGGTGCGTCTCGCTGTTCTGCTCGTACCACTGAGCGCTGTAGGTGCGCTGCGCGGCCCGGCACCGGCTGTGCAGCTTCCCGTTGGCGAGCGACTTGAACGCGAACTGCTCGATGGGGTGGTCCGTGGCGCACGCGGAGCAGTACTTGGAGGGGCCGCGGGTGGAGCGGATCTGGTCGTAGGCGGTGTCGGCGGTGAGCATCAGGTGGTTCCTCTCAGGCGTGGTGGGTGGCGCGGTGGGGGCGGTGGACGAAGATGCCGGCCTGCTCGGTGAGCTGATCGAGGGTCTCGGCGACCCAGGCCAGCACCGCGGACTCGGTCTCCTCCCGCAGCCGACGGGCTCGCGGGCTGTGGGCGGGGATCCCGGCGTAGGCCAGGACGGCCTGGCGCTGCGTCGGCCCGGGAGCGGCCTCGAGGAGCGCCTCGCCGGCCAGCAGGTGGAGCTGCTCGAGCTCGACGGGGTCCCTCAGCTCGAGGACGCCGAGATCGGCCCGGAGGATCTCGACAAGGCGGCCGCGGCGGTGGACCGGGAGTTCGAGCAGGGCCGCGAGTGCGCCGTGGTCCGCTCCCAGGGCAGCCCGTGCCACCTGGGCGGCCGGGACGGTGCGTTCGGGCACGGTCGTGCCGTTGACCGAGGTCGCCGCGACGTGCAGGCCGACCGCGTCGATGCGAGCGAGCCCGTCGAGGAGCTCCCAGTGGCGGGTGAGGGTGACGCTGAGGGCGAACAGCGTCGGGGCGGTGCGAGCGTCCCCGTCGCGCACGAGGGCGGTGAGCAGCTCGCAGTAGCGGTCGATGGCCGGGGTGGTGGGCATGGCCGTGACCGTCCGACCGGCCCGGCGGCGGGCAATCGACACACTGACGGCTCCTCCAGGGCGCTTCGGGCCTTGCCGTGGGCGTGCAGCGCCCGGCCGAGGGCCATGGCGGCGAGCGGGTCGAGGCCGTCGAGGTGGCGGGCCACCGTGGCCTGCGCGGCCACGAGGCCGAGACCGGCGACCTCAGCGGCGAGGGTGTGGAGCGAATCGCCGAGTCGGGCCCCGTGCGGGTGCCGGGCGGGCGGGGCGGGCTGCTGGTCGATCACGCCCCGGTAGTGGCGCTTGATGACCAGCGGCGAGTTCCCGGCCCAGGTGGCGACGTCCTCGTAGTGGTGGCCGGCGCGCAGCATGCGGCTGATGCCGGTGTGGCGGAGCATCCGCAGCGGCATGCCGGCGACGTGCTCGTCGGCCGGGTTGGGGAACGCAGCGCTCAGCGCCGGCCTCCACCACTTCTCGGCGAAGGTGCTCAGGTCGATCGGGGCGCCGGTGTGGGTCGTGAAGATCCTCGGGTCCTGGCGGTCTCGATCGCTGGTGGTCGGGTCGGGTTCGGAGACGTAGGCGTCCAGGTGGTCGCGGAGGGTGGCGGCGACGACCGTGCTGATCGGGACCCAGCGGGTGTCGCCCTGCTGGCGAGCCTTGAGCGACACGAACGTGCGGGCGCTGGATCCTCCGGTGAAGCGCAGCGGGTAGTTGACCTCACCGCCCTGCACGACGACGCCGGGGTTCGCCCCGTCGAGCACGAGCCAGCTCCGCCGGATCGCGATCAGCTCCTCGGGGCGCAGGAACCCGTCCTCGGCCACGGCGACGAAGGCCCGGTAGCGGCCGCCGTCTTGGACCTGGCGGCGCCCGTCCACGTAGGGCCCCTGTCGGCTGTGGGCAGCGACCGTGTCGATGATGGTGCTGACCTGGTCGGGCGAGGGAAGGACCTTGTCGGTGAAGTGCGGTTGGACCGGGGTCTCGATGAGCCGGTCGACCCGAGGTGTCCACGGGTTCGTCTCGATGCGCCCCTCGAGATGCGCTTGCCGCAGCGCGCCGCTGACGGTGCGGCACGTGGCCTCCACGGTGCGGGCCTGGGCGACCTCGGCCGTGGCGACGGGAGCGGGCGGGAGGACGATCTCGGTGCGGTCCCGGTCGGCTTGGCGTTCGGCGGCTTCGAGGGCCTTGGCCCACCGCTGCTCGTCGCGGACGTTCTTGGCGCGGGTGCTCAGGTTCGTGCTGCGGCGGTGGTCGACGAAGGCCAGGCAGTCGGCCTCGGTGATCCCCGAAGGGTGGTCGAACCTCAGGGGCGCGCCCGCTTCGACGGCCGGGTCGGCGAGCCGTGGGTCGCCCGGCACGTAGCGGAAGAACCGTTCCGCCACACCGAGCTCGGTCTCGGCGTTGCCGAGGGTCGAGCCGACCCGGTCCCGGCCGTGACGGGACTTGAAGCGCTGCAGGTCCGTGGCCCGCCAGGCGACCAGCGCCTCGAAGTCGTCCAGGTGGCTGACCTCGTCGTCGAGGTCGGCCCAGTCGACGGCGGTCGCCTGGAAGATGCCGCTGCCCGTCGGGGCCGGCCGCAGCGGCCTGACCACTCCAGGACCGGTGGCGGGTTCGGGGATGAGCGCTGGGGGGCTCTGGCGCGACGCGAAGGACAGCACCGTCGCCCCCGGGGCCCCAGACGGGACGGGTGCTTCAGGCGCGATTTCGGCTTGGGGTGTAGCCGTGCCGGGGTGCCGGGGCTGGCCACGGTCGTCGACCGGCCAGTCGCCGACGATGGCGGCGGTGAGCGTGCGACGGAACTCGAGCGCCGCGTCCAGCTCGTCAGGGAGCTTGAACGAACGGCTCGGCTGGCGGCCGTCGACGCGCCAGCGGTACCGGAGCCGGGTCGCGCCCCACAGCTGCTTGCGCAGCGCCTCCTCGTTGGCGCCGGCGGGGCCCGGGTCGATGGCCTTGGTCCCGCCCCCCTCGAGCGTGGCGGCCAGCGAGAAGCTGGCCGACCAGCGGGCCCCGGCCCGGCGGCGGGCTCCGACGAGCTCAGCGAGTGGGCCGCGGCGAGAACCGGTGGCCTCCTCGGCCGGTCGCGTCGTGGCAGCGCTGGTGGTGGCGGACATGTCGCCGACGGTCGGATCAGGTGACCGAGGGGCAGTCGACGCACACCCATCGCCGGCTGCTTGTGTGCACAGACCTGGGTCGTAGTGTGCACGCCGGGGCTGGTTGACAGATGGTGGGGGCTCGTCACCATCCCCCGGAGACGACGAAACCCCAGGGCTGACCTGGGGTTTCGTGCAACATCGGGGAGCGCGCTCGGAGGGACTCGAACCCCCAACCTTCTGATCCGTAGTCAGATGCTCTCTCCAATTGAGCTACGAGCGCTGAAGGGTTGGACGGGAGACTCTACCGGAGCCGGCCCGCCGCGGTCGAAGCGGCATCAGTCGTCGAGCTTGTTGACGTGGTCCTCGTGGGTCTTGATCTCCTTGCCGTTCTTCTCGAGGGCCACCGTGATCTTGTCTCCGAGGGCGCGCTTGTCGGTGATCGCACCGCGCTCGCCCTTGAAGTCGCCTTCGGTGATGATCACCTTGTCCCCGACCTTGAAGCGTGTCATGGGCGAATCCTGCCAGCCCCGTCCGCTGGCTGCGCCGGATCAGGTCGGGACCGACGGCGCGACGAGGGGCCAGGGGCGGTGGCGCTCGACGGCCAGGGCCACGTCGAAGAGAAGCTCATCGTGGTGGTGGGGGGCGAGCACCTGCATGCCGACGGGCAGGCCGTCGACGGTGCCGGCCGGGATGGACACAGCGGGGTTGCCGTAGATGTTCGAGATGATCGTGAGGGCGCCCATGGTGACGAGCTCGGGGAGCCGGGCCTCGGCCGCGCCGAGGAGCCGCGACGGCAGCCCGGGCACGAGACCCGCCACCGCCCGCACGGAGCCGAGGAGGCCACGCACGACGGCCCGGCCGGGACCGTCGCCGAAGAGCCAGTCGATGGCCGCGTGCTGCTCGTTGCTCGTCGACCACTCGGCCGGGAAGGCCGGTCCCGGGTTGGTGGCCGCGATGATGAGGTCGGCCTGCTCGAAGGCACGGGCCATGGCCTGGTTGGCCTGCACCCGCAGCTCCTCGGCCACCGCCGCCGTGCGCAGGTTGTACATCGCCTCGGCCAGGTGGAGGCCCACCGCCAGCTCGTCGGTCAGCTGCCCGGAGCAGGCCGGCCACCGGTCGCCCAGGTCGCCGAGCAGGGTGGACATGTTGCCCATGGCCCACTGCGCGGCCAGGTTCGGGGGCCGCACGTCGACGTCGACCTCCACCATCCCGGTGGCGGCCAGGAGCTCCTTCACCTCGGCCCGGAGCTGCTCCTCCACCCCGGGGTCGAGCGTGACGCCGCCCAGCGCGGGGACGACCGCCACCTTCTTCCCGGCCAGGTCGTGCGTGCCGAGCCCCGCCTCCCAGCGGCCGTGCGACGGCAGCGACGACGGGTCGTACGGATCGGTGCCGGCGCACACGTCGTAGTAGCGGGCGGCGTCGCGCACAGAGCGGGCCAGGTTGCCGAGCACAACCGTGTTGGGGCGGCTGTAGGCCTGCGGGCCGCGGGTGATGCGCCCGAAGGTGCCCTTCATGCCGAGCAGGCCCGTGTAGGCGGCGGGGATGCGGATCGACCCCCCGCCGTCGCCGCCGGTGGCGAGCGCGACGAGGCCGCCGGCCACCGCCGCCGCCGACCCTCCGGACGAGCCGCCGACCGTGCGGCCGTGCCGCCACGGGTTGTGCGTGACGCCGTTGATCTTGCTGACGCTCACGTTCAGGCCACCGAACTCGCTGGCCGTCGTCTTGCCCACGGGCACCGCGCCCCCGCCCGCCACCAGGCGCTGCACCACGTGACCGGTGAACGAGGCGATCCGGTCCTCGAACACGAGCGAGGCCTCCGTCCATGGCCAGCCCTCGACAGGCTCCAGCTCCTTGATGGCGGTGGGCACCCCACCGAAGGGGAGCGACACGTCGGCGCTGCGGGCGGCGCCACGGGCACGCTCGGCGTCGACGTAGGAGAAGCAGTTGAGGTCGGACGCCTCGATGGCGGCCAGCGTGGCGTCGAGCTCCTCGAGGGGCGAGCGCTCACCAGCGCGGAAGGCATCGACGAGCGAGCAGGCGTCTCCGGTCCAGGGCAAGTCCGACATGGGGGTCCTTTCGTGCGAACGGGACGGGGTTCGCCGCCACGAGGGTGTCCACCTGTTCCCGTGGTGGTACGCCCGCGGTACGCGACGACCGTAGGTTCGCCGGGGGAGGGAGGCGGAATGGCGTTCCTTGGGCGAGCTGGACGGGTGGCGGGACGGCGGGCGGCGGCTGGGCGGCGCCAGGTGGCCGGGCCGGGCGCAGGCGGGATGCGCCCGGACCCCGGCGCCTCGTCGACCCTCACCATCGACGACGATCCCGATCCCGACGAGGTCCTCGACCTCACCGACGCCACCGCGGCTGCGGCCGCCGAAGAGGCGGAGCGTCGGGCCGAGGAGGATCGCCGCCGGGCGGTCGAGCTGAGCGAGCGCTTCCGGGCCCGGCGGGCCCGAGCCGAGGCCGAGGCCGACCTCCGGCGGCTGCGGGCCCGCCACTGGAGCGGCGAGCGGATCCTCGAGGAGGGCCGCACGACCATCGAGTGGTGGGAGCACCCCGAGGCGGACCCCTACGCCGTGCTCGGGCTGCTGCCCGGGGCTCGGCTGGAGGAGGCCGCCGCCGCTCGGCGCCGCATCGCCGCCGCCTGCCACCCCGACCGCGCCGGTGCCAGCGGTGCCGTCGACGACGACGCGCTGCGGAGGATGGTGGCGGCCAACGCCGCCTACGACCGGCTGCGGCGAGCCCTGCGACCGGTCTGAGCCCGAGCTCAGCTCGATCGGCCCGCCTCCTCCGCCAGGGCATCGATGAGCGCGTCCAACCGGGCTTCGGACTGGCGGCGAGCCGGCTGCGCCCACTCGTCGTAGCTGGCTTCGGGGAGGAGCGGGGCGCGGTGCCGAGCCAGGAGGTCGGAGAGCGCCTCGGTCCGCTCCGGGCCGGGGGGCTGGGCCAAGGTTCGCCGCACACTCGCCTCGAGGACGTGGTGGTCGACGACCACGTCGTCGGCCAGCTCGATCCGATCACCGCAGCGCACGAGCAGAGGCCCCACCGCCTGGCGGACACGGGTCAGCACGTTCCGCAGCCGGCGCCGGGCGACGGCGGGCGCCACCTCCGGCCAGAGCACCTCGGTGAGCTCCTCGATGTGGACGGCCCGGCGCAGAGCGAGCAGGGCGACGGTGGTGGCGGCGGCACCGAGGGGGAGATCGAGCGGGCGACCGTCCTCGAGCACGGCGAGGCCGCCGAGCAGCCGGATCTCGCGGTGTGCGCCCACCATCGCGGTGACGCCGTCCCGCAGGCGCAGGACCTCCGGGGGGCTGAGGCCGAGGCGATCGGCGAGGGCGTGCGCCGAGGTGCCGTCGGCCGCCGCCAGGGCGACCTCGAGCTCCGCCCGCCCCAGGAAGGACCAGGCCGGACGGAGGTCGTCCACCGCCATGCCGAGGCGAGCCAGCGTCAGCCTCGCGGCGCGGGCCACCCCGAGCAGGTTCTCGTCGCCGAGCGCCGCCAGGTCCCGGAGGAGGGTGGCGCCGGCGGGCACCTCGCCGTCGGCGACGAGCCGGCGGGCGTGCAGGAGGCGGGTGAGGGCCTGGGTGAGGGGCTGGCCGGCGGCCCGGTCGATCGCGGCCGCGAAGGCGGCGTCCCGCTCTTCGGGCGGCGCCAGCAGGGCCTCGCAGCGGCTGACCACGGCGGCCGTCCGGCCGGCGGTCGGCGTGCACGCCGGTCGGAGGCGCTCGAGGAGCCGTTCCGCGTCCTCCTGCCGAGCGACTTCGACGTACGCCGTCAGCAGAGTCGGCAGGTAGAGCGTGACCGCCTGGGCCAACGGGTCGGCGTCGTTGGCCACCGGCTCCAGCAGATCGATGACCGCCAGCGGATTCCCGGTCCACAGCTCGACCGTGGCGAGGGCGCTGAGGGCGCTCGTGCGGTAAGCGCCGCCGCCCGTGCCCGACTCGAGGACGGCGTGGGCGGCCGTCCGGCAGCGTTCGACGTCGCCGAACAGGCTGTGGCCGTTCGCCAGCTCGGACTGCGCGAAGCGCCAGGCCGCCCGGTGGCCCACCTGCTCGGCCAGGTCGCGAGCCTCCGATGCCAGCAGCAGCGACCGGGTCGGCCGGCCGGCCCGGCGCTCGACCACCGAGAGCGCGCACAGCGGGAGGGGCAGGGCTCCGAGGGCGCCGCGGCTGCGGAGCGATGCCACCAGGTCGCCGAGCATCGACGCCGCGCTCTCGTACTGCTCGATCCAGATGAGGGGGAGGGCCACGGTCGTGGCCACGAGCGACAGGTCGAGCGGCTCGCCGTGCTCGGCCACCAGCGACGCCACGCTCTCGAGGGCCGTCGGCTCGACCGAGCCCCCAGTGGCCAGCTCGAGGGCGGCGGTCGCCGCCGCGTGGAGGGCCCGCAGCGGGTGCGACGCCGGGAGGTCCGCCTCCTCGATGCGACGCTGGGCTGCTCCCAGCGCCGCCGACGCGCTCTCGAGCCGGCCGCCGAAGATGTCGGGAGCGGCCAGCAGCAGCAGGGCCTCCGTCGCCACCTCGGGCGCGTCCCGTGGGGCCTCCTCGCTGGCCGTGCGGAGGTGTTCGGCACTGGCCCGGCCCTCGCCGAGGACGAAGCGAACCCGGCCCAGGAGCAGCTCCGCGTGGGCCACGTCCAGGGGCGACGTCGCGATCTGGCGGGCCGCCAGCCCGACCTCGAGGGCCCGGTCGACGTCGCCCGCCTCGAGCCAGGCACGGGCCGCACGAGCGAGCGAGCCCGGCCGGTCCCGGGCGCAGCCTCCGCCGGCGCTCGTCTCGAGCGCGGCGGCGAGGTCCGCCGCACTCCCCCGCTCCTCGGCCCGGCCCAGCGCCTGGCGCAGCGCCCCCGCGGCCGGTGCCGGCGTCCGCACGCGTTGTCCGCCCCCTTCGACATGGCAGCGGCGAGCGCCGAGCAGCTCCAGGCGACCGATCGAGGCCGGGTCCTGCGTCACGACGACGCCGACCGGCGCGTCGCCCAGGCGCCGAGCGGCGAACCCGAGCACCGACGCCGAGCCACGATCCAGGAGGTGGGCGTGCTCGACGACCAGCAGGACCGGGCCACGATCCGCGGCCACGTGCAGGAGGCTGCGGAAGCCAGCCGCCACGGCGAGCACGTCGCCAGTGGGTGGGCCCAGAGCCAGCGCGCCGGCCAGCGCGCCGGCCTGGACGGGGGGCAGCCGGGCGAGGTCGTCGAGCAGCGGCTCGGTCATCCCCGTCAGGCCGGCGAAGGCCAGGAGCTGCTCGTCGATGCTGGCCCGGTGGCGGATGACTCGCACCGGGGCGTCCGGGACCTCGACGAGGGGCGGCGGGCTGGCCTCCAGCACGAGGCAACCACCGTGGCCTCGGCCGAGCGCGTCGACCAGCTCCTGCACCTCGTCTGCGGACCTCACCCAGCGTTCCTCCGTCGCCCTGCCGCGGACCTTACGACGGTCCGACCCGGCCCACATGGGCCGTTCTGCTCAACCGTGGGAGCGGATGGGCCGAACGATCAAGGTCGGACATCGTGCACGACGGCGCCGGCCACGACCGTGACGAGGACCTCCAGGTCGTCGTCGAGGAGCACGACGTCGCCCTGACGTCCCGCTTCCAGCGCGCCCCGGCCCGCGTCGCCCAGGACCGCGGCGGGAGCGCCCGACGCGGCGGCCAGCGCCCGCTCGACCGGGCACCCGGAGAAGGCCCGCAGGTTGCGCACGGCCTGGTCCATGGCGAGGTCGCTGCCGGCGAGGGTGCCGTCGGCCAGCCGCACGCCCCTCCCCTCGCCGAGCTCCACCTCGACCGTGCCGAGCCGGTGGCGGCCGCCGGGGAGGCCGAGCGCGCTGACCGCATCGGTGACCAGCACGAGACGGTCGCCGAGCGCGCCGGCGGTAAGCGCCACGACGGTCGGGTCGAGGTGGATCCCGTCGGCGATCACCCCCGCTCGCACCCGCTCGTCGGTGAGCGCCACGCCCACGAGGCCCGGCTCCCGGTGGTGGAGGGGGGCCATCGCGTTCCAGAGGTGGGTGACCCAGGTGGCCCCCGCGTCGATGCCCGCCCGCGCCTGCGCGGCGGTGGCGCCCGAGTGCCCGAGCGACACGGCCACGTCTCGGGCGGCGAGCGCCTCGATGACCTCGAGGGCGCCGGGCAGCTCGGGCGCCAGCGTCACCATCGCCACGCCGGCGTCTCTCCCCCACCCGTCGACCGCGGCGAGCTCGGGCCGGCGCAGGTGCTCGGGGCGGTGGGCGCCGCGGTGGCCGTGAGCCAGGAACGGACCCTCGAGGTGGAGGCCCAGGGGGATGGCCCCCGCCCACCCCGGAGGCGGCCCCCCGGCCAGCGTGGCCAGCGCCCGCTCTGTCACCGTCGGTGGCCCGGTCACGATGGTGGGCAACCAGGCCGTCACCCCCCAGCGGGGCAGCGCTGCAGCGAGCTCCCAGAGGCGCTCCGGTTCGCCGGCCAGGTCGATGCCGACGCCGCCGTTGCACTGGAGGTCCACAAACCCCGGCGCAGCCACGAGGCCAGCGGCGTCGAGGACCGGCCCGCGCGGCCGATCGTCGGCCACGATCACGCCGTCGACGATCGCGAGGTCCCCTGCCTCGAACCCCGCCGGTCCGAGCACCTTCGCGCCGCGGATCAGGAGGTCGGCCACGCCCGTCAGTCTGGCCCGGACGCGGCCACCGCCTGCCCGGGCAGGCGGTGGATCGAGCGGAGCGGGTGGGATTTGAACCCACGGACGAGGTTGCCCCCGTCACATCCTTAGCAGGGATGCGCATTCAACCGGACTCTGCCACCGCTCCATTGGTGGACGAGGGAGCCTACCAATGGGCCAC
>DASUDP010000039.1:0-6757 GCA_036275535.1 Acidimicrobiales bacterium | reverse complement strand
GAACCGGGTCGAGGTCATCACGATCAACCGCCCCGAGGCCCGCAACGCGATCAACTACGACACGTCGAAGGCGCTCGCCGACGCCTTCGACGCCGCGGAGGAGGACCCGGAGGTGTGGGCCGTCGTGCTCACCGGCGCCGGGGACAAGGCGTTCTCCGCCGGCATGGACCTCAAGGCCTTCGCCGAAGGCGGCGGGAACGTGATGGGGGTGAACGGCGGCTTCGCCGGCATCACCCGACGTGATTTCCCGAAGCCCCTGATCGCGGCGGTCAACGGCCACGCCCTGGCCGGCGGGTTCGAGATCATGCTCGCCTGCGATCTCGTGGTCGCCGCCGAGCAGGCCACCTTCGGCATCCCCGAGGTGCAGCGTGGGCTGGCCGCCGGTGCCGGCGGGCTGGTCCGCCTCCCCAAGCGGGTCGGCCTGACGGTCGCGCTGGAGATGGCGATGACCGGCGACCCCGTCGACGCGGTCACCGCCCAGCGGCTCGGACTCGTCAACCGCGTGGTGCCCGGCGACCAGGTTCTCGACGCCGCCGTCGCCCTCGCCGAGCGGATCTGCCGCAACGCCCCCCTGGCGACCCGGCTGTCGAAGAAGGTGGTGAAGCGCTCGCTCGACGTCACCGAGGAGGAGGCGTTCGACCTCCAGGGAGACATCCTGGTCGAGGTGTTCACCTCCCCCGACGCCATGGAGGGCCCGCGTGCCTTCGCCGAGAAGCGCGAGCCAAACTGGTCCACCGCATGACCGCGACGCGGAGCGAGATCCGCATCACGGCGCCGCGGGGCGGCGGCGGACGAGGTCGAGAGCCGGTGGATCGGCTCGACATCCTCCTCAACAACGCAGGGGTAATGGCGCTCCCGCTCCGCCGGACCGCGCAGGGCCATGAGGCCCAGTTCGGTACCACCTCGGCCCCTTCGCGCTGGCTGGGCGACTGCTGCCTGTGCTGCTCGCCGCCGAGCAGCCCCGGGTCGTCACCACGTCGTCGTTCATGCACCGCCTGAGCGGCATGCGCTGGGACGACCTCGACCGCCAGCGCGGCTACCGGAAGTGGGACGCGTACGGCCAGTCGAAGCTGGCGAACCTGCTGTTCAGCTTCGAGCTCGCCCGGGCGGGCCCGCGCCGCCGCCAGCCCCTGGGTGGCCGCGGCTGCCCATCCCGGCTTCGCCTCGACCGCGCTCCAGCACCGGGGACCGGAGATGTCCGGCAACCAGGGCGATGGCGTTGCCCATGCGCCTGGCCAACGCGGCCGGGGCCCGGCCGCCCGAGGGCGGCGCGCTGCCCCAGCTCTACGCCGCGGTCGCTCCGGGGGTGGTGGCTGGCGACTACATCGTGCCCGGTGGACCCTTCGAGCTGCGAGGCTCGCCAGAGAAGGTGCGGGCGTCGGCTCGGGCCTGTCGAGTGGCCGACGCCGAGCGACTCTGGCAGCTCTCCGAGGAGATGACCGGGGTCGCGTACCACTGGGGCTGAGGCGGATCGGCGAGGGTTGGGACCGCCGCCACCAGGCTCGGTAGGTTCAGTGCTCGTGAACTCGGCTGGTGGCTGCAGACGGATCCGACGCCCGTGACGGTGGACGAAGCCGCTCCCGCGATGGCCCGCGTCGTCGACGGTGGGACCTGGAGGGAGCGCCTCATGGTCCCTGAGCTGGTGGCCATCGGCTTGGCCGTGGCGGTCGTGAGCAGCCTGGGTTCGCCGATGGTCCCCACCATTGCCGACGAGTACGACGTGCCGCTCGGCACGGCGCAGTGGGGGCTCACCGCGGCGCTCCTCGCCGGTGCGGTGGTCACGCCGGTGCTGGGTCGAATGGCCGACGGCCGGTTCCGGCGTCAGGTGATCGTCGCCGCCCTGGGGACGATCACCGCCGGTGGCGCCGCCGCCGCCCTGCCCTTCGGCTTCGGCGGGCTCTTGGTCGGCCGCGCCCTCCAGGGCATCGGACTCGGGCTGATGCCGATGGCGATGGCGGTCGCCCGCGACCACCTCCCGATCGAGCGCGGCTCGCGCACCGTGGCCGCGCTGTCGGTGACGACGGCCACCGGCGTGGGGATCGGCTACCCGATCAGCGGTTTCCTCGTCGACACGGTGGGCCTGCGGGGCACGTTCGTGGTCTCCGCCGCGGCGACCGGCCTGGTCATGCTGGGAGCCGCCGTGAGCATCCCGCACAGCGACCACCGGGTGCAGGAGCCCGTCGACCTGCTTGGTGCGACGGCGCTGGCCGCGGGCGTCTCGGCGGTCGTCGTCGCGCTAAGCGAGCTGCCCTCGTGGGGGGCGGCGTCCGCGCCGTTCGCCGGCCTGCTGGTGCTGGCCGCGGGGGCGGTCGCGATGTTCGTGCGCCGCACCCTGACGACCCGCCATCCGCTCGTGGACCTCCGCAGCCTGTCCGTCCCATCGGTGCGGGTGGCGCACACCGTCGCCGTGCTGGCCGGAGTCGGGATGTACTTCCTGTTCTCCCTGGCCATCCGCTACGTGCAGACGCCGGTGAGCACCGGCTACGGGCAGGGCCGCACCGTGCTCGCGGCCGGGCTGATCCTGACGCCGTTCTCGGTGGCGAGCCTGGCGGTGAACCGTCTGAGCGCCGTGGTCCGCCGACGGATCGATGGGCGCTGGCTCATGCCCATCGGCTGCGGGGCGTTCGTGGCCGCGCTGGTGGCGTTCGGATCGGCCCGGTCCGAGGTGTGGCAGCTGGTGGTCGTGATGACCTTGGCCGGCGTGGGGGTGGGCACCGTGTTCGCAGCCATGCCACAGATGATCGTGGCGGCCGTACCGGCGGAGGAGACCGGGAGCGCCCTGGGCTTCAACCAGGTGCTGCGGACCATCGGCTCATCGGTGGGCAGCGCGGCGAGCGCCGCGGTGCTGGCCGCCAACACCGAATCAAGGACCCGCTTCCCGCTCGACCGTGGCTACACGACCGCGGCGATGGTCGGCATGGCCGTGTGGCTGGTGGCCCTCGTGACGGCATGGCCGCGCGCGTCGCTGCGCCTCGGGCCGCGCGACCCCGCGCTGGCCCGCTTCGAGGCCGAGAGCGTCGATGCGGAGGTGGCAGGGGCGGTCATGTACGAGCCGGACACCGACGGACCCCCACCGGCGGTTGGGGACGGGCAGCGAGGGCGACGGCGACGGTGACGACGGGCGGGTGGGCGGGCCCGCCCGTCGCGTGGGGATCAGCCGGCGGGTGCGAACCGGGGGATGGCTGGACCCTCTTCAGTGGGGTCCCAGCGCACCGACACCCGTTGACCCACGGTGACGGTGGCGGGGTCGCACTCCACGATGTTGGTCAGCACCCGGGGACCCTCGTCGAGCTCCACGTAGGCGAGCACGAAGGGGGACACGTCGCGCCACGGGCCGTCGCCCTTGTGGGTGACGGTGTAGCTGTAGACGGTGCCCTCCCCGGTGGCGTCGATCCACTCGACCCCTTCGGTGTGGCAGGCCGGGCAGAACGTGCGCGGGTACCAGATGACGGTCTGGCACGAGGTGCACCGGGGCAGCACCAAGCGCCCCTCCGCGGTGGCGTCCCAGAACGGCTTGGTCTCCGGGGTCACCGGGGGTGCGAAGGTGGGCAGGTCGCTCATGCGTCCTCCTGTCCGAGGATGAGGGTGGCACTGCCCATGCGGTTGCCCAACGAGCCGCCGGTGCCGTGGGCCAGGGCCAGCTGGCAATCCGGCACCTGCACCTCGCCGCGGGCCTCGCCGCGCAGCTGGCGGACGGCCTCGATGATCTTGGTCATGCCGCCCCGGTTGGCGGGGTGGTTGTTGCACAGGCCGCCGCCGTCGGTGTTGAACGGCAGCCGCCCGTCGGGTGCGCGCAGGCCCTGGTCGGCCACGAACGCGCCGCCCTTGCCCTTCTCGCAGAAGCCCAGGTCCTCGATCGTCTCCAGCACGGTGATGGTGAAGGAGTCGTAGATCGACGCGTAGTCGATGTCGGCGGGCGTGACCCCGGCCTCCTCGAACGCCCGGGGTCCTGACCACACCGCACCCGTGTGGGTGAGGTCGATGCGGCCGTTGTTGGTGTGCTT
The DNA here is from genome assembly GCA_036275535.1 of Acidimicrobiales bacterium. GTDB lineage: Bacteria > Actinomycetota > Acidimicrobiia > Acidimicrobiales > VFJN01 > VFJN01. Next base: position 2,753 of record DASUDP010000039.1, on the reverse strand, counting down.
GGGCGCTTCGCCGTGTCCGAGCACCTTGACGCTGCGGCGCTCGAGACCTCGGGCGACCTCGGGGCTGACGACCACGACGGCGCCCCCTCCGTCGGTGACCACGCAGCAGTCGAGGCGGTGCAGGGGGTCGCTGACCATCGGGGAGTCGACCACCTCCTCGATGGTGACCGCCTTGGGCAGGAAGGCATCGGGGTTGAACTGGGCGTGGTGAGAGGCCGCGACCTTGATCTCGGCCAGCTGCTCGCTGGTGGTGCCGAACTCGTACATGTGCCGCCGGGCAGCCAGGGCGTAGCCGCCGTGGATGGCCATGCCGTAGGTCATCTCGAAGCCGGCCTCGGGGGCGCCGGCGAACATCGCCCGGGCTCCGCCCATCATCGAGGCCGGGTCCGATCGGGGCAGGCCGGCGAGCGTCACCAGCGCCACGGAGCACTTGCCCGCCGCGATGGCCGCGGCGGCGTGCCCGACGTGGCACAGGTACGACGACCCGCCCGTCTCCGTGGTGTCGATGTGGCGCAGCTGCAGGCCCAGGTACTCGGCCATGGAGAAGCCGCCGAAGCCGGGGGCGTCACCGGCGCAGAAGTAGGCGTCGACGTCGTTCATCGACAGGCCGGCGTCGGCCAGGGCGCCGACGGCGACGTCGGCATGCACCTGGGCGATGGTGCGGTCCGGGATGACGCGCAGTGGGTGTTCGTACGCGCCGGCGATGAACGCCTTGCCGCGGATGGTGGTCAAAGACTCCTCGAATCTGTTGGGCGTGTGGACATGACAACGGTGGCGGCCAAGAGCGACAGCTCCGCCGCGGTGGGTCTCGGGACGGCCTCGGCTCAGCTCTTGGAGCGATGGACCACCTGTGGCTCGCTGAAGCCCAGCAGGCCCCAGGTGCCGTTCTCGACGCCGATGCCGCTCCACTTGGCCCCGCCGAAGGGCTGGTGGGGGGCCAGCGCCAGATGGGTGTTCACCCACGCCGTGCCGCACTCCAGCTCCTCCGCGATCTTCGTGGCGCGGTCCACGTCGGTGCCCCACACCGAGCCGGAGAGCCCGTAGTGCGTGGCGTTGGCTCGCTCCACGACCTCGTCGACGTCGCGGTAGGTGATGACCGGCAGCGCCGGGCCGAACTGCTCCTCGTCGACGATCCGGGACCCGTCGGAGAGACCGGTGAGGATGGTCGGCTCGAAGAAGTAGCCGTCGCCGTCCATCGGCTTGCCGCCGGCCGCGGCCACCGCGCCCGACGAGAGGGCGTCGGCCACGAGCTCGCTGACCCGCTCGTACTGGGGGCGGTTGTTGATCGGGCCCAGCTGCACGCCGTCCTCGGTGCCGGGACCGACCTTCACCGAGCGGGCCCGGTCGGCGAGCCCATCGACGATGCGGTCGTGCAGCGCCTCGGGGACGTACACCCGCTTGATGGCCGAGCACACCTGTCCGTTGTTCTGGAACGCACCCCAGAACAGCTTCTCGACGACCTGGTCGACGTCGACGTCGTCGAGCACGATCGCCGGGTCGTTGCCGCCGAGCTCGAGGGTGGTGCGCTTGAGGTCCGGTGCCGCCGCGGCTGCCACCTTCTTGCCGGTGGCCACCGAACCGGTGAAGCTGATCTTGCGGGGGACGGGGTGCGACGTCATCGATGCACCGAGGGGATCCTTGCCGCTGACCACGTTCAGCACGCCGGGCGGGAGCACGTCACGGAGGATCTCCCCCATCTTCAGCGTGGCCCGCGGCGTGAACGGCGAGGGCTTGAGCACCATCGTGTTGCCGGCGAGCAGGGCCGGGGCGATCTTCCACGAGGCGAGCACCAGCGGGAAGTTCCACGGCGTGATGCCGGCGACCACGCCGAGGGGCCGCTGGACGACCTCGACGAAGGCGGCATCGTCGTCCTGGATGACCTGTCGGGGGATCTCCAGGTCGGCGTAGTACTGGAACCAGATGGCGGCGCCGTACACCTCGAAGGTGGCCTCGCCGAGCGGCTTGCCCTGCTCGAGGGTGAGGATGGGGGCGATGACGTCGGCGGCGGCCATCAGCGCATCGGCCGACTGGCGCAGCAGATCCCGACGCCGGCTCTCATCACGGCGCCAGTCCCGGTAGGCCTTCGCCGCTGAGGCCATGGCCGAGTCCATCTGCTGCGGGGTGCAGTCCGGTGCGGTCGCTTCGGTGGCGCCGGTGGCCGGGTTGACGACGTCGAAGGTCGCCTCGGTGCTCGCCTCGACACCATCGATCGTCATGGTCACTTCTTCGCTCACGGGTCCCCCTTGGTCGGCCCTGTGCTCGCCACGTGCGAGACATGCATCGAACAGTGTCGCATACAAGGCTCCGCTGTGTCATGTGTGCGTTCGGTAGATCGTCCGGTTCGTCCCGCCCGCTCTCGGCCGGCCCCACGGGGCGCACTTCCTTGTTGGCGCCCCTCCCCTGATGCCGCCATCCCGGCCCATCGCAGGGCGCCTGCGGGTCACCGACATCGCGCCCGTTGTGGCCGACATCGACATCGACGTACAAGGGAACGTCCCGGCAGGCCACGCGCGACGAGGGGCCGTGCTGCGGACCCTGGCTGGCCGCGTTGGCCAGGACGGCGCAGGGGGCAGCCGGTGGCCGCGCCCTGCGCCGTGCTGATCGATTCGAACCTACGGAGCGTCGAACACGATGGGCACGTTGCGCGGCCCGCGGACCTGACCGCCGACCCAGGTGACCTTGTCGGGATCCTCGACGGTGAAGGCCGGGACCCGGTCGAGGAACGTCTGGATCGCGACCTTGAGCTCCATGCG
>DASUDP010000038.1:0-26888 GCA_036275535.1 Acidimicrobiales bacterium | reverse complement strand
GCCGCCTCGGCCGCCTCGACGGAGCAGAGCAGCAACGCCGCCGCCTGGTCGACCTCGATGATGGCGTTCATCCGCTTGGTGTAGGGCTCGGCGATCATCCGGTTGTCGGGCGTGGGCGCGGACAGCTCGTCCGGACCGGCTGCCTTCGGGAACCAGGCCTGGTCGGGGTGCGTCGCGGCCACCTCGGTGGCGCGGGCCATGAAGCCACCCAGGAACCGGCGCTGAGCGTCGAGGTCACGGCCGGCGCGGTGGGCGACCGCAGACTCCAGGATGGGGTACAGGAACGGTGGCGGGGCCAGGCCCGCGCTCATCTCCTGGCTGGACGCGCCCAGGCGGGTGTCGCCGATCTCGAGGTCCTCACCGGTGGGCTCGGCGGCGGTGCGGGGGGGGATCCCCTGCTTGCGGGCGGCGCGGGCCGAGGCTCCAGCCTCCGCACCGGCGATCAGGGCCACGTCGCAACGGCCAGCGACGATGTCGGAGCCGAGGACGCCCACCAACCACTGCGGTGTGTTGCCGCCGATCGTCGACGAGAGCAGACGGCGCGGGCTCCACCCGAGCGCCGCAGCCAGCCGGTGAGCCGGGTGCTCGGTGCGAGGAGCGAGCACGCCGGGCATGGCGATCGTGTCGACCGCGAGGTCTGCTCCGCAGTCGGCGAAGGCCCGTCGGGTTGCCTCGGCCGCCAACGTGATCGGGTCGACCAGCTCGTCGCCCCGGTTGGTGACCTGCCCGACGCCGACCAGGACCGGGGTCCTGGGATCGACTCGGGTCACCGCGCGATCGCCCTGGCCTGGCTGAGCACGACGTTGCCCTTCTGCGATGCGGCCTCGACGATGGCACCGTCGTCGTCGCGCCAGATCCTCGTCACGATGGTGTCCTCCGGCCACACCTGGTCGGCGAAGCGGCCCTCGAGGGTGCCGAACGCGTCGACGTCGCCGCCGAACACCCCCGCCAGCACCGCCCGGCCGACGAAGCCGAAGGTGCAGAGCCCGTGGTTGAACGGCGCGTCGAAGCCGGCCATGGTGGCGAACTCCGGGTCGATGTGGAGCGGGTTGCGGTCTCCGGAGAGCCGGTAGATGGCCGCCTGCTCGCGGCGGGTCTCGTACTCGACGACGACGTCAGGCTCGCGATCTGGCGGCTGGTTCTTGCCCGAGGTAGACGGACCCCGTTCGCCCCCGAACCCGCCCGCGCCGCGGACGAACAGCGTGGCCGCCGCGGTGAACATGTCACCGTCGCCGTCTCGGGCGGTGCCCTCGAAGCCCAGCACTGCCGCCTTGCCCTTGTCCCAGACCTCGGTGATCCGGCCATGGATCTGGACCTCGGCTGCCGGCGGCAGGGTGCGGTGGCAGGTGATCGTCTGCTCGCCGTGGAGGATCATGGCCGGGTTGACCTCGACCTCCCGGAACACCCCGCCCATCGCCATGAGCCCGGGGATCACGCCGTAGGTCGGCAGCACGACGGGGCCGCGGCCTTCGTAGAGGTAGTCCAGGTCCTCGGGTGGCCGGGCGCCGACCCCCAGGGCGTAGAGCATGACGTCCTTGTCGTTCCAGGACGCGCTGACGGGTGGCAGCTCGAGGCCGACGAGGTCTGAGGAAAGCGCTTTCGGCATGGCGTGAGTCTGATGCCTTCGCCCCCTGACGTGCAAGACATCAGACGCATCGTGTAGCAATGCCCGCACGCAGTGCCCAGAAGGTGCGATGCTCGCGAACAGCACAACTGCGACACAGGGATATCGGGGTCGGTCGGCGAACACATCGACAGGCAATGGCTCAGCCGGGGGGATTTGATGGTCGCAATCGCGCGAGCGGTGGGAGGAAGGGCTTCGTCGATCGTTGACGAGCTCGGCCGCATCTTCGGCTTGATGTTCGCGGTGCTCGTCCGGATCCCCCGCCGGCCGTGGCGCCCCCGGGCCGTCGCCGAGCAGGTCTGGTTCGTCGCCTCGGTCACCCTCTTCCCCGCCGTGCTGCTCACCTTGAGCTTCGGGTTGGTGATCGGCCTGCAGGTGTACAACATCACCCGCCAGTTCGGTGCCGAGTCTGCCCAGGGCGCAGCGATGGTGCTGGCCATCGTCCGTGAGGCCGGGCCGCTGGGCACCACCTTCATGCTCGCCGCCGCCGCCGGCACGGCCATCACCGCCGACATCGGCAGCCGGACCGTCCGGGACGAGATCGCCGCCATGCAGGTCATGTCGGTCGACCCGATCCACCGGATCGTGGTGCCGAGGGTGGTCGGAGCCTCGATCGCCGCCGGCCTCATGACCGGGGTCGTGATCATGGGCGGCCTGGGCGGCGGGTTCCTGTACTCGGTCGTGCTCAAGGGCTCCAACGCCGGCGCCTACCTCGACGGGTTCTCGACCCTGGCCCAGATGCCCGACCTCTACCTGGCCTTGGCCAAGGGCATGGTGTTCGGGGTCGTCGCCGCGGTCATCGCCGCCTGGCGCGGCTTGTACGCCAAGGGCGGCGCCGGAGGGGTCGGGTACGCCGTCAACACCGGCGTGGTGCTGACGATCCTCGCGCTCGTCGTCGTGAACCTGATCATGACCTTCGGCTACCTGGCCATCGTCCCGGACGCCATCCAATGACCGCCACCACGCCGCCCCCGACATCGACCACGCGGGTGTGGGAGGCGACGAAGCTGGCCCTGGCCCCGCTGGCCCAGCCGGTGCGCGTCGCGTCCGACATCGCCGAGGTGGGCTGGAAGGCCGTCCTGAACGTGCCGGCGGCGCTCGCCCACCGGGCCTACATCGTCAAGCTCATCTCCGACGTGGCTGTCGGCTCCGGCGCCTTCATCGTCGGTGCCGGGGCGGTGATCGTGGTCATCTTCATGACCGGCGTCATCGGCATCCAGGTCGGCCTGGAGGGCTACGAGGGCCTCCAGCTCATCGGCGCCGAGGACCTGATCGGCTTCCTCTCGGCCTTCGCCAACGTGCGGGAGATCACGCCCCTGGCCGCCGCCATCATCTTCGCCGCCCAGATCGGCGCCAACTTCACCGCGGAGCTCGGCGCGATGCGCATCTCCGACGAGGTCGACGCCATCGAGGCGATGGGCATCAGCTCGCTGCGCTACCTGGTCTCCACCCGACTCATCGCCTCGTTCGTCACCGTCATGCCGCTGTACGTGATCGGCCTGTACGTGCAGCTGCTCACCACCAAGCTCACCTCGACGATGTTCTTCGGGATCGCCCCTGGCGTTTACGACCAGTACTTCGGGCTGTACCTGCCCCGCATCGACATCATCTACAGCGTCGTGAAGATCCTCGTGTTCATCTCGATCATCACCTTCGTCCACTGCGCCTACGGGTTCCGGGTTTCTGGTGGGCCCGAGGACGTGGGCTTCGCGGTGGGCCGGGCCGTGCGCCTGTCCATCACGCTCGTGTTCATCGTGAACTTCTTCCTCACCCTCATCTTCTGGGGCAGCGGCGACACCGTGAGGTTCTCGGGATGAGGATCTCCCCTGTGCTCGTGCGTCGTCTCGCGGTGTCGATGCTCGTCGCCGGCCTGCTCGCCGCCTGGCAGGCGCGGCCCGGGCCCGACCGCAAGGTGATCACCGTCGAGTTCGCCCGGGCCGGGCTCAACGTCCGCCCCGGCGACGAGGTTCGGGTTCGGGGGGTGCCCGTCGGGCGCATCTCCGCCATCGACATCGACGACGACGCCTTCATCGCCCGCTACCGACTGTCCGTGGACTCCGACGCCCCCATCGCCGCCGACACCACGGCCTCGCTGGTCCCCAAGACGCTGTTCGGCGACAAGTACGTGGAGCTCGAGGCCGCACCGTCCACCGGCGAGCGGATCGCGGACGGGACGCTCATCCCCCTGGCCCGGACCTCGGCGCCCAGCGAGGTGCAAGAGGTGCTCGACCGCCTGCAGCCCATCCTCGAGGAGGTCGACCCGGTCACCTTCGCCAACGTCATCGCCTCCACCGCCGAGGGCCTCGACGGCGCCGGCGCCGACATCGCCACCCTCGTCGACGCCGTCCCCTCCGCGCTGGAGACCATCATCGCCAACGAGAAGGACCTCGGCCGCATCTTCCGGGCGATCCCCGGCGTCGCCGGGACCCTCGAGGCGCGCGCCGACCAGCTGGTGCAGGTCGCCGACGCGTTCGGCACGCTGGCCCAGACCGTCGACGACAACGAGGACGAGCTGCTCGCGTTCGTCACGGACACTGCCGAGCTCTCGAGCCGGGCGGCGGAGCTGCTGACCACCGAAGGGGCCCGCCTCGACCGCATCACCGAGGACGGCTTCTCCGTCGTCGACCTCGTGGCCGAGCAGCCCGAGGCCGTGCGCACCCTGCTGAAGAGCACCCCGGCCTTCGTCAACGGGCTGGCCGCGGCAACGAAGGAGGGGTACTTCAAGGCGCCGATCGCCAGCTTCGGGGTGCTGATCCCCACCGTCGACGCCAAGGGGCCCCTCGGGGAGGCCGGCGGAGGAGCGGGCTTCGGACCCGACATCGTCGTCGAGGGCTTCCCGATCGAGGACGGCATCACCGTCGGGTCGCCGGACGGCGGCGGCACCGGAGCGACCACCGGCACGGTCAACGGGGTGATCGGGCTGTTGAACAACCTGCTCGGAGGGGACACCCGATGAGCCTGTGGATCAAGCTCGGGGTGCTCACCGCCGCCGGCCTGGCCTGCCTGGCCGTGCTCGCCGTGCAGATCGGTCAGCTCGGTGGCGCCGCCGGTGCCTTCGCGGACACGTACGAGATCGCCGCCCACTTCGACGACGCCACCGGCGTCACCCCGGGCGACGAGATCCGCCTGGCCGGCGTGCGCATCGGCAAGGTCGGCAGGGTCGAGGTCGAGCGGGGCGAGGCCGTGGTGTCCATGAACATCGACGAGCGCCACGCCGTGCCCGAGGGCAGCCGCTTCCAGTTGGCCTGGAAGAACCTGCTCGGGCAGCGCTACATCCAGATCGTGCCGCCCGAGGGTGCGTCACCGGAGGGTCCCGCGGTGGAGCACGGCGCCGTGCTCACCACCGCCCGCACCCGCTCCGCGGCTGATCTGTCGATGCTGCTCAACAACACGGAGCCGCTGGTGGCCAAGCTCGACGTGCCCCGCCTGAACCAGGTCACCGCCACCCTGGCTGCGGCCCTGGCCGGACGGGAGGCCGCCCTGGCCCAGGGCATCGGCGACGCCCATGGCCTCCTCGGCGAGCTGGCCACCCGGCGCGACGCCATCGATCGGAGCCTGACGAACCTCGACACCCTCGTCAGCGGCATCGCCGAGCGCGACGAGCAGGTCGAGCGTTTCCTCACCGCCTTCGCCACCACCGCGGAGACCCTGGCGGCCAACGCCGGACAGCTCGGCTCCACTGTGGAACAGATCGACGTGCTCGTCGACGTCGCCGACCAGGTCCTGTCCGCCGCCGCCGGCGACCTCGACGCCGTCATCGACCAGTCCATCACCGTCCTCGACACCGTCGTCGCCAACGCCGATGCCCTGGAGGAGGGGGTCCGCACCCTGCCCTGGGCCACGGCCGCCATCACCCGGGCCACGGCGCACGGCAACTGGTGGCAGGTCTACGCCCGCGGCGTCGGCGGCACCACCGTGTTCCTCAACGAGCCGGTCATCGGACCGGACCACAACGACGCCGGGGTCGACGACCTGGCCGCACCCGATGCCCTCCTCGGGGAGCCCCGCATCCCGCTGCCGCCGATCCCGGAGACGAACCTCGGTCCGATCACGGTCAACCCGTCGCCCCAGACCCGGGCCCGGGAGTACGACGAGAACTACGGCACCAGCCAGGATCCGGCCCTCGGCGGCCTCGGCGCGCTGCTCTCGAACCTGCTCGGGGGTGGGTCGTGATCGACTCCCGCCTGCGGCTGAAGGCCGCCATCGGCACCGGCATCCTTGTCGTCCTCGGCCTGGTCAGCTTCGCCATCGGAGGGCTGCGCATCTTCGAGCGCACCTACGAGCTGGCCGTCGAGGTCGACGACGCCGCCGGGCTCGAGTCCGGCGACCCGGTGCGCATCGCCGGCGTGCCCGTCGGATCCGTGAGCTCGGTCGTGCGGCTGCCCGAGACCGGCACGCTGAGGGTCGAGTTCCAGGTCGACTCCGGCACCCAGCTGTCCAAGGCCAGCACCGCCTCGGTGCGCCTGCGCACGCTGCTCGGCAAGAAGTACCTACACATCTCCGACCCCGGCACCGGCCCCACCCTGGCCGCCGGCGAGCTGATCCCGGTCTCCCAGACCGAGCCGGCCACCGACGTCGACACCCTGCTCAACGCCGCCGAGCCGACGATCGAGCGAACCGATGTCGGCGCCATCAACGGGTTGCTGGCCAGCGTCGACCGCACCCTGGCCGGCCGCGGCGACCAGCTGCGGGAGGTCTTCGTCGACCTGGCTGACCTGGCCTCCACCTTCGCGGACCGCAAGGTGGAGCTGTCCCGGCTGATCGACTCCACCAACCGCCTGGCCGGTGTGGTCTCTGACCGGGACCCTGAGCTGCGGGCCGTGCTGGACGGCATGGACCTGGTCCTCGCCACCCTGGCCGAGCGGGGAGGCAACCTCACCTCCCTCGTCGACCAAGTGCAGACCCTGTCCGACACACTGTCCCCCCTGATCGCCGGCAACCGCAACGAGTTCACCCGGTTCTTCGAGGACATCAACCAGGTCAGCGAGCTGCTGGTGAGGCAGAAGGACCGCCTAGACGTGGCCCTCACCCAACTCCCCAGCCTCGCCGAGCGCTTCCACGCCACCACCAGCGAGGGATCCTGGGTGAACGTGTACATCGTCGGCCTCGTCGCCACCCCCTTCCTCATGGATCCCATCGACCTCGGCTCCTCCAACAGCGGCGAGCCGGGCATCACCGGCGGGGCGCCCCGGCTGTGGGTCGACCCGCCCCAGCTGCTCCCCGACACGACCGTCGGGGGTATCGACCTCCTCACCGAGGACCACCGCACGATCCGGGCCCCCGAGGGGTACAACGGATGACCGACTCCACCCGATCCCTCCTGGTGCGTCGGGCCGTCGCCGCGCTGGTGCTGCTGGCCTTCTCGCTGTCCACGGCCGGACTGGCCGGCGTCGCCCTCGGCGTGGAGGTGCGGAACCCCTTCGAGCCGGACCGCACGGTCGTTTACGCCGAGTTCGAGCGGGCCGTGGGCCTCTACGACCAGTCCCGGGTGTTCGCCGACGGCGTCGAGATCGGCGAGGTGACCGGCATCGACGTCCTCGCCGACCGGGTGCGCGTCGAGCTGACGCTCCACGATGCAGCCATCCGCGCCGACACCGAAGCCATCCTTCGCCTCCGCTCGCTCATCGGCGAGCGCTACGTGGAGCTCACGAAGGTCTGGACCGGCGACGGCGAGCGACTGGAGTCGGGCGACGTCGTCCCCCTGGAACGCACCGTGGTGCCGGCCGAGATCACGGAGGTGCTCGACGAGGCCGCCCGCGTGTCGAAGGAGCTGGACGGGGAGACCATGAACCGGGTCATCGGGGAGCTGGCCGCCGTGGTCGACGACGACGGCGCCGCCGTCGAGGGCCTCCTCGACGAGCTCGCCAACGCCGGTGAGGTGGTCGCCTCCCAAGCCGACGACCTCGACCAGCTCATCACCTCCCTCGACACCGCGGTGGCCACCCTGGCCGAGAAGGACCAGACGGTGGTGTCGGTGCTGCGCAACGGCACCATGGTGTCCCAGGCGCTGCTGACCCAGCAGGGTGCCCTCGACGCCGCCGTCGGCAGCATCGACACGATCGTCGGCGACCTGGCCACCTTCACCGGCGAGCAGCGCCAGGGCCTGACCGACCTGGCGGCGGACCTGTCCACGGTCGGTCAGCTCCTGGCCAAGCACCGGACCGACTTCGAGCAGGTCGTCCACTACCTGCCCATGGCCTCGTACGGGTTCGCCCGAGCCATCACGCACGACGGCGACCGCTGGTACCTGCAGCCCCAGGTCACCGGCACGCTCGTGGCCCCCTTCGTCCCCAACATCAACTCGAGGGGCGGCATCGGCTCCGAGGAGAACGACGACCGCTTCGTGCCCGGCCTCGACTTCAACGACTCGATCGTGCGCGACGTCATCCCATGGCAGGTCGACACCACCGGACTGCTCGGCACGGGACCGCTCCTGCCCTCGCTGTCCCTCGGGCCCTTGACCATCGACGCCGACGGCAGCGGGAGCAGCGCTCCGTGACCACGACGGTGTCCCAGCAGGAGGTCTCCACGTGTCGCGCCTGAGCCTCGTCCAGCGCATCCAGCTAGCGCTCGTCGCCGTCGCCGTCGTCGCCGCGGGCTTCGTGGTGGCCGGCCGCTGGCCGGAACCAGGCACCGCCTACGCGGCGGTGGTCTCGGACGCCTCCGGTGTGGTCCCCCGCAACGACGTTCGCCTCAACGACATCGTCGTCGGGCAGGTGACCGGCGTCGACCTGGAGGGGCTCCACGCCAAGATCGACTTCGAGATCCACGACGACGTCACGGTGCCCGCCGGCACCAAGGTGGAGATCCGCCAGACGTCCCTGCTCGGCGAGTTCTTCCTGGCCCTCGTCCCCGAGGGGGACGGCACCCTCGCTCCGGGCACGGTGATCCCCATCGAGCGCACCCGCCGAGCGGCGGAGCTGGAGTCCATCGTGGCCCAGGCCGGCGGCCTCGCCGCCCAGGTGAACATCGACAACGTCAACCGCATACTCACCTCTCTGGACAGCGGTTTCGCGGCCGGCCCGGACGCGGTCGGCGACCTGTTCGAGTCCATGGCGGGCACCGCCTCCTCGCTGTCCGCCCTGACCGGTGACCTCAACGCCACGATCGACTCCATCGACACCCTGAGCGCCCGGCTGGCCCCGGAGACGGGACGCTTCCAGGCCGCCGTCGACCGCTTCGCCGGGGGCGCCGAGGCCCTGGCCCGGTCGAACGAGGGCATTGACACCCTGGTCGACCGGCTCAACGCCGCCACCGGGTCGCTGTCCGGGCTCCTCGAGCGCAACCGGGACCGCCTGCGGCGGGGTACCCCGGTGCTGCGCCGGACCCTCGACGACGTGGTCGCCCACCTCGACGAGCTGGCATCGACCATCAGCGGGCTGCCCGCGTTCAACCGGGGCTGGGCCTGCGCTGCCGACGGCCACTACCTGAACTTCATGTTCCCGCTGGCTCCCGAGGTCACGAACATCGACCTCAACCCCGGACGCTGCGACAACGTGGAGGAGGGCCCCCGGGGGCGTAAGCGCCCCACCGAGGTGCAGGTGCTCCCCGGCCTCGACGGCATCCAGGTCGACGACCCGATCGGCACCGGCAACATCGACCTCGGGGGCGGCAGCGCCAACGAGGGGCGAGACCGGTTGGAAGAGGAGAAGGGCGGATGAGGCTCAACCTGCGCACCGTCCTCAACGTCTTGGTGGTCCTCGCCGTCGGTGCCTCCGCGCTGGTGTGGGCGGTGGTCGGCCTCGCCGACCTCCGGCTCTTCGGCGATGACCGGATCACCGTCCAAGCGGTGCTGGCCCGGGCCGCCGGCGCCCTCCCCGGAGCCGAGGTCACCTATCTCGGCCAACCGGTGGGCAAGGTCGACCGCAGCGAGTTCGTCGACGACGGCGTGCTGGTGACCATGGACGTGGAGCTCCCCGACCAGGTCGCGCCCACCCTGCGGGCCGACGTCCGCCAGAAGTCGGCGCTGGGCGAACCGTACATCGACCTCGGTCCTGCGGCCGGCCCGAAGGAACCGGGCGCGGTGGTCGCACTCGCCGCGCCGCTGGTGCCGCCCCGGGAGCACGACCAGACCCGCATCCCGATCGAGCGCACGTCTGTCCCGGCCGAGCTCGGCCAGCTGCTCGGCAACGCCGACGCCCTGCTCGCCGACCTCGACCCGGAGTCGCTCGGCGACCTCATCGACGGCTCCGCGGCCATCGTCGGCAACGAGGACGACATCCGCCGCATCCTGCGCAGCGGCGCCACTGTGGCCGAGACGATCGCTGGGCGCAGCGCGGAGATCGACAGCCTCCTCGCCAACAGCGCCCAGCTCAGCGAGACCCTCAATGCGGCCAGCGCCGACGTCGACGGCGCGCTCAGCAGCTTCGCACAGCTCGGCACCGTGCTGGCCGGCCGCACCGAGCAGCTGGAATCCATCCTACGGAACGGGTCGACGCTGGGCCGGGAGGGGTCGAGGCTGCTGGCCGACACCCGCCCCCACGTCGACGGGATCCTCTCGGGCTTGGACACCACGTTCGAAACGCTGGCCGATCGGCCGGGCAAGGTCCGCGAGATCCTGACCCTGACGCCGCTGATGATCGACCGGTTCGGCAAGACCTTCGAGGGCGGCTACTTCTGGCTGGGCGCCGCCCACATCCCCTTCGTTCCCGGCACGCCTCGCCTCGGGGTGCCGGTCACCGGCAAGGGCCTGCGCATCGACCGCATCTTCGCCCCCTCCGTCGCCCAGCAGATCACCCTCGACCTCGAGGCGCTCGGCACGTCCGACTTTGGCCTCGTCCAGCTCCTACCCCAGGACCAGATCGGCGCAGCCGCCCAGGAGCCGGGAGGGATCGCGCGGCTTATCGAGAGCGCCCGGGCTGATCTCGAAGATGGCACGCCGCAGGGCGGTTGAGCACGAGCTGTGCCCGGGGTGGCCCACGACCGTGCCGGCCTTCAGAGCACCTGCACGCTGGAGACGAGGTCGCTCTGGCGGTCGACCTGGACCAGTAGCCCGACTCGCACCACCCGGCTCTGCGGGGCAGGCTGAGTACCCTCGCCACTACCCTCGGCGCCTTCGCCTCCGGCTGGCGCCGCTGAAGGAGCAGTGATCTGTTGGTTGACCACGACGAAGAAGACGACCGTGTCGTCGTCGACCCGCTGCAGGGTGGGCCCGGCGACGATCTCTCCCCGGCTGACCGACCCGCTGGCTTGGAGCTGCGCGACGAAGCTCTCGCCCATGGTGGAGCGGAACTCCTCGGCGAAGGCCGGGGTGCCGAGGGCGAGGATGCGCTCGATGTCGGCTTCGACCTGGCCGGAGTCGAAGGTGGTCACGGCGCCGGCGAACCGCTCGACCAGAGCAAGGTCGTCGGGGTCGGCGGCGGGAACGCCGCCGTCACCGCTGTCGGCGGCCGCAGCCACGCCGAACCCGGCGAGGGCGATCCCGCCGGCGAGGGCGATGCTGGCGGCGCTTCGGGATCGGGCGAGACGGCGGATCATGGTGAGACGCTACCTCGTGGGCGTCTCGCCACTTGGGTCGCGGCCGGCGTGCTGGCTGTGGTGGGCCTGGGCGGGTTCGCCGCCGCCGCCGCCGACGACGACACCAGCGATCGGGAGGAGGTGGTGGCCTTCTCCGAGGAGTTCATCGAGCTGTTCAGCTCCTACGACTACAAGTCCTTCGAACGAACCGAGCAGGCGGTGGCTGACCGCTCGACCGAGGCGTTCGCCAGCCGGTACCGGACCCTGCTCGGTGGGGCGGGCTTCGTGGACACCCTTCGGGAGAACGAGGCCAAGGCGACCTCGAAGATCAGCGTCGGTCCGCTGGTGGCCACCCTCGGCGAGCACGAGGCCCGCACCTTCGCGATCGTCGAGCAGGAGGTGACCGGACGGCAGTTCGACGAACCGCAGCGGACCCGCCTTCGGGTCGAGGTGATGCTGGTCGAGACCCCCGACGGCTGGGTCGTGACCGACGTCGAGACGACCTGAGCGGGCTCAGCCCACCTCTGGGGAGCCCACCACGCCTCCCTTGGAGCACACCCGCCGCGCCACCGAGCACGCCGCCGGTGGTGGGGATCTCGGCCGCGAACCCGACCGGTACGAGATCCCCCGACCACCGCTGTTGGCCCCAGCCCCACGGCTGACGCGAGCGGAACACCGGCGGCGAGGCGTCAGCTCTTCACGACGTTGAGGAGCTGACCGATCTCCTCGTTGGCGTTGTCCGGGACGATCAGGTCGTCGAGCGAGGCGATGGTGTCCCAGTTGTCGCGGACCTGCTCCGGGCTGAGGTCCTTCGAGTAGTAGCCGATCGGCTCGGCGACCACGACGCGGCTCACCCGGCCGCCCGCGACGGAGAGGATCTGGCCGGTGACATCGCACTGGTCCGATGCCAGGTAGACGACGACGGGGGTGACAGCTTCGGGGTCGAGGGAGTCGGCCATGGGGCCGAGGAGATCCTCGGTCATGCGGGTCCGGGCGCCCGGGGCGATGACGTTGGCCAGCACGTTGCGCTTGCGGCCCTCCTGGGCGAGGGCTTTGGTGAAGCCGACCAGGCCCATCTTCGCGGCCCCGTAGTTCGTCTGCCCGAAGTTCCCGAAGAGCCCGGCGGCCGAGGTCGTGTTGATGACCCGCCCGTAGTTCTGCTCTCGCATCAGCTTCCACGCCGGCAGGGTCACCCAGAAGGCGCCGTACAGGTGCACCTGCAGGACCGGGTCGAGGAGGTCGGCAGTGAGGTTGTGGAACGCCTTGTCGCGCAGGATGCCGGCGTTGTTGACGACGATGTCGACCCGGCCGAACGCGTCGAGGGCGGACTGCACGATGGCCTCGCCACCGGCCTGGGTGGCCACCGAGTCAGTGTTGGCGACGGCCTCGCCGCCGGCCTTGGTGATCTCGTCGGCGACCTGCTGGGCAGGGCCAGTGTCGGCGCCGGTGCCATCGACCGTGCCGCCGAGGTCGTTGACCACCACGCGGGCGCCGCGTGCGGCAAGCTGCAGCGCGTGCTGGCGGCCGAGGCCGTGGCCGGCGCCCGTCACGATCGCGACCTGTCCATCGAACCCGATGTCCGTCATCTCATCCTTTCCCGGCCAGAGCGGTTCCCCAGCACATGTGACATCGGAGATCATATGTCCTACCGTGTAGGACACGTTCGAGTCCGACCCTGACGGCGGGCACCGGAGCGATCCCACTGGAGGACAGGATGACCACGGTCAGCCCCGCAAGCGTGCGCGAGGAAGCAGAGACGTGGTTCCGGGAGAACTGGGATCCGGAGCTGCCCCTTGGCGTCTGGTGGGAGCGGTTGGCCGGGGGTGGCTGGGGCTTCCCGACGTGGCCGCAGCGCTGGTTCGGTCGGGGCCTGGGCAGCGACGAGGCCAAGCAGGTCGGCGCGGCGCGGGCCGCGGTCGGTGCGGTCGGTCCGCCGAGCGGCATCGGCGTGATGATGGCCGGGCCCACCATCATCGACCACGGCACCGAGGAGCAGTGCCAGCGGTTCCTGCCGAACATGGTCAGCGGCAAGGAGATCTGGTGCCAGCTGTTCTCCGAGCCGGGCGCCGGGTCGGACCTGGCCGGGCTCCAGACCCGAGCCGAGCGCGACGGCGACGAGTGGATCGTCAACGGCCAGAAGGTGTGGACCTCCGGCGCGCAGTTCTCGAAGTGGGGGATCCTCATCGCCCGCACCAACCCTGACGTGCCCAAGCACGAGGGGATCACCTTCTTCGTCATCGACATGGACCAGCCCGGCATCGAGGTGCGGCCGCTCAAGGAGATGACCGGCGGCGCGACGTTCAACGAGGTCTTCCTGACCGACGCCCGGGTGCCGAACGAGAACGTCATCGGCGAGCCCAACCGGGGCTGGGGGGTGGCGGTGACCACGCTGGCCCACGAGCGGAGCTCCCTCGGCGCGTCCGGCATGGGCGGTGAGGGCGGCGCCATGATCGGCCGCAACGACCTCGATCGCCCCGCCGGGCAGCGCAGCCGCGGGGGCGGCGACATGGCCGGCATGGCGCTGGCCTTCGGCGGCGGAGGGGCCATGATCAAGGAGCTCCCCGCGCTGGTCGGCCGGGCCGACGACCGGGTCCTGCGCGACAAGGTGATGCGCATCTACACGCTGATGGAGATCGCCCGCTACACGAGCCTGCGGGTGCAGGCGGCCAAGGCCGCTGGCCGTGGCCCAGGCCCGGAGGTCTCCACCGGCAAGCTGGTCGCCTCGGAGCTGGTCCGCCAGCTGCGTGATGTCGGGCTGGAGGCGCTCGGTCCCTACGGCCAGCTCATGGGTGCCGACACCCCGCTGGGGGGCATGCTCCAGCAGCTGGCGCTGTTCAGCCCGGCCATCTCGATCGCCGGCGGGTCGGATCAGATCCAGCGCAACATCATCGGGGAGCGGGTCCTCGGTCTGCCCGGTGAGCCCCGGGTCGACAAGGACGTGCCCTTCGCCGAGCTGAAGGTGGGGACGCAGCGATGAGCGATCCGGCCGGTTCCGAGCTGCGGCGGGTCCGCACCGACGACGGACTCGTCGTCGTACTCGAGCGCTTCGGCCGCTCCTCCGAGCGTCCACCGGTGCTGTTGCTGCACGGTGGCGGCCAGACCCGCCACAGCTGGTCCGGTACGGCTGGTCAGCTGGCGGCACGCGGGTACGAAGCCTGGACCATGGACCTCCGGGGTCATGGCGACTCCGACTGGGCGGGCGACGGCGACTACACGACCGATGCGATGGTCGAGGACCTCGATGCGGTCTGCGCGGAGATCGGCCGGCCGCCGGTGCTGGTCGGCGCGTCGATGGGGGGCATGGTCGGGCTGGTCAGCGAGGGCTCGCTGCGCCCCGGCCGCTTTCGGGGCCTCGTGCTCGTCGACATCGCCACCCAGCTCGAGGCGGCCGGGGTCGAGCGCATCGTCGGGTTCATGTCCGCGGCGCCCGATGGCTTCGCCACCCTCGACGAGGCGGCCGACGCCATCGCCGCCTACCGCCCCAACCGGCCCCGGCCCAGCAACCTCGACGGCCTGCGCAAGAACCTGCGCCGAGGCGATGACGGCCGCTGGCGGTGGCACTGGGATCCGGCGTTCTTGTCGGGCAAGAGCCGCGACGGCCGCAGCGACGTCGACACGCTCGGTGACGCCGCCCGCAGCCTCACCGTGCCGACCCTGCTCGTGCGGGGCCGCTTGTCCGACATGTTGAGCCTCGACGGCGTGGCCGCCTTCCGCCAGCAGTGCCCACACGCCAGCTTCGTCGACATAGCTGACGCCGGCCACATGGTCGTCGGCGACCGCAACGACGCGTTCACCGCTGCCGTGATCGACTTCGTCGACCGGCTCGACGAGGACAACCGAGACGAGGAGCTGGCCAGCTGATGCTCGCCACCGACCCGCACCGTTCCGACTCCCGAACGAGGGTGAGGACCGCCCCCCGCTGTTCGGCTCCTACGCGCCCGAGTCGGGGCTCCAATTCTGCCTCGCCGCAAGCGCTGCCCGGTCACCCGCACCCCCCCCGTGAACGACGTCGAGCTCGGCCCGATCGGCACGCTGTACGCCTGGACGTTCCTGCACGTGCCCCGCATGGGCAAGGTCTCCTTCGGCGACACCGGAGGTTAGGCGTCGGCCAGGTCGACCTCCCCGAGGGCGTCCGCATGCAGGCCCCGCTCATGGGCTCGCAACAGGACTGGTCCCACCGGCGACGAGATGGCGCTCACCCTGTTCCCGGTCGGGACCGACGACGACGGCCAGGAGCTCGTCACGTTCCGGTTCGAGGTCGTGCGATCAGCTCCAAGCTGGGCCGCCGGGTCTTTGTGGTCGGTGTCGGCATGCACCCGTTCGGCAACCAGGGTGTCCCCGCCACCGACATGGGCTACGTCGCCGGGATCGCCGCGCTCGGCGACGGCCGGCATCGACTTCCCTGAGGTCGGCGCCCTCTACAACGGGTACATCGGCGGTGGCCTCACCACCGGCGTGCACCTGGCCAAGGACCTGGGTCTGACCGGTCTGCCCGTCACCCGCGTCGAGCCCGAGTCGCACCTCGCGCCGCTCGCCCCGCACCTCGAGAAAGGCTTCGGCAGCTACCGACTCGTAGAGGGCCGCTTCGGCATGTGGGCCGAGTTGCCGGTCGATCAGGTAGGCCGTCTCAGCAACCACGAGGGCGGTGGTGACGAGCTGCCCGTCGTGGCCCTCGAGCAGCGAGCGGCAGGCGAGGTGGTGGGCGTCGTCGCGGTCAGCGGTCGCCAGCAGGGGCCGGTATCGATGAGCAGCACTCAGCGGCCGAAGCCCTCGGCCAGCAACTCGTCCGCTTCCGCCGCGCCCTTCGTCGAGCCCGAGGCCCCGATGGCAGCGAATGCCAGCTTGCGTCGCGTCGCCACCAGGAGGGAGCGCGGGCCATGCCCATCGGCGATCGAATCAAGCAGCTCCGCAAGGAACACAACGACGCGCTCGTCGCCAAGAACCGCCTCAAGGCCCTCGCCGGCGGCGGCATCAGCTGATCAGCGGGAGCGCGTCTGCCCCTCCAACGCGTGGGAGCGGATCAGCCAGGAGAACGGGCAACGCGGCGCGACCGGGAGCGGCCCCAAATCGGCCCTCGGCGAATCGCACGATCAGTAGCGCCACGGGAAGCACGAACCAACCGATCAGCGCCGGGCGCCACGAAGCCGTCGAGTGCTAGTCCCGGGCGGAACCCGACCATACGGCGGTGAGCACCGCCGTGGCGCCGAGACCGCTAACCACGATCGTCGTCCGTCGCCTGAGCAGCATCACGCAGACGACGGTCGGGACTGACCAGAACGCCACCTCAGCCACCGCCCCGCCGAACGAATCCACACGCAGCTGTGCCTCCGGTGTCTGCCGAGTCCACAGGCTCACGGCGGGCACCACCACGATCGCCGCGCCGACCGCCACCCGCCCCTCGATATGACTCGGCCGCCGAGGTCGCCGCATCACGGCACCCCATAGCCTTGGTTCCAGCGGTTCGCTGCAACGATCTGGTAGCCAGCACGGGCAGCGATACCGCAGCCCGGGCGACGCCACCAGCTGAGACCGCCGCACACGCCCTTGAAGTCGTTGAACAACAGCTTGTCCACCGCCTTGCGACTCGAACCACGGCGGCCGCTCGAGCCGAAGAAGCGCATGAGGTTGTAGCCAAGGTCGTGCGTCCTGCAGGCGTTCTTGAACGAACCAGGTCCCGGAACCGAGCAGGAACCGCTGCTCAGCACCGCGCGGTTACCGCGGCGCGTGTTGACGTAGTACACGAACCCGCCTTCGCGTCGACCTGCCTGCCACGCAGCGAACCCGTCGGGCAGCTCCTCGGTGCCGTTCAGGATCCCGATGACGCACCAGACCTCTGCCGAGTTGCACAGCCCAGCCAGGTCGAAGCTGTTGATGGGGTCCCCGTTGACGTAGTCGTAGTCGTTGGCGCTCCCACCCTCGATGGGGTCGGCTTCGAGGAATCTCGACCGCCGGACGTGCGGTTGTGGTTCATGCGGCCTGAGCAGGGGTGATGCCGTTCGCCGGGTATGGCAGAACGTCGCTCGCCCAGACGCGTGTGTCGGCCGAGGATGCGCGGGTCGCCGGGGGCCTGTACGACAACCGGCGCGGACGATCACACGCTGAAGCGTTGCAGGCGGGCGCCGGGTTGTCTGCGGATGCTCAGGCGGGTTCGGTGACATGCAGGTCGATGTGGAGATCCGCGGCGATGCGGGCCAGGGCCTGGCCGACGTTGCGGGCGGTACCGAACCAGAGCTGGTGGCCGTGCGTGAGCCCCGCAGCAAGCGTCTCCGCGACGAGGAGACCACCAGCGCCATAGCGCGCCGCGATGCTGGCCGCCTCGTCCAGCAGCGGGCGGGGATCAAGCACCTGGAGAATCTCCGGATGGGGATACCGAACGCTCTGGCGGCCAGCGGGGCTCAACTCATCGAGGATGCGGGACAGCTGCCCACTGCCCGGAGCGTGGACGCGCTGCAGGAGCCGCCAGTGTCGTGACGCGGGAAGGCCGAGGTCCTCGTCGGGCAGCCCGTCGGGCCAGATGCCACCGAGCACGCTCACGGCCAGGTACTCGTCGATCACCAGCACCGCTCAGCCCCCCAGTGAGCCGATCAGGCGTCGCTGTCGGTGTCGTGACCGCCCAAGAGCGGGTCGTTCACCAGATCGGCGTCGAGCGCAGCCTGGAACTCATCAGCCAAGTCGCCGGTCGTGATCCGCCGGAAGATCTCACGGTCAGCGTCGGTGAGGCGCGGGTCACCGGCTCGACGACGGCGACGTCGTTCCTCGAGGAGCTCCTCACCGATGCTCACCCGACCATTGTGCCCGGTGACCATGCCGACGGCACGTCCCGCCGGGTTCACTCCTCGCCTTCGTCGTCGAGCGCAGCGAGGAGATCGTCGGCGTCGCTCTCCCACGCATCGAGCGGATCGGCCGAGGAGCCGGACCAGCGGGGGTGCTGCGAACTGGCGGCAGGGTGGCAGCGGTCGTGGACGGCCTTGAGTGCGCCGATGGAGACGTGGGTGTAGAGCTGGATGGTGTTGAGGTCGGCGTGGCCGAGGAACTGTTGGATGTAGCGGATGTCAGCGCCGCCTTCGAGCACCAACGTCGCGGCGGTGTGGCGGAACAGGTGGCAGGCGCCGGGCCGCACGATCTCGGCCGCGTCCAGGTACCGCCGGGCCATCGCGGTGAGGCCCTTGGGTGTGAAGGGTCGTCCTCGGTTGTTGAGGAACAGCCGTCCGTCGTCGGGTGGGACGGCCAGCAGGTCGCGGGCATCGAGGAGGTACTTCTCGCACCAGGCGGTGGCGCGCTCGGCGATCGGCACGACGGGGGGCGGCCGCCTTTGCCGGCGTTCACGGCCAACGTTCCCCTCGGTGCGTCGAGGTTGAAGCGGTGCGGCCCAGCGAGCTCGGCCGCCCGGATGCCGGTCGAGTAGAAGACCTCGAGCACGGCCCGGTCGCGCAGGCCTTCGACGGTGTCGAGATCGGGTTGGGCGAGCACCGATTCGACTTCGGTGACGGTCATGGCCGAGCGGGGCTGCCAGCGTTGCAGGCGCGGGAGCTCGAGGTCGGCGGCCGGGTTGACCAGGACGCGATGCGTGCGGGCGAGCCAGCGGAACCATTGCCGCACCGCCACCAGCCTGGCGGCCTGCGATCGTGCGGTGAGGGGTCGACCGTTGGCCTGGCGGTGATGCAGCAGGGACCGTTGGTAGCGCTCCAGCACCCCGCGGGTGACGTCGCGGGGCCGATCGACGCCACGAGCGATCGCCCATTCGGCGAACAGGGCCAACGAGACGTGGTAGCGGGCGATCGTGGCGGGTGAGTAGCCGCGGGCGGCGAGGACCTCGCAGAACCGCGCGACCAGCACTGCCATGCCGTCGGGATCGGTGCTGTCACCAGGGACTTCGTGCGCCGCGGGCATCAGCGACTACGCCTGTGACCGGTCGCGAGCAACCCGCGCGATGGTCGCGCGATCGCGGTCATAGCCGGCGGTGTCGGGATCCCAGACGAGCTGGTAGGCGAACGCGTTGGCCCGCCGGTGCACGACGACCAGTTCGAGGTCGATGAGCCGGGCGAGATGGCGGCGCAGCGCGTAGTCGGACCAGCCGGTGTGCTCCCGGGCCAGACGCCGACTGAAGCGCACCTCGCTTCGCTCACACCCTGCGCGGCCGCCTCCTTGGCGACGAGGCCCTCGAGCAGGTCGAGCAGCTGCCGGGACTGCGGCGCCAGGTCGGCCGCGCTCGTGCTGAAGATGAGCGGCGCCAGCCGTTCGGCGACAGCAACGTCGACGTCGGTGGCCTCGATGTAGGTGACTTCGATCCCGTGGCGCACCGCCCGGCGCCGTGGCCGCTGGTGCTGGTGCAGCAGCGCGACGGAGTGGGCCACAGCGCGCCTCGCAGCTTCCCGTCGGTGCCGACATACAGGGCGGGGACCCAGCCCGTGGGGGTGACGTCGACGCTGCCGGACTGGTAGCCGAAGATCGGTCCAGAGGCGGTCGTCTTGAACCAGGCCTCGATCGTCGCAGAGGTGTTGCCGAAGGTCGTGTAGTCCGCCACCGGGGCAACTGCCTTGGTGGTGCCGTCGAAGCTGGCGGCGGTATCGGTGTCCCCCGAGATCGCTCCGGTCACACCGACGGTGACCCGGCTGCGGTAGCTGCCCGGGTGGGCGCTGCGCTGATCAGTCCCACCCGATTGCAGGGTGGGCTCGCCGAGTCGCCAATAGCCGGACGCCTTGTCATCGATGACGGCGTTCCGGTAGGCGCCGTCGAAGGTGTCGATCGAGGTGATCGTGCTCGACGTCTGGGTGCGGGCGCTCACGTGAGCGGCGAGCTGCGCGGCGGTGAGGGCGGCCGGGTAGATCGCGACCTCGTCGAGGGTGCCGTTGAACAGGTACGCGCCTTGGCGGGCACCGAGGTTGACGGTCTGGGAGTTGGTGATCGTTCCGTGGCGTCGAGCAGGACGTCGGCGGGATCGACCGCTGAGATGGGGACGGGTGCTCCGTCGTGTGGTGTAGCCATGTCGGCGACGGTCCGGAGGCATCGCCGACCGCCATTCGCCGCACGTTGTGTCAGCGGGGTTGTGTCAGTTCTCGAGCCGCAGGTCTCTGACCAGGGGAAACGCATGGATGTCCACCTTGTAGATGGCACCTACGAGCTGTTCCGCTACCACTACTCGCCGGCCAACAAGGACCCTGAGCGTGGAGCCACCCGCGGTGTCGTGGGGTCGTGCTTGATGCTGCTCGAGCAGGGCGCGACACACGTGGCGGTGGCCACCGATCACATCATCGAGTCGTTCCGCAACGACCTGTGGCCCACCTACAAGGACGGCAGGGGGGTCGACCCCCAGCTGAAGGCCCAGTTCCCGATCGTGGAGGACGCCCTGCGGGCGGCGGGGTTCCCCGTGTGGGCGATGGTCGAGCAGGAGGCCGACGACGCTCTCGCCGCGGGTGCCCTCGTCGCCGCCGCCGCCGACGACGTCGAGCGGGTCATCATCTGCACCCCGGACAAGGACCTCGGCCAGTGCGTGGGCGGCAAGGTGTGGCAGTGGGACCGGCGGCAGGACAAGTGGTTCGACGCCGCCGGCGTGCACGAGCGCCTGGGCGTGCCCCCGGCGTCGATCCCCGACCTCCTCGCCCTCGTGGGCGACACGGCCGACGGGTTCCCGGGCCTGCCCGGCTGGGGCGCCAAGTCGGCGGCCGCCATCCTCGACCGCTGGGGCCACCTCGAGCAGATCCCCGAGGACCCGCTCCTCTGGGATGCGGGTGTGCGGGGCGCCGCGAAGCTGAACGCCACGCTGCGCGAGAGCTTCGAGCTGGCCCTGCTGTTCCGTCGCATCGCCACCGTCGAGACCGACGCAGAGGTCGGTGAGGTGGCCGACTGGCGCTGGACCGGTCCCACCGAGGCCTTCGCCACCGTGGCCGAGGCGCTGGGTGACCCCCGCCTCGCCGACCGGGCCGACAAGCTGGCCGCCGCCCGGTCGGAGGAGGGCCCCTAGCCTCGGGGCATGGCCCTCGACGACGAGCTCATCAACCGCGTGACCTGGAAGATCCCCAACGCCTTGGCCCTCGTGGGCTCCCGGGCCGGTGATGAGCGCAACGCCATGACGGCGAGCTGGATCATGCAGCTGTCGATGGCACCCGTGCTGATCGGGGTGAGCGTCGACAACAAGGCGATCACCCGCCGCCTGATCGCCGACGGCGGCTCGTTCTCAGTGAACCTGTGGGACGCCGAGGAGACGAAGGTCTTCGTGAAGTTCTCCAAGCCGGCCGCCTACGACGACGGCGCGCTCAACGGTCGGCCCGTGCGGGACGGGAGCACCGGGGTCCCGATCTTCGAGGACGCCATCGCCTGGCTGGAGTGCGAGGTCCGCCACACCGTCGACCTGGGCTCGCACACCCTCTTCGTGGGCGAGCTCGTCGACGCCGCCATCAACGACGACGACAAGCGCCCGGCCTCGATGTCCGACACCCGCATGAAGTACGGCGGAGTCACCCGCGGCGGGCACTGACCCCACGACGTCTGTGGACGCCGGCGCACGCAGAACGTGCCTGGGGGTCCACAGACGTTGGTTGGTCAGGCGTTCTTGGGGAGGTCCCGGAAGGCGGCCGTCTTGTCGTTGTTGGCCTCCTTGGGGAGGCCGAGCACGCGTTCGCCGATGATGTTGCGCTGCACCTGGTCGGTGCCGCCGTAGATCGGCGGGGCCTGGGCGAACAACGCCATGCCCGTGACCATCGCCGTGAACGGGTTTCCGGTGGCCTCGTTGAGCGGCTGCTGGTCCTCCGGCTTGTAGGCGTGGAGGGTGCCGTAGGGGCCGAGGATGCGCAAGCCGATGTCGCGCTGCTGGCGGACGATCTCGCTCATCGAGAGCTTCGAGATGTTCGGCAGGCCGGGCACCTCATGGCCGATGGCCTTGCCGGCCTTGGCCCGCCAGTTGCTGAACCGGCCCAGCTCGTTGAGCGTGTGGAGCTTCATCAGGTCCTGACGGATCGACGGATCCTGGATCTTGCCGTTGCCCTTGGCCAGCTCGACGAGCAGCTTGTACCCGGCCGCCATGAGCCCACCGGGCCCCTCTCCGCCGCCACGGCGCTTGCCGCCGCCGGAGACGAAGTCGCCGGCCCGCTTGCCGAGGTCCTTGGCGATCGTGCCGGGCGTGGCTGCGCCGGCCGCCGCGTGACCGCCGCCGGAGCCGAGCCCGGCCCGCTCGTTCATGAGGGTGGTGTTGGCCACGGCCCAGCCGTTGTTGAGGCCGCCGATCAGGTTGGCGTCGGGGACGACGGCCTCCTCGAGGAACACCTCGTTGAACATGGCGTGGCCGGTCATCTCGACCAACGGGCGGATCTCGACCTTGCCGGCCTGGTGCATGTCGATGCCGAAGTACGTGATGCCCTGGTGCTTCGGCACGTCGGGGTCGGTGCGGGCGATGAGCATTCCCATGTCGGCCACCTGGCCGCCCGAAGTCCACACCTTCTGGCCGGTGACGATCCACTCGTCGCCGTCCTTGACGGCCCGGCACTGGAGCCCGGCGAGGTCGGAGCCGGCGCCGGGCTCGCTGAAGAGCTGGCACCACGCCTTCTGGCCCGTGACGATGTCCCGGACCATCGTGTCGATCTGCTCCTGCGTGCCGTGGGTGGCGATGGTCGGGGCAGCCAGCAGGAGGCCCAGACCGCCGGGGGCACCGAGCGCTCCGAACTCGGCGATGGCGTTCTGCACCGCCACGCTGTCGTTGCGGTTCAGGCCCTTGCCGTAGGCGTTGGTGGGCAGGCCGGGAGCAGCCCAGCCGGCCAGGCCGAGGCGCTCCCACCACTCGGCGACGGTGAGGTCGGGATCCCAGTTCTCCTCCAACCAGGCGCGGACCTCTTCGACGGCATCGGTGGACTGGCTCTCGCGCTCGGCGGTGACGGTCATGGCTCCCCCTGGAGACGGCTCTGGACCTGGACGCCCCCAGGCAAGCGCGACCTTGACCCGCCGGTCAAGTCGTGCGGGCTCGGCTCGGCGCCACCCGAGGAGGCTCGTTCGGCATCTTTGGGTACACCGGCGGCCACGGCGCGTCGAGCAGCCCGTTGGCCCGATCTCGACGAGACCACTCGAGGAGCGCTTCGATCGACTGGGGCCGCTCCTGCTTGCCCGCCCACGGGTCCCCGCGATGGGCCACCCGGGCCGGCACGGTGGCGATGGTGAGCTCGTGGGGCACCACGGCGTCGAGCTCGTCCCAGTCGATCGGGGTGGATACCTGGGCCCCGACCCGGGGCCGGACGCACCACGCGCCGAACACCGTCTTGTGGGGTGCGTTCTGGTTGAAGTCGACGAAGACGCGCTCGCCGCGCGCCTCCTTCCACCACTGCGCGGTGATGGCGTCCGGGTGGCGGCGCTCCAGCTCGCGGGCCAGGGCCACCGCGGCTGCCCGCACCTCGTAGCTGTCCCACCGGGGCTCCAGACCGACGTAGATGTGGAACCCGCGCGAACCGGACGTCTTGATCCACGCTTCGACGCCGACCTCGCCCAGCAGGTCGCGCACCACCCACGCCGCGTCACGCAGCTGGGAGTACCCGACGCCGGGCGACGGATCCAGGTCGACCCGCAGCTCGTCCGCCACGTCCATCGCGACCGCCCGGTTCGGCCACACGTGGAAGCCCAAGCAGCCCTGGTTGACGGCCCAGACCACGTGGGCGAGGTCGGCGATGACGAGGGCGTCGCTGGTGGTGCCGTTCGGTGTCGACACCACCGTCGTGGTCAGCCACGCCGGGGCCGATGCCGGGACGCGCTTCTGGAAGAACGACGTGCCCCCGGCCCCGTTCGGGTACCGCTCGAGGAGCACGGGCCGGCCGCCGATGGCGGCCAGGAACGGCGCGGCGACGGCCTGGTAGTAGCGGATGAGGTCGAGCTTGGTCTCACCCCGCTTGGAGAAGAAGACCTTCTCGGGGTGGGTGACCGGCACCACCGTGCCGCCGATGTCGAGCTCGAGCGCCTCCGCCATCACGTCAGTGTGCCCGGTCGCCGAGCCCCGAGGGATGGGCGATCGCGACGACACCCGGGCAGACTTGCGGACCGGCCACCCGGCCGCCTCTCCCATGGCCCGCTCACTCCGCGTCCTCCCTCGACCGCCGGCCCGCCGACGCGGGTTCGGGCGGCGCCGCCGAGACGACGTATTCGCGCCCCTGCGCTCGCCCAACCTGGACCTCACCCCGCGAGGACTGCGCCTCGAGCGCACGCGGGGCCACCGCTTCCGGCCCCGTCGACGGTTGGACCTCACCGTCGTGCTGATCGTCGTCGGCGCCCTGGGCCTGGCCGGCTGGCTGGGCACCTCGTTCTGGCGTGCCACGCGCGTCCACGTCGAGCTGACCGGCCTCCAGTCCGGCACGCCGTTCCAGCCCGATGCCGCCGACGACCTCTCCTTCGGGCTGCGGATCCCCGACACCGGCGATCGCTTCCGGGCCACCGTCTCGCTCGACGGGGTCGTCCTCACCGACGACCTCGACTTCGAGGGCGACACACTCACCGTCCGACCCGCCGACCTGGTCGAGTCGGAGCTGGTCGAGGGCGCCCTCGACGAGGGCGAGCACCGCCTCCACGTCCGGGTCACCCGGCTCTTCATCTCCGACTCCACCTTCGACTGGACGTACCTCGTGGACTCGCACGCGCCTGCCCTCGAGGTGCCCACCTCGCTCGACCCGGTGCCCATCGACAAGGCCGTGACAGTGCGAGGGACGACCGAACCGGGTGTCCGGCTCCGCCTGAACGGCGAGCCCGTGGAGCTCGACGGCGACGCGTTCGCCGTCACCTTCGACCACCCGCCCACCGGCGCCTTGGAGTTCGTGGCCACCGACCGGGCCGGCAACCGCACCACCGCCGTGTCCGGTGTGCCCGTCCTGTACCCGACCCGGGTCCAGGGCCTCCACGTGTCGGCCTCGGCGTGGGCCGACGACGCCCTGCGAGCCGGGGTGCTGGCCCTCCTCGACCAGGGGCTGGTGGACACCGTCGAGCTGGACCTCAAGGACGAGAGCGGGATCATCGGGTACGACTCGGCCCTCCCGACGGCCCGCAAGATCGGGGCGGTGCGGGCCGAGTACGACCTGGCCGAGGCCGTCCAGACCCTCGAGCAGCACGGGGCGCGGGTCGTCGGCCGGATCGTCGCCTTCCGCGACCCGGTCTACGCCAGCGCGGCGTGGGCGGCGGGCCGTCACGACGAGGTCATCCAGACGCCCGAGGGCGAGATGCTGGGCGCCTACGGCGGCTTCACCAACTACCTCGACCCCGAGGTGCGCCAGTACAACCTCGACGTGGCCCTGGAGGCGGCCGAGCTCGGCGTCGGCGACATCCTCTGGGACTACATCCGCCGGCCCGAGGGCAACCCCTCCACGATGCTGGTCCCCGGTCTGGGCGACGGGACCAGCTCCGCCGCGGTGGTCGACTTCCTCGCCACCACCCACGAGGCGCTGCGCCGCCGCGGCGTGTACCAGGGGGCGTCGGTGTTCGGCATCGCGGCGGCCGCCGGGGACAGCATCGCCCAGGACGTGCCGGCCATGGCCCGCGTCGTCGACTACCTGGCGCCCATGATCTACCCGTCCCACTGGGGCAGCGGGCAGTACCGGGTCGCCGACCCGATCCGCGAGCCCTACGAGATCACCAAGCGATCGCTGTCCCACTTCCAGGAGGTGACCGCGGGCACGGGCGTGCGCCTCGTCCCGTGGATCCAGGACTTCAGCATCGCGGGCGTCACCTACGGCCCGGGCGAGGTGAAGGCCCAGATCGACGCCGCCGCCGAGCTCGGCATCACCGACTTCTTGCTCTGGGATCCGAACGTGACCTACACGGCCGAGGCGCTCACCCCGATCCTCGCCGGCTGACCGGCCCCGGCGCTGGCGTCAGTCCGTGCCGAAGATGGCGCTGAGCTCGGCCGGCGCCACCTCATCGAGCTGCGCGTAGGTGCAGGACTCGGGGGTGCGATCGGGCCGGAAGCGCACGAGGCGGCCGCCGTGACGGAAGCGCCCGCCCAGCACGTGCTCGTAGCGCACCTCGGCCACCAGCTCGACGCGCAGCGGCTCCCAGGACAGGTCCTTCTGGGCGTTCCAGCGACTGACCCCGCCCGGCATCTTGCCCGCCGCCTGGGCCTGCGCCTGGGCATCGGCCCACTCGCGCCACGGGTGTCCCTCGAGAGCATCGACCCGCAGCGGCGCCAGCTCGTCGACCAACTCGCGGCGGCGGGCGGCCGTGAAGCTGCTGGCCACCCCGACGTGGTGGAGGTGCCCGTCGTCGTCGTAGAGGCCGAGGAGCAGGGAGCCGACCCCCTCGCCGTCCTTGTGCCAGCGGAAGCCCGAAACCACGCAGTCCGCGGTGCGCTCGTGCTTCACCTTCCACATGACCCGCTTGTCCTGCTGGTACGGCTGGTCGCTGGGCTTGGCCATGACACCGTCGAAGCCGGCGCCCTCGAAGCGGGTGAACCAGTCCTCGGCCACGTCGGCGTCGTCAGTGATCGGGGTGAGGTGGACACGCTCGCCGCCGGCCCCGAGGGCGCCCTCGAGGAGCCGCCGTCGCTCGTGGAACGGCTCAGCGGTGAGGTCGCGCTCGTCGAGGGCGAGCAGGTCGAAGGCGACGAAGCTGGCCGGCGTGTCCCCCGCCAGCCTGGCCACCCGTGAGGCCGCCGGGTGCAACCGCTGCTGCAGGGCATCGAAGTCGAGGCCGTCGTCGGTCACGACGACCACCTCACCGTCGATCACGCAGCGCCGCGGCAGGGCCGCCCGGAGGCACTCGACGAGCTCGGGGAAGTAGCGGGTGAGGGGACGGTCGTTGCGCGACCCGAGCTCGATCTCGTCACCGTCGCGGAAGACGATGCAGCGGAACCCGT
>DASUDP010000037.1:0-8184 GCA_036275535.1 Acidimicrobiales bacterium | reverse complement strand
CCGGGCTTGGCCGTGTCGCCCCACGACAGGACGTGGATGTCGCAGCCGTCCACGTCGATGTGCGTGGTGCGGGCATCGGTCGCGATGGCGCTGGTGAACCAGGTCGGGGGATGGATGGCGGCCATGGTCCGCCACCATAGGGAACGTCGCCGGCAACGGCGAAGTGCCGACGTCGATCATCGCGGGACGCCCGGGGCGAGGCCGGGGAGAGGCAACCAGCGCTGCGTCGGAGTCGGCGCTGAGGTCGGGCGCCGGTGGCGGCGCAGCCGCGACCGGCGCCTACCGATCCGCGGCCAGCGCGGGCTGCATGACGAGCTCCACCCCGCGAGCCGTGTCTCCGTGGAGCACGAAGTGGCCGCCCGGCACGGTGACCAGCTCGGGGCCGGCGCGGGTCGCCTGCTCCGCGAAGACGTCGGGCAGGAACGTGTCCTGCCCCGCGAGGATGGTGGTGGGCGCTGATGCCACGAAGGCTCTCGGCGATGGGCTCGTACAGGCCGGCGCAGAACCCGTTCGGGCCGCGGCAGCACCACCGCCGGGCCCGGCCCGCCCCAATCCAGGGCCCGGATCTGCACCCCTGCCGCGACGTCGATGCCGCGGAGGTCGGGGATCATCGCCGGGAGCGTCTGCTATCGCCGGGAGCGTCTGCTATCGCCGGAGCCCATGGAGGCAATCGCGCTCGCCCGCGTCGGCGACGTGTACGGTCTCCCCGGCTCCGAGCGGAGGGACCGTGGGCCGAAGGGGGAGACGTGACGACGATGAGACGATGGATGACCCTGCTGCTGGCGGGCGCCTTGCTGGTCGGAGCATGCGGTGCCGACAACGAGTCGACGGCCACCGACGACGACACCGCGGTGGACGGGGGCGGCGAGGAGCAGGCGAAGCCCGTGGAGGACAAGCCGGAGATCGAGGACAGCACCCGGGGCATCACGGACACCGAGATCAACATCGGCATCCACGCTCCGGAGACCATCGGCGGCATCGACATCGGAGACTTTCTCGGGCTTGGGGACATCACCCAGCTCTACTGGGACACGGTCAACGAGGCCGGCGGGATCCACGGCCGCATGGTGAACGTCACCCTCGGCGATGACGGCTACGACGCCAACGCCGCCCAGCAGGCCTGCCGGGACCTGATGACCCAGGACGTCTTCTTCGTCTCGGGCACGTCGGGTGCGGACCAGATCATCACCTGTGCCAATCTGGCGACCGAGCGTCAGATCCCCTACATGAGCCTCGGCGTGGCCGAAGCCGGCCTCACGGACAAGCCGGGTTACCGCGCCATGACCATGACCTACGAGGGGATGTCGGCGCTCATGGCCGAGTACGTGCTCGCCGACCTGGCCGAGCCGACGACGCCGGTCGCCATGGTCCGCTACAACAGCCCGAGCTCCGAGGGCGCCCAGAGGGCGTTCACCGACAAGATGGAGGAGCTGGGTGGCAACGTGGTCGCCGCCGACGCGGTGGACAAGCAGGGGAATGCCAACGAGCTCACCGCCGAGTGCGTGAAGCTGTCCAACCTCGGGGCCGAGGTCGTGTTCATGATCCTAGTCCCCACCGTATCGACGCAGTTCGCCCGCCTGTGCGCCGAGCAGGGCTTCAAGCCCCAGTACGTGACCGTGTCCAACACGTTGTCCTGCGCGACGGAGCCGCCCATCGGTGTCCCCGAGCTGGCGGGCTGTCAGTCCTTCGCCGCGGTACGGTCCGACAGCACCGGCAACGCGCTGGCACGCGAGGCCCAGGAGGCGTGGGCCGCCGCCTACCCCGATCGTGAGGCGCCCGACGAACTGGTGACCTTCTGGGGCCTGTTCGACGTGTACCGGGAAGCACTGGAGCAGGCCGGTCCCGACCTGAGCACCCTCAAGTTCCTCGACGCGCTGGACACGATGCAGTACGACAACGGGCTGGTCAACCCGATCGATTTCGGCGGCGACCAGATCGGCGCCGACAGCATCGTCGTCACCGAAGCCCTCGGCGAGGCTCCGTGGGAGCGCGAGCTGATCTCCGAGTGGACGTCCACGTTCGGCTGAGAGCCTGATCAGGGGAGGGCGGAGATGGAAGAGGCGCTGACGTTCGTCGTGGTCGGCATCGCCGGCGGCTCCACCTATGCCCTGCTCGCGCTCGGCCTGGTGCTGGTCCACAGCGTCTCGCGCGTCCTCAACGTTGCGCAGGGTGCCTTCGGCACCCTCGCCGCCTTCGTCGCCGCCAGCATCGCCATGGGCCACGGTCTTCCGTGGCCCATGGCGGTGGTAGCGGGGGTGGCCGTGGGCGCCGCGGTGGGGGCGGCCACCGCGCTGGTGCTCCTCGGTCGCGAGGGCGGGATCCTCCCGCCCCTGGTCGGAACCGTCGGCATCCTGTCGGCGATCACGCTGATCGAAGCCCGCTGGCTCGGCGGGACCCGCGAGTTCCCTACGCCGGTGTCCGGCCACGGCGTCGAGGTGGCGGGGGTGGTGATCACGCCCACCCGCATGCTCGTCGTCGCGGTGGCCGCCGCTGCCGGGCTCTTCCTGTGGCTGGCTCTCGAGCGGACCCGCATCGGGCTGGCGTTGCGAGCCGGAGCCGACAATCGCGAGGGTGCACGCATCGTCGGTCTCGACCCCCGCCGGCTCGAGGTTGCGGCGTGGAGCGTGGCCGGTGCGCTCGGCGCGCTCGCTGGCGTGCTGTCAGGCTGGACGACCCAGAGCATCACCCCCGGGTTCCTCACCGGTGTGCTGCCCCAGGCGTTCGCCGCCGCCATGCTCGGCGGCATGGTCAGCCTGCCCGGCGCCATCCTCGGCGGCCTTGTCGTCGGGGTGGCCGAGAGCCTCACCCGTCTCTACTGGGGCGGCACACCGGGCTCCCCGGAGCTGGTCGTGTTCCTCGTGCTCGGCGCCGTGCTGCTGTTCCGCCCTCAGGGGCTGTTCACCCGCGCCCGTCGCGGACTTGCCTTCGAGGGGTCCGAGTCGCTGGTCCGCCTCCTGCCCATGGTGCGCGACCCGCGGCCCGGATCGATGCTCGCGCGGGTGGCGGGCCCGGGCGGACCGGTGGTCGGCGTGGTGGCCAGCATCGCGATCGCCGGTGCGGTGTCCGGCCCCGACGCCTTCAAGCTGTCGGCCGTGCCGGTGTACGCGCTGCTCGCCCTCAGCCTCAACTTCCTCGCCTCGGCCACCGGGCAGCTGTCCCTCGGCCACGCCGGCCTGTTCGGGCTCGGCGCCTTCGGCGCGGCCATCGCCACCACCAGCTGGGAGCTGCCGCCCGTGCTGGGCTTCCTGGCCGGGCCGGCGCTGGCCGGTGCCGCCGCCGCCGTCCTCGGCGCCGCCTCCCTCCGGGTCCGCGGCCTGTACCTGGCCGTGCTGACCCTGGCCTTCGGGGTGGTGCTGCAGGCCTTCGTGTTCCCCACCGACACGTTCTCGCAGGGCGGTGCCGGCCTGACGATCAGCCGCCCCGAGCTCGGCCCGTTCGACCTCGCCGACGACGGCACCTTCCTCGCTGCCTGCGGGCTCCTCCTCGTCGTGGTGTGGGCGGTCTTGCGCCGGCTCGAGCGGGTACCGCTGCTGCGCGGCATGGTCGCCATCCGGGAGAACCAGACGGCGGCTTCGGCCCGAGGCATCGACGCCACCCGGCTCGGGGTGGCCGGCTTCGCCATCTCCGGTGTCCTGGCCGGCCTGGCCGGGTCCACCTACGCCTTCCGCCAGGGCATCGTGGTGGCATCGGTGTTCCCGGTGCAGCTGTCGCTGACGCTCGTGATCTGGGTGGTGCTCGGCGGGCTGGGATCCCGGGCGGGTGTGGCTGCCGTGGCGGCCGGGTTCACCCTCATCGACCTCTACGCCTCGGGCAGCAACCAGCTCATCACCCTCATCGCCGCGCTGGCGGTGGTCCTGCTCATCGGCCGCCAGCCGCTCGGTGCCGGTGGCGCCCTGCGCACCCTGCTCGAACGTCGCCGCCCCGCTCCGCCCCCCGGCGCGGCGCGGGAGCAGGGAGGGAGCGAAGCGGCCGCGCCGGGCCCGGCGCCGGCACCGGTCGCCGCGGCGCCCCTCGTGGTGCGGATGCCCGACCGCGAGGCGCTCCGGCCCGTCCTGCTCGGGGCGCGCGACCTCACGGTCCGCTTCGGCGGCAACGTGGCCATCGACTCGTTGACGCTCGACGTCCACCCGGGTGAGATCGTTGGCATCCTCGGCCCCAACGGCGCCGGCAAGACCACGACGTTCAACGTCCTGAGCGGCTTCATCACCCCCTCTCGCGGCGAGGTCTGGTTCCGCGGCCGGGCCATCTCCGCGCTCAGCCCCGCCGGGCGCACCCGGCGCGGGCTCGGTCGATCGTTCCAGCAGGGCGGCCTGTGGCCGTCGGAGACGGCGCACGCCAACCTCCTGATGGCGCAGTACGGGCGGGCGGCCGGGACGTCGTTCGGCGACGCCGTCGGCATGTCGCCCGACCAGCTGCGCCGTGACCGCCGGCGCGCGGCCGTCGCCGACGAGGTGCTCGAGGTGCTCGGCCTGGGCTACGCGGCCCGCCGACCGGTCGGCACCCTCCCCTACGGGCACCGCAAGATCCTCGAGATCGGGTGTGCCGTGGCCACGAGGCCGCAGGCGCTGCTCCTCGATGAGCCGGCCGCCGGGCTGCACGGCGCCCAGAGCGAGTGGGTCGCCAGGGCCATCGCCGCACTGCGCCGCGAGCTGGGCATCACCGTGGTGGTCATCGAGCACGACGTGCCGTTGGTGCGGTCGGTCTCCGACCGGATCTACGTCCTCGACTTCGGGCGTTTGCTGGCCGAGGGCCGACCCGACGACGTGCTCGCCCGGCCCGAAGTGATCGAGGCATACCTGGGCCAGCCCGTCAACGCTCCGGGGCCGGTGCTGTCATGACCGCCGCCCTGTCGGTGCGAGGGCTGGTCGCCGGCTACGGCGGCGTGCCCGTGGTGCGGGACATCGTCCTCGACATCGAGCCAGACACGTTCCTGGCCGTGGTCGGCGCCAACGGCGCCGGCAAGACGACCACGTTGCGGGCGATCATGGGGCTGTGCGACGTGTTCGAGGGCACGGTCGAGCTCGGCGGGAAGTCGCTGGCCGGCGCGCGCACGAGCGATCGGGTGCTGGCCGGCCTCGCGCTCTGCCCCGAGGGCCGGCAGGTCTTCCCGTCGCTCACCGTGGAGGAGAACCTGCTCACCGGCGCCATCGCCGGCCAGGGCTGGGGCGGGCGCGCCGACGCGCTCGACAGGGTCTATGAGCTGCTGCCGCGGCTCGGGGAGCGGCGCACCCAGGCCGCGGGCACGATGTCGGGCGGCGAGCAGCAGCAGCTCGCGGTCGGCCGCGCCCTGATGAGCGACCCGCGCGTCCTGCTCGTCGACGAAGCCTCCCTGGGCCTGGCGCCGGTCATGGTGGACCACGTGTTCGAGATCCTGGCCAGCATCCACGCATCGGGCACCGCGGTCGTGGCCGTCGAGCAGAACATCCGCATCAGCGCCGTGGCCACGGAGATCGTGGTGCTCGAGCAGGGCGCCATCTCCCAGCGGATCCCTGCCGGGGAGGTCGGCCACGGGCTGCACGAGGCCGCGAGAGCGGCGTACTTCGGAACAGGAGACAGCTGACATGTCAGACACCGACATCCCGACGGAACAGGCCACCCCGGTGGTCGACTGGCGGGCGCTACGCGACCTGGTCAGCGACGACACCAGCGAGCAGGGGCGCCGCCGCCGGTCGGTCGCGCTCACGGTCGCCCTCGTCGCCTGGCTCGCCGCGGGCGTCCTCATCTGGATGACCTGGGACCAGATCGCGGCTCGCAACGTGGTGGCCGACCAGATGCCCTGGCTGGCCAGCGGCGGCCTCGGTTCCATCGTGCTGGCGATCATGGGTGGCGCCGCGCTGGTCGTCGGGTTCCTCCCCGGCAGCTCCTCGCCGCCGCGCTGACCGGCGCCGACGGGACGACGCCGGTTGGTCACCCGCCGGGCATCGTCTCCAGCCGGTCGGCGAGGCGGTGCAGCAACCGGGCCACGGTCTCGAGCTCCTCGTCCGGGGTGTCGGCCAGCAGCTGAGCGAACAGCTCGCGGCGGGCGTGGCGCTGCGCCGCGACCGCCACCGCGCCGGCCTCGGTGGCCACGAGGAGCGACCCGCGCCGGTCCGCTGGGAGCGGTTCACGCCGGGCCAGCCCGGCCTCCTCCAGCGCGTGCACCTGGCGACTGACGGTGGACACGTCGAGGCTCAGCAGCTCCGCCAGCTCACCGATGCGGCTGGGCTGCTGCGCCACCAGGCTGGCCAGGAGCACGTAGGCGGAGCGGTCGAGGTGGATGCCGGCCCGGGCCGCGACGTGCTCGGCGAACCGGGGCAGGCCCCCGAGCCGGACGACCCGGCTGAGCGCGTCGGCGAAGTCAGCGATCGCGGTCGCGGACACTGCGGGCTCCATCGGGACCAGGCTACTGCAGATGGTTGTTTGGTTGGGCCAACCAACTATCATCGGCCTCCGGCACAGGTTCCCTGTGCCTCGTCACCCCCCGGGAGAAGGAGCTGCACCCATGACCGATGCCACGGTCGCGCCCGAAGCGCACGTGCCGTTGAGCCATCGAGAGATCCTGGTCGTGTTCAGCGGCCTCATGGCCGGGATGCTGCTCGCAGCCCTCGACCAGACGATCGTCTCCACCGCCCTGCCGACGATCGTGGGCGAGCTCGGCGGCCAGGAGCGCCTCGCGTGGGTGGTGACCGCCTACCTGCTCAGCTCCACGGTCTCGACGCCGCTGTGGGGCAAGATCTCCGACCTCTACGGCCGCAAGCGCCTCTACCAGATCGCCATCGTGGTGTTCGTGGTCGGCTCGATGCTCATCGGCCTGTCCCAGAACCTGACGATGCTGGTGGCGTTCCGAGCCGTCCAGGGCCTCGGCGCCGGTGGCCTGATGGCCCTCTCGCAGGCGATCATCGGCGACATCGTCTCGCCCCGGGAGCGTGGGCGGTACCAGGGCTACATGGGCTCGGTGTTCGCGTTCTCGAGCGTCGCCGGCCCCCTTCTCGGCGGCTTCTTCGTCGACAACCTGTCGTGGCGCTGGTGCTTCTACATCAACCTCCCGGTCGGCATCGTGGCGCTCGTCATCACCAGCGCCGTGCTCCGGGTCGACTTCCGACGGACCCAGCACACCATCGACTACGCCGGCGCCGCGCTGCTCGTCGCGGCCGTGTCACCGCTGCTGCTCATGCTGGAGTGGGGTGGGCGCGAGTACGAGTGGGGCTCGAGCACGATCCTCGGCCTCGGCGTGTTCGGCCTGGCGATGCTCGCCCTCTTCATCGCCCAGGAGCGCCGGGCGTCGGAGCCGATCCTGCCGTTGCGACTGTTCCGCAACGACGTGTTCACCGTGTCCACGATGGCCAGCCTCGTCGTGGGCCTGGCCATGTTCGGCGCGATCATCTTCCTGCCGCAGTACCTGCAGATCGTCCGGGGCAAGAGCCCGACGGTGTCGGGCCTGTACATGCTGCCGATGATGGTGGGCATGATGACGACGATGATCGCCACCGGCCGGTTGATCGCCCGCACCGGCCGGTACCGGAAGTACCCCATCATGGGCCTCATGGTGCTGCCCGTCGGCCTGTGGCTGCTGTCGATGCTCAAGACCGACTCCAGCTTCGTGCAGATGGGCCTGTCGATGTTCGTCGTCGGCGTCGGCATCGGCCTCGTGATGCAGGTGCTGGTGCTGGCGACGCAGAACGCGGTCGAGCACCAGGACCTCGGGGTGGCGACATCGGCGGTCACGTTCTTCCGGTCGATGGGCGGCGCCGTGGGCGTCGCCGTGTTCGGCGCCATCATGAGCAACCGGCTCGAGTTCCACATCCCCCGGCTGCTCCCGGAGGGGGCGAAGGCGCAGCTCTCGGGCGGCTCCGGCGGCGACCTGTCAAGTCTCCTCGGCTCGCCCGAGCAGATCAGGAACCTCCCGCCCGCCATCATGGAGGCGATCACCGAGGGGTTCGCGCGCAGCCTGCACGTCGTGTTCTTGGTGGCGATCCCGGCGGCGCTGATCGGTCTGGTGATCGTCCTGTTCCTGCGGGAGCAGCAGCTGCGCACCACCACCCACATGGGCACGGCGGCGGCCATGGGTGAGGACGCCGGCGTGGCCTTCGAGTTCGCCATCGCACCCGACGGCTCCGTCCCCGACCTGACCGAGGCCGACGCGCCGAACCCCCCGTCGTCCCGGCGCGGAGCACCGGCCGGGTCCTGACCCCGCCGGACGCGACG
>DASUDP010000036.1:0-6568 GCA_036275535.1 Acidimicrobiales bacterium | reverse complement strand
GAGATGTGCATGCCGGGTGACAACACGACGATGACGGTGGAGCTGATCCACCCGATCGCGATGGATGAGGGTCTGCGGTTCGCCATCCGTGAGGGTGGTCGTACCGTGGGCGCCGGCCGGGTCACCAAGATCATCAAGTAGTACGGTTCACAGGCCCCTCGGGGCCTCCACGTTCTTTGACAAGCGAGCAGGAAGACAATGGCTGAGAAGCAGAAGATCCGCATCCGCCTGAAGGCGTACGACCACGAGGTCATCGACCAGTCGACGAAGAAGATCGTCGAGACGGTCCTGCGCACCCAGGCGACGGTCCGGGGGCCGATCCCCCTCCCGACGGAGAAGCACCGCTACACGGTCATCCGCTCGCCGCACAAGGACAAGGACAGCCGGGAGCACTTCGAGATGCGCATCCACAAGCGCCTCCTCGACATCCTCGAGCCGTCCGCCAAGACCGTCGACTCCCTCCAGCGCATCGAGCTGCCGGCGGGCGTGGACATCGAGATCAAGATCCAGCAGGTCTAGCCAGACCCTGCCCTGCTCCTGCACGGAGGCCGGCCCCTCGGGGCCGGCCTCCGGCGCGGTCCCGGCCCAGGGTCCGCGGCGGGGCACGTAACCTCGGCGGCGATGACGCACTGGCGGCGATTGGGCGGCGCGGCCGTGGCCATGCTGGTCGTGCTCGCCGCCGGCACCCTCGGGTACCTGGCGCTCGGCTTCAGCCCGCTCAACGCCCTCTTCCAGGCGGTCACGACGGTCTCCACCGTCGGTTACCGGGAGGTCGAGCCCCTCTCGCCGACCGGCCAGGTCTTCACGATCGTGCTGATCCTGGTCGGGGTGGGGGCCGCCTTCTACCTCTTCAGCGTCCTCATCGAGACCTTCATCGAAGGTCGCCTCAACGAGCTCTTCGGGAGACGTCGCATGGAGCAGTCGATCGCGTCGATGCAGGACCACGTCATCGTGTGCGGGTGGGGGAGGGTCGGCCGCTCGATCGCCAACGAGGTGACGGCGGCCGGTCGTCCCGTCGTCGTGGTCGAGCGGGAGCCCGACGCTGTCCCGGCCGGCATCCCGACCGTCGTCGGCGACGCCACCGAGGACTCAGTCCTGCGCGCCGCCGGCATCGACCGGGCCGCTGCCCTCGTCGCCGCGGTCGACAGCGACTCGGCCAACTCGTTCATCACCCTGGGGGCTCGGGCGCTCAAGCCGTCGCTGTTCATCGTGGCCCGGGCCCGCAGCGAGGAGAGCGTCGAGAAGCTGCGGCGGGCCGGGGCCGACCGGGTCGTGAACCCCCAAGTGATCGGAGGGGCCCGGATGGCGGCGTTCGTCCTGCGCCCCCACGTGGCCGAGTTCCTCGACGTCGTCATGCACGAGGAGGCGCTGGCCTTCCGGCTCGAGGAGGTCCCCGTCACCGAGGGCTCGGCGGTGGTGGGGTGCTCCGTGCGCGACGCCAGGATCCGCGAGGCCACCGGCGCTCTCGTGCTGGCACTGCGGGAGGAGGACGGCACGTTCCGCACGAACCCACCGCCCGACTCGCAGATCCGCCCGGGCCAGGTCATCATCGCGATCGGCACCGAGGACGAGCTGGCGGCCCTGGCGGCCTACGTCGCCGGCCGCTCGGCGGGCGCTTTGGACGGGGAAGGCTAGCCCCGCTAACCTGCTCACTCCGTGCTTTCGGGCCTTCGGGTCCGGGAGCTGAGGATCGAACCGACGTCCGGGCAGGCCCGCACCAGGGAACCATCCGGCACAACCGAGAACACGCTCCGCCGGGCCTCCCGAGCGGAGCGTTCGCGTGAACCGGGGCCGTAGGGCCCGACGCCGCAGCGAAGAGAGAGACGTAGTCGTCATGGCGACAAAGGCAATCGTGGGCGAGAAGGTAGGCATGACCCAGGTCTGGGACGACGACAACCGCGTCGTCCCCGTGACCGTGCTCCGGGTCAAGCCCTGCCGCGTCGTGCAGGTCAAGACCGACGAGCACGACGGGTACAGCGCCCTCCAGGTCACCTTCGGCACGAAGAAGGCCTCCAAGCTCACCAAGCCCAAGCTCGGGCAGTTCGAGAAGCGCAACGT
The DNA here is from genome assembly GCA_036275535.1 of Acidimicrobiales bacterium. Taxonomy (GTDB): domain Bacteria; phylum Actinomycetota; class Acidimicrobiia; order Acidimicrobiales; family VFJN01; genus VFJN01. The sequence continues at coordinate 4,510 of DASUDP010000036.1, read as the reverse complement.
CGAGCCGGGTGTCCGGCTCGTCGAGCTGCGCCTCGACGACGTGTCCGAGTACGAGGTCGGCCAAGAGCTCAAGGCCGATCTGCTGGCCGACGGCGACAAGGTCGACGTCACCGCCGTCAGCAAGGGCAAGGGCACGGCCGGCACGATGAAGCGCCATGGCTTCGGCGGCCTGCCCGCCAGCCACGGTGCCCACCGCGTGCACCGCGCTCCGGGCTCCATCGGGGCCTGCGCCACGCCGTCGCGGGTCTTCCGGGGCACCCGCATGGCGGGCCGCATGGGCAACGAGAAGGTCACCACCCAGAACCTCCTGGTGGTCCAGGCCGACGCCGAGCGCGACCTCGTGCTCATCAAGGGCTCGATCCCGGGCCCCAAGGGCGGCCTCGTCCTCATCCGCGACGCCGTGAAGGCAGGTGCCTGACATGTCCACCGTCGACACCAAGGACGCCACCGGCGCCAAGGCCGGCGTCGTCGAGCTCGACGACGCCATGTTCGGCATCCAGCCGAACATGGCCGTCATGCACCAGGTCGTCACCGCCCAGCTGGCCGGCAAGCGAGCCGGCACCCAGTCCACCAAGACCCGCGCCGAGGTGCGCGGCGGTGGCGCCAAGCCCTGGAAGCAAAAGGGCACCGGCCGCGCCCGGGCCGGTTCCTCCCGGGCCCCGCACTGGGTCGGTGGCGGCGTCACCCACGCCCCCAAGCCGCGCGACTACTCGCAGCGCACCCCGAAGAAGATGATCCGCTTGGCGCTGAAGTCGGCCCTGTCCGACCGGGCCGCCTCCGAGCGGGTCGTCGTGCTCGACTGGGGCCTCGACGCCCCGAGCACCAAGGGCGCCATCGCGGCCCTCGCCGCCAACGGCATCGAAGGCCGCGTGCTCGTCGTCCTGCGCCCCGAGGACGAGGCGATCTGGAAGAGCCTGCGCAACCTCGACCACGTGCACGTCTGCAGCGTGGGCGAGCTCAACGCCTACGACGTGCTCGTGTCCGACTGGGTCGTCTTCACCCCCGACACCCTCCCCGTGGACCGTCCTGTCACCCGGGGCGGCCACGCCGGCACCGACACCACCGAGGAGGCGTCGTGAAGGACCCCCGTGACGTCATCATCGCTCCGATCGTGAGCGAGAAGTCCTACGCCCTCTCCGAGGGAGGGGCCTACACGTTCAAGGTGGCCTCGTCGGCCTCCAAGCCCGAGATCCACGACGCCGTCGAGAAGATCTTCAACGTGAAGGTCCTCAAGGTGAACACGCTGAACCGCAAGGGCAAGCGCAAGCGCAACCGCCGCACCGGCGTGTTCGGCAGCCGTCCCGACACCAAGCGGGCCATCGTCACCCTCGTCGAGGGCCAGACGATCGACCTCTACCAGGCATAGGTCAGACATGGCACTTCGCAAGCGCAAGCCCACCAGCCCCGGCCGTCGGTTCCAGACGGTGTCCGACTTCAAGGACATCACGAAGGACACGCCCGAGAAGTCGCTGCTGGCGCCCAAGCACAACACCGGTGGCCGCAACAACTACGGCCGCAAGACCGCTCGTCACAAGGGCGGGGGCCACAAGCAGCGCTACCGCGTCATCGACTTCAAGCGCACCAAGGACGGCGTGCCGGCCAAGGTGGCGGCGGTCGAGTACGACCCGAACCGCAACTGCCGGATCCTCCTGCTCCACTACCTCGACGGTGAGAAGCGCTACATCCTCGCCCCCCGGGACGTGCAGGTCGGCGACATGCTCCAGTCGGGCCAGGGCTCCGAGATCCGTCCCGGCAACGCCCTGCCGCTGCGCTACATCCCCGTCGGCACCACCGTGCACGCCATCGAGCTGTACCCGGGCGGCGGCGCCAAGATGGGCCGCTCCGCCGGCACCTCCGTGCAGCTCGTGGCCAAGGAGGGCGACTTCGCCACCCTGCGCCTGCCCAGCACCGAGATGCGCCGGGTGTCGATCGACTGCCGGGCCACCGTCGGTGAGGTCGGCAACGCCGAGGCCGAGCTCATCAAGATCGGCAAGGCAGGCCGCAACCGCTGGAAGGGCGTCAAGCCCCAGACCCGCGGCGTGGCCATGAACCCGGTCGACCACCCCCTCGGTGGCGGCGAGGGCAAGACCTCCGGCGGCCGGCACCCCGTGTCGCCGTGGGGCAAGCCCGAGGGCCGCACCCGAGACAAGACCAAGCCGTCCCAGAAGCTCATCGTTCGCCGGCGCCGTACGCGCGGCAGCCGGAGGTAGGACCACATGCCCCGCAGCCTGAAGAAGGGCCCCTTCGTCGACGACCACCTCCTCAAGAAGGTGGACGTCCTCAACGAGAAGGGCGAGAAGAAGGTCATCAAGACCTGGAGCCGCCGCTCCACGATCATCCCCGAGATGGTCGGCCACACCATCGCCGTGCACGACGGGCGCAAGCACGTGCCGGTGTACGTCACCGAGGCCATGGTCGGCCACAAGCTGGGCGAGTTCTCCCCGACGCGGACCTTCCGGTTCCACGCCGGCATGGAGAAGCAAGCTCGAGGGCGGCGATAGCCATGGCGTTCGGCACCAAGACCAACGAGCGTCCGGGCACCCGGGCCCAGATCCGGCACCTGCGGGTGTCGGCCTACAAGGCCCGCGAGGTGCTCGACATCATCCGTGGCCTCCACGTGGACGACGCCGACGGCGTGCTCCAGTTCACCGACCGCGCCGTCGCCACCGAGATCCGCAAGGTCCTCGCCTCGGCCGTCGCCAACGCCGAGCACAACGACGAGATCGACCCCAACGAGCTCTACGTGTCCGCCTGCTACGCCGACGAGGGCCCCACCCTCAAGCGCTGGCGCCCCCGGGCCCGTGGCCGCGCCACCCGCATCCGCAAGCGCACCTGCCACATCACGATCATCGTGAGCCGCATGGATCCCAAGCTGCTCGAGCAGCGCCGGGCCCGCACCGAGGCCGCCGTGAACCGCGGCGGGGTGCGGCGCGACGCCGCCCAGGCCCGCCGTGAGCGCGTGGCCAAGAGCAAGGCGGCCCGGGCCGCCCGCGAGCACGATCACGATCACGACCACGACCACGAGCATGAGGACGTCGTGCCGGGCGAGCCCACCGAGGCCACCATCGAGCAGGCCCACGAGGCCCTCGAGGGCGACGACGCCGACGTGACCACCGAGGTCGTGGAGGCCGCCGAGGCCGAGGTGCCGGGCGAGCCCTCCGAGGCAGTGATCGAGGCGGTCGAGGAGGCCGCCGAAGAGGCGCAGGCCACCGACGAGTCCGAGGCCGACGCCTCCGAGGAGAAGAGCTGATGGGTCAGAAGGTCAACCCCTACGGCTTCCGGCTCGGTGTCACCACCGAGTGGAAGTCCCGCTGGTTCGCCGACCGCAAGGAGTACGGCAACCTCGTCATCGAGGACTGGAAGATCCGCAACTTCCTCATGACGCAGCTGCCCCACGCGGCGATCAGCCGGGTCGAGATCGAGCGCACCCGGGAGCGCCTGCGCGTCGACGTCCACACCGCCCGCCCGGGCATCGTGATCGGCCGCCGCGGCTCCGAGGCCGACCGCCTCCGCGCCGGCCTCACCGCCATCTCGGGCAACAACAAGGTCCAGCTGAACATCCAGGAGATCAAGCAGCCTGAGCTCGACGCCGCCCTCATCGCGCAGGGCGTGGCCGACCAGCTCGCCGGCCGCGTGGCCTTCCGCCGGGCCATGAAGCGAGCCGTGCAGAACGCCCAGAAGGCCGGCGCCCTCGGCATCCGGGTCCAGTGCTCGGGTCGCCTCGGCGGCGCCGAGATGTCCCGCACCGAGTGGTACCGCGAAGGCCGGGTCCCGCTGCACACCCTCCGCGCCGACATCGACTACGGGTTCCGCGAGGCCCGCACCCCGGCCGGGCGCATCGGCGTGAAGGTGTGGCTCTACAAGGGCGACATCCTCCCGTACAAGTCCCTGAGCGACGACAAGATCACCCGGGAGGCCGCCATGGCCGTCGGGGAGACCTCCGGCGCCGAGGGTCCGCGCCGCGTCGTGTCGAGCTCGGCCGCCGCCCGCCGCAAGCCCGAGAGCGCCGCTCCCGAGGCCGAGCCGGCCGTCGACGCCGAGCCGCTGGTGAAGGAAGCCGATCCCGAGCTCGAGCGACTCCTCGCCGAGGAGGAGGAGATCGAGCGCCGCACGCACGAGCACCACGAGACCCCCAAGTTCCACCCCGGGGACGGTGAGTAGATCATGTTGATGCCCAAGAAGGTCAAGCACCGCAAGCAGCAGCGCGGTCGCATGAAGGGTCAGACCAAGGGTGGCAGCGAGGTCACCTTCGGCGAGTACGGCATCCAGGCCCTCGAGCCCGGCTGGATCACCGCCCGCCAGATCGAGGCCGCTCGTATCGCCATGACCCGCAAGACCCGCCGTGGCGGCAAGGTGTGGATCACGGTCTTCCCCGACAAGCCCGTCACCGAGAAGCCCGCCGAGACCCGCATGGGATCGGGCAAGGGCAACCCGGAGCGGTGGGTCGCCGTCGTCAAGCCCGGTCGCGTCATGTTCGAGCTCGCCGGTGTCCACGAGGACCTCGCCCGCG
>DASUDP010000035.1:0-30507 GCA_036275535.1 Acidimicrobiales bacterium | reverse complement strand
ACGCCGGCCGCTCCTCGCTGCGCTACGCCTGACGTCTGGCCGTCGAGGCCCGAGGCTCAGGCCGACCCGGTGGCCCCGGTGACCGGGGTCATGGCCTGCAGCACCATCGGGCGGATGAGGTCCCGCAGGGACACCATGGCGCTGTCGCGGCCGTACTCGTCGATGAGCGGGACGTGGCGGATGCCGTCCTCGAGCATCACCAGGGCGACGTCGAGGAGGGTATCCTGCGGGCGGGCGGCGATGACGGTGGGGGACATGTGCCGGCCCACCGTCGCCGTGTCCGGGTCGGCCCCGGAGGCCAGCGCGTCCAGCAGGTCGCGCTCGCTGAACAGGGCCACCAGCGTCGTGCCGTCGCGGACGCCCAGGGCGCCGATGCTGGCCTCGTGCATCGCCCGGGCCGCCTCGCGCAGGGTCGTCGTCGGGTTGACCGACACGACGGGGCCGTGGCCGAAGCCGGCGATTGGTGCACGCATCTGCTCCATGGTGGGACCTTCCTCAGTCGGTGCGGTGGTGGACGTGGACGTCGACATGGCCGAAGGACCGCCCGGCGGCCCGGACGGCGTCAAGGGCCCGCACGGCGATGGACTGGTCGAAGCCGCGGTCCTCCGGTGCGTCGACCGTCAGGTGGATGTCGAGGTCGAGCGACCGTGGCTCGATGCGGCAGCTGACGTGGTCCATGGGGATGCCGGCCCCGTGGAGCAGCGGCCCGATCCGGCGGAGCACGTCGAGGCGCAGCGGATCGAAGCGACCCGTCGCCGCCTCCTCCAGTGTGGCGAGCAGGTCGCCGTCCTCGCCGACGTAGGAGCTCACGAAGGGCTCGAAGGGATCGAGCATCGACGGTGCTGCCTCCACCACGGGGACCCCCTGGCGCACTGCGCAGCGGATGCCGTCCTCGAGCGGGGTGGCACGGGGCGTCATCGGCAGGCGGTGGAGGAAGGCCACGTCGATGGCGCCCTCCAGCGGGCAGGGCTTGCCGTCGACGGCCACACAGGGGAAGCCGCGCTGGTCCGGTTCATAGCAGCGGTGCACGACGTGCCCCGCCGCCTCCATCGTCGCCACGTCGTGGCTGGCCAGACCGGGGTGGCTCTCGGCCACGAGGACGTGCAGGTGTCGTGTCATGCCCTGATCGTGTTGGCCGGGCGCAGGCCGGGGGCAGGGTCCATCAGGGGTTGGTCGTGGGACCAAGGTCCCTGGCGCCCTCAGCAGCGGGCGATGACCTCTTCGCCGTAGCGGCCGAAGGCGCGGCGCTGGCCCTCCGGGTCGAAGGCCAGCGGCCAGATGACCACCCGCGAGACGCCGAGGTCGGCCAGGGCCTTCACCTCGTCGAGAGCTCCGGCCCCCACCGCCCCCGCCCCGCCGGCGGTGATGACGAGGTCGTCGGGGTGGCGCCCGTGCTCGACCGCCGTGCGGCGGGCCAGGTCGATCAGCTCCGCCAGCTCCTCGTGGCTGCCCCGCCCCGGGAAGAACCCGTCGCCCAGGCGTCCGGCGCGACGGGCCGCGGCGGGGCTGTGGCCGCCCACGTGGATCGGCACGCTGCCCTGCGTCGGCTGGGGCCGCGAGATGGCGTTGTGGAAGGAGGCGTAGGGACCGTGGTGGGTGGGGCGGTCCTGGGTCCAGAGGGCCCGGAGGGCCTCGATGTGGTCGTCGGTCCGCTTGCCGCGGTCGGCGAAGGGCACCCCGATGGCGTCGAACTCCTCCTCCAGCCAGCCCACGCCCACCCCGAGCTCGACCCGGCCGCCGGAGAGCCGATCCAGCGTCGCCACCTCCTTGGCCAGGACCACCGGGTTGCGCTGGGGGAGGATGAGGATGCCGGTGCCGAGGCGGATGGTGCGGGTGTGGGCGGCCACGTAGGTCAGCCAGATCAGGGGGTCGGGGATGTCGGAGTCCTCCGGGCCGGGCATCCGGCCGTCGTCGCTGTACGGGTAGGCCGACTGGTAGCCGGCGGGCACGACGGTGTGCTCCACGGTCCAGAGCGACTCGAACCCGTTCTCCTCGGCCGCCTGGGCGAGCGCCACCGCGCCCTCCGCGTGGGCCATCGGCCCGATGTTGGCGAACATGATCCCGAACTGCATCGGTGCCTCCTCCGGTCGTGACGGGGGCGAACCTAGCCCTGTCGGCGCGCGGCCCTCCCTCCGGGCGGCGTTCAGGTCTGCAGCGGCAGTAGGGCGTCCGCCACCTCGGCCAGGTGGCGCTCCCAGTCCGGCGGCTCGGTCATCGGCACGACGACGAACTTCGACGCCCCCACCTCGACGTGGCGCCGGATCGTGGCGACGAGGGCGTCGAGCCCGCCGGCCACTACCTCCCGCGGGTCGACCTCGGGGCGCCGCCGGGTGATCCCGGCCGCCACCGCGTCGGGGATCGGCCCGTCGCAGTAGGGGAGCAGGGCGCCGAAGTGCTCGGGGTCGATGGCCCGGTCGTGCTCGGCCGCCACCTGCTGGATGACCGGTATCCCGGCCGCGACGTCCTGGGGGGTGCAGAACGAGGGCAGCCACCCGTCGCCCAGGCGCCCGCAGCGGCGGAGCTCCGACGGGGCCAGGCCGCCGAGCCACACGTCGAGCGGCGCTTGGAGGGGGGTCGGGTGCGCGACGGCGCTCTCGTAGGTGTGGAAGCGGCCCTGGTGATCGACCGCTCCGCCGGCCCAGAACCGCCGCAGGAGGCCCAGGGCCTCGTCGAAGCGGGCCGCTCGCTCGGTGCGCTCCACGCCGAAGGCCTGGTGCTCCCCGGGGTCGACCGCGCCGAGGCCGAAGGCGGGCAGCAGCCGGCCCTTGGAGAGGCGGTCGAGGGTGGCCAGCTCGCCCGCCAGCAGCATCGGGTTGCGGCCCGGGAGCACGAGGACCGAGAAGCCCAGCTTCAGCCGGGTCGTGAGGCCGGCGGCCACGGCGAGGGCCACCACCGGGTCGGGGCAGTCGCCGGTGACGCGCTCGGAGAGCCACAGCGAGTCGAAGCGGTGGGCCTCGAGGTGCTCGACGAGGGCCTGGAAGCGATCGGGGTCGTTCGAGGCCCGGGTGCCGAGCCCGTAGCCGATGCGGACCTTCATCGCCGCAGCCTGCCATGGGCCCGACGCACCCCGCCTAGGTTCTGGCCATGACCGAGATCGACCTCGTCACCCCCTTCCGCCTCGACGGGCGGGTCGCCATCGTCACGGGCGCCTCGAGCGGCCTCGGAGACCGCTTCGCTCGCGTCCTGCACGCCGCCGGGGCCACGGTCGTGGCGGCCGCCCGCCGCACCGACCGGCTCGAGGCGTTGGCCGGTGAGCTGGGCGATCGGGTGGTGCCCGTGACCTGCGACGTCGCCGTCGACGAGGACTGCGAGCGCCTCATCGCCACAGCCATCGACCTCGACGGCCACCTCGACGTCCTGGTGAACAACGCCGGCATCGGCACGCCGGTGGCGGCCGAGGACGAGCCGATCGGCCACTTCCGCAGCGTCGTCGACGTCAACCTCACCGGGCTGTTCCTCCTCAGCCAGCTGGCCGGCCGGCACATGCTCGAGCGGGGGCAGGGCACGATCGTGAACGTGGCGTCGATGCTGGGGCTGGTGGGCTCGGCACCGGTGAAGCAGGCCTCCTACTGCGCCTCCAAGGGAGCGGTGGTGAACCTCACCCGCGAGCTCGGCGCCCAGTGGGGCCGCAAGGGGGTGCGGGTCAACGCCCTGGCCCCGGGCTGGTTCCCGTCCGAGATGACCGAGCTGATGGTGGCCGACGCCAGCTCGACGGCGTTCATGCAGCGCAACTGCCCGATGGGGCGCTACGGCCAGGCCCACGAGCTCGACGGCGCTCTCCTGTTCCTGGCCAGCGACGCCAGCTCCTACGTCACCGGCCACACGTTGACGGTGGACGGCGGCTGGGTCGCTCGCTGAGCGGAGGGCCCGCCGGCGACGCTCAGAGGTCCGGGGGCGGCGGGCGGCGCCGGGTCATGGAGGGGTGCAGGGCGAGGGCGGCCAGGGCGGCGAACACCAGGGCCATCCCCGTCACGGCCTGGGCGCTCAGCCCCTCGTCGAGCACCACCACCCCCAAGGCGGCGGCCGTCAGCGGCTCGGCCAGCGACAACGTCGTGGCGGTGGCCACCGGCACGCCCCGGATGCCCCGGCCGAAGAGCAGGTAGCTGGCGGCCAGGCTCACCACACCCAGCCACAGCACCATGGCCAGGCCCGACCCGCTCACCAGGGGCCCGGCCCCGGCCACCAGCCCCACCGGAAGCAGCACGACGGCGCTGGTGACGAAGACCCAGGTCATGGCCACATCGGGGTCGTGCTCCTCGGTCAGGTCCTTGGACCACAGGGCGAAGGCGGCGTAGGACAGGCCGGCCCCGAGGGCGAGGACGACGCCCAGCAGGTCCACCCGGCCCCCGTCGTCGGCCTGGGAGGTGGCCAGGAGCGCCGCCCCGCCCAGGGCCAGGGCCGTCGCCACGAGCCAGCGACGGCTCGGCCGCTCGCCGCGCCCCAGCCAGCCCAGCAGGCCGCCCCACACCGGCCCCGACCCGACGCCGACGACGGTGCCGATGGCCACACCGGCCAGGCGCACGCCCCCGAAGAAGCACAGCTGGTAGGCGGCCGTGGCCCCCGCGCCGAGGAGCAGGGCTCGCCGGGGCAGGGCGCGAGGGTCGCCGAGGCGCCGCCGGAGCGCGGCCACCGCCACCAGCACCAGGGCCCCCACGACGTTGCGCGAGGCCCCGACCACGATGCTGCTGGCCCCGTCGGGCCCGAGGGCCTGGGCCGTGCCGGTGGTCCCCCACAGCACGGCCGCCGCCACCACCAGCAGGCCGCCGTCGCGCTCGCTGGTCGCCGCGGCCATGGCCGGGGACGCTAGCCAGGACCGTGCCACCGGGCCGGGTGGGCCCGCCCCCGCCCGCCGATCTCGGTTCGCCTCGGTCCCACGCGCCTGTGACCATGGTGGGGTGCTGCAGGTCCGCGATCTCGCTGTCGAGGTGGGAGGGGCCGTCCTCATGGAGGGCGTGTCCTTCACCATCCGCGCCCGGGACAAGGTGGGCCTGGTCGGCCGCAACGGGGCCGGCAAGACGAGCATGCTGAAGGTGCTGGGCGGCGCTGCCGACCCCTACGCCGGGGTGGTGAGCCGCACGGGCGGGCTGGGCTACCTCCCGCAGGACCCCCGGCTCGACGGCGTCGACGACGCCACGCCCGCCGTCCGCCACATCCTCTCCGGGCGGGGGTTCGACGAGGCCCTCACCCGCATGGAGAAGCTGCGCCTCCAGATGGAGGAGGACCCCTCCGAGCGGGCCGTGGCCCGGTTCAGCCGGGCCGAAGAGCAGTTCCGCAACGACGGCGGGTACTCCGCCGACAGCGAGGTGCGCCGCATCGCGGCCGGCCTCGGCCTGGAGCCGGACCGCCTCGACCTGCCCGTTGGCGCCCTCTCCGGCGGCCAGCGGCGACGCGTGGAGATCGCCCGCATCCTCTTCGCCGGCAGTGACGTCCTCCTCCTGGACGAGCCCACCAACCACCTCGACAGCGATGCCAAGGAGTGGCTGCTCGGGTTCATGCGGGCCTACCGGGGCGCCCTGCTCGTCATCAGCCACGACCTCGACCTGCTCGACGAGGCCATCACCCGCGTCCTGCACCTCGATCGCTACGACGAGGACAGCCTCGGCACGATGCACGAGTACAAGGGCACCTACAGCCAGTACGTCGTGGCCCGGGAGAAGGACGAGGTCCGCTTGGCCAAGATGGCCCAGCGCCAGGCCAAGGAGATCGACCGCCTCCAGACGATCGTCGACCGCTTCGGGGCCAAGGCCACCAAGGCCTCGATGGCCCACAGCATCGAGAAGCGCATCGGACGGCTCGAGGCCGACGCCGTCGAGGTGTCGAAGGGCAACCGTTCGGTCCACGTCCGGTTCCCGGCGCCGCCGCCGTCAGGGCGCACGGTGCTGGAGGGCCAGGGCCTGGCCGTGCGCTACGGCGACCTCGAGGTGTTCGCCGACGTCGACATCGCGCTGGAGCGGGGCGAGCGGCTCCTCATCATGGGCCTGAACGGGGCCGGGAAGACGAGCCTGCTCAAGGTGCTGGCCGGCCAGCGGGCCCCCGACGCCGGGACCTTCCACCTGGGCCACCAGGTCGTCGCCGGCTACTACGCGCAAGAGCACGAGGGCATACACGCCGGGCGCACGATCCTCGAGCACCTCCGCGAGCAGGTGCCCAACGCCCCCGACCCCCAGCTCCGGGCCATCGTCGGGGCGATGGGCCTCACTGGGGACAAGGTCCACCAGGACGCCGGCACCCTCTCCGGCGGGGAGAAGACGAAGCTGGCCCTCGGCATCCTCGTGGCCGGCCGCCACAACCTCCTGCTCCTCGACGAGCCCACCAACAACCTCGACCCCGGCTCCCGTGAGGCCGTGGCCGAGGGCCTCCGGGGCTGGCCCGGGTCGATCATCCTCGTCAGCCACGACGCGCCCTTCGTGCGCGACCTCGAGCCCGACCGCGTCCTGCTCATGCCCGAGGGCACCCTCGACCACTGGGCCGACGACTACCTCGAGCTCGTCGAGATGGCCTGATCACCCTCAGCTCAGCTCAGGGTGACGGGGGTGCTGACGAGGTCGAAGAAGTCGTTGCCTTTGTCGTCGACGACGATGAAGGCGGGGAAGTCCTCCACCTCGATCTTCCAGACGGCCTCCATGCCGAGCTCGGGGTACTCGAGCACCTCGACCTTGCGGATGCAGTCCTGGGCCAAGCGGGCCGCCGGCCCGCCGATCGAGCCCAGGTAGAAGCCGCCGTGGGCGACGCAGGCGTCGGTGACCTGACGGCTGCGGTTGCCCTTGGCCAGCATCACCAGCGAGCCGCCGGCGGCCTGGAACTCCTCGACGTAGGAGTCCATGCGCCCGGCCGTGGTCGGGCCGAAGGAGCCCGACGCCATGCCGGCGGGCGTCTTGGCCGGGCCGGCGTAGTACACGCAGTGGTCCCGCAGGTACTGGGGCATCGGCTCGCCGGCGTCGAGGCGCTCCTTGATCTTGGCGTGGGCGATGTCGCGGGCCACCACCATCGGGCCGGTGAGCGAGAGCCGCGTCTTGACGGGGTAGCGGGACAGCTCGTTGCGGATCTCGTCCATCGGCCGGTTCAGGTCGATGTGCACGACGTCGTCGTCGAGGTGCTCATCCGTGACCTCGGGCAGGTAGTGGGCCGGGTCCTCCTCGAGCTGCTCCAGGAACACCCCGTCGCGGGTGATCTTGCCGAGGGCCTGACGGTCGGCCGAGCACGAGACGGCCACGGCCACCGGGCAGGAGGCGCCGTGGCGGGGGAGGCGGATCACCCGCACGTCGTGGCAGAAGTACTTGCCGCCGAACTGGGCGCCGATGCCGAAGCCCTGCGTGAGGGCGAGGATGTCCTGCTCGAGCTCGAGATCCCGGAAGCCGTGGCCCAGCTCGGAGCCCTCGGTGGGCAGGGAGTCGAGGTAGCGGGCGGACGCGTACTTGGCCGTCTTCAGAGCGAACTCGGCCGACGTGCCGCCCACCACGACGGCGAGGTGGTAGGGCGGGCAGGCGGCCGTGCCGAGGCTGCGCAGCTTCTCGTCGAGGAACTTGAGCATCGACGAGCGGTTCAGGACGGCCTTGGTCTCCTGGTACAGGTAGCTCTTGTTGGCCGAGCCGCCGCCCTTGGCCATGAACAGCAGCTTGTAGGCGTCGCCAGGGGTGGCGTAGAGCTCGATCTGGGCGGGCAGGTTGGTGCCGGTGTTCTGCTCGTCCCACATCGTGAGCGGTGCCATCTGCGAGAAGCGCAGGTTGGAGGTGGCGTAGGTCTCCTGGATGCCCCGGCTGATCGAGCGCTCGTCGTCGCCGCCGGTCAGCACCAGCTCGCCCCGCTTGCCCATGACGATGGCCGTGCCGGTGTCCTGGCACATCGGTAGCACGCCGCCGGCGGCGATGTTGGCGTTCTTCAGCAGGTCGAGGGCGACGAAGCGGTCGTTGGCCGACGCCTCGGGGTCGTCGAGGATGTTGCGCAGCTGCTGGAGGTGGCCGGGCCGCAGCCAGTGGGCGATGTCCCGGAAGGCGGTGCGGGTGAGCAGCGCGAGCGCCTCGGGCTCAACCTGCAGGAACGTGCGACCGGCGGCCTCCACCGTGGAGACCCCCTCGGTGGTGAGGAGCCGGTACGGCGTCTCGTCGGGGCCAAGGGGGAGCAGCTCGGTGAACGGCAGATCGGTCATCGGCACAGAACCGTAGGTTGGGGCCATGGCCGCTGACGAGTTCCGCATCGAGCACGACACCATGGGGGAGGTGCGGGTCCCGGCCTCGGCGCGATGGGGGGCCCAGACCCAGCGGGCGGTCGAGAACTTCCCGGTGTCGGGCCTCACTGTCGAACCGGCCCTCATCCACGCCCTGGGGGCCATCAAGGCGGCCGCCGCCGAGGTCAACGGCGAGCTGGGCGTGCTCGATGCCGACGTGGCGGGGGCCATCGCGGCGGCGGCGTCCGAGGTGGCCGGCGGCGCCTGGGACAGCGAGTTCCCCGTCGACGTGTACCAGACTGGTTCGGGCACCTCCACCAACATGAACGCCAACGAGGTGATCACCTCCCTGGCCAGCGAGCGCCTCGGCCGCCCGGTCCACCCGAACGACCACGTCAACGCCTCGCAGTCCTCCAACGACGTGTTCCCGTCGGCCATCCACGTCGCCGCCGTCGTGTCGGCCCGGCACTCGCTGCTGCCGGCCCTGGCCCGCCTCGCCGACGCCCTCTCCGCGCAGGCCCAAGCGAACGCCGCCGTCGTCAAGGCCGGCCGCACCCACCTCATGGACGCCACGCCGGTCACCCTCGGCCAGGAGCTGGGCGGGTATGCCACCCAGGTGCGCCAGGCCGCCGCCCGGATCGCTGAGGCCGTGGCCCGGGCGGGGGAGCTCCCCCTCGGGGGGACGGCCACCGGTACCGGGCTCAACGCGCCGCCGGGCTTCGCCCGGGCGGTGGTGGCCAGGGTGGCCGAACGCTGCGACGTCGAGCTGTTCGAGGCGGAGGACCACTTCGCCGCTCAAGGAGCTCGGGACGCCCTCGTGAGCCTGTCGGGCGAGCTGCGGGCCCTCGGCGCGGCGCTGCTCAAGATCGCCAACGACCTGCGCTGGATGGCCTCCGGCCCCCGCACCGGCCTGGCCGAGATCCGGCTGCCCGACCTGCAGCCCGGCTCCTCGATCATGCCGGGCAAGGTCAACCCGGTGATCCCCGAGGCCGTGAGCCAGGTGGTGGCGCAGGTCTATGGGAACGACGCCGCGGTGGCCTTCGCCGGCAGCCAGGGCAACTTCGAGCTCAACGTCTACCTACCGGTCATGGCCCGGAACCTGCTCGAGTCGATCCGGCTCCTGGCCAACGTCTCGACCCTCTTCGCCGACCGCTGCGTCAGCGGCCTGGAGGCCGACGTCGAGCGCTGCCGGGCCTACGCCGAGGCCACGCCGCAGGCCGCCACCGCCCTCAACCCCGTGCTGGGCTACGAGCGGGTGGCCCAGCTGGTGAAGGAGTCGGCCGCCACGGGTAAGGGCATCCGGGAGCTCGTCGTCGAGCAGGGCTTGGTGCCGGAGGACGAGGTCGATGACGCCCTCGATCTCCTCGCGCTGACCGAGGGCGGCGTCCCCGATCGCTGAGGCGCTCAGCCGGCGGCGGGGGAGCCGGCGTACGGCGAGGGGTCGCGGTCGGCGGGGATGAGGGGGGCCGACCAGCTCATGGCCTTGGCCAGCGATCCGGCCACGTGGCGCCACTCGAGCGGGTCCCAGCCCTCGGCGGCCGCGTCGACGTGCAGGTCGCCGCGGATCTGGACGAAGGCGGGCAGCTCGTTCAGGCCGAGGGCCTTGACGGCGGCTCGGTCGGGGTCGGCGAAGGTGAGGACCTTGTCGGCCCAGGGCCCGAGGAACTGCCGGGCCTCGTCAGCCGTGCCGGTGACGATGAAGCACACCCGGCAGTCGGCGCCGTTGAAGTGGGTGAGCACCCGGCCCGCCGTCTCGAGCAGCCAGGCGCTCTCGTTGGTGAACGGGTCGAGCACGACCGCGGCCAGCTGGAACGTGGTGAGCCACTCCTCGATGGAGCGGGCCTCGCCGTTGATCGGTGCGAGCGTGAGATCGGCAGGGGGGTCGGTCGCCACGGCGGGAGACGGTAGCGCGGCCGCTTCGGCGGGAGCAGATCCGGCCCGTCGGCGTCCTCCCGCCCCGATCGGGGCGCAGTAGGTTGCCCCCGCCCCGCCCCGCTGCCCAGGAGGACCGCCGTGATCGTGGCCGCCGTGAACGACGACCTGTACCGGATCATGTTCCTGTTGCACATCATCACCGTGGTCGTGGCGTTCGCGGCGATGGTCGTCAACCCCTTCCTGGCCGCCCGGTCGAAGGCCGACGGCGAGGCGGCGCTGAGCCGCACGGCGGGCTACATGGCCGCCAACGGGCGCCAGATCCACCTGCCGGCGCTGATCCTCGTCGGCCTCTTCGGGATCGGCATGATCTTCAGCTCGGACGAGGCCTGGGGCTTCGACCAGGCCTGGGTGTCGCTGGCCCTGCTGGTGTGGATCGCGATGTGCGGCCTTGTGTCGGGGATGCTGATCCCAGCCGAGCGCAAGCTCGCCGTCGGCGACCTCGCCCAGGCCAAGAAGGTCGAGATGGGCGGCCAGATCGTCACCGTCCTGTTCCTGGTCATGCTCTATCTCATGATCTGGAAGCCCGGCCTCTGACCCCACCTGGGTAGGGTCGGCTCGGTGCACCCCATCGAGCGGCTCCGCTACGTCGCCCGGGCCTCCGGCGCCGACCAGGCGCTCCTCGTGCGCGAGACGGCCCACGCCCTGAGCGCCTTCCGGGACGACCCCGCCGGGCTGGTGGCCGCCTGCCGGCGCATCATCGAGCGGCACCCCACGTCGGGGCCGCTGTGGTGGCTGTGCGCCCGGGTGCTCACCGCCCCCGATGGCCATCGGGAGGCCTGGGCGGCGGCTGAGGAGATCGAGTCCGACCCCACCGCCGGGGAGCTGGCCTTCGCCCTGCCCGACGATGCCCGGGTGTGCGTGGTCGGCTGGCCCGAGACGGCGGCCGCCTCCCTCGTGCAGCGGGGCGACGTGGAGGTGCTCGCCGTCGACGTCGTCGGCGAGGCCACCGGGCTCGTGCGGCGGCTCCACCAGGCGGGCGTCGACGCCGAGGAGGTGCCCGCCAGCGCCCTCGGGTCGGCCGTCTCTGCGGCCGACCTCGTGCTGCTGGAGGCCGTGGCCCTCGGCCCGCCGGGCTTCGTGGCCATCTCCGGTTCGCTGGCCGCCGCCTCCGTCGCCCGCCAAGCCGGGGTAGCGGTCTGGGCCGTGGCGGGCGTCGGCCGGCGGCTGCCGGAGCGGATGTGGGCGGCGCTCAGCCAGCGTCTGACCGCCGGGCCCGACGAGCCCTGGGAGCTCGACGAGGAGGTCGTGCCGCTCACCCTGGTCGACCAGGTCTGGGGGCCCGGGGGGCCGGTCGAGCCGGCGGCGGCGCTGCTCGGCACCGACTGCCCGGTGGCACCGGAGCTGTTCCAGGGCGGCTCCGCGCCGGGTACCTTTCGGAGGTAGTGGGCGCGGACGGGACCTCGAGGCGGTGACCCTCTCCTCGCTCGCCGTCGCCCTGGTGATGGTGGCGTTGGGTGCGTACGCGGTGTACGAGCTGCGGAACCGGCGTGGGCTGGAGGGGCAGGCCGCGGCGGAGCACTCGCGGGCCGCGCTCCTGCAGTCGCGCTTCCACGCCGCCGTGTACCGGGCTCCCGTCGGTGTCGTCGTGTTCGACCTGACCGGCCGGGTGGAGGTGGTCAACGACCCCATCTACGAGCTGCTCGGCCTGGTCCGGGGGGAGAGCTCGCCCCAGGTGATGGACTACTTCCTGCCCGAGGACGTGCCCACCATCGCCGGCTACCTCCAGCGCCTCGCCAACCGGGAGACGGAACGGGTCGACGGGGACTTCCAGCTCGTCCGGCCGGACGGGAGCCGACGGTGGTGCCGGATCTCGTGCACGTCGATCTTGGGCCCGGTCGGGGAGACCGTGGCCGTCGTCGGGCACGTCCAGGACATCGAGACCGAGCGGGCCGCCATCGAGGAGCTGCGCTCGCGATCACACTGGTTCTCCTCGATCGTGGAGCGCTCGTCCGACCTCATCCTGCTCTTTGACGCCGCCGGGATGGTCACATGGGCCAGCCCCTCGATCGTGCCGATCGTGGGGGTCTCGCCCGAGGACGTCCTCGGGCAGCCTGTGCGGCGCTTCATCCACCCCGACGACTGGGCCCGCATGCAGGAAGCCCTGGAGGAGGCCATCGAGACGGGCACGTCCCGGGTGGAGTTCCGGCTGGCGGCCGTCGGCGGCGGCGAGGAGCGCTGGCTCGAGACGACGGCCAGCAACCTGCTCGACGACCCCGACGTGGCTGCCGTCATCACGCTGTCGCGCGACGTAACCGAGCGGCACCAGAGCACCGCTCGGCTGGCCCACCAGGCGGCCCACGACCCGCTCACCGGGCTGCTCAACCGGCGGGCCATCACCGCGCTGCTCGGCGCCGCGCTGGCTCCGACCGACCACGAGCCGGTGACGGTGGCCTACCTCGACCTCGACGGGTTCAAGCCCGTGAACGACCTCCACGGCCACCGGACCGGCGACGAGCTCCTGCGGGTGGTGGCGCGGGCCCTCGAGGGCGAGGTGCGGGGCCACGACCTGCTGGCCCGCCTCGGGGGCGACGAGTTCGTGGTCGTGCTGCGGGACGCCCTCCTGGCCGACGCCCTCGAGGTCGCCGAACGGATCCGCATCCGCCTGGCCGAGCCGATCCGGCTCCAGCACGTGGCCGAGCCGCTGCGGATCAGCGCGTCGATCGGTGTGGCGGTGGCGCTGCCGGGGGACTCCGACACGTCCCTGCTGCACGCTGCGGACCTGGCCCTCTACGAGGCGAAGCGGCGCGGCCGCAACCGCGTGGAGGTGTCGACCCGGGCGCTGTCGGCGGCGGGAGCCGAGGTCGACGAGCTGCTCGACGACATCGCCCGGGACGACGCCTAGGACTCCGAGAGGGCGTCGATGGCGGCCTGGATCGCCAGGACCCGCCGAGCTTCGTCGACGTGGAGGTTTTCGATCATGCGCCCGTCGACCGTGACGACGCCGCGGCCCTCGGCCTGCGCCTCATCGAAGGCGGCGATGATCCGTTGGGCCAGCTCGACGTCGTCCGCGGTGGGGGCGAAGGCCTCGTTGCAGGGCTCGACCTGGCCGGGGTGGATGAGGGTCTTGCCGTCGAAGCCCATCTCCCGGCCCTGGCGGCACTCGGCCAGGAAGCCGTCGGCGTCCTTGATGTCGTTGTAGACGCCGTCGAGGATGACCTTGCCGGTGGCCCGGGCGGCCAGGAGCGACAGTCCCAGGCTGGGGAGGAGCGGGTGGCGGTCGGCCACCCGGACGCCGTGGAGCTCCTTGATGAGGTCGTTGGTGCCCATCACGAGCACGGTGAGCCGCTCAGAGGCGGCGCAGATCCCCTCGGCGTGAAGCATCGCCACCGGCGTCTCGAGCATCGCCCACACCTTCGTGTGGTCCGGGGCGCCGGCCTTTTCGAGGGCCGACTCGATCTTGTGCACCTCCGCCGCGCTGTTGACCTTGGGCACGACCACGGCGGCCGGGCCGGCCTGGGCGATGGCGCGCAGGTCGTCGTCGTGCCAGGGGGTGCCGATGCCGTTGGCCCGGATGGCGAGCTCGCGGCGGCCGTAGGCGCCGGACTGAACCGCCTCGCACACCCGGTCGCGGGCTTCGGGCTTGGCGTCGGGGGCGACCGCGTCTTCGAGATCGAGGATGAGGGCGTCGGCCGGGATGGCCTGGGCCTTCTCAAGGGCCCGGGCGTTGGCGCCGGGCATGTAGAGAACCGATCGGCGGGGGCGGTAGCTGGGCTCGGTCGTCTTGACGGTCACCTCAGGACTCCTTGTAGAGCTCGGCCAGCTCGGGGTCGCGGGCGGCGAGGCGCTCGGCCAGCTCGAGCATCACGAGGCACTGCTTGACCGAGGCGTCGTCTTCCATCTTCCCGTTCAGCATCACGGCGCCGGTGCCGTCGCCCATGGCGGCCACCACCTCCCGGGCGTGGGCCACGTCGGCGGGGTCGGGGGAGAAGACCCGCTTGGCGATGTCGATCTGCACAGGGTGGAGGCTCCAGGCGCCGACGCAGCCGAGCAGGTAGGCGTTGCGGAACTGGTCCTCGCAGGCGACGACGTCCTTGATGTCGCCGAAGGGGCCGTAGTAGGCGAAGATCCCGTTGCTGGCGCAGGCGTCGACCATGCGGGCCACGGTGTAGTGCCACAGGTCCTGCTGGTAGACGGTGCGATCGCTGTCGATCTCCCCGCCGATCGGGTCCTGGCGCACGAGGTAGCCCGGGTGGCCGCCGCCGACGCGGGTGGTCTTCATGCGGCGGTTGGCGGCCAGGTCGGCGGGGCCCAGGGACAGGCCCTGCATGCGGGGCGAGGCGGCGCAGATCTCCTCGACGTTGGCGACGCCCCGGGCCGTCTCGAGGATGGCGTGCACGAGGATCGGGCGGTCCAGGCCGGCCCGGGCCTCGAGCTGGGCCAGGAGGCGGTCGACGTAGTGGATGTCCTCGGGCCCCTCGACCTTGGGGATCATGATGACGTCGAGCTTGTCGCCGATCTCGGTGACCGCGGCGATCATGTCGTCAAGGTGCCAGGGGGAGTCGAGGGCGTTGACGCGGGTCCACAGCTGGGTCTCGCTGGGCTGCCAGGCCTTGCCGACCTCGATGAGGCCGGCCCGGGCCGCCTCCTTGTCGCTGGCCGGGACGCCGTCCTCGAGGTTGGCCAGTAGCACGTCGACGGTGGGGGCGATGTCGGGGACCTTGGCCACCATCTTGGGGTTCGACGGCGGGAAGAAGTGGATGACCCGCGACGGGCGGGACGGGATCTCCCGGACGGGCTCCGGGGCACCGGCGGCGAGCGGGCGGAAGAAGTCCTTGGCTGAGCGCATCACTTGCTCCCTTCGACCATGCGGCGGGCGATGACCTTGAGGCAGAGGGTCTCGTCGGCCCCCTCGAAGATGGACAGCACCCGGGCGTCGACGAAGTAGCGGCTGACGTCGTACTCCTCCGCGTAGCCCATGCCGCCGTGGATCTGCATGGCTTCCCGGGTGACCCATTCGGCCGCCTTGCAGACGTAGGCCTTGACCTGGGCCGCCTCCAGGCTGCCCTCGCCCTTGGCCATCTGGCGGGCCACGGCGTAGGCGGCCTGCCGTGACGCCTGGATGGTGACGGCCATGCGGGCCAGCTTCACCTGGGTGAGCTGCAGGTCGGCGATGGGCTTGCCGAACACGACGCGGTCCTCGGCGTACTGCTTGGCTGCCTCGTAGGCGGCCTGCATGACACCCACAGCCCGAGCGGCGGTCTGGAGGCGCCCGTTCTCGAAGCCCGCCATCTGCAGGTAGAAGCCCTTGCCGAGGCCGGCCTCGCCGCCGACGAGGTTGGCGTCCTCGACGAACCACGAGTCGAAGGCGATCTCGTAGGAGTGCATGCCCCGGTACCCGATGGTGTCGATGGGACGGCCCTCCATCTTCCCGCCGCCGGGCTGCGTGAGCTCGAAGCCGTGCCCGTCGCCTCGCTCCTTCGGGACGATGAACATCGACAGCCCGCGGTGCCCGGCGGTGCGGTCGGGATCGGTGCGGGCGAGCAGCATGAGCACGTCGGCGCGGGCCGCGAAGGTGCACCAGGTCTTGACCCCGTTGATGAGCCAGCCGCCGTCGGTCTGGGTGGCGGTGACCTTGATGCCGGCGACGTCCGACCCGTAGTCCGGCTCGGTCACGGCGACGGCGTTCATGACCTCGGCGGTGGCCAGCTTGGGCAGCCACTCGTGCTTCTGCTCCTCCGTGCCGCCCTTCACGAGCGCTCGGGTGAGGATCTCGGGGCGTGTGATGAGCGAGCCGCCGGCACCGAGCGAGCCCCGGGACAGCTCCTCGGTGGCCACGACCATGCCGATGTACTCCGACTCGCCGCCGCTGCCGTAGCCCCCGTACTCCTCGGGGATGGACAGCCCGAAGGCGCCCATCTCGGCGAGACCGCTGATGATGCCCTCGGGGATGTCCTCGTTGTGGCGGTGGATGTGCTCGGCGATCGGCTTCAGCTTCTCGTCGGCGAAGCGGCGGAAGGTGTCCTGCACGAGCTCGAAGTCGTCGTCGAGGTGGCGGGGGCCCTCCTGGCCGGCGAGCCCGGCGAGGAACTCCGGGGACCGGTAGGTGGTGCAGAAGCCACGGGCGTCCTCGAGAGCGTCGGCGGCGACGCCCCAGGTCGATTCGCGACCGAAGAGCCGGGCGGCCAGTTCGCCGACAGCGTCGGCGATGAAGGCGCAGGCAATGGCAGCCTCGGTCTCTCCGCGGGCGCCGTAGTCGAGCATGGCCTTGGCCGTCTCCACGGCGGCACTCGTGTGGGCGAGGTCGTAGCCGAGCAGCTGGTCGGCGTCGGGGCCGCCGCCCGCCGCCAGCGTCCGGGTGCCTTGGTGGATGACACTCTCGGCGAGCTCGACGACGGCAGAGGCGGCGGTGAGGTCGGGCGTGGGCATGGCCGGAGGTTAGTGAGGGGCCCGTTTGGCCACGGAATCGTGGCGCCCGGGGACGGGTCGTCCTCACGTGGCAGGCCGGGGTCCTGGGGGGTCCAGGTGGTCGGGTCCTCCTCGAGGGCCGAGTCGACCGGGCTGGGTCCGCCAGGGCGCCAGGGGCGGGGCTCGTCGGGGAGCTTCGGACCGCCCGGGCCGCCCGCCCCGACCGGTTCGTAGACGCCGCGCTCGACCCGCCGCACCCGCCCCTGGTCGGCTTCGTAGCCCATGGCGTCGGCAAGGGTCGCCACCGCCCGTTCGGAGGCGACCTGGTATCCGTAGCGGTGCAGCAGCCCGTGCAGCTCGCGCAGGGAGGTGGCCCCGTGGCGGCGGAGGATGGCGACGCAGGTGGCCCGGAGGCCCCGGCCCCGGAGGGGAGCGGCTCCGTCCACGATCGGCGGGAGGGGGGCGATGTCGAGGTCGGGTGGACGGCGGCCCCAGAACGTCTCGATGACGGGGTAGAGCTCGTCCCGGAGGTCGGCCAGCGCGACCACGAGGGCTCGGCGGCGGATCGAGAGGGCGAGGAGCTGGGCGTCGATCCGCGTCAGCTCGGCCACGAGCTCGTCTCGCTCGGTCTGGACCTTCACCCGGGCCCACAGGCTGAGCCCGGACTCGCGGCGGAAGAGCTGGACCGGGGTGCGGCGGAACCGATCCGGGTCGGGTGGGGTGCGCATGTCGGGGCCTCGCGTTCGAAAGGGGGCGGACGGCTGCCGAGGCGAGCGAGGCCGGGCGGACCCGGAGTCCCCCCGATCATCCCCACCCCCTGTGACACCCCTCCCCGGCGCGGCGCGGCGCGGCGCTCGCTGCGTTGCGCGCCGAATCGTCGTCGAATCGGCGCGCAACAGCGTGTACACCTGCGTATGGGGTGGGGGGCGGCCGAGCAGGGCCCTGGGTTGGTGGGCTCGGGATGGCGTCCCGTAGCGTCAGCACCCGATGACCACGCACGACCGCCCCTTCGGCCGCCACCTCGAGGACTTCGTCCCCGGCGACGTGTACAAGCACTGGCCCGGCAAGACGATCACCGAGTACGACGACCACCTGTTCTGCATGATCACGATGAACCACCACCCGCTGCACACGAACGAGTGGTTCGCCGAGAACGAGACGGTGCAGAAGAAGAACGTGGTCGTGGGCAACCTCGTGTACTCGCTGGTGCTCGGGATGAGCGTCCCCGACGTGAGCGGCGCCGCCATCGCCAACCTCGAGATCGAGTCGCTCCTCCACGCCAAGCCCACCTTCCACGGCGACACCATCTACGCCGTCACGAAGGTGCTCGACGTGAAGGAGACGTCCAAGGGCGACCGCGGCATCGTCACCGTCGAGACCAAGGGCATCAACCAGCGCGGCGAGGAGGTCTGCTACTTCCGCCGCAAGCTCATGGTCTGGAAGCGCGAGCACGCCCCGGCCCGCCGGTTCCCCTACGACGACGACGCTGTCTTCGCCGCTGAGTGACCAGCGGTTGAGCTCGGTGCCACGCCTCCGGTTCCCCCCCCGATCGACCAGGAGCGCCGTTGCCGATCGATGACGTGGCGGCTCGGGGCTTCGAGGCGGGCGCCGCCGCCTACGAGGCAGCCCGGCCGGGCTACCCCGACGGCGCCATCGAGGTGCTGGTCGAGGAGGTCGGCGTGGGCCCCGGCACCCGGGTGCTCGATCTGGCGGCGGGTACGGGCAAGCTCACGCGCCGGCTCGTCGAGCTCGGCACCGACGTGGTCGCCGTCGAACCCGTGAGCGCCATGCGGGCCCAGCTCGCGGCGGTGGTCCCGGAGGTCGAGGTCCTCGACGGGCTGGGAGAGGAGATCCCCGTCCCCGACGCGTCAGTCGACGTCGTCACCGTCGCTCAGGCCTTCCACTGGTTCGACGCCCCGGCGGCGCTGGCCGAGATCGCTCGCGTCCTGCGGCCCGGCGGGCGGCTCGCG
This sequence comes from Acidimicrobiales bacterium, assembly GCA_036275535.1. Classification (GTDB taxonomy): domain Bacteria; phylum Actinomycetota; class Acidimicrobiia; order Acidimicrobiales; family VFJN01; genus VFJN01. The sequence continues at coordinate 12,093 of DASUDP010000035.1, read as the reverse complement.
CTGCTGTGGAACGAGCGCGATGAGCGCACGCCCTGGGTGGCGGAGATGAGCCGCATCATCCGCTGGCACGAGCGGACCGTCTCGCGGTACCAGCACGTCGCCTGGGCCGACGTGGTCGCCGCCGACGGGCACTTCTTCTCGGCTCTGCAGGAGCGGGCGGTGGCCTGGGAGCAGCCGCTCACCCGCGAGTTGCTGGCCGACCGGGTCCGATCGATCAGCTACATCGCCACCATGCCGGTCGCCGAGCGCGAGCGCCTGGTGGCCGAGGTCGTGCACCTCGTCAGCCGCCAGGCCGAGACCTTCCCGCTGCCCTACGTCTGCCGCATCCAGTGGGCGCACCTGCGCTGAGCCCGCTGCTGACCTGGTGGGAGGCCCAGCGCCGCGACCTCCCCTGGCGGGCGACCCGTGACCCCTGGGCGGTGCTCGTCTGCGAGGTGATGGCCCAGCAGACGCAGGTCGCCCGCGTGGCCGAGCGGTGGGCCCCCTTCCTGGAGGAGTTCCCGGATCCGGCCGCCGTCGCCCGGGCTCCCGTGGCCGCGCTCGTCCAGGCCTGGAGCGGCCTGGGCTACAACCGACGGGCTGTCAACCTGCACCGTTGCGCCGTGGCGGTCGTCGAGCACCATGACGGCCGCCTGCCCGCCAGCCTGCCCGATCTCCTCGCGCTGCCGGGGATCGGACCCTACACGGCCCGCGCCGTCCTGGCCTTCGCCTTCGAGGTCGACGCTGCGATCGTCGACACCAACACGGCCCGTGTCCTGGCCCGCTGGGCCGGCCACCGCCTCACGGCGACCGCCGCCCAAGCAGCCGCCGACCGGGCCCTCGTCCCCGGTCGGGCCTGGGCCTGGAACCAGGCGATGCTCGATCTGGGAGCCGGGGTCTGCACGCGCCGCACGCCCCGGTGCGCCGACTGCCCGGTCCGGGACCGCTGCACCTGGCACCAGCGAGGCCTCACGGAGCCCGATCCGGCGGACGGGTCCGCAGGGGTGTCAGGCGGGCAGGCGCCCTTCGCCGGCAGCGACCGCCAGGGCCGGGGCCGGCTCGTCGAGGCCCTCCGCTCGCGACGGGTGCCGTCGAGCGAGCTGGCCGAGGTCATGGGTTGGCCCACCGAGCCCGCGCGGGCCGAGCGGATGGCCGCCGGGCTCGTGGGGGAGGGCCTCATCCGGTTCGACGGCGACGCCTACGGGCTGCCCTGAGCTCAACCCCGCACGAAGTCGACGACCAACCGGTTCACCTCGTCGGGGCGCTCTACGTGCAGGAAGTGCCCGGCGTCCTCCACCACCTCCATGCGCGAACCGGGGGAGGTGAGGAGCGACCGGGCCGCCTCCGCCACCTCGATGCCCATGCACCCGTCGGTTCGCCCGTGCAGGTAGAGGGTGGGCTGGGACGGCACCTCGTTGCCGGCGCTCTGCACGGCGTCGAGGGCGGGGTCCACCCCGACGCCCCCGAGGGTGGCCCGGTAGTAGCCCAGTGCCGCCTGGAGGTGGGCGGGGTCCCGCAGGGCGTCCTTCACCCGGGGGAGGTCCTCGGTCGACCCGTCGTAGCCGGGCGACCAGTCCGCCCACAGCTCGTCGATGAAGGCGAGGTCACCCATCTCGACCACGACGTCGGCCAGCGGGTGCTGGAAGAAGAACATGTACCAGCTTCGCTTCAGCTGGGCGTAGGACAGGAACCCGTTGGCCACCGCCCCAGCGGGCGGCACGGCCATTGTCACCACCCGGCGCCAGCGCGGCGGCTCGTGGCTGGCTGCCACATAGGCCGCCATGGCCCCCCAGTCGTGCCCGATCAGGACGGCGTCGCCGTCCCCGCCCAGGGCGTCGTGCAACCCGCAGGCGTCCAGCCCCAGCGCCGCGGTCTGGTACCGCCCGTCGGCGGGCACGGCGGTGGGGGCGTAGCCCCGCATGAACGGCGCCACGGCCCGGAACCCGGCCTCGGCCAGGGCGGGGAGCAGGTGCCGCCAGGTCCACGCCGAGTCGGGGAACCCGTGCAGGCACAGGGCCAGCGGCCCGGACCCCACCTCCAGGAACCCGAACTCGACGTCGTTGGCGGTGGTCGTCCCCTCGGTCAGCGTCATGCGCGCAGCGTACCCCTTGCTCGCGGCCGCGAACGCGGTGCTCGCGAACGTCGCGGCGACAGACGTCACACCGCGGACACGTGCTCGTCACCGTGGGTAACCTGCCCGCTACCAGGGCGAACAAGGGGGGAAGGGTCCTGCTCAACGTCAGCTTCTACGGCGTGCGCGGCTCCACCCCGTGCCCGTGCGATGCCAACCGGCGGTACGGCGGGAACACGTCGTGCGTCGCGCTCGAGGCCCCCGGCCACGCCCCGATCGTCCTCGACCTCGGCACCGGACTGCGCTTCTGGGGCGACACCATCGATCCGGACACCCCGTTCGTCGGTTCGGCGCTCGTCACCCACATCCACTGGGACCACGTGCAGGGCCTGCCCTTCTTCGGGCCGGTCCTGCGGGCCGGTGCCCAGTTCGACGTCTACGGCCCCCCGCAGAACGACCACGCGACCCTGGGCGACGCCGTCAACGACTTCATGCGCCCCCCGTTCTTTCCCGTCCGCACCGTCGACCTGCTCGGGGACATCCGCTTCCACGACGTCTGGAACGAGGACCTGGAGCTGGACGGGGCCAAGATCCGGGTGCGGCCGGTGCCCCACGTGGGGCTGACGAACGGGTACCGCATCGAGATGGGCGGCGCCGTGGTCGCCTACCTCTCCGACCACCAGATGCCCCACGACGGGACCCACGAGGTCTCCGACGCCGTACTCGAGCTGTGCGACGGCGCCGACCTGCTCATCCACGACGCCCAGTACACCGTCGACGAGTTCCCCGCGAAGTCCACCTGGGGCCACTGCACCGTGGACTTCGCGGTGCACGTGGCGGCGGAGGCCGGGGCCAAGCGGCTCGCCCTGTTCCACCACGACCCCACCCACCACGACGGCGCCGTGGACTCGATGCTGGCCCACGCCCGCGGCCTGGCCGAGGGGACCGGGATCGACGAGGTCATCGCCGCCTACGAGGGCCTCGTGGTCTCCCACTCGTGACGGGGGCCCGATCGGCGGCATGTACTGTCAGCCGGCGATGAGCGCCTCGACCGCCCCCTTCGACTCGGCCCGGTACCGGCAGGTCCTCGGCCACTTCCCAACGGGCGTCACCGTCATCACGGCCTCCGGTGACCCCCACCCCGTCGGGATGGCGGTCGGCTCGTTCTCGTCGGTGTCGCTCGACCCGCCGCTGGTGGCCTTCTTCGCCGGCCGCTCCTCCTCGACGTGGCCGAAGATCGAAGCGGCCGGCGCCTTCTGCGTGAACATCCTGGCCGAGGACCAAGAGGGCGTCTGCCGCCGGTTCGCCTCGAAGGACGAGGACAAGTTCTCCGGCCTCGGGTGGACGCCGGCCGGCACGGGGGCACCGTTGCTCGACGGCGTCCTCGCCTGGATCGACTGCGACATCGACTCGGTGGTCGACGCCGGTGACCACGTCTGCGTGATGGGCAAGGTCCGCGACCTGGGGGTGGGCCACGACGGTGCGCCGCTCGTGTTCTTCCGGGGCGGCTACGGCCGGTTCGCGGTCTAGGCGAGGCGCCCACCCCATGCCGATCTACGCCCTGGGCCACATCGAGCCCACGATCGACCCGTCGGCCTACGTCCACCCCGACGCCGTCGTGATCGGCGACGTCACCCTCGGCGAGGAGGCCTCGGTGTGGCCGGGCGCCGTCCTGCGGGGCGACCCGGGCGGGATCGTCATCGGTGCTCGCACCTCGGTGCAGGACGGCACCGTCGTGCACACGACCCCGTACAGCCCGACGCGGGTTGGGGCCGACTGCGTCGTCGGCCACAACGTGCACCTCGAGGGCTGCCGGATCGACGACGGCTGCCTGATCGGCTCCGGGGCCGTCGTGCTGGCTGGGGCGGTGGTGGAGTCGGGCGCCCTCGTGGGAGCCGGCGCCCTCGTCAACGGCGGCCTCGTCGTGCCCGCGGGGGCCATGGCCCTCGGCGTGCCGGCCAAGGTGCGCCTCGACGCCGTCAACCGGGCTCACCACATCGATCCCGGGGTCGAGGTGTACCGGGAGCGGGCCCGGACCTACCGCGTGGAGCTGCGCCGCCTCGACTGACGGGCCCGGGCGCGGAGCCCGGAGCGAGCGCGGGCGGGGTCAGACGGTCTCGTGCTCGGCGCCGTCGGCCTCGGGCTCGAGCAGTGTGATGCTGCCGTCGAGGGCCCGCTGGCGGGCCCAGGCGGCCACGAAGGCGTCGTCGGTCAGGTAGATCATCTGGTGCCGCTCGGCCAGGCGCAGGAGCAGGTCGAGGAGGTCCCAGCTGCGGTCCGGGGGCACCCGCTGGAACGCCTCGTCCAGCACGACGGGCACCGGATCGCCGGCGGGGCCGGCCTGCCCGGCCGCGGTGAGGCGCCCCAAGAGGGCCTGCTGGAGGTCGGCCAGCGCCCCCGGGTCCCCGTTCGTGCGGGCCCCGAAGCGGGCCTCGAGGGAGGCCACCCGCCGCTCGACCGCGGCGTGCCGGTCCGCCAGCCGGTCGACGTCGACCTCGGTGCTGGTCCCGCCGAGCTCGGCCACCACCAGCTCCCGGCGGGCCTCGAGCTCGGCGATGTCCGGGGCGGCCGCCTCCGCCGCCGTGACCATGTCCCACTCGGGCCGGCGCAGCGCGGCGGCGGCCTCGGTGAGATGGGTCAGCTCCGCCTCGATCTCGGGGCGGGGCCGGGCTCGATGGCGGGCGTCCTGGCGCTCCTCGGCCCGGGTGATGGCCCACTCCAGGGCCCCGACGCGGGCGTCGAGGTTGCCGGTGTCGAAGCCGAGCGGGGCCAGCTCGCTGGCCAGCCGGTCCGCCGTGGCCTGGGCCACGACCTCGGCCTTGTGCAAGCGGGCCTGGGTGCGGGCCAGGCCTCCGCGGCGGCACTGCTGCTCCACGACCGCCAGGAGGCGAGGGTCCTCGAGCGCATCGTCGGCCAGCGCGTAGGGGACGCAGGCCTCGGCCACGGCGGCCCGAGCGGCCCGCCAGGCCGGGACGGCCTCCTGGTCCAGCTCCCGGCGGAGGTGCTCCATCTCGTCGGCCGTCTCGCCGAGGTCCTGCACAGCCTGGTGGTAGGACCGGATCTCGGCCTCGAGCGCCGTGGCGGCCTCCAGCGGCACGTCGTCGCCCACGAGGGCCGCCCACGCCGCGAGGGCCTGGCGGTGCTCGTCGAAGGTCGCCTCCACCGTCTCCCGGAGGTGAGGATCGACGCTGGCCTCGACGCGGCGGATGTGGAAGCCGAGGTAGCTGGTCGCTCCGGCCTGGTCGAGGGCCCGGCGCTCTTCGCGGGTGGCGCGGCCGAGGCGCAGGTTCGGACGTACGATGCCGGCCCCCGCCGCGACGGCCGCCGCGCCCAGCCCGACCGGCACCAGGATCGGGGCCGTGGCCAACCCGGCGACGCCGGCCAGCGCCCCCAGCACCGTCCCGCCCCACGCGGGCAGGCGGATGGCCTCCACGGCCCGCTCCGCCTCCTCCCGCTCGGCGTGGGCGGCCTCGATCTCGGCGACGACCGACGAGGGCGGTCCGAGGTCGTCGAGCTCGAGGCCCCCGAGGGAGACCTGCACCTCGCGCATCGCGTCGGTGGCGGCGATCAGCCGGTCGGCGGCCGTCCACAGGGATCCCTGGTCGAGCACGCCGAGGTCGGCCACGAAGGGAGCCGACGGGGCGGGCAGCTGCGACACCGCGAGGTCCTGCAGGCGCCGGTCGAGCTGGTCCCGGCGGTGGGCGGCGTCGCTCAGGTCTTGCACCAGCGCGGCGAGGTCCTCGGGAGGAGCCTCCGGCACTCCGACCAGCGCCTCGCGCTCCTCGTCGGTCAGCCGCTCCTCGGAGGCTCCTTCGCTGAGCTCGACCACCTGGGCGGTGGCCGCCGCCCACCGGCGGGCCAGCTCGCGCACCTCGTCGCCCGCGTCGAGGAGCCGTTGGTCGGCCTCGATGCTGGCCTCGTCGGACTGGAGGGCGGCCGCCTCGGCCCGCACCCGCTCGAGCTGGGCCAGCACCAGGGCGTACTGCCGCCGCGCCGCGCCCTCCCGGGCCCGGCGCAGGGCCTCGTCGAGCTCGGCCAGCTCGGACCGCCGTCCGGCGGTGGCGGCCTGCTCGGCGCGGGCGGTCTCGAGCTCGGCGGTCAGCGCCTCGAGGGTGTCGCGGGCCTCCGCCAGCTCGGGCGGCTCGTCCTCGCGGGTCCGGCGGATCTCCGGGCCGAGCTCGTCGACGGTGATGAGCATCAGCGCCCGCAGCTCGCGCCGCGACGCAGCCAGCGTCCCGATGGGTTCCGCTACGGGGGTGCCGTCGTCGCGCCTCGCCGAGATGCGCCCGTCGCGCCCGAGGACGCTCACCGGCTCGCCCGACGCGTCGAGGTAGCGCAGGGCGGTGTCCTGCGGGCCGCCGGCCAGCGCCCCCACGATCGAGTCGGCCAGGGCCTGGCGCTCGTCGGGTCCGAGGCCGGCCAGCACCGTGAGCTGCGGGTGGAACCGCAGCCGCAGCTCGTCCTCGGGGACCTGCAAGATCAGCTCTTGGAAGCGCAACCTGACTCCTCGTCGACCATCGGGGAGCATCGGCACCTGAGGGGCGCACCTGTAGCCCGACATGGGCCGAACGGCCCATGGCCCGGCGCGCCCCGGAGCAGCGGCCTCAGGCCGCGCTGTCCAACCACGTCAGCCCCGCCAGCCCGAGGTTGCGCACCACGGCGAAGACGACGAGCAGGACGGCCAGCACCGGCAGCCCCCAGCGGGGCAGGGCGGGGGGCGTCCACGGCCGGCCCTGTGCCTGGCGGACGAGCCCGACCCAGGCCCAGGCCCCGAGGGGCACCGCCACGAGGAGGAGGAGGTTGTGGTCGAGCGCCTCGACGATCCGGCCCCGGGTGAGGCTGTGGAGCCCGCGCAGGGTCCCGCAGGCGGGGCAGTCGAGCCCGAAGAGGGCCGCGGTGGGGCACAGCGGGTAGCGGCCGGGCTCGTTCGGGTCGACGACGGCCAGCAGCGCGCACCCTGCGACGGCGGCCCCAGCCAGCGTGGCGGCACGGCCTCGGTCGGGTCCGAGGCGCCGAGCGACCACGGCGCTGAGCACCCGGCCAGGCTACGACACCATCGACCGGGTCGTCCGGAGGCCCGAGCCGGCCGGTAGGTTGACCCGCGGGTCAGGACAGGGGGCGACGACCATCTCCACGCGCAGCACCACCGAAGCCGAGACGGCGGCGGACGACCGGGAGCGCCGCCGCGCGGGCTGGCGGCTTATCGCCGAGACGTGCCGGGCCCGCCGGCGGGGCCTTGCGGTCGGGGTGCTGCTCGGCCTCGGGTGGACCTTCGGCAAGGTCAGCGTGGGCCTGCTCGTGCAGCGCGCCGTCGACCGCGGCATCGAAGCCGACGACATGTCGGCCCTGCGGCACTGGGCCCTCGTCATCGCCGGCGCCGCCCTGGTCGTCGGCGGCTTCACCGGCCTGCGCCGCTACTACGCCTTCCGCGAGGCCCGCTGGATCGAGGCCGATCTGCGCGAGCGCCTCTTCGCCCACATCCAGCGGCTCCACTTCGCCTTCCACGACCGGGCCCAGACCGGGCAGCTGATGAGCCGGGCCAACACCGACCTCCAGCAGATCCAGGCCTTCGTCGTGATGATCCCCCTGACCATCTCCAACGCCGTCACCGTGCTGGCCGTCACCGGGATCCTCGTCAGCCTCGACCCGCTGCTCACCCTCCTGGCCCTCGGCTCGCTCCCGTTCCTCAACGTGCTCGCCACCCGCTTCTCCCGGCGGCTGCACCCGGCGGTGCTCGGCATCCAGCAGGAGTCGGCCGAGCTGGCGGCGGTGGTGGAGGAGACCGTCGCCGGCGTGCGGGTGGTGAAGGGCTTCGGGGCCGAGGCCGTCCAGGCCGCCCGCCTTGCCGTCGAGGCCGACGACGTCTACGAGCGCTCGATGGAGGCCTCCCGCGTCCGGGCCACCTACCTGCCCGCCCTGGAGCTGCTGCCCAACCTGGGGTTGATCGCCACCCTCGGCTACGGCGGGCACCTCGTGCTCGACGGCGGCCTCACGCTGGGCGAGCTCGTCGCCTTCAACGTCTACGTGGTGATGCTCGTGTGGCCGCTGCGCATGCTCGGGATGATCCTGGCCCAGGGGCAGCGGTCGGCGGCGGCGGCCGAGCGCGTCAGCGAGGTGCTGGAGACGGCACCCGTCATCGCCGACTCGCCCCACGGAGCGCCGCTGCCCGCCACCGGTCCCGGGGGCGGCCGGGGCGAGGTCCGCTTCGAGGCGGTGCGCTTCGCGTACGCGCCGGACCTGCCGGTCGTGCTCGACGGCTTCGACCTCGCGGTGCCGGCGGGGCAGTCCATCGCCCTCGTGGGGGCCACCGGGTCGGGCAAGAGCACGGTGGCCCGGTTGATCCCCCGCTTCTACGACGTGGACGGCGGCCGGGTGCGGGTGGACGGCGTCGACGTCCGCGACCTGCAGCTGCGCGACCTGCGCACGGCCGTGGGGATCGTGTTCGAGGAGACGTTCCTCTTCTCCGACACGATCGCCGCCAACATCGCCTTCGCCGATCCAGAGGCCCCCGCCCAGGCGGTGGTGCGGGCTGCTCGCCTGGCCGGCGCCCACGAGTTCGTCGACGCCCTTCCCGACGGGTACGGGACCCTCATCGGCGAGCGGGGCTTCTCGCTGTCGGGCGGCCAGCGCCAGCGCATCGCCATCGCCCGCGCCATCCTGGCCGACCCCCGGGTCCTCATCCTCGACGACGCCACCTCCTCGGTCGACCCCACCAAGGAGCACGAGATCCGCGATGCGCTGGCCGAGGTCATGCGCGACCGCACGACGATCGTCATCGCCCACCGGCCGGCCACCATCGCCCTGGCCGACCGGGTCGTGCTGCTCGGCCACGGCCGGATCCTGGCCGACGGCACCCACGAGGGCCTGCTGGCGTCGAGCGCCGAGTACCGCGCCGTGCTGGCCGCGGCCGAGCACGGCGACGCCGGCCGGCTCGAGGAGCTGGCCCGATGATGCGGATGCAGGGAGGCGTCGACGAGGCCGACCGCCTCGACGCCGACGCCGCCCGCCACCTGCTGGCCCGGGCGCTGCGGATGCTGCGCCCCTACCGCCGGCAGCTGGTGGCGGCGCTGGTCATGGTGGTGCTCTGGACCACCACCACGCTGGCCGGTCCCTTCCTCGTCCGGCACGGGATCGACCGCGGCATCAAGCGGCGCGACGCCGGGGCGCTCGACGCGGCCGTGGTCGGCTACCTCGTGGTGGCGGCCATCTCCTACGTCACCTACCGCTTCCAGGTGCTGCTCATCGCCCAGATCGGGGAGTCGTTCCTGCGCGACCTGCGCCTGCGGGTGTTCCACCACCTCCAGCGCCTCTCGATGCCCTTCTACGACCGCGAGAAGGCCGGCGTGATCGTCTCCCGCATGACGAGCGACGTCGACTCGATGCAGGAGCTCGTCCAGATGGGGCTCCTCATGTTCGTGAGCAACGGGCTGCTGCTCACCGTCTCCGTCGTCGTCCTGGCCGTCGTGTCCTGGAAGCTCCTCGCGCTGTCGCTGCTGCTGCTGCCTGTCGTGATCCTGGCCAGCGTGAAGTTCCAGCGGGACTCCAACGTCGCCTACCTCGAGGTGCGGGACGGGATCGGCTCCACCCTGTCCCACCTCCAGGAGGGCATCGCCGGCGTGCGCGTCGTGCAGGCCTTCGGGCGGGAGGACCTCGAGGCCGCCCGGTTCCAGCAGGGCAGCCGCCGCCTCTACGACGCCCACATGCGATCGGTCCGCATCTCGGCTTGGTACCTGCCGATCATCGAGCTGGCCGGCCTGCTGACGACGGCGATCGCGGTGGGCATCGGCGGGTGGTGGGTCCACACGGGGGAGCTGACGGTCGGCACCGTGACGTTCTTCGTCCTGACGCTGTCCAACCTCTTCGAGCCGGTGCAGCAGCTCTCCCAGCTGTTCAACATCGTCCAGTCGGCCGGGGCCTCGCTCCACAAGCTGTTCGGGCTGCTCGACACCCCGGTCGACGTGCCGGAGCGCCCCGGCGCCGTCGAGCTGCCGGCCCGGGGCCACATCTCCGTGGAGCAGGTCGGCTTCGCCTACTCCAGCGGGCCGCCAGTGCTCTCCGAGGTGTCGCTCGAGCTCCCGGTGGGCACCCGCATCGCCCTCGTGGGCCCCACCGGAGCCGGCAAGTCCACCCTGGCCAAGCTGATCGCCCGCCTCTACGACCCCACCGCCGGCACCGTGCGCTATGCCGGGATCGACCTGCGCGACGCCACCCGCCGCTCGCTGCGCCAGCGGGTCGTCGTGGTTCCCCAGGAGGGGTTCCTCTTCAACGGCACGATCCTCGACAACGTGCGGCTGGCCCGTGAGGGCGCCACGGACGACGACGTGGTGGCCGCCCTGGAGGCCATCGGGGTGGCGGAGCGCTTCGCGGCGCTCCCGCAGGGCCTGCGCACCGAGGTGCACGAGCGAGGGTCGCGCCTGTCGGCGGGGGAGAAGCAGCTGGTCTCCCTGGCCCGTGCCGCCCTGGCCGACCCGGCCGTGCTCGTGCTCGACGAGGCGACCTCGAGCCTCGACCCCGGTACCGAGGTCGTGGTCGAGGAGGCGATGGCCCGCCTCATGAAGGGGCGCACGGTTATCGTCATCGCCCACCGGCTGTCGACCGCGGAGCGGGCCGACCTCGTCGGGGTGGTGGCCGAGGGCCGCCTGGTCGAGCTGGGCCGCCACGCTGAGCTCCTGGAGCGCGCAGGGCGCTACGCGGAGCTGTTCGCCACCTGGGCGGGGGGCCGACCGGGTGGGATGCCCGGCGCGTAATTGTTACCATCGCCGTAGGAGAAATCCCCCAGAGCTCCGAAAGGGTTCGCCGCGATGGCCGTCACCGATCTCGACCTCTCCAAGTACAAGCTGGGCTGGAGCGACGCCGAGGACTACGTCTTCAAGCCCAAGAAGGGCCTGAACGAGGACATCATCCGCGAGATGAGCTGGATGAAGGGCGAGCCCGACTGGATGCTCGACTTCCGCCTCAAGTCCTACCGGGCCTTCGAGAAGCGGCCCATGCCCAAGTGGGGCGGGGACATGTCGGAGATCTACCTCGACGACATCTACTACTACATCAAGCCCACCTCCGGCGGGGTCGTCGACCAGTGGGACGAGCTGCCCGACGCCATCAAGAACACCTACGAGAAGCTGGGCATCCCCGAGGCCGAGCGCAAGTACCTGGCCGGCGTCACCGCCCAGTACGAGTCCGAGGTCGTCTTCCACCGCAACCGGGAGGACCTCGAGCGCCAGGGCGTCATCTTCTGCGACATGGACACCGCGCTGAAGGAGTACCCGGAGCTCGTCAAGCAGTACTGGGCCAAGATCATCCCGGCCAACGACAACAAGTTCTCCGCCCTCAACTCCTCCGTGTGGTCCGGCGGCTCGTTCATCTACGTGCCCCCCGGCGTCGAGGTCGAGATGCCCCTGCAGGCCTACTTCCGCATCAACGCGGAGAACATGGGCCAGTTCGAGCGCACGCTGATCATCGCCGACGAGGGGTCGAAGGTGCACTACATCGAGGGCTGCTCGGCCCCTGTGTACACCACCGACTCGCTCCACTCCGCCGTCGTGGAGATCGTCGTGAAGCCCTCCGCCCGGGTCACGTACACGACGATCCAGAACTGGTCGAACAACGTGTTCAACCTGGTCACCAAGCGGGCCCGGGTCGAGGCCGAGGGCCACATGGAGTGGATCGACGGCAACATCGGCAGCCGGCTCACGATGAAGTACCCCGCCGTGTACATGGTCGGCCCGAAGGCGTCCGGTGAGGTCCTCTCCGTGGCCTACGCGGGCGCCGGCCAGCACCAGGACGCCGGCGCCAAGATGGTCCACGCCGCCCCCGAGACCACCTCGCGCATCGTCTCGAAGTCGATCTCCAAGGACGGCGGCCGCACCTCCTACCGCGGCCTCGTGCGCGTGGAGGAGGGCGCATACGGCTGCAAGTCCCACGTCCAGTGCGACGCCCTGATCCTCGACGCCGACTCGGTCTCGGACACCTACCCGTACATGGAGGTCGGCGAGCGCGACGCCCAGGTCGCCCACGAGGCCACCGTGTCGAAGGTCGGCGCCGAG
>DASUDP010000034.1:0-2541 GCA_036275535.1 Acidimicrobiales bacterium | reverse complement strand
GTGCCGGGTCGCTCCAGCCACTCCTCGGGCTTCACCAGGCAGAAGCCGTTGAGCTCGGTGCCGGCGTAGTACTCCCACAGCACCGGGCCCCACCAGTCCATCATCTGCTGCTTGACCTCGACCGGACACGGTGCGGCGGCGTGGACCGCGACCTGCATGGAGGAGACGTCGTGGCGCAGGCGGTCGTCCTCGTCGAGCTTGAGCATGCGCACGAACATGGTCGGCACCCACTGGGAGTGGCTGGCCTGGTGCGCCTCGATGAGGTGGAGTGCATCGACCGGGTCGAACTTCTCCATGATCACGGTCGTGCCGCCGAGCGACTGCACCCCGAGGTTGAAGCCGATCGGAGCCGAGTGGTACAGCGGCGCAGGGGAGAGGTAGACGGTGTCGGCGTCCATGCCGAACACGCCGCCGAGCAGGGCGGCGATCATCATGCCCTGGTCGATGGTGTTGCCCGACAGCGGTCGCTTGATGCCCTTGGGGCGACCGGTGGTGCCGGAGGAGTACAGCATCATCTCCCCGGCCGGCTCCTCGTCGAGCCGGTGGGTGGGCATGGTCGAGATGGCGTCGACGTAGGGCTCGAAGCGAGGGTCGGCGTCGCCGATCACCAACGGCAGGGTGACGCCGGGGACGTCCCGCAGCGCCGCGGCGGCCACGTCGGCCCGGGCGGTGGTGGTCACGAGCGACCGACTCCCGGAGTCGTCGAGGATGTAGGCCACCTCCTCGGCCGACAGGTAGCTGTTGATGGTGGTGATGTACAGCCCGGAGCGCAGGGCTGCCCACATCACCTCGAGGAACCGGGCGTTGTTCTCGCTGAAGATGGCGACGTGGTCGCCGGGGCCGAGGCCGTGGTCGCGCCAGAGCCTGGCGAGCTGGTTGGACCGCTCGTCGAGCTCTCGGTAGGTGACCACCTCGCCGGTGCCGCCCATGATCAGCGCGGGCTTGTCCGGTGTGGTGGCTGCGTGGACTCCTGGATACATGGTTCCCCCGGGGTGGTGGTCGGCGTCAGTCGTCGGCGGGCCGGAACACCGGGAGGCGCCGGCCGTCGGAGAGCTCCACGGACCAGTCCACCGCCACGCGCTGGTCGCAGCGCAGCGAGCCTGGATCGGCACCGACGATGTTGGTGGTCATCCGGATGCCCTCGTCGAGGTCGACCAGGGCCACCACGTAGGGCACCTCGTCTCCCATCATCGGGTTCCCGGGCTTGCGCATGACGTTGAAGGTGTAGATGGTGCCGGTACCGGCCAGCGGCGCCCAGCCGAGGTCTGCCGACAGGCATCCCGGGCAGGCTTCGCGCGGGTACCAGATGAAGCTGTCGCAGGCGTCGCAGCGCGGCGCGACCAGCTCCTGGCGTCGGGTGGCCTCCCAGTACGGCTCTGCGAGCGGCGTGATGGCGGGTTCGATGCGCGGCATCGGGGTCTCCTAGCGGGTGGCTTCGGTGCCGAGGACGATGGTGGACGTGCACGACAGGACGCCGCCACAGCCGTTGGCCACGGCGATCTCGGCCCCCTCGACCTGGCGGTCGCCGCATTCGCCGCGTAGCTGGCGGACGGCCTCGACGAGGATGAACATGCCGTACATGCCGGGGTGGGTGTACGAGAGGCCGCCGCCGTTGGTGTTGGTGGGCAGGCTGCCGCCCGGCCCGAGACGGCCGCCGGCGACGAAGTCGCCGCCCTCGCCCTTGGCGCAGAAGCCGAGGTCCTCGAGGGTCATGAGGGCGGTGATCGTAAAGCTGTCGTACAGCTCGACCACGTCGACGTCGTCGGGCGTGATGCCGGCCATGGCCATGGCCTGGGGGCCGGACACCGCGGCCCCGGTGGTGGTCACGTCCCCCATCTGGGAGATGGACATGCCGTGGGTGTGGGCGGTGCCGGCGCCGAGCACGTAGACGGGCGGGCGGGCCAGGTCACGGGCCCGATCGGCCGAGGTCAGCACGAGCGCCCCGGCGCCGTCGGTGACGAGGCAGCAGTCGAGCTTGTGCAGCGGTTCGGCCACCATCGGGGAGGCGAGCACGTCGTCGATGGTGATCGGGTCCTGGTGGTACGCGTTGGGGTTCTTCACCGCCCATTCCCGGAACGACACCGCGATCTGGGCGAGCTGCTCGGACGTGGTGCCGAAGTCGTGCATGTGCCGCTGCGCGGCGAGGCTGTAGCTGGCGGCGGGCAGCCCGAGCCCGTAGGGCAGGTCCCACTGGAACAGCGCCGAGTCCTGGCCCCCGATGCCCGGGCCGCCGCCGGCGAAGGGGTTCTTCCCGCCCCGCGGCGTCGCCGCGTACACGATCACCGCCACCTCGCACAGCCCGGCCGCGATGGCCGCGGCGGCGTGCTCGACGTGCACCTCGAAGCTCGAGCCCCCCGTCATCGTCGAGTCCGTGAACCGGCCGCGCACGCCGAGCCGCTCGCCGAGCTCGAGCGAGCCCATCAGGCCGTTGGTGGTCATCAGGCAGTCGACGTCGGCGATGGACAGGCCGGCGTCGTCGAGCGCGCCGCGGATGACCTCGACCTCCAGCTGGGCGTCCGTCCGACCGAGCGCCCCCGTGGG
>DASUDP010000033.1:0-6519 GCA_036275535.1 Acidimicrobiales bacterium | reverse complement strand
CTCAGGCCCAGGCTCGGGCGCTGACGCCGGCTCGCTCCGCAAGCGCTCGAAGATGGCTCGCCCGCGTTCGGCTGGATCCGCGAAACCCTCGACCACCGCAGCATCCTCGTCGCTGTCGCCGACGATTGCAAGGAACGTTCCACGTGAAACCGAACGAAGCGGGCCCGCGGCTCTGTTCCACGTGAAACGTCGCCGACCCGCCAAGCCGCACCGTCACCGTTCCACGTGGAACAACGGCCGCTTCGCCGGCACACCTGTCCGGCGGGGATAGCGCTGCGGGCACGGCGTCGCGGCGAGCAGGCGGGCGAACGCCGGGGGACCGGCCACGACCGTGTCCAGCGCCAGCCCGAGCTCCGCCAGCCCCGCCGCCGGCCACCGCTCGCCGGTGCTCCCCGGTGGCTCACTGACCACCAGGACGCCACCTGCTCGCAGGAGCGGTGCGCCGCACTCGGCCGTCACCGCCGGCGGGCCGAAGCCCCGGGCGACCACCACGTCGACGGTCGCTCGCCGCGCCCGGGCCAGGTCCTCGGCCCGACCGGTCACGACCTCGACCCGCTCCTGCCAGCCCAGCTCCAGCACGACCCCCTCGAGGAAGGCGGTGCGCTTGGTCATCGCATCCAGCAGCACCCAGCGCGTGCGGGGGAGCGCGGCGGCAAGGACGAGCCCCGGCAGGCCACCGCCGCTCCCGAGATCCACGGCCAGGGCCGGGTCGTCGGGCAGGAGGGCCTGGAACGCCTCGGCGTGGCGGCGCTGTTCAGCGATCGCCCCCGGGCCGAGGAAGCCCAGCGCGCGGGAGCGCTCGAGCACGGCGTCGAGCGCATCGCCCACCTGGGCGGGGCCTGCTACTCGTCGTCCGGCAGGAGCACGACGCGGCGGCGGGGCTCCTCGCCCTCCGAGATGGTGCGCACGCCGTCGATCTCGTTCACCGTGTCGTGGACGACCTTGCGGTCGGCGGCCCCCATCGGCTCGAGCGACGTGGCCGTCCCGGTGGACAGCACCTGCTGGGCGACCTGCTGGGTGAAGCGAGACAGCGCCTCGCGCCGCCGCTCCCGGTACCCGCCCACATCCAGGCGCAGGCGGGGCCCGCCCGGACCCTCCTTCTGCAGCACGGCGCGGGTGAGCTCCTGCACGGCCTGCAGGGTCTGGCCCTTCGGCCCGATCAGCAGCCCGAGGTCGTCACCGGCCACCGTCGCCTCGAGCGTGTCCTCGTCGAGCACCGAGACCGTCACCTCGCCAGTGGCGTCGAACGCGTCGAGCAGGCCGTCCAGGAACGAACGGACGTTGGCGGCTTGGGTGTCGATGTCGACGTCCACGGGAGGTCTCTCTTCCTTGGCGAGGGCAGGGGCAGCCGGGGGCCGCCGCTTGGGCGCCGCCTCGGCGGCGGGCTTCGAGGGGGCGGTCTCGCGGTCACGACCTCGGTCGCGATCGCCACCACGGCGGCGCTCCCGACGGTCGACCTTCGGTCGAGGGGTGGTCGGGCGCACGCGCGCCCGCACCCGCGCCTCTTGGCGGAGGCGCCCGAAGAGGCCGCTCCGAGCCTCCTCGAGCACCTGGAACTCGGCGTCCTGCTCGTCGACCCCGAGCTGGTCGAGGGCGGCGTCCTTGGCCTCCTCGACCGTGCGGCCGGTCGTCTCGACCCACTCCACGGCTACTTCCTCTTCCGCTTCTTGTTCCGGTTCCGCTGCGCCGATCCACCGGCGGCGGGGGTGACGCGCCCACTCGTGCTCTTCGTCCCCGGCTGCTTCGGCGGCGGGGACGACGGTGTCGGCGTGATGATGGTGTTGCCGCTGCCGCCCTCGCCGAACTCGAGCTTCGTGACCAGCGCCTGCTGACCGATCCGCACGACGTTGGACACGACGAAGTAGATGACGACGCCGGCCGGGATGGAGATCGTGATCGGCACGAAGATGAAGGGCATGATCTTGCCGATCATCTGCTGCTGCGGGTTGGCGGCGGCGTTGGGGTTGCGGCCGGCGATCTGGCGCTGCTGGTACCAGGCGGTCGCCGCCACCAGCACGACGAGCACCATGTAGGGGAGGGCAGTGCCCACGCCCTCGTCCTGCAGCTGCTGCAGCGCGCTCCGGGACAGGTCGATGCCCCACGAGAGCATCTCCTTCGTCCCGTGCAGGGCGTCGTACAGCGCCGAGTCCTTGCTGATGTAGCCGGGGGTGAAGAAGCCGTCGCCGTCCCGCTTCGTCAGGCCCGACAGGACCCGGTACAGGATGATGAAGACCGGCATCTGGAGCAGCATCGGGAGGCAGCTCGAGAACGGGTTGATGTTGTTGGCCTGGTAGAAGGCCATCATCTCCCGGTTGAGGGCTTCCCGGTCGCCCTTGTACTGCGCCTGGAGGCGCTTCAGCTCCGGCTGGACCCGCTGCATCTTGATCATCGATCGGGTGCTCTTGATCGAGAGCGGGCTCAGGACGAGCATGATCACCAGCGTCAGCAGCGCGATGGCACCGCCGTAGCTGGGCCACAGGTCGTAGAAGAACGCCAGCGCACCGGCGATGGCATCGAACATCAGACGGCCCTCCGTTCGGGCACGGGGTCGAAGCCGAACGGGCCCCACGGGTGACAGCGGGCCAGGCGACGAATCGTGAGCATGGAACCACGCAACGCACCGTGCGTCTCGAGCGCCTCGATCCCGTAGGCCGAGCACGTGGGGGTGAAGCGGCAGGGGGACGGACGGCCGCTCCGCGCCAGCTGCCACCCCCGGAACAGGGCGCGAAGGGCGCGAACCGGCACGGAAGCCCGCTTCAGGGGAGCTGCTGCAGAGCGGTCGTGAGGGTGCGTCGGAGTTCTCCGTGGTCGAGGGTGGCGGCGGCAGGACCGGCGCCCAGCAGGTAGGTCCCGGGGGGGAGCCCGGCCGCCTGCTCGGCGAACAGGGAACGCAACCGCCGGCGGAGCCGGTTCCGCACCACGGCCGTCCCCACGGGACGACCGATGGCGAACGCCAGCCGAGGGGGGGTTCCCTCCGGACCGGGCAGCCACGTCACCGTGAGGGCACCGGTCCGGACCCGGCGGCCGTGACGGCGCAGCGCACCGAAGGTGGCGGCGTCACGGACCCGCCAGACGGCGGCGCCCACGGCTCAGGCCGACAGGCGGTGGCGACCCTTGCGCCGGCGGGCCTTCACGATGGCGCGCCCGGCGCGGGTGGACATGCGGTGGCGGAAGCCGTGGTTCTTGGCCCGCTTCCGGTTGTTCGGCTGGAACGTGCGCTTCACGAAGCGTCCTCTCTGGCGGTACGAAGGTGGGGCGGCGCGGCGGGACGGGCGCCGCGACCTGCGCCTGGGGCAAGGGTAGAGGCCGTCGACGGGCAGGGGCAACTGTGCGAATCAGCCCTTGCGCCGCCGCCCGGGGCCGGTGGTACGTTCGCTTGCCCGCTCCCGGTCCTGTCATCGGGGCGGTCCACGACGTTTTCCACAGAGATGTGGACGCGTCTGTGGGTTCGTGGGCGGCTGGGAGGCATCGGGGCTGGTGGGCGACGCGGGACAGTTGTGGAGCGCCTGTGTGGAGGCCCTCCGTGCCGACGTTCCGGACGCCGTCTGGATCAGCTGCTTCCAACCCACCCTCGGGCGGGCGCTCGAAGGCGACCGCCTGACCGTCGCCGTGCCGAGCACGCTGGTCAAGGAGCGGATCGAGGGGCGCTGGCTGGAGGTCGTCCACCGACGCCTCGCCGAGCTCGGCGCGCCCACCGTCGCGCTGGCCTTCGAGCCGGCGCCCTCCGCCGGCAGCGCCGAGGAGCTCTTCCCGGGTCAGGGCAGCGCCGCCGGCCCGGCCGCCGTCACCAGCAACGACCTGGGCGGCACGGTCGCCCACCAACGGCCGCCCGACGAGCCCCGCCCGGTGTCGCTGAACCCGCGCTACACGTTCGAGGCCTTCGTCACCGGCGCGTCCAACCGCTTCGCCCACGCCGCCGCCCTGGCCGTCGCCGAGACGCCGGCGCGCAGCTACAACCCGCTGTTCATCTACGGCGTGGCCGGGCTGGGCAAGACGCACCTCCTGCACGCCATCGCGCACTACGTGCACCAGAACTACCCGGCCTACAAGGTCCGGTACGTCTCCACCGAGGCCTTCCTCAACGACTACGTCGAGGGCATCCGCACGAACAACATGGCGGCGTTCAAGAAGAAGTACCGGGACAACGACGTCCTGCTGGTCGACGACATCCAGTTCATGGAGAACAAGGAGGGGCTCCAGGAGGAGTTCTTCCACACGTTCAACCAGCTCCACGGGGCCAACCGCCAGATCGTGCTGTCGTCGGACCGGCCGCCCCGGGCCATCGCCACCCTCGAGGACCGCCTCCGCAGCCGGTTCGAGTGGGGCCTCATCACCGACATCCAGCCTCCGGACATCGAGACCCGGCTGGCGATCCTGCGCAAGAAGGCCGAGCGAGAGCCCACCCACGTCCCCGACGAGGTGCTGGAGTTCATCGCCGCCCACATCACGAACAACATCCGAGAGCTCGAGGGCGCCCTGATCCGGGTGTCCGCGTTCGCCAGCCTCAACCGGGCGCCGCTCTCGGCCGACCTGGCCGCCCAGGTGCTCGGGGACATCCTGAGCGACAACCAGCCCCGCGCCATCACCGCCCAGGTGATCCTCGAGGCGACCTCCAAGATGTTCGGCTTCACCGTGGAGGAGCTCCAGGGCAAGAGCCGGCGCCGGCCCCTCGTGACCGCCCGCCAGGTCGGCATGTACGTGTGCCGGGAGATGACCGACCTCAGCTACCCGGCCATCGCCCGCGAGTACGGCGGTCGGGACCACACGACGGTCATCCACGCCGTGGAGAAGATCGGCGCCCTCATGGGGGAGCGGCAGCAGATCTACGACCAGGTCACCGAGCTCATCCAGTCGATCAAGTCCGGTTGAAGCGCGCGCTGACTAGCCCCTGTGGACAGGACCTGCGCGCGAGGAAAGGGTTGTGCACCGACTGTGGGTGAGGTGTGGACAACGGTGGTCCGCGCACAGGCCGGCCGTCGTGCATGCCCCTCGACCGCCGTCCGGTGTGCGACCCTGGGGACGGCGAGGGGACGACCGCACCGGGCCTGACCTGCGGCGATGTCCGGTTGTCCACGATCCACAGGCCTTACTGTTGTCATCAGAAACATCTCTCTAAAGAAGAGAAAGAAGGACGAGGGTGAAGTTCCGCTGTGAGCGTGACGTGCTCGTCGAGGCGCTCGGCACGGCCACCAGGGCCGTGGCCAGTCGTGGCGGCGCGCTCCCGGTGCTGTCCGGGGTGAAGGCGGAGCTCACCGGTGATCGCCTCGTCCTGACCGGGAGCGACCTCGACCTGACGATCCAGGTGGCCGTGACCGTGGCCGGCCAGCAGGACGGTGTCGCTGTGCTGCCCGCGCGCCTGGCCGCCGACATCGTCCGTGCCCTCGAACCGGGCGCCGTCCACGTCGACGCCGAGGGGGAGGAGGCGCGGATCTCCTCCGGGCGCTCGCAGTTCGCCGTCCGCCTGCTGGCTGCCGACGACTTCCCCCGCCTGGCCGAGGCCCCCGGCGACGAGGTCACCCTGGATGCGGCCGCCCTGGCCGAGGCGCTGCGCCAGGTGGTGCGGGCCGCCTCGCACGACGACGCCCGCCCGATCCTCACCGGCGTGCTCATGGCCGCCGAGGGCGACGGCCTGCGCCTCGTCGCGACCGACTCCTACCGGCTCGCCGTCCGGGACCTGCGGGGCACCACCGTGCTGCGGGAGGGTCAGACCGTGCTGGTGCCGTCGAAGGCGCTGGGCGAGCTGGCCCGCGTGCTGTCGGGCTCGGAGACCGTCACGCTGCGGCTGGCCGAGCGCGACGCCACCTTCAGCGTGGGCGACACCCGGCTGACCACGCGCCTGATCGAGGGCGAGTTCCCGAACTACCGCCAGCTGATCCCGTCGGCCCACCCCAACCGGCTCACCGTCGGCCGGGAGCCGTTGCTCGACGCGCTGCGCCGGGTGAAGCTGCTGGCCCGCGAGGCCACGCCGGTGCGGATCACGCTGAAGGGCGAGGGCATCGAGCTCACCGCCATCACCCAGGACGTGGGCCAGGCCCACGAGGACCTGGACGCCAAGTACGAGGGCACCGAGATGGTGATCGCCTTCAACCCCGAGTACCTGGCCGACGGCATCGAGGCGGTGGAGGGCGACGAGGTCACGCTCGAGACCGTCGACGCACTCAAGCCGGCCGTGGTGCGCTCGGTGGAGAGCCAGGACTACCTGTACCTCCTGATGCCGGTGCGCGTCTCGTAGTTGCGCGTCGAGCGCCTCTGGCTCACCGACTTCCGGAACTACACCGCCGCGGAGCTGGCGCCCGCGCCCGGGCTCACCGCCATCGTCGGGGCCAACGGCGAGGGCAAGACCAACGTGCTCGAGGCCATCGCCTACCTGGCGACGCTGTCGTCGTTCCGGGGTGCGCCCGGTGAGGCGCTGGTGCGGGTGGGCTGCGCCGCCGCCGTGGTGCGCTCGCAGCTGCGCTCGGTGGACGCCGCCTCCGTGGCGAACGGGAGAGTTCGGGAGGCGCTGGTCGAGGCCGAGCT
>DASUDP010000032.1:0-15433 GCA_036275535.1 Acidimicrobiales bacterium | reverse complement strand
CGGTGCCGCTCACCCTGCGCAACACCAGCGGCGTGCCGCTCGAGGTCACCGTCCGGCTGCGCAGCCCCAAGCTGGAGTTCCCCGACGGGGACGTGCTCCCCCTCGAGCTGACCGAGGAGAGCACCCGCCTCGACATCGCGGTGCGCACCCGGGCCTCCGGGTCGTTCCCCCTCCAGGTCGAGGTCACCTCGCCCGACGGGGCGATCGTCCTCACCAGCATCGACTACTCGATCCGGTCGACGGCCGTGTCCGGGGTGGGGGTCATCCTCTCGGCCGGGGCCGCCATCTTCCTCATGGTCTGGTGGGCCCGGCACTGGCACCGCACCCGGCGCAGCGAGAAGCTCATGGAGGCCAAGCACCTCTCCCACCCCGTGGGCCGCTCACGACCCGAGCCCGCCGACCCCGGCCACTAGGTTCAGGGCGTCCAACACCTCCGGGGGAGCCTCCACATGCCCGTGCGCATCGTCACCGACAGCAGCTGCGACCTCACCGACGCCCAGGTCGCCGAGCACGGCATCGAGGTCGTCCCGCTGACGATCCGCTTCGGCGACGAGGAGCTCGAGGACCGCACCGAGCTGACGGTGGAGGCCTTCTACCAGCGACTGGCCGGGGCGTCCGTGCTGCCGGAGACGGCGGCGCCCGCCCCAGGCAAGTTCGAGGCCGCCTTCCGCCGCCAAGCCGAAGCCGGCGCCGACGGGATCGTGTGCATCAACCTCTCCGCAGGGCTGTCCGCCACGATGCAGTCGGCCCAGAACGCGGCCCGGGCCCTCGAAGGCGAGCTCGACGTGCGGGTCATCGACTCCCACAGCATCACCTCGGGCCTCGGCACGCAGGTCCTCCTCGCCGCCGAGGCCGCCGCCTCCGGCGCGTCGACCGACGACGTGGCCGCCCTGGTGGAGGACCTCGCGCAGCGCACCCACGTCCTCGGGGCCCTCGACACGCTGGACAACCTGAAGAAGGGCGGTCGCGTCGGCGGCGCCGCCGCGCTGGTGGGCTCGCTGCTGTCGATCAAGCCCATCCTCGACATCTCCAGCGGCACCGTGGAGGAGGCCGGGAAGGCCCGCACGCGGCGCAAGGCCCTCGAGGTCCTGCGGGACCGGGTGGCCGAGGCGGGGGCCGTCGAGCACCTCACCGTCAGCCATGGCTTCGCCCCCGATGTGGAGGACATGCTCGACCTCCTCGCCCCGCTCTACCCCCGCGACCAGATCCGGGTCGGGCACATCGGACCGGTCATCGGTACCCACGGCGGCCCCCGCGTGATGGGCGTCACCTGGGTGGCCCCGGCCTGACCCCACCGCGGCCCCGGCAGTAGCGTTGGGCCGTCGTGTCGTCTCCGAACCCCTCCCAGGGGGCCTCCACCGAGGCCGTCCCCTCCGTCTCCGGGGCGCCGCCCCAGGCCGGTCGGGTGCTGGCCGGGCGCTACCGCCTCGACTCGCTCCTCGCCTCGGGCGGCATGGCGCAGGTGTGGCAGGGGACCGACGAGGTGCTGCGCCGCCAGGTGGCGGTCAAGATCCTGCACACGCACCTCGCCGCTGACGACACCTTCGTCACCCGGTTCCGCCAGGAGGCGGTGGCCGCCGCTCGGCTGGCCCACCCGGGCATCGTGGCCATCTACGACACCTGCTCCGAAGGCGGCGTCGAGGCCATCGTCATGGAGCTCGTGCCGGGGCAGACGCTGCGCCAGCGCCTCGACGACCCCGAACCGATCGATCCGTGGCAGGCCGCCGGCCTGGCCGCCCAGGTCGCGGACGCCCTCGATGCCGCCCACCGGGCCGGCCTCGTGCACCGGGACATCAAGCCGGCCAACGTGCTCCTGCCCGGCGACGGCCGCGTGAAGGTGGCCGACTTCGGCATCGCCAAGGCGGTGGCCGACGCCGACCTGACCCAACCCGGCCTCATGGTGGGCACCGCCAAGTATCTGGCCCCCGAGCAGGTCCGGGGCGAGGCCATCGACGCCCGCACCGACCTCTACAGCCTCGGCGTGGTGCTCTACGAGATGCTCTGCGGCCGGCCGCCGTTCCGGGCTGAGACGGACGCCGCCACCGCGCTGATGCGCCTCCAGAAGGACCCGCTGAAGCCCCGGCAGGTGCGGCCCAGCGTGCCCAAGGCCCTGGAGGAGGTCGTGTGGCGGGCCATGGCCCGGGAGCCCGCCGACCGGTACCAGAGCGCCACCGAGCTGCGGGCGGCGCTGCTCTCCGCCGGGGCCGCTCCCCTCGCCGAGCCCGACGTCACCTCCACCACCATCGAGGCCGCGCCCGGGCTCACCGCCGGGGTCCCCCGTCCGGTCGATCCCGGCGCCCCGTCCGCCGGCGCGCCGGCCCCGGTCGCCCCGTCGTTCCGCCAGACGGAGCGGAGCTGGCTCGTCCCCACGGCCGTCGTGGTGGTCGTGGCCCTCGTCCTGGGCCTGGCCGGCCTGCTGCTCGGACGCTCCGGCGCCGGCGACCTCCTCGGCGGCGTGCGCGACGCCATCGGCGGCGGGTCCGACACGGCGGCGGCGGCCGTGACCGTGACCGACGCCACCGCCTTCGACCCCTCCGGCGACGGCCACGAGAACGACGACGACACCGACAAGGTGCGCGACGGCGACCCCGCCACCAGCTGGCAGACCGAGGGGTACAACGACCGCGACATCACGAAGCTGAAGGACGGGGTGGGGATCATGCTCACCCTCGACCAGGCCCGCACCCTCGACCACCTCGAGATCGACAGCCCCACCAACGACTGGAAGATCCAGGTGTTCGTGGCCGGCGCACCGGCCGGCGACCTCGCGGGCTGGGGCGAGGCCGTCGCCACCACCGAGGGGCTCCCCGCCGGCACCAACAACGTCGACCTCGGCGGCGCCAAGGGATCGGCCGTGCTCGTGTGGATCCTCGACCGCGGCGACGCCAAGGGCCGGGCCGCCGCCCGGATCGACGAGATCCGGGTCGTCGGCTCCTGACCGGGCGGCGCGGCGGCGGACCGCCCCCCCGACCTGCGCCTGAGTAGCCTCCGCGGCGTGGCCGAGGACCCCGACCACCCGCTCGTCGTGGCCGCTCAGGCCGGCGATCGGGCGGCGCTCGATGCGCTGCTGCGCCAGCACCACGACCGCGTCCTGCACCTGTGCCGGCGCCTCGCCGCCAACGAGGCGGACGCCCTCGACGCCACCCAGGAGGCGCTCATCGCGATCGTGCGCGGCCTCGGGCGATTCGACGGCCGGGCCCGGTTCTCCACCTGGGTCCACCGGGTGGCCACCAACGCCTGCCTCGACGAGCTGCGGCGGGGGCGCCGGCGACCCCTCCCGGGCCTCCCCGAGGAGCTCGACCCCAGCGGCGGCGCGGTGGCCGACCCGGCCGGAGAGGTCGCCGTCGAGTCGCTGGGCGATCGCGCCGCCATCGACGAGGCCCTGACGCACCTCGCACCCGAGCTGCGGGCTGCTGTCGTCCTGCGCGACCTCTGCGACCTCGACTACGCGGAGATCGCCGAGGTGCTCGACATCCCCCCGGGCACGGTCCGCTCCCGGATCTCCCGCGGGCGGGCCCAGCTGGCCCGCCACCTGGGCCCCGCTCCGGCGGCCGGGAACCCGGGAGCCCCCGGCCAGCGTCCAACATCGAGCCCGGATGCCGCGCCACCGACCGATCCGGCCACCACCCCATGACCGACCCGCAGCACCCCGACGACGAGCTCGACGAGCTGGCCTCGGCCTACCTCGACGACGTGGCGACCCCCGCCGAGCGCGCCCGGGTGGAGGCCGACGCCACCCTCCTGGCCCGGGTCGAAGCGCTGGCCCAGGTCCGGGCGGCCGTGCGGGGCCTCGATCTCCGCGTCGACGCCGAGGCGCGCCAGGCGCGCATCGCCGCCGCCCTCGACGTCCTCGCCGCGTCCGGTGCCGGCGACCCCGCAGCGGCGATCGCGCCGCCCGCCACGAGGGCCGCGGAGGGCGGCCGCCAGCCCGCCGCCCTGGCCGCACGGCGGCGGCTGCGCTACCTCGCGGTGGCCGCCGCGGTGGCGGTGGCGGCGCTGGCCGTGCCCCTCCTCGACCGGCTGGACTCCGGCGAGGACGACCAGACGGCGGCCACCTTCGACGCCAGCTCCGAGGCCGGGTCGAGCGACGGCGGCGGCCAGGGCCCTGACGCGGCGGACAGCGGCGCCGCGGCGGCGGGCAACGGTCCCCTGGCCGCCGAGCTGTCCGGCTCCGACCTCGGGGCCTTCGACGACCTGGCCGGCCTGGCCGCGGCGGCCCGGCGCTCCATCAGCAGCGACACGAGCGCCCACGAAGCCGCTCCCCCGGCGGCGGTCGGCGGCGTCACCACGACCTCGGCCACCGCCTGCGCCGGGTCGACCGACGTGCCCACCGACGCCACCGTCCTCGCCCTGGCCACTGCCACGCTGGCCGGCGACCCCGTGCTCGTCGTGGTCTACGAGGCCTCGGGGGCCGGCCCGCAGCTGCTCGTCGTCGACGCCGCCAGCTGCACCACCCGCTCGCTCACCGCTCTGTGAGGTCGGCCCGGGGCCGTTCCGGGGTCGGCCGCCACCGCACCGTGCGAGCCACGGCCACCACGGCCGCCAGCGCCGCCGACACCCAGACGAGCCCCTTGACCGGCTCGATCCCCTCGCTGGAGTCGATCCACCCGGCCCAGGCGATGCCGCCCGCGGCCAGCGCCCCGGCCACGACGGCGACCGGCCACGAGCGGTCCCGGCCGACCCCGACGACGACCTCGCCGACGACGAGGCCGAAGAGGGCGCCGGCCACGTAGGGCAGGAGCCCGGTGAACTCGTACTCCCCCAGGATCAGCGCCCCCAGGGCCGCCACCGCGGCGCCGCACACCAACCCAGCCAAGGCTCGCAGCACCGTCACGGGCCGCCACCGTACCGGCGGCCGCCGGCGAGCCGGCGCGCGCCCTCTATCCTGCCCGCCATGGCTTCCAGCTCGTCACCTCGCCGCGCGGGCGCGCCCGACCCCACGGGCCCCGCCGCCTCCGGGAGCGACTGGCCCGCCCAGGCCGCCGACACCATCGAGCGGGTGGTCGGCACCGTCCGGGACAAGACGACCGGCCCCGCCATCAGCGTGGCGCGCTGGCTGGTCTACGGCACCTTCGCCCTGTTCGTGGGCCTGGCCGTGCTCGTCCTGACGGCCATCGCCGCGGTCCGGCTCATCGACGTCTACCTCCCCGACGCCTGGGTGGGCGAGGACCACACCTGGGTGGCCCACCTGATCGTCGGCGTGGTGTTCTCGCTGCTCGGGATGGTCCTGTGGTCGCGCCGCACGGCCCCGGCGGACGAGCCTCGCTGACCCCTCCCCCACCGACCGGTCCCGGGCGCTCGGGAATGCCTGGTGCCCGCCGGCCGTTCCCACGATCGTCCACCACCGCTGAGAGGCAACGATGAGCAACCCTGATGTCCGAGACGTGATCGTGGTCGGGTCGGGCCCGGCCGGGCTCACCGCCGCCATCTACGCGGCCCGCGCCAACCTGGCCCCCCTCGTCATCGAGGGCGAGCCGTCGTCGACATCGGACCAGCCCGGCGGCCAGCTGATGCTCACCACCGAGGTGGAGAACTTCCCCGGCTTCCCCGAGGGGATCATGGGCCCCGAGCTCATGGTGCGCTTCCGGGAGCAGGCCCTGCGCTTCGGGGCGGACATCCGCACCGAGAAGGTCACCCGCGTCGACCTGTCGGCCCGGCCCTTCGGCGTGTGGGTGGGCGACCCCGACGCCGCCGAGCCCACCTACCAGGCCCGCTCGCTCATCATCTCAACGGGTGCACAATCCCTCATGCTCGGGCTCGAGAACGAGGGCCGGCTCATCGGCCACGGCGTCTCCACCTGCGCCACCTGCGACGGCTTCTTCTTCCGCGACCACACCATCGCCGTGGTCGGCGGCGGCGACTCGGCCGTCGAGGAGGCCACCTTCCTCACGAAGTTCGCCGAGAAGGTGATCCTGCTCGTGCGCCGCGACCAGCTCCGGGCCAGCAAGATCATGCAGGACCGAGCCTTCAACAACCCCAAGATCGAGATCCGCTGGAACACAGTCGTGACCGAGATCGTGGGCGACACCAAGCTCGACCACGTCGTCGTCCAGGATGTCCAGACCGGTGAGACGAGCGAGCTCCCCGTGACGGGCCTGTTCGTGGCCATCGGCCACAAGCCCAACACCGACCTCGTCAAGGGCCAGCTCGAGCTCGAGGACAACGGCTACCTCATCACCGGCCAGTGGGGCGGCGCCTCCACCACCAACGTCGAGGGCGTGTTCGCCTGCGGTGACGTGCAGGACCACACCTACCGCCAGGCCATCACCGCCGCCGGCTCCGGCTGCCAGGCCGCCATCGACGCTGAGCGCTGGCTGGAAGCCCAGCACGACTGACCTGCAGCCCCTGGGGGAACAGGTGTTCGATGCAGCCGAGGGGGAATGCCGCTCCCCGGTGCGTCGTTGCACCACCCGTACGTCCCGGACCGTCCGGCCCACCACGAAGGATGACCTGACCCATGAACACGCTCACCGATGCCACCTTCGACGAGGAGATCGCGGGCTCCGCCGAGCCCGTGCTCGTCGACTTCTGGGCTGAGTGGTGCGGCCCGTGCAAGATGATCGCCCCCATCCTCGACGAGATCGCCGAGGAGCACGCCGGCAAGCTCAAGGTGGCCAAGCTCAACGTCGACGACAACCCCGACATCGCCCGCCGCTTCGACGTGATGAGCATCCCCACGCTCATCCTGTTCGACCAGGGCCAGCCGGCCAAGCGGATGGTCGGCGCCAAGGGCAAGGGGCAGCTCCTGCAGGAGCTCAGCGACTTCCTCGACTGACCCTCGAGCGGACCTTCAACCGCCCCCCGGCACCGGCGCTCCCCGGCCTCCACCGGGCCTCACATGGGGTTCTCCACAAGGTTCCACACAGGTTGTGGACAACGTCAACTTGGGGTTGAAACCCCATCTCCGCAGCGGACCCTCGACGACACGTCGAGGGTCCGTCTCGTTGCGGGGCTATGTGCTCTCGGGGCGGCCCTCGGTGATGGCCCGGTAGATCCGCTCGAGGTCCTCGAGGCCCCCGAACTCCACCACGACCTTCCCGCGGCCGTTGGCCCCCGCCATCGACACCTTCACCCGGGTGTCGAGGTGGTCGGCCAACAGCTCCTCGAGCTCGAGCAGGCCCGGCGGGCGCAGTCGCCGGGCCGGCGCCGGAGCGGGTTCGGTCGGGGCCGCCGGGTCCTCTTCGCCGGCATCCTCGGCCGCCTCGTTGTGGGCCCGCACCGCGTCCTCGGCCTCCCGGACCGACAGGCCGCGAGCCACGATCTCCTTGGCCAGCTCCTCCTGGTAGGCCCGATCAGGGGTGCCCAGGAGCGCACGGGCATGGCCCGCCGTCAGCTGGTTCTCCGCCACCAGCCGCTGGATCGACGGGGGCAGCTGGAAGAGGCGCAACGTGTTGGCCACCGCCGAGCGGGACCTCCCGACCTTCTGCGCCACCTGCTCCTGGGTGAGGGTGAAGTCCTCCATCAGCTGCTGGTAGGCGGCCGCCTCCTCCAGTGGGTTGAGGTCCTCCCGGTGGAGGTTCTCCACCAGCGCCTGCTCGAGGGACAGCACCTCGTCGACGGTCCGCACCACCACCGGGATGGACGGCAGGCCGGCTCGCTTGGCCGCCCGCCAGCGGCGCTCCCCGGCGATCAGCTCGAAGCGGTCCTCCCCCACCTCCCGCACGAGGATGGGCTGGAGCACCCCGAGCTCGGCCACCGACGCGGTCAGGCTGGCCAGCGCCTCCTCGTCGAAGTACGAGCGGGGTTGGTGGGGGTTCGGGGCGATCGACTCGACCGGCACCTCCCGCAGCGCCGAGCCGCTCTCCCCTGTGATGTCGGTGGGGATCAGGGCCCCCAGACCCCTACCGAGCCCGCTGCGGCGTGCCACCGCTCACCTCCTTGGCCAGCTCGCGGTAGGCGATGGCGCCCCGCGAGGTTGGATCGAACGCGATGATCGGCTGCCCGAACGAGGGCGCTTCGGACAGGCGCACGGTCCGGGGGACCACGTTGCGGCACACCTTGGCACCGAAGTGGGATCGGACCTCACTGACGACCTGGTCGGCCAGCTTGGTGCGGGCGTCGTACATGACGAGGATGATGGCGCTCAGCTCGAGCTGGGGGTTGAGGTTGCGCTGGACCAGGTTGACGTTGCGGAGGAGCTGGCCCAGACCCTCGAGGGCGTAGTACTCGCACTGGATGGGCACGACGACCTCGGTGGCGGCGGCCAAGCCGTTCACAGTGAGCAGGCCAAGGGAGGGCGGGCAGTCGATCAGGACGAAGTCGTAGTCGTCGTGGACCTCGGCCAGCGCCCGCTTGAGCCGCAGCTCTCGACTGAAGGCGGGGACGAGCTCGATCTCGGCGCCGGCCAGGTCGAGCGACGACGGGGCGCAGAAGAGGTTGCGGACCGAGGTGGCCTCCACACAGTCCTCGATGGGCAGGTCGTGGAGGATCACGTCGTACATGGACCCGTGCAGGTCTCGGATGTTGATCCCCAGCCCGGTGCTGGCGTTGCCCTGGGGGTCGAGGTCCACGACCAGCACCCGGTAGCCGATGTCGGCCAGGCAGGCCCCCAGGTTCACCGCCGTGGTGGTCTTGCCGACGCCACCCTTCTGGTTGGCCACGGCCATGACCCGCGGCAGGGCGCGGGCGAAGGGGTGGGGGGCGTCCGGTTCCGGCTCGGGCCCCCGCTCCTCGGCCGGGGTGGTGTCGGCCACCGGGAGCGCGCCCTCGACCACCGGGAGGTCCGCCGCTCCCGGCAGGCCGTTCGGCAGGCCGCTGGCCGGCGCCGGCGGGGGAGCGACCACCGCAGAGGCGGTCGGGAGAGCGTCGGTCTGCGCCGCCGGTGCCGCAGCTGGGGTGGGCGAGCCACCGGCGGCATCAGCACCACCCGACGCCTCGACGGGATCGGGCCCCTCTTCGGATGCGCGGTCTGCCGGCACGGGATCAGCCATGCCGGCAGACCCCTCGGAGCTGCCGACCTCCCCGTCCCCGTCGGAGGCGTCGGGCGCCCCCTCAGACGGGGCGACGTTGTGCTCCGCTCCGGCCTCGGCCGGAGCACCGTCTGCATCGCCGGAGGCGCTGATCCCGTCTGATGCCGGCGACGGAGCATCCTGCCCTGCGGGTGCCGCCTCCGGCTCGTCGGCGCGCAGGCGCTCGAAGATGGCTCGGCCCCGCGCCGCCACGTCGTCAGAGTCGGTCACCGGCCCATCCTGCCTGGTTGAGGGTTTGGGCGCAAGGATCCACCCCAAACCGGGCGGGCCGGGCTGTGTTTCACGTGGAACACCGGTGCTGCAATGGGGCGCCAGCGTGTCCCAACGCCGGGCATGTTCACGTGTTTCACGTGAAACGCCGGCGGGCTGACGGTTAGAACAACGGCCGCTTGGCCGGCATCCCATCGCGCCGGGGGTAGCGCTCGGGGCACGGATGTACCTGGACCAGCGTGCGCACCGAGTGGTCGCCCGTCAGATCATCGGGGCGTAGACCCAGCGCCCCCAACGCCGCCGCCGGCCACCGATCGGGGGCCTCAGGGGGCTCGCTGACGATCAGCCGGCCACCGACACGGAGGAGGGGCGCGGCACACTCCGCCGTCGTGGCGGGCGGGCCGAAGCTCCGGGCCAGCACGGCATTCGCCGCGCCGCGGCGGTCGGAGCGCCCGATGACCTCCGCTCGACCCTCGACCACCTCGGCGGCGAGGGCCAGGGCGGCCACCGCCTCCTCGAGGAACCGGCACCGCTTGCCCCTGGCGTCGACGAGGACGAGGTGGAGGTCCGGGCGAGCCACGGCCACGACCAGCCCGGGTACGCCGCCCCCGGAGCCCAGATCGACCACCGTTCCCTCCACGCCGTCGAGGGCGGTCAGAAAGGCAGCGGCGTGGGCGATGTGGGCCTCGACCGGGCCGGGGCCGAGGAAGCCCAGGGCCCGGGAGCGCTCCAGTTGGGCCAGCAGGGAGTCCGACGTCACGTGGTCACGGTACCCGGGCGCGGCCCGCCGACGGGGACCGGAGAACGCACGAGGCCCCCGGCCGGAGCCGGGGGCCTCGTCGCGCACCAGCGCTGCGTCGATCAGTCGGGGATGATGACCACCCGACGGCGGGCATCTTCGCCCTCGGACACCGTGTGGACGCCCTCGATCTCGTTGACGGTGTCGTGCACCACCTTGCGGTCCGGGGGGCTCATGGGCTCGAGCGCCTTCTGCACGCCGCTGGACTTCACGTCTTCGGCGATCTGGCGGACGAAGCGCTCGAGGGCCTCGCGCCGGCGCTGGCGGTAGCCCGCCACGTCCACCCGGACCCGGGCGTGGGTGTCGCCCGGGTGCTGGCGCTGCAGCACGCTGCGGGACAGCTCCTGGATGGCCTGGAGGGTCTGGCCCTTCGGGCCGATCAGCAGGCCGAGGTCGGCGCCCGTGACGGCCAGCTCCACCGCCCCCTCCTCGGCGGGGGTGGCGGTCACCTCCCCCTCCAGTCCGAAGGCATCGAGCAGGTCGAGGAGGAACCCTCGCACCACCTCACCCTGTTCAGCCAGCTCGGTGTCGCTCATCTCGATGCTCTCCTGCTCGTCGTCGTGATCCTGTCGTGCGGGCCGGTTCCGCTGCCCGCCGCGGTTGCGCCGCGGGCGGGACGCCTCGTCTCGCTGCTCCATCGGTGCGTCGGCCCCCGTCCGCTCCAAGGCCGCGGCAGCGGGCGGGGGCGGCTCGGGCGCCGGCGCCGGCGCTTGGTCGTCGGTGGCACGGCCCGACGTAGCTCCCGCCGTGCTGGACCCGGAGCGGCTCGGGCCATCGCCGTTCTTGCCCTTGCGGCCGTCGGGCTTGCCGCCCGCACGACCGTCCCGACCGTTGCCCCGGCCCCGGCGCTCCCGGCGCTCGGCCTTGGGTCGGGGCTGGGTCGGCCGGACCCGGGCCCGGACCCGGGCCTCGCCCCGGACCCGACCGAACAGGCCGGTGCGGGGCTCCTCGAGGACGTCGAACTCCGCGTCCTGCTCATCCACCCCGAGCTGGTCCAGGGCCAGGTCCTTGGCTTCTTCGACTGTCTTGCCGGTCGTCTCGACCCACTCCATCAGCGACGCTTCTTCTTCTTCTTGGACCGGTTCTGGGCGCCGGTGCGGACGGTGGGCGGTGGCGGGGTGGGGGAGGAACCCTTGGCGCTGGTCGTGCCGCCCCCGCGCCCGCCCCGGGTGGGGGCCTCGGTGGCGGTGGCCTCGACGGCCTTGCTCTTGCGGCCCAGCTTGGGGAGCAGGTCCGGGCCGCCGCCCTCCGCCGCCAGCTCCTTGGCCTCCTTGGCCGCCCGCTGCGCCTGGGCGCCGAGCGAGTCCTCGCCGTGGTAGAGGGTTCGGGTGATGTAGTGCTGCATGCCGATCCGGTAGAGGTTCGACACCACGAAGTAGACGACCAGGGCGGCCGGCGAGACGAAGGCGAAGAACACGAACATCGCCGGCATCAGGCGCATCAGCATCTTCTGCTGCGGCGGGACCTCGGCGTTCGGGTTGCGACCCTGGATCTGCTTCTGCTGGTAGTACGAGCTCACCGCCACGATGGCCACCATCACCACGTGGGGGAGGCCGTGCACGAACCCGTCGGACAGCGCCTTGCTGGCGCTCTCGGACAGGTCGACACCGAACGACAGCATCTCCTTGGCGGGGTCGAGGGCCCGGTAGAGGGCCGTGTTGGCCTTCAGGTGCTCAGGGTCGAACGTGCCATCGCTGCCGAGTCGAGTGAGCCCCCGGATGATCCGGTACAGGAGCATGAAGATGGGGGCCTGCAGCAGCAGCGGCAGGCACCCGCCCAGCGGGTTGAGCTGGTTCTCCTTGTAGAACGCCATGAGCTCCTCGTTGAGCTTCTGGCGGTCGTCCTTGTACTTCAGCTGCAGGCGGCGCATCTCGGGTTGGAGCCGCTGCATCTGGATCATGCTGCGCGTGCCCTTCAAGGTGAAGGGCGTGGTGAGGATCATGACGACCAGCGTCAGGAGGGCGATCGCCACCGCGTAGTTGGGGATCAGGTCGTAGAAGGTGCTGAGCACCTTGGCGATGACCTCGAAGAGGCCGTCGAACATCAGTTCGCCTTTCCGTCAGGGACCGGGTCCCAGCCCATGCCACCCCAGGGGTGGCAGCGGGCCAGGCGCCGGGTGGTGAGCCACAGGCCGCGCGCGGCGCCGTGGCGTTCGAACGCCTCGAGGGCGTAGGACGAGCAGCTCGGGTCGAACCGGCAGGGGGAGGGCCGGCCGGCCGTCACCTTGCGATAGGCCCGCACCAGAGCGTGGAGAGCCCGGGCCACCGGGGGCATCGCGGGACGCGCCGAGGGGGCGCCGCTCATCGCGCCCGCTCCGGGGCGGATCCGGCCGTGGCGGCGGCCACGGCGGCGGTCAGGTCGGCCAGGAGCTCCGGCCAAGGCTGCGTAGCGAGGCTGCCGCGCCCGCCGAGGAGGTAGGTGCCCGGGGGGAGCTGGCGGCGCTGCTGGAGCTCGCGCAGCCCCGCCCGCAGGCGGCGACGGATCCGGTTGCGCGCGACGGCCGCGCCGGAGGCCTTGCCCACCTGGAAGGCCACCCGCACGTCGGTGCCGCCCGCCGGCGCGGCGAGGTAGGTCACCGAGAGCGCCCCGCGACGGGTGCGCGGAGCGGTGCGCAGGGCGGCGAAGCTGGCCCGATCGGTGACGCGCCGGAACCCACCAGCGGGCGCAGGCATGCCGTCACGGCCAAGCCCGCGCGCCGCGAACGGCAGGACCGACGGCCCGGGAGCGAGACATGTCCGTCGGGGCCGGGGCCTCAGGCCGAGAGTCGCTTGCGGCCCTTGAGACGGCGGGCCCGGATCACCGCCTGCCCCGCGCGGTCGGCCATCCGGTGACGGAAGCCGTGGCGCTTGGCGCGGCGACGGTTGTTGGGCTGGTAGGTGCGCTTCACGGCGTCCTCGCTGACCTGTGGATGGCCGGGGGCGTCGAGGTTCGGGACGCGCCGGCCGGAGGCGATCGATCGGTGCACTGCTGACGCGCCGGAACCCGGCACGCATCGGTGCTCGGGCAACGCTAGAGGGCGCGGCAGGGAAGGGGCAACCTGAGGGCCCGTTCCCCCTCGTTAGCACAGGCATCTCTCGCCGCGGTGGACCTTCCACCCCCTCTGACCTGGGCCGATGCAGATCGTCCACAGAGCCCTTGCCGACTCGCCAGGGGGCGGTGCTACGGTGCCTCGGACCGCTGCGGCGGCTGAGGGCGGTCGCTTCCCCGCTCCGGTCACCGGGGTGGCATTGGCCCCAGGGCACATCGAGATCCGGCATCCGGCCCTCGGTGGGAACCCGTAGACCGTTTTCCACAGAGTGTGGACGTCGCTGTGGACGTCCCCGAGCAGGAGGCATTGGCCGGGGTGAACGAGGCGCAACGGCTGTGGGACGAGTGCGCCGGGATCCTGCGGGCGCAGGTGTCCGAGCCGGTGTGGCTCACGTCCTTCGACGCCGCCCGGGCCGTGGCCTACGACGGCACCACCCTGACCCTCGCCGTGCCGTCGTTCCTGGCCAAGGAGCGCATCGAGGGTCGTTACCTGTCGATGGTGCGCGACGCCCTCGACGAGATCGGGGCCGGCCACGTCGAGCTGGCCCTCCAGATCGCCACCGCGGAGCCCGAGCCCCTGTGGACGGTGGCCCCGCCGACGGCTGCCCCCCGGCCCGCCGAGGGCCCCGCCACCGGCGGTCCCCCGGCCCCCGCCGGCACGAGCGCCGCCTCCGAGGACATCAACCCCCGGTACAGCTTCGAGACCTTCGTCATCGGGCCGTCGAACCGCTTCGCCCACGCCGCCGCCCTGGCCGTCGCCGAGACCCCAGCCCGCAAGTACAACCCGCTGTTCATCTACGGCGACGCCGGCCTCGGCAAGACCCACCTCCTCCAGGCCATCGGGCACTACGTCCGGGAGAACTACCCGACATACCGGGTGCGCTACGTCACCAGCGAGGCGTTCCTCAACGAGTTCATCGACGCCGTCCGCACCCGCACGAACGACACGTTCAAGCGCCGGTACCGCGACATCGACGTGCTCCTCGTCGACGACATCCAGTTCATCGAGGGCAAGACGGAGACCCAGGAGGAGTTCTTCCACACCTTCAACCACCTCCACCAGGCCAACCGGCAGATCGTCCTGTCGTCGGACCGCCCCCCGGACGCCATCGGCACCCTCGAGGAGCGCCTCCGGAGCCGGTTCAAGATGGGCCTGATGGTCGACGTGCAGCCGCCCGACCTCGAGACCCGCCTCGCCATCCTGCGCAACAAGGCCGAGCGTGAGGCGACCTGGATCCCCCCCGACGTGCTCGAGTACATCGCCGCCAGCATCACCGACAACATCCGGGTGCTGGAAGGCGCGCTGATCCGCGTCGCCGCCTTCGCCAACCTCACCTCCGAGCAGCTCACGGTGGAGAAGGCGGCCGAGATCCTCTCGGACCTGCTGACGGCCCGCCAGCCCCGCCCGATCACCCCCCAGGTCATCCTGGAGGCCACCTCCAAGATGTTCGGCATCCCGGTGGAGGAGATCATCGGCAAGAAGCGCCAGCGCCCGCTCGTGACGGCCCGCCAGGTGGCCATGTACGTCTTCCGAGAGCTGACCGACCTCAGCTACCCGGCCATCGCCCGGGAGTTCGGCGGCCGCGACCACACCACCGTGATCCACGCCGTCGACAAGATCGGCACCCAGATGCAGCACCAGCGCCCGATCTACGACCAGGTCACCGAGCTGGTCCAGGCCATCCGAGCCGGCTCGTGACGACGTCCGGGCCCTGGGGACGCGCCGAGGGACGCCCTGTGGACCGGCACCCCGGAGCCCGCCGCCCCTGTGGGCAACGCGGCCTCCGATCCCGGCCGGTCCCCGCCCACCCCGACGGCCTGTGCGAACCTGGGGACATCGGTGGGACAGGTGCACCCCTCCTGACCTGGGCAAACGCCCGGTCGTCCACAATCCACAGCCCCTACCACCACTCCTTCGTTGATCTGCACAACACGACGGTAGAAAGCGAGCCAGCGTGAAGTTCCGATGTGAGCGTGACGTCCTCGTCGAGGCCCTCGGCAGCGCCGGTCGAGCCGCCGCGGGGCGCGGCACCTCCCTGCCGGTGCTCTCCGGCGTGCGGGTGGAGCTCGCCGGCAGCCGCCTGCGCCTGACCGGCACCGACCTCGAGCTCACCATCGCCGTGGAGGTCGAGGTGGCCGGCGACGTCGACGGCGTCACCGTCCTGCCCGGCCGGCTGGCCTCGGACATCGTGCGCGCCCTCCCCGGTGGGAGCGTCGAGGTGGAGGTCGACGCCGAGCAGGCCCGCATCTCCGCCGGTCGCTCGGAGTTCAGCCTGCGAGTGCTCCCCGCCGAAGAGTTCCCCCGGCTGCCCGAACCAGCCGGCGAGCCCGTCACGCTGGCCAGCGCCGAGCTGGCCGAGGCGCTGTCCCAGGTCGTGCGGGCCGCCTCCAGCGACGACGCCCGCCCGATCCTGACGGGCGTGCTCCT
>DASUDP010000031.1:0-6127 GCA_036275535.1 Acidimicrobiales bacterium | reverse complement strand
TCCGCAAGCTGCGCACCGACCGGATGACGGCACCGGCCGCCGCGATGCCCGCGTTCACCGAGGAGGAACGGCGCTCGCTGGCGGAGTGAGCCCCGCCGCCCCCGATGCGTCTGCGGTCCTGAGCGGGGGTTTCCCCCGGGGACCGCAGACGAATCCGCTACTTGGGCGGCATCCGGATGCCGCCGTCGACCCGGACGACCTCGGCGTTCATGTAGCTGTTGGAGAGCAGCTCGCAGGCCATCGACGCGAACTCGGTCGCCTTGCCCAGGCGGTCCGGGAAGAGCACGTCGCGCTTCAGCTTCTCCTTGAAGGCCTCGGAGGCCTCGCCGGTGCCGTAGATCGGCGTGTCGATCAGACCGGGCGCGATGCAGTTGACGCGGATGCCGGCGGCCGACAGGTCCCGGGCGACGGGGAGGGTCATGCCGACGACGCCGCCCTTGGAGGACGAGTACGCGGCCTGGCCGATCTGGCCGTCGAAGGCGGCCACCGAGGTGACGGTGACGATGGCGCCCTTCTCGTTGTCTTCGAGGGGCTCGTTCTGGCTCATCGCCGTGGCGGCCAGGCGGATGCAGTTGAAGGTGCCGACCAGGTTCACCTCGAGGACCTTGCGATAGACGTCGAGGTCGTGGGCCGAGTCGTACTGGCCGTCGCGGCCGATGGTGCGGGTGGCCCAGCCGATGCCCGCGGCGGTGACGAGGGCGCGGAGGGGGCCGAGCTCCTTGGCCGCCTCGATGGCGGCGATGACCTGCTCGGGGTTGGCCACGTCGGCCGGGGCGAACACGCCCCCGACGTCCTTGGCCACCGCTTCGCCCTTCTCGGGGTTCATGTCGACCACGACGCACTTGGCGCCGCGGGCGGCCAGGGCGCGGACGGTGGCCTCACCGAGACCCGAGGCGCCACCGGTGACGATCGCTGAGATGCCGTTGAGATCCATGGCGCTGGACTCTATTGAGTGGCCGGTCAAGGGGCGAACCCGGGCATCCGGGGCAGGATGGACGCCCATGCTCGGCGATCGCCTCCCTCCCCACGCCGACGCCGACGCCGTCTTCGACGTGTTCACGACGTGGGCGGCGGAGCAGGGGCTGGCGCTCTACCCGGCGCAGGAGGAGGCGCTCATCGAGATCCTCTCCGGGTCGAACGTGATCGTGGCCACGCCGACCGGTTCGGGGAAGAGCCTGGTGGCCGCCGGCGCCCAGCTGGCTGCCCTGGCCGACGGGCGGCGCACCTTCTACACGGCGCCCATCAAGGCCCTGGTGAGCGAGAAGTTCTTCGATCTCTGCCACACCTTCGGCCGGGAGCGGGTGGGGATGATGACCGGCGACGCCGCGGTGAACGCCGGCGCTCCCATCATCTGCTGCACGGCGGAGGTGCTGGCCAACATCGCGCTCCGCGACGGCGAGGCGGCCGACGTCGGCCAGGTGGTGATGGACGAGTTCCACTTCTACGCCGAGCCCGACCGCGGCTGGGCGTGGCAGGTGCCGTTGCTGGCCCTCCCCCACGCCCAGCACGTCCTGATGTCGGCCACGCTCGGCGACGTCACCCGGTTCGAGGCCGACCTCACCCGGCGGACGGGCCGCCCCACCGTCAC
This sequence comes from Acidimicrobiales bacterium, assembly GCA_036275535.1. Classification (GTDB taxonomy): domain Bacteria; phylum Actinomycetota; class Acidimicrobiia; order Acidimicrobiales; family VFJN01; genus VFJN01. The sequence goes on along the minus strand of DASUDP010000031.1, from coordinate 4,539 downwards.
GGTGCGCTCCGCCACGCGGCCGGTGCCGCTCGACTTCGAGTACCGGGTGATGCCCCTGCTCGAGACGATCGAGGGGCTCGTGCACGACGGCAAGGCCCCCGTCTACGTCGTCCACTTCACCCAGGCCTCGGCGGTCGAGCGAGCCCAGTCGATGACGAGCACGAACCTGTGCACCCGCGAGGAGAAGGACCAGATCGCCGAGCTCATCGGCGACTTCCGCTTCGGCACCGGCTTCGGCAAGGCGCTCTCGCGGTACGTGCGGGCCGGTGTGGGGGTGCACCACGCAGGGATGCTCCCGAAGTACCGGCGCTTGGTCGAGCGGCTGGCCCAGGCCGGCCTGCTGAAGGTGATCTGCGGCACCGACACCCTGGGCGTCGGGATCAACGTCCCGATCCGCACCGTGCTGTTCACGGCCCTCTCCAAGTACGACGGATCGCGGGTTCGGCACCTCACGGCCCGCGAGTTCCACCAGATCGCGGGGCGGGCCGGCCGGGCCGGCTACGACCTCGCGGGCTCGGTCGTGGTCCAGGCCCCCGAGCACGTGATCGAGAACGAGCGGGCGCTGGCCAAGGCCGGGGACGACCCCAAGAAGCGGCGCAAGGTGGTGCGCAAGAAGCCGCCGGAGGGCTTCGTCTCCTGGGGGGAGGCCACCTTCGACCGGCTGGTCGCCGCCGAGCCGGAACCCCTGACCTCCAGCTTCACGGTGTCGCACTCGATGCTGGTCAACGTCCTCGACCGCCCGGGCGACGGCTGCGGGGCCCTGCGCCGCCTGCTCCTCGACAACCACGAGCCCCGGGTGGCCCAGCGCGACCACGTGCGCCGCGCCATCGCCATCTACCGCTCCCTCCTCGCGGCCGGGGTGATCGAGCGCCTCGACGAGCCGGACGAGCGGGGCCGGCTCGTGCGGGTGACCGTCGACCTCCAGGCCGACTTCGCGCTGAACCAGCCCCTGGCTCCCTTCGCCCTGGCCGCGCTCGACCTCCTCGACCCCACCAGCGCGGAGCACACCCTCGACGTCGTCTCCGTCATCGAGGCCACCCTCGACGATCCGGGCGTGGTGCTGGCGGCGCAGACGAACAAGGCCCGGGGCGACCTCGTCGCCGAGATGAAGGCGGCCGGGGTCGACTACGAGGAGCGCATGGCCCGCCTCGAGGGGGTGACCCACCCCCGGCCCCTGGCCGAGGTGCTGGAGCCCGCCTTCGCCATGTACCGCCGATCCCAGCCGTGGGTGGCCGACCACCCCCTCGCCCCGAAGTCGGTCGTCCGAGACCTCTGGGAGCGGGCGATGACCTTCGCCGACTACGTCCAGCACTACGGGCTGGCCCGCTCCGAGGGCACGCTGCTGCGCTACCTCAGCAGCGCGTACAAGGCGCTGGTGCAGACAGTGCCGGAAGCGGCCAAGACCGACAGCCTCGTCGAGCTCACCGAGTGGCTGGGCGAGATGGTCCGGCAGGTCGACTCGAGCCTGCTCGACGAGTGGGAGGCCCTGGCCCACCCCGACGCCCGCATCGAGGCCGAGCCGCTCGAGCTGCCCGCCGACCACGCCCCACCCCCGGTCACGGCCAACGCCCGCGCCTTCCGGGTGCTGGTGCGCAACGAGCTGTTCCGCCGGGTCGAGCTGGCCGCCGCTCGGCGCTTCGAGGCCCTCGGCGAGCTCGACGGCGACACCGGATGGACCGCCGAGCGGTGGCGGGCGGCCCTCGAGCCGTACTTCGCCGAGCACGACTCGATCGGGATCGACGCCGACGCCCGCAGCACCCGCTTCGTGGAGCTCACCGAGACCGGGCGCACCTGGCCGGTCGTCCAGGTGCTCGACGACCCTGCCGGTCACCACGAGTGGCTGCTCTCCGCCGAGGTCGATCTCGACGCCTCCGACGAGGCAGGCGTGGCCGTCGTGCGGGTCCTCGACGTGACCCGGCGCTGACGTGTCAAGGCGTCGGCTCCGGGTCCGCTCCGGCCGGTAGGGCTCGTGGGAGGATCGGGCCATGGCGCCTCGGTTCCCGCGGCGGCGGGGTTCCGCCGACGACCCCGCCGGTGACGACGGGGACACGGTGGACCTCGACGACGCCGACCACGCGTGGTGGGCCCAGCGCCGCGTCGAAGAGGTGTGGCGCCCGCGCCCAGGACCACCGGCGCGGGACGCGGACCGCCCGCGCGACGTGCTGGCCGAGCACTTCGGGGCGGACTGGCGCACCAGCTTCGGCTTCGACCCTCCCCCGACGACCGCCGCCTCCGACGGCGAGCCCGGCCCCGTCGAGGTCGAACCGCCCCTCGACCCCTCGGATGCCTACGCGGTGCTGGGCGTCGACGCCGTCGCCACCTGGGAGGAGATCGTCGAGGCCCACCGGCGCATGGCCCGGCGCCACCACCCGGACCGGCTCGTGGGGCGCCCCGCCGCCGAGGTGGCCGCCGGCGAGGACCGCATCCGCGCCATCAACGCCGCCTACGCCGAGCTGAAGGTCCGCCGCGGCCGCTGACCCGACGCGGGCTCAGGGGTGGACGAGGAGGACCTGGTCGGGCCCGAGGTGGTCTTCGAGGCTCCGGACGAGGCGGCCCACGGCGGCGTCCTCGTGGTCCCACACGACCACCGCGCTGTCGACCTGGCGGGCCAGCCAGGCATCGCGACGGCCCAGCGCGGCGCCGGCCAGCTGCTTGGTGGCCGGCGATCTCGTCTCCAGCGTGATGGCGGCGGTGGCGGCGGCCAGCAGCTCGGCGAAGTGGGCTCGGGAAGCAGCCGGCCAGGGCTTGTCCGGCTCCGGGTAGGGCAGCACGGCGACGAGCGGCAGGCCCTCGGCGAGGGCGGCCTCCGCCCCCAGCTGCTCGGCCCCGAGCCGCAGGCCGCTGACGACGGTCAGCGGCCCGTCCACCTCGACCATGGCCCGGAGCGTCTCGCCGACGCGGGTGCGGACGCCGGCGGCTACCGGGTTGTCGTCGTAGCCGCCCAGGGCATCGGGGCGGTGACCGGCGACCAGGACGAGCCGGCCCGCTGGCAGCCGCCCGTCGCGCCCGGGAGCCGCCGCCACGCCCCGGGGTAGGTCGGCCGGACCGAGGTCCGTCGGCGTCCCCTCGCCCTCGCGGGGCTGCTGGGTGAGCGCCGCCTCCACCGCCAACCGGTCCACGAGGTCGTTCATCACGTCGCCGCCGTGGCCCTTCACCCACCGGAACGTCACGTCGCGGCGCTCGAGCACCAGCTCGATGAACGGTTCCCAGAGATCCCGGTTGGCCACGGGCTGGCGCTGGGAGTTCTTCCACCCCCGTTTGATCCAGCCTTCGTGCCACCGGTCGCGGAAGCAGTTGACGACGTAGGTCGAATCGGACACGACCTCGAGCGGCCCCGGCAAGGCCCGCACCGCCTCGAGGGCGGCGGTGATCTCCATGCGCTGGTTCGTGGTGTGGTCGGCCGGACCGGCGGCGAAGCGACCGCCCGGCACCGCCCAGGCCCAGCCGCCCGGGCCCGGGTTCCCCGAGCAGGCGCCATCGGTGTACACGACCGTCGGATCGGGAGCAGCCACGGGCTGGATGCTGGCTCGCGCGGCGCCAGGAAACGAAACGGACCCCCACGGCGTCGAGGCGCCGGCGAGCGATCGGGGGGGGTGGTGCGACCGGCCGGATTCCACGAGAGGATGTACCCATGATCATCGACGGCTTCGTCCAGCAGCTCCCAGACATCGACCCGACAGAGACCCGGGAGTGGCTGGACTCGCTCGATTCGGTGGTTGACAGCCACGGCAAGACCCGGGCCCGCTTCCTCATGTCGAAGCTCCTCGAGCGGGCCCGTGAGCTGCAGGTCGGCACGCCGGCCACCGTGTCCACGCCCTACGTGAACACGATCCCCCCGGAGCAGGAGCCGTTCTTCCCGGGCGACGAGGAGATGGAGCGACGGATCCGCCGGTACATCCGCTGGAACGCCGCGGTGATGGTCGTGAAGGCCAACAAGAAGGCCGACGGCATCGGCGGGCACCTCGCCACCTTCGCCAGCTCGGCCTCGCTCTACGAGGTGGGCTTCAACCACTTCTTCCGCGGCAAGGACGACGGCCTGGCCGGCGACCACGTGTACATCCAGGGCCACGCCGCCCCGGGCACGTACGCCCGCGCCTTCCTCGAGGGCCGTCTCACCGAGGCCCAGCTCGACCGGTTCCGCCAGGAGGTGGGCGGCGGTGGGCTGTCCTCGTACCCCCACCCCCGGCTCATGCCGGAGTTCTGGGAGTACCCCACCGTGTCGATGGGCCTCGGCCCCCTCAGCTCGATCTACCAGGCCCGGTTCAACAAGTACCTCCACAACCGCAAGATCGAGGACACCTCCCAGTCCCGCGTGTGGTGCTTCATCGGCGACGGCGAGGCCGACGAGCCCGAGACCCTCGGCTCGATCTCCCTCGCCGCCCGGGAGGGTCTCGACAACCTCACCTGGGTCGTCAACTGCAACCTCCAGCGCCTCGACGGCCCCGTCCGCGGCAACGGCAAGATCATCCAGGAGCTCGAGGCGGTGTTCCGGGGCGCCGGCTGGAACGTCATCAAGGTCGTGTGGGGCAGCAAGTGGGA
>DASUDP010000030.1:0-46762 GCA_036275535.1 Acidimicrobiales bacterium | reverse complement strand
CTTCCAGCCGCGTCGCGGCGCGTCGAGCGTGCGGCTGAGCGCCACCACCACGGCGTTGGGCCGCTCGGCCGGAGCCCCTGGGACCAGCGACGCCGCGAAGGCGATCTGCTCCAGCGACGGAGGGCCGACCGCGAGGTTGGCCCGCACCGCCGTGCTCGGGGACTGGCCCCGCGCCACCCGGTAGGCCGCCACCATCGTGCCCGTCCGGCCCACGCCGGCGCCGCAGTGCACGTAGACGGGGCCATCCGCGGCGGCGACGGCGTCCATGAAACGCGCCACCTGGGCGGGGGAGGGGGCCTGACCGTCGCGCATCGGGATGGCGACCAGCGTCAGCCCGAGCTCGTCGAGCAGGTCGTGCGGCACGTGGATGTCGTGCTCGGCCCGGAGGTCGATGATCGTGGTGACGCCGGCTGCTGCCAGTGCCTCGTACGCGTCCTGGTCTGGCGCGCCTCCCCGCCACAGGTGCTGGTCCACGGCCTCGAAGTTGTGGATGGCCGCCACCTCGGCGGGAACGGTGACGCCGCTGGCCCCCGAGCTGTGCCGAGCCCAGACGCTCGCCCCGAGGATGGCCACGTTGCCCACCACCAGGAACGCGACGAGACCGAGGAGCACGCGCGACAGTCCGCGCCACCGGCGACGAGCGGACAGCGGGGGGTCGGCGACCAGCGGAGCGCGCTCGACGGGAGCGTCGACGGGGGGGGGTGGGTTCGGACGGCATCAGACGGGCGACGGTCCGGATCCGCATCTCCGAGACATCGGCGGCGGCGACTGGGACCTGAAGGCGACGGTACCCACCAACGGCATCGTTCCCTCCCGACGGGCGCGCCCTACCGACCGGTAGGTAGGCTGGCGTTCACGCCCGCTTCGCCCCTCCAGGAGCCCTCTTGCCGTCCTCCTCCCCCCGTGCCGCCGACGAGCGGCTGAACTGGCGCTCGTCGCTGCCCTTCCTGGCCTTCCACCTCATCCCGCTGGCCATGGTCTGGACGGGGGTGCCGGCACGGATGCTCGTGCTGGCCGCCGTCCTCTACGTCGTGCGGATGTTCTTCATCACCGCCGGCTACCACCGCTACTTCTCCCACCGGTCGTACCGCCTGCCCCGCTGGGCGCAGCTCGTCATGGCCGTGGGGGGTGCCTCCGCGCTCCAGAAGGGGCCCCTGTGGTGGGCCGCCCACCACCGGGACCACCACCGGTGGTCTGACACCGAGCAGGACATCCACTCCCCGACGCGGGGCTTCTGGTGGAGCCACGTGGGCTGGATCCTCTGCGACCAGCACTCTGCGACGGACGAGCGCCGCATCAAGGACTTCGCCAAGTTCCCCGAGCTGCGCTGGCTGAACCGAAACGACTGGGTGCCTGCCGCCGCACTGGCCGTTGCCACCTTCGCCTACGGCGGCTGGGCCGGCCTCGTCATCGGCTTCGGCCTGTCGACCGTGCTGCTCTGGCACGGCACCTTCCTCGTGAACTCGCTGGCCCACGTGCTCGGGCGCCGCCGGTTCGTGACCTCGGACACCAGCCGAAACTCGTTCCTCATCGCGCTCGTCACCAACGGCGAGGGGTGGCACAACAACCACCACCACTACCAGGCCTCGGCCCGCCAGGGCTTCCGCTGGTACGAGTGGGACCCGAGCTACTACGCCCTGTGGCTGCTCTCGAAGGTCGGCATCGTGCGCGGCCTCAAGCAGCCGACCGAGGAGATCCTCACGACGAACCTGGTGCGGGCCGGCCACTTCGACGTGGGCATCTTCCGCACCCGCTGGCACGTGGCCACCGCCCGGCTCAGCGCCTCCCGGGTGCACGCCGCCGACGTGCTGACCGAGCGCCGCCACGTCCTCGAGGCCCGCATCGAGGCTGCTCGCCACGACCTCGACGAGCACCTGCGGGCGCAGCGCCAGGCCTTCGACGAGCTCGCCATGGTCCGCCGGGCCGCCCGCTCGCTGCAGCCCATCCCCGTCCGGCGCTGACCCCCCGCGTTCATCGGGAGCTGGGTGCTGCTGGGCCGCCCCTCGCAGTCACCGCGACCGGCGCCTGGTCAGGGGCCGACCCTGGCGACGTGAGCGGTGATGTGGGACACCACGATCGAACCCTCGCCGACGGCTGAGGCGACGCGCTTGACGGAGCCGGCCCGGACGTCGCCCACCGCGAACACACCGGGGGCGCTGGTCTCGAACGGCCCGGGCATCCACTCCGGGGAACCTGCGTCGGGACCCGTCACGACATAGCCGGCCGGATCACGCCGGACGAGGTCCGGCAGCCACTCGGTCTGAGGCTGGCCGCCGAGGAAGAGGAAGGCGGCATCGGCCGCGATCTGTTCGTCCTGGTCGTCGTCCCGCAGGACGAGCCACTCGAGGTGCCCATCGCCGCCACCGTCCACGACGGCGCTGCGGGTGCGCACCGCGAGCGTCGGGACGCTGTCGATCTCGTCGCGCAGGTACTGCGACATCGTCGATCCGAGCGTGGGCTTGCGGGTGACGATGGTGACTGACCGGACGCCCCGGGCCAGGTGCAGCGCCGCCTGCCCGGCCGAGTTGCCCCCGCCCACGACGACCACGTCGCTGTCAGCCGCCGGGCGGGCCTCGGCCACGGCGGCCCCGTAGTACACCCCGCGATCGAGGAGAGCCTCGACGGCGGGCACGTCGAGGCGCCGATACGAGACGCCCACGGCGAGCAGCACCGCGGCCGCGGAGACCGTCGGGCAGTCGTTGATCTCCAGCTCGTAGCGGTCGCCGGCCGCGAGGAGGGAGGTGACCTCTCGCATGTGCAGGAACTCGACCCCGAACGCCCAGGCCTGCTGGTAGGCGCGCTGGGTCAGCTCGGCACCGGTGATCCCGTGGGCGAAGCCGGGGTAGTTGCGGATGCGTGAGCTGCTGGCGGCTTGCCCGCCGATGCCCGAGCGCTCCACGACCAGCACCGAGAGGCCCTCTGAGGCGGCGGAGATGGCCGCCGCCAGCCCGCCCGGACCGGCCCCGATGACCACGAGGTCGAACCGCCGTCGATCCGGTAGATCGGTCGACACGCCGTACTGCCGTGCGAGGTCGGTGGCTCCGGGATCGACGAGGAGATCGCCCCGAGGCGTGACGACGAGCACCTCGCCACCACCGGCGTGGCGGCCGTCGAGGAGCTCGAGCGCTCGCGGCGATCCCGGCTCGTAGTGCACGTGGGGGATCCCGTTGCGGCCGAGCACCTGCCGCAGCTCATGGCCCAAGGCCGACCACCGGTCCGCCACCACGACGAAGTGGCGCGGCTCGGCGGTCGGGTTGCTGCGAGCGTGCTCGTAGAGGAACTCCGACACGGCCCGGTGGAACGGCTCGTCGCCCGGGCGCCACGGCGTGAGGACGTAGTAGTCGGCTTCGCCGCAGGCGATGCCGCGCCGGATCTCGGCCGCCAGGTGGGCGTCGCCCCAGGCGCCGAACTCGACGAGGTACGCCCGCTTCGAGGCCGGGTGGGACGCGGTGGCCGCCCGCAGGACCTCGCTCGGCGCCCGCGTCCCCGGCAGCCCGACCAGGACCAGCGCCACGGGCACCGCGGCCGCCTCGAGCTCGGCCAGGTGGGTCACGGCAGCGGTGGGGTCGGTCAGGGCCCGCACGTCGTAGGAGCCGTCGTAGCGGGCGAGCTCGGCTCGGGCCCGGCCGATCGTCGCGGCGTCACCGTCGACGACGAGGATGACGGGCCGCGTGGGTGCCCCGTGCGGACTGCTCTCCACAGGGTGATCGCCCACGCTCGCCCTCCTCCGTGCCCTGGGGAACGTACCCGAGCGGGCGATGCCGCGGGCGGCGAGCGGTCCGCCGCCATGAGCAGGGGCAGGAAGGCTCGCGTGCTGTGGTACACGCCGCACCAGGAGACGGCGAAGGTCCGCTCCCACTCCGCCCGGTCGCGGTGGCGACGACGTCGCCGGTGACCACCGCGACGCGCCCGGCGCGCCCGGCGAACCCGGCCTCGAAGCGCCCGCCCATCGCGGTCAGCGACGCTCGAGGACGACGACCGGGATGACGCGGTCCGTCTTCGTCTCGTACTCGGCGAACATCGAAAGGGCCGCCTTCTGGTTCTCCCAGAGCCGCTCCCGCTCCGCCCCCTCGGCCACCCGGGCCCGCACCGGGATCGTCTCGGTGCCGACCTCGACGACGGTCTCGGGGTTGGCCCTGAGGTTGGTGAACCAGGCCGGGTGCTGGGGGGCGCCGGCGTAGCTGGCGAACACGACGACGTCGTCGCCGTCGAACTGCGCCGCCAGGGGCGTCACCCGCTCCGTGCCCGACTTGGCGCCCACGTGGTGGAGCAGGACGATGCCAGGGAACCCGCCCACGACGCCGCCGTTGGCCCGGAACTCCTCGATGACCTTCTGGTTGTAGTCCGACACGACGTACGGTCCTTCCTCTGGGGGAGCGGTGCGACCCCGAGTCTGGCTGACGTCGACGAGGGGCACGAACCGCGCCCTGACTGGAGGACCATGGACTTCGAGACCTACGACCCCGCCCTCGCGGAGATCATCACCGCCAACGGCGGTGCGGGCGGAGGGGGGTTGCCCGAGTACCTGGGCATCCGTACGACGGAGGTCGGGCCCGGCACCATGACGGCCGAGCTGGCCATCCGGCCCGAGCTGCTCAACCCCTTCGGCAGCGTGCACGGCGGCGTGCTGGCGGCGCTCACCGACCACGTCCTCGGCGCGGTGCTCTACCCGGTCATCCCACGGGGAGCCTGGGCCGCCACGACGCAGCTCAACCTCAACTTCACCGCCCCCATCAAGGAGGGGACGCTGACCGCCCGCAGCGAGATCATCTCGCTCACGAAGCGGACCGCGGTGGTCCGCATCGACGTGCACAACGAGGGTCGGCTAGCGGGCGCCGCCCAGGGCACCGTCACCATCACCCCGCCCCGCTGAGGGCGGGAGGGCGGCCTCCTCGGCCCGGCTCCCGAGCACGACGAACAGCCCGATCAACAGCAACCACACGTTGGAGAAGAAGCCGATGACGGCCATCGCGGCGCCGAGGGCTCGCCCCAGACGGGCTGCGGCGCGCGTCGCCCGCGCCCGGCCGAGGTGGGGCTGGAGGACGGCGACCAGGACCCGACCGCCGTCGAGGGGGAGCGCCGGCGTGAGGTTGAACACCGCCAGGAGGAGGTTCACCCAGGCCAGCCGGGCCAGGATGCCGCCCCCGTAGATGGTCGGCGGCCAGAGGGACACGCCGGCCAGCAGGCACAGCGCGATGAAGGTCAGGCCGAGGGCGATGCTGGCGGCCGGGCCGGCGGCGGCGACGCGCAGCGCCTCCGGTGGATCGTCCGGCCAGCGCTCCAGCTTGGAGACGCCGCCGATGGGGAGCAGCTCGATCTCGAGGACAGGGATCCCGTAGCGCCGGGCCACCACGCTGTGGGCCAGCTCGTGGGCGATCACGCAGGCGAACAGGGCCACCAGCCACACGAGGCCGGGGACCAGGCCCGGGGCCCCGGGGGCAGTCGAGCCCATCGCCACCAGGACGACGAGGACGAGGAAGCTGGCGTGCACCCGGATCCCGATGCCGGCCACCGTCGCCAGGTGGACCGACCACCGCGGGCCGCGCCCGGCCCGTGCCGGGTGCCGCGCCGAGCGCCGCGCCGGGACGGGCGGGGGCCCGGCGGGGTAGGCAAGCGGTCGGTGCGCGGTCACGGGTGGGCCTCCTCTGACGAGTCGATCCTGTCTCCGAGGGGGCCGGTTCGGTAGGGCCCTTGGGCCCATCGGCGTCAGCTGGCGACGCGCATCGTGGCTCGGCGCCCGCCGGCCTTCTTCGACTCGTACATCGTGAGGTCGGCGGCGGCGAGGAGGGTCTCGGCGGTGTCGCCCGGCCGGGCCAGCGCGACGCCGACCGAGACGCCAACGTGCATCGCTCCTCCCGGCACCGGGAAGGGCTCGTCACCGGCCGCCACCAGGCGGGCGGCGGCGGCCTGGACCGTCTCGGCGTCGGGGATGTTGCGCCACAGCACCGCGAACTCGTCGCCGCCGATGCGGGCGATCTCATCCCCGGCCCGCAGCCCGCGGCGGAGGCGGGCCACGACCTCGATGAGCAGGTCGTCCCCGAGGCGGTGGCCGTGGCGGTCGTTGACGTCCTTGAAGTCGTCGAGGTCGCAGAACCCGACTGCGAGGTCGCGCTCGCCACGAGCCAGGGCCGAACCGAGGAGGTCCCGGAACGTGGCCCGGTTGGCCACGCCCGTGAGGGGATCGTGGCGGGCCAGGTGCACGAGGCGGTCGTGCTCGGCCGACCGCACGATGGCCAGCTCGACGAAGTCGCAGGCCTGCGCGAACGCCTGGCGGTGCCCGAGGAAGGGGGCGTCCGGCCGGTCCCGCCACACGGAGAGGACGGCGGGCGGCAGGCCGCTGCGGGGCTGGACCCGCTTGAGCCACCCGGTGACGGCGCCCATGGCGGCGATGCCCTCATCGTCGACCGGGATCTGGAGGATGTCGTCGTGCTCGAGGGCCTCCACCCACGGCCCCGTCGCCAGCGGCAGGGCCTCGGCCCCGGCCCACGATCCGGCGGCCCCGTGGAACGACGTGCCGTCGAAGCCGTGGTGGACCGAGACGCCCACGCCCTCCAGGGACGCGCTCAGCGACCTCGTCAGGCGCTCCAGGTCCATGGCCAGTGGCTCGCCCGCCACCATGGCCCGTACGAACTGGGACATGTGGCGCTCCGCCTCCCACGAGCGCAGGCGCAGCGCGATGAGCGCGCCCGCCTCGGCGTCGAAGAGCGGCATGGCCGCCACCTCGATGTGGCGGGAACCTCCGTCGGGCAGGGTCACCGGGAACACGATCGGGAGGGCGGAGTCCATCCGGTCCAGCGAGTCGATCTCCCCGAGGGCGGCCAGGGCCAGCTCGGCCGCCCCAGGCTCGATGAAGTCGACCATGTTCCGGCCGATGATCCGCTCGGGCGCCCACCCGACGACAAGGGAGATCGATGTGCTGGCGTGCACGACCATCCCGCGGGGGTCGATGACGACGAAGGGCACCGCCGTCCGATCAACCAGCAGGCGGAACAGCCGGTCCGGTAGCCCGTCCGATCCACTTCGCCCGCTCATCTTCCCATCATCGCCCGGCGGGGGCCGGGGGGCGGGGTCAGTCCCGGGAAATGGTGCCGGAGGCCCATGCAGCGCATCGCCGATCGCGTCGATGGAAGTGGTCCCCGACACCAGCAGGAGCCCGCTTTCCATGTCTCGCATTGCCCGCCTCGTCGCCGCCGTCCTCGTGGCGGCCCTCGGCCTCACCGGCGCAGGTGTCGCCGCCCTCCCGGCCGGCGGGGCGACCTACCCGCCGAACCCCTTCGGGGGCCAGCGGCTGTTCGTAGACCCGCAGTCCAACGCCGCGCGGGATGCCGCCGCACTGTCGAGCACCGACCCGACCACGGCAGCCGCCCTCCAGCGCATCGCCGGGCGATCGCAGGCCGACTGGTACGGCGACTGGATCCGCACCGGGGACCTGGCCTCGGTCGTCGCGAACCGGGTCAGCCAGATCACCGGTGCCGGCGCCTACCCGGTGCTCGTCGCCTACGACATCCCCAAGCGCGACTGCGGCAGCTACTCGGGCGGGGGAGCGACGAGCCCGGACGCCTACCGGGCCTGGATCAAGGCCTTCAAGACCGGCATCGGCACCCGCCGGGCCGCCGTCATCCTCGAACCCGATGCTCTCGCCCAGCTGGGCTGCCTGAGCGCGTCCGACCAGCAGGTGCGGCTGACCCTGCTGAAGGAGGCGGTGGGGACCCTGGCCGCCGGCGGGAACGTCGCGGTGTACCTCGATGCCGGCCACGCCGGGTGGATCCCCGCCGCGACGATGGCGGACCGGCTGGCCAAGGCGGGCGTGGCGGGCGCTCGCGGGTTCTCCCTCAACGTGTCCAGCACCGGGTGGGCGGCGGACGAGATCGCCTACGGCCGCAAGATCGCTCCCGGCATCGGGTGGAAGCGCTTCGTGGTGGACACCTCGCGTGACGGGCTCGGACCGGCCACCACCGGCCCGGAGCCCTGGTGCAACCCCCCGGGCCGCGCCCTCGGCGCCGCACCGACCACGAGCACCGGCGACGCCCTCGTCGACGCGCTCCTCTGGGTCAAGCGCCCCGGAGAGTCCGACGGCGCCTGCAACGGCGGACCGCCCGCTGGGACGTGGTGGCGTGACTACGCCGTCGGGCTGGCGGAGCGGGCCGCCGCCTGACCTGCGGCTCGCCGCGGGGCCGGGGTCGATGGATGGGGACCGGCCCCGCGCGGGTAGGGACGGGCCCATGGACGACACGCCGATCGAGTCCGTCGAGTCGACGCGGGCCACCAGGACGATCGGGCAGATCACCGGGTGGCTGGGCTCGTTCCCGGCCATCCTCGGGTCCGTGCTGCTCATCGTGGTGTGGGGCCTGACCGGGCCGCTGCTGGGCTACTCCGACACCTGGCAGCTGGTGATCAACACCGGCACGACGATCATCACGTTCAACATGGTGTTCATCATCCAGAACACCCAGAACCGCGATGGTCGGGCGATGCAGGCCAAGCTGGACGCGCAGAGCCAGGCCCTAGCCGAGATCATGACGGCGCTCGAGCTCAGCGCCGAGCGCGAGAAGGAGCTGCACCGCCTCGTCGGCATCGAGGAGGCCCCGGAGCGAACGATCCGCACCGAGCAGGAGCGGATCCACCAGGCCAGCTAGCGCTGGTCAGCCAGCGCCGACACCAGCGCCCACCCGAAGAAGATGCCCACCCCCAGGCCGAGCAGGGCACCCTGGACGGCGATCATGACGGACTCCCAGCGGATGGTGGACCGCAGCTGGCCCCGCGTCATCCCGACCGCTCGGAGCAGGCCCAGCTCGTGGGTGCGCTCGATGATCGACAGGGCGAGCGTGTTGCCGATGCCGAGCAGCGCGATGAACACGGCCAGGGCCAGGAGGGCGTAGACCAGCCCCAGCAGCTGGTCCACGAAGGCCAGCTGCTCCTGCTTGTACTCGGTCTGGTCGAGCACGTGCGCTCCGGGGTAGTCGTCGGCCTCGCGCTCGACGGCCCGCAGCAGGTCCGCGGCGGCCACGCCGTCAGCGCCCTTCACGAAGACCTGCAGGTCGACCTGGCTGGCCCGCGGGTAGTTCAACCTCGTAGGCCGTCGGTGCTGAGCAGCCAGTCACCAGCGGGCTGGTTCTCCCCGTAGATCAGCGCCACCGTCAGGGACTGGACGCCGGTCTGCGCGAACTCGACGCCGACCTCGATGTCCGGGGCGAAGGCGCGGTAGCGGTCGAGCTCCACCTGGGCGGCCGCCGCGATCTGGGGGGCGTCCAGCCAGGGCCCGCCGTCGGGCGGGGGCATCATGAACCGGTCGACCACGTGGGCCCAGTGCTCCCGGTCGAGCGAACCGGTCCCGACGTTGACCTCCGGGTTCTCAGCCGCCGGCGCGGCCGGGGCGTCGGACCCGTCGCGGCGGTGGTCTTACGAGTGCAGGTCGAGGACGAGGAACGGGCCGAGGCGGGCCAGCTCGTCGAGGAGCTCCGCCATGGCGCCGTAGAAGGCGTCGTACTCGGCCAGCGACCGGGCGATCAGCTCCTCCGAGGGCGGGCCGTTGCCCCGGAACGCGGCATCTCACACCCCCGGTCGCCGACCCTCCGCGGCGCCGTCACACCCCTTCGTTACCGTTCGAGCATGGTCCGGTTCCTGCACACGGCTGATTGGCAGCTGGGGATGGCGCGGCACTACCTCGGTGCCGAGGCCCAGCCCCGGTTCGCCGCTGCCCGCACGGCCGCGATCCGCACGATCGGCGCGCTGGCCGTCGAGCAGGGCTGTGCCTTCGTGGTCGTCTGCGGGGACGTGTTCGAGACGAACCAGGTCGATCGCCAGGTGGTCGTGCGGGCGCTCGATGCCATGGCCGCCACGCCGAGCGTCACGTTCTACCTCCTGCCCGGGAACCACGATCCGCTCGATGCCGGCTCGGTCTTCCGGTCGCCCACCTTCACGATGCACCAGCCGCCCAACGTGGTGGTGCTCACCGAGGCGGGCCCGCGGCTGGTGGCCCCCGGCGTGGAGCTGGTGGCGGCCCCGTGGCGCTCGAAGCGGCCACTCGCCGATCTCGTGGCCGCCGCCACGGCGGGCCTCCCGGCCGATGGCACGCTGCGCATCGCCGTGGGCCACGGCGCCGTCGACCACCTCTCGCCCGACGACGCCGATCCGGCGCTCATCCTGGTCGCCTCCCTCGAGGCCGCGCTGGCCGAGGGGCGCATCCACTACGTCGCCCTCGGCGATCGCCACTCCACCACCGCTGTCGGCCGCACCGGGCGGGCCTGGTACTCGGGGTCCCCGGAGCCCACCGACTTCCGGGAGGACGATGCCGGCAACGTCCTCGTCGTCGAGCTCGACGCGGCATCGATCCGCGTGACCCCCCACCACGTCGGCACCTGGCGCTTCCTGCGCCACGATGCCGAGGTCACGGGCGACGCCGATCTCGACCTGCTGGCCGCGGTCCTCGATGCCGTCGAGGACAAGGCCCGCACGATCGTCCGCCTCGGGCTGGTGGGCCAGCTCTCGCTCAGGGAGAAGGCGCGGCTCGACACGCTCCTGGCCCACCGGGCCGACCTCTTCGCCAGCCTGGAGGGGTGGGAGCGACGGATCGACCTCGTCGTCCTGCCCGACGAGGCGGACTTCGACAGCCTCGAGCTGTCGGGCTTCGCCAAGGACGCCCTGGCCGACCTGCAGGCCCTCGGCGAGGGGTCCGGGCCGGACGCCCTCGTCGCCCAGGATGCCCTGAGCCTCCTGTTCCGCATCTCGAGGGCGGCGGCATGAGGATCCACCGCCTCGTCCTGCACAGCTTCCGCGGCATCGACCACGCCGAGGTCACCCTGGCCGACACCGGCGTCACGATCATCGAGGGGGACAACGAGGTCGGCAAGACGTCCCTCGCCGAGGCCATCGACCTCGTCCTCACCATCCGGGACGATTCCAAGAAGGCGCAGATCAAGGCCCTGCAGCCGGTCGGGCAGGACGTCGGGCCCGAGGTCACGATCGAGCTGAGCTCGGGGCCGTACCGCTTCGTGCTCCACAAGCGCTGGCTGCGCCGGGCGGAGACCACCCTCCAGGTCCTCGAGCCCGCGCCGGAGTCCCACACGGGCCGGGAGGCGCACGACCGCGTCACCGAGATCCTGGCCGAGACGCTCGACGTCGACCTGTGGCGGGCCCTGCGGCTCGAGCAGGGAGCCGATCCCGGCAACGTCGCCTTCAACGCCCCGTCCCTCGGCCGGGCCCTGGACCAGTCCGACGCCGGTCACCAGGGCAGCGACCGCGAGGACGACCTGTGGGAGCGCATCGTCGAGGAGCGCAACCGGTACTGGACCCCCACCGGGCGCCCCAGCGCCGAGCGCCAGAACCTGGCCGACCGGGTCCGGGGCGCCGATGAGGCGGTCCGGACCATCGAGGCGGAGCTGCGCCAGCTCGAGGCCCAGACCGACGAGATGGCCCGCCTGCAGGCGGAGGCGGCCGAGCTGACCGCCCAGCAGCGGGAGCTGGAGGCCCAGGAGCGGGAGCTGGTCGAGCGCTTCGAGGCCGTCGTCGACCTGCAGCGCGACCTCGACCGGCAGAGCGTCGCCCTCCAGGCGCTGGCGGCGGATCGGGATCGGTGGCACCGTGCGGCCGCCGCCCGTCACCAGCTGGCCGCCGACCTGCAGGACAAGGCCGAGCGCGTCGCGCAGGCCACCGCCCTGCTGGCCACGGCAGCGCCGGAGCAGGCGGCGGTGGCCGAGCGGCAGCGGCGGGCAGCAGCCCGGCACGACACCGCCACCGCCGTGCTCCGCGACGCCGAGGCCGCAGTGCACCGGGCCCAGGCGGACCTCGAGCACCGGCGCCGCGAGATCGAGCTGGCCCAGTTCCGGGAGCGCCTGGCCCGCGTCGACGAGCAGCGGACGGCCCTCGAGGCCGCCGAGGCCGTGCTCGAGTCCGTCACCGTCGACGCGGCCGCCGTGGCCGACATCGAGGCCGCCCACCTCGAGGTGGTCAAGGCCGAGGCGGCGCTGGCCGCTGGGGCCACCACGCTGCGCATCACCGCGCTGGCCCCCCTGGCCGGCGAGGACCTGCAGCTCGACGGCCACGGGGTGGAGCTGGCCGAGGGGGCCGAGCACGAGGTCGTCCTGGGCGGGGAGGCTCGCCTCGTGATCCCGGGCCGGTTGGCGATCGATGTGCTCCCCGGAGCCGAGGCGCAGGCGCTGCAGTCGAGCGCCGAGTCGGCCCGCCGGGTCCTGGCCGAGCGCTGCCAGCGCCACCAGGTGGCCGACCTGCGGGCCGCACGCGACGCAGCGGCTCGCCGGGCCGAGGCCGAGCGCGTCGTGGGCGACGCCTCGCAGCGCATCCGCGACGATCTGCGGGACCTCGCCGTCGAGGACCTCGTTCGCAAGGTGGAGCGCCACACCGAGCGCATCGCCCGCTACACGGCGGAGCGCCCGGCGGCCCCGCCCATCCCGGTCGACTTCGATGCCGCCCAGCGCGCCGCCAGCGAGGCCGCGGAGGTGCTGGCCGCCGCCCGTGCCGAGCTGGCCGAGGCGGAGTCGGCGCTGTCCGCCGCCCTCGACGCGGCGCGCTCGGTCGAGGTCACCACCGCCGGGCTCGTCGAGCGGGCAACGTTGGCGGGGGAGGCGCTCGAGCACGCCGAGGCGGCCCTGGTGGCGGCGCAGCGCATCGAGCCCGACGAGGCCATCCTCACGGCGTCGGCGGCCGCCGAGGAGGCGCACCGGCTGGCCGAGGAGCGCCAGCTCGCCACTGAGCGGTCCCTGGCCCGCCTCGAGCCCGACACGGTGCGGGCGTTGGTCGCCAACGCCACGGCGGCCCGGGAGCGGGCCACCACCGCCGCTTCCGAGAACCGCGACGCCCGCCAGCGCCTCGAGTCGATCCTGGAGAGCCGCGGCGAGCAAGGCCTGGCCCAGCGCCGCGATGCCGCGCTGACCGAGCGCACTCGGCTGTCCCTCGAGCAGGAGCGCCTCGAGGCCCGAGCCGAGGCCGCCCGGCTCCTGCACCAGACCTTCGAGCGTCGCCGGGCCGAGGCGCACGCCCGCTACGTCGCACCCTTCACGTCGGCCATCGAGCGCCTCGGGCGGGTCGTCTTCGGCGAGTCGCTGCGGGTCGAGCTCGACGCCGACCTCCGCATCGCGAGCCGCACCCTCCACGGCATCACCCTGCCGTTCGAGCAGCTGAGCACCGGTGCCCGCGAGCAGCTGGCCATCATCAGCCGCCTGGCCTGCGCCACGATCGTGGCCGGTCCCGACGGCGCCCCGGTCGTCCTGGACGACTCGCTCGGCTGGACCGATCCGCAGCGGCTGGCCCAGATGGCCGCCGCCATCGGGCTGGCTGGACGCACCTGCCAGATCCTGCTGCTCACCTGCACTCCGGGCCGATTCGCCAACGTGGGCGAAGCCACCACCATCCGCTTGCCCACGGCGTCCTCGCCGGCGGCGACGCCCCCGGAGGCGGTCCGCCGCTCGGCCTGAGCCGCCGCTCGCCTCGGCCCGGACGCGACAAGGCCTCGGTGGAGGGCACGGATCGGGTGATCCGCCTCCACCGAGGCCCAGCCTCGAGTGGTCCACGTCGGCGGGTCGAAGAGGCCGTTCACGGGTCCCGCGGAGGCAGCCGTCATCGCGTGCTGCATGCAGTGGGCGGGCCCGCCAGGTACGTCGACACCGGCGTGGACTGCCTCAACGATCGGGCGGTGACCGCTCCATCGTCGCGAGACCTTCGTGCATCGTCAGGACCCCCCTTCGGTGCCTGGTGCAACGCATCCCGACCTGGTCGCCGGGAGTCTGCGACCACCGTCGCGCCCAGGCCCGCCGGGGGTCAAGGGTCCTTGGCCTCTGGCCGCGAAGTTGGTCGCTGACCTGCACGTCCGCGACGATGCGAGGCGCCGGAGAGGGGGAGTCATGGTCGCAGATCCGACCATCGTCGCCATCCCGTTCTACTTCGGGTCCCTGGCGGCCGAGGACCGCTACCTGCGTCGTCGAGCCGCCACGCACGGTCCGAGCGCGGCTGACTACGAGCCGGCCCGACACGCGGGCCAGCCTGACGATGGGCGTGGCCTCGCTCGTGGTGCCCCTCGCCTCCCACCTACTCGTCCAGCAGGTCGTCCCCGGGAAGGACCGGCACGCCGAGGCGCTGGTCGGCACCGCGGCGGGGGCGGTGGCCGTGACCGGGCCAGCGCCACGACCGCGGCGAGGGCCTGGCCGCCTGGGCGGCGGCCATCGCCGGGTGGGACCTCATCTACTACTGGAACCACCGGCTGATGCACGAGGTGCGAGGAATGTGGGCGATCGACGTCGTCCACCACTCGAGCCAGCGCTACAACCTCTCCACGGCCCTACAGCCTCCTGGCCCGAGCCGGCATCCGGCCGAAGCTGATCAGCCAGGCCGGCGGCATCAGGCTCCTAGCCCCGGCAGGAGGGCGGGAAGAGGTTGGGGCCGTGGAGGGGTGTCCCCGCCGCGACGCGCGGGTCGTCCGGGGCGAGGTCGGCTCCGAGGTAGAACCCCTCCTTGGCGTCGGGTCGCCCGGAGCTCAGCTCCCCAGCCAGGGGGAACCAGCCCCGCCAGGCCCGACCGCCGTGAGACATGGCGACGGCCGCCTTGTCTGCGTCGGGCAGGGCGAAGAAGGCCCGGCTCTGCTGGTCGAGCCGGCGGCACAGGTCGGCCGGGACCCCATGGCCCGAGACGTAGAAGAAGCCGGCCGTCCGGCAGGCAGTGTCGAGCGCCTCGGCCGCCTCACCTGCGCCCCCGCCCCGGGAGGCGGCCGTCAGGTCGATCACCGGGAGGGACGGCACGTCGCGCAGCGTAGGAGCCGCCTTGCCCGCGATGCACCCGCGCCGCGACCGCAGCGGTAGAGTGGTGACAACTCGGCATCCCGGCGTGCGGGTGGTGCTCAGGCACCGCGCCACGACGGTGGGGCCCCTGGTCTGAGGGCGCTCCGAGACGCCGGTGAGCGGACGGCTCTCCCGACGAGCGATCGGGGAGCGGGGCGACGAGGGATCGCCTGATCACTGATGGACAACGCCGGAGCAACGTTGGAGCACGCCGTCTACGCGATGGCCGAGGGTGTCGCCACCCGGGACCAGATCACGCTGCTCGAGTCGAACCCGGGCGCCTGGCGCCGGATGCTCGAGCGCCTGATCGACGACACCGAGGACCGCCTCGACGACGTGCGCAAGCTCCAAGGGCCCGAGCGCGAGCAGGTGGTGGCCGACTTCCTGCAGGAGCTGAGCCGCCTCGAGGCCAGCTACGACCTGCTGACCAAGGTCACGGATCCCCTGGCTGTGATCGCCAGCGCCGACCCCGGCGGCGAGGTGCGCCTCCAGGCGTCGTGGGAGTCCGGGAAGATCGTCGTCTGGGGAGCCGGGCCCGGCACGGAGCCCGAGGACAACGGCCAGCTGGCCGACCGGCTCGAGGCCATCGGCGGCCCCCGCCTCGGCTGGAGCCCGCACGCGGACGTGGTCCTGCCCGACGGCGGTCGGGCGGCGGCCGTCGCCATCCCCGTCCAGGAGTCGCTGGGCTGGCTGGTGGCCGTCGGGGGTGGCCTCGGCCGGGACGGGGTCGGCGCCAGCGTGGTCTGGCTCGGCCGCGTCGCCCTCACCGCCGTGCGAGCGGTGAGCCGCGGCGCGGTGGTCCCCACCCTGCACATGGACAAGCGGCCCTCCGGTCGCTCGGCGGAGCTGGCCGTGCGGTGGGTGCCGGCACTGGTCGACCAGGCCCAGATCGACCAGCTGGTGGCCGCCATGCCCGGACCGGTCGTCGCCCTGAAGCCCGGCTCCCCCCGGGTGGTGGCTCTCGAGGTGCTGGGCGCCGTGGTCGACGCCATCGTGCGCGAGGCGGCCGGGCGGGTCGACGTGAAGGCGCCGCCGCCCACCACGCAGACCACCTCGGCGGTGGCCGAGGCCGTGGTGACCCGCCTCGACGGGTCCAGCTTCGAGGCGCCGGTGAGCGTCGCCACCGAGGTGTCGAAGCGGCTCGAGCGCTGGGCCAAGCCGGTCCTGAACGGGGCTCGACCCACCCTCGTGGTGCAGCTCGACCCACCCGATCGTGGGGATGCCTGGTTCCTGTCGGTGCTGGGGCCGGGGGCGGAGGGCAACCTCCTGCCGATCGAGGTGGCCCTCACCGACAGCCGGGCCACCAAGCCGCTGGCCGATGAGCTGGCCCGCCTCGAGCGCCTCCTCCCCGAGCTGCTGCGGGCCGGTGGCCAGCGCCGCGGCCAGGTGTACCTGAGCCAGCCCGAGGCCTGGGAGCTCATGACGAGCACCGGCGCCGGCCTGCGGGCGGCGGGCTTCGACGTCCGGGTGCCGGCCCTCTCGCGGCGCAAGGTGTCGCCGGGGCTGCGCCTCTTCACCGAGCCGATGGGCGACACGGTCGTCGGCGCCAACCAGCTGGCCAACGTCCGCTGGTCGGCCGTCTTCGACGACGTCGAGCTGACGGCGGCTGAGGTGGCCCGCCTGGCCAACGAGGCCCGCCCGCTCGTGCGGTCGCGCGGCAAGTGGGTCGAGCTCGACCGCGTCGACCTGAAGGAGGCGGCCGCCGCCCTCGCCGAGCGCTCGGCCAAGACGCAGCTCACGGGGGCGGAGATCCTCCGCCACGCCGTCGGCCTGGAGGGCAGCCCCCTCGGGTCGAAGCTCCAGGTGGAGGGCACTGGGTGGGCGGCCGACCTGCTCGAGCGGGCCTCCGACGTTCCCCGCGAGCCCGTCACGTCGCCGGAGGGCTTCCGGGGCGAGCTGCGCAGCTACCAGGCTGAGGCGCTGGCCTGGCTCGGGTTCCTCGACGCTGCCGAGCTGGGCGGCTGCCTGGCCCTCGACATGGGCCTCGGCAAGACCCCCACGATGCTGGCCCACCTCGGGCGGACCGCGGGCACGGGGACGGCGCTCGTCATCGCGCCGCCGGCGGTGGTCGGCAACTGGGCGGCCGAGGCGGCCAAGTTCACGCCGGACCTGCGGGTCGTCGTCCACCACGGCCAGTCCCGGGCCGCCAACCACGAGCTCGAGCGTGAGATCGACAAGGCCGACGTCATCATCACGACCTACGGCACGGCGGTGCGCGACGTCGAGGCGCTGGCCAAGGTCCAGTGGGCCCGGGTGGTGCTCGACGAGGCCCAGGCCATCAAGAACGCCGCCAACGAGACGGCCCAGCAGCTGCGCCGCATCCCGGCCCGCAGCCGCATCGCGCTGACGGGGACCCCGATCGAGAACGGCCTCGGTGACCTCTGGGCCATCCTCGACTTCACCAACCCGGGCCTCGTCGGCAGCCGGGCCACCTTCGTCTCCCAGCTCTCGGGCGAGGGCGAGGCGGCGCTGCGGGCCCTGAACGGCCTGCTGGTGTTCCGCCGGACGAAGTCGGAGCCCGAGGTGGCGGCCGAGCTGCCCGACCGGATCGACGAGCTCGACCACTGCACGATGACCCCCGAGCAGATCGGCCTCTACCAGGCCGTGCTCGACGGGCTGGTGGCGGATACCTCGCAGGAGGGCGGCGAGCCCAAGCAAGGCGCGATCCTGGCTGCGATCACGGCGCTCAAGCAGATCTGCAACCACCCCGCCGCCTACCAGGCCGACGACAAGCCGCTGCACGGCCGCTCCGGCAAGCTGGCCCGGCTCGAGGAGATCGTCGAGTCGGTGTTCGCGGCGGGCGAGAAGATCCTGGTGTTCACCCACTTCGCCGAGTGGGGCAAGCGCCTGGCCGACCACCTCACCGAGGTCACGAACGTCCCCGTGTCCTGCTACCACGGCGGCCTGGCCCGCGGGGCCCGCGACCGGATGGTCGAGGAGTTCCAGGCCAAGCCCGGGGCGGGCGCCCTCGTGCTGTCGCTCAAGGCCGGCGGGACCGGGCTCAACCTCACGGCAGCCAGCCACGTGGTGCTCTACGACCGCTGGTGGAACCCCGCCGTCGAGGACCAGGCGCGGGACCGGGCGTGGCGCATCGGCCAGACCCGCACCGTCGTCTCCCACCGCCTGGTCTGCCCCGGGACGGTCGACGAGCGGGTGGAGGAGGTCGTGGCCGGCAAGCGCCACATCGCCGACCTCGTGCTGCCCAAGTCGAGCTCGCTGTCCGACCTCTCGGCCGACCAGCTGCGGGTGGCCCTCGGCCTCAACACCGACACGCTCCTCACGGAGGACGCCGAATGAGCGGACCCCAGCCCTCGCAGAAGAAGCGTCGTCGCCGCTCCGGTGGGGGCGGCAACGGCACCAAGCCCCGCCAGGCCGATCTCTGGCACCTGGTGCCGGCGCTGCCCGACCCCGAGCCGATCGTGCCCAGCACCGAGCCGCGCATGCTGATCCGCTCCCTCGGCGACCCGCCCCTGGCGGGACAAGGGGCGGTGGCCGAGCACTACATGGGCGCCGTCGTCGACCGGGCCGCCGGCCTGGCAACGGCCCTGGCCGCCGCCGCCGGCCTCCTCGCCGACTCGCCGCCCGAGGACTGACACCACCAACCAACGTCTGTGGACGCTGACGCACGCCCTGCGTGCGCAGGCGTCCACAGACGTCGGTGGGTTGGGTCAGGCGACGTGGTCGAGGACGGCCGCCCAGCCACCGTCCGCAGCGGCGGGGATGACCTCGGTGGCCAGGGCGAGGGCCGCCTGGTGGGCGACCGCCGGCACGAGGCGGACGGCCGCGCCCGTGAGGAGCTCGACGTCGTTCGGGCCGTCGGCCAGGGCGAGCACCCGCGAGCTGTCCAGACCGGCCGCCTCGCAGTAGGCCAGCACGCCGTCCCACTTCGACTGGTCCCGGGGGGCGGCGGTGAGCGAGGCCAGCCCGGGCCAGTCGATCGAGCGGTCGAGGTGGGGCTCGACGAGGGGCTGCAGCCGCTCGAAGGCCGCTTCGGCCGGGCCGAAGGGCACGCCGATGAGGCTGAACCCGAGCACGGCTTCGCTGGCCACGACGTCCCGCAGCGAGGCCACCCGGCCGGCCGTGCCGCCCAGCTGGTCGACGTGACCGGGGTTGGTGTCCGGGGCCGGCCCCAGGAACACGTCAACGCGGGGGTGGTCGACGTAGACCACGGGGCTGAGGCCGACTGAGACGAAGGCGTCGTAGGCGGCCAGGGCCTCCGCCACCGGGAACGGGGCCCGGTGGAAGCGCTCCCCGGTGGCGAGGTCGAGCCCGAGCGCCCCGTTGAGGACGACGGCCGGCGGGCTGAGCCCGACGCGGGCCAGGGGGTCGCGCGTCGAGGCCAGGCGCCGCCCCGTGGCCACCAGCACCGGGACGCCACGCCGATCGAGCTCGGCCCATGCCGCCAGCACGGCCGCCGGGACGTGGTCATCCGTGTGCCACAACGTCCCGTCGAGATCGGTGACCACGAGGTCGATGGGCTGCACCCGGCCGAGTGTGGGGGCGCGCCGCCGGCGGTGGCAAGCCGGTTCGCTCAGCGCCCGGCGACCGGCCAGTCGGGCGGTGCGTTGATGAGGACGTCGCGCAGCGCAGGCTGCCACCCCTCGCCCGGCGTCCACCGGCGCACGACCTTGGCCGGGATGCCGGCGAGGACGGCGTGGTCCGGGAACTCGCCGCGGACCACCGCGCCGGCGCCCACGACGGTGTTCCGGCCCAGCCGGGTGCCGGGGAGGATGACCGCCCCCGCCCCCAGCCACGAGCCGGTCCCGATGACGACGGGGTCGTCGGTCGGCCACTGCTGGCCGATGGGCGTCTGCGGGTCGGCGTACACGTGGTTCTGGTCGGTGACGTAGCAGCCAGGGCCGGTGATGACGTCGTCCTCGATGACGATCGACCGGTGCGCCACCAGGTGGGTGCCGCGCCCGATGAGGCAGCGGGCGCCGACGCGCAGCACCGGTGAGCGGGCCCCCGCGGGCAGCGGCTGCCCCGGCGCCATGCCGACCGACATCGTGACGTTGGGGGCGACGAGCGTGCGCTCGCCGAGGGCGATGTGCTCCTGGCCCACGTTGTCGCCGGGCGGGAAGCAGATGAGGGCGCCCGCCCCGAACGAGTGGAACTGCCGGCCGAGGCGGTGCTGGGGGCCGATGCCGCCGGCCCAGCGCATCCACTCCCAGAGCCGGTGGGCCAGGGGGGCGGAGATGGCGTGGGCCCAGCGCTGCACGGTCACGGCGCCAGGTTGGTCGACCGCCACGGGCGCCCGCCAGAACCGGGACGGGGTGGGGCCGGTGGCGGCGGTACGGTGCCCCGCCATGCAGGGACGTCAGCGGATCTCGTCGGGGTCGCCGTGGGAGCTCGTGGTCGGCTACAGCCGGGCGGTCCGGGTCGACGGCCGGGTGGTGGTGGCGGGCACCGCGCCGCAGTGGCCCGACCAGACGGTCGACCCCGACCCCGAGGTCCAGGCCCGCCGGTGCCTGGAGATCATCGGCGCCGCCTTGGAGCAGGCGGGAGCGTCGTTCGAGGACGTCGTCCGCACCCGGGTCTACCTGGTCGACGCCGGGGACTTCGACGCCGTGGGCCGCGCCCACGGGGAGGTGTTCCGCGACGTGCGCCCCGCCAACACGACGGTCATCGTGGCCGGCCTGCTCGATCCGGCCTGGAAGGTCGAGATCGAAGCGGAGGCCATCGTCGACCACGGCCGCTCGGGGCGGTAGGGCCGGTGCCCGGACCGCTCGACCTGCTGGAGGCGCTGGCCCGGCAGGAGGTCGCCCTCGGCCCCGCCACCCGCCACATCGAGGTCTTCACGCTCCGGGGGCTTCTCACGGTGCTCTGGCACGGCGATCACGGGTCGCCCTCGGCCGTCGTCCTCGGCGGCGGCGCCATGGGCGGCCTGCTCGGCCCGGCCGACGGCTTCTACCACTGGCTGGGCGAGGAGCTGGGCCGCTCGGGCTCCGGGGTCAGCGTGCTGCGGGTGGGCTGGCGCCGCCCCAACGACCTCGATCTCTGCACCCTCGACCTGCTGGCGGGGGCCGACCTGGCCGCCCGGGCGGGGGCGGAGCGCTTCGTGACCGGTGGCCACAGCTTCGGTGGGGCCATCGCGGTGCGGGCGGGTATCGCCATGGGGGACTGGACCCGCGGGGTCGTCACCTTTGCCACCCAGTCCGCCGGCTGCGAGGAGGCGGGCGGGCTCACGGCTCCGCTGCGGGCCTACCACGGTGACGAGGACGAGCTGCTGCCGCTGGCGGCCAGCGAGGCGGTCTGCCAGCTGAGCGGGGGCGAGGCCGAGGTCGTGGTCTGCGAGGGGAGCGGCCACCTCCTCACCCAGGCCGGCGACCGCCTCCGGGCCGAGGTGCCCGCCTGGATCCGGGAGCGCCTGGCTCCCTGACCCGCCCGGCTGCCGGAGCGCAGCTCAGGGGTTGACGTAGATCCGGCGGGGGGTGACGAGGACGGCGACGCGCCGCTCGGCGGCGACGGTGCGGTCGAACTCGGCCCAGTCGTCGTCGTGGCCGGCGCCGGCGGACGCGTGGACGTCCCGAAGCAGCTGGGCCAGGTCGACGTCCTCGTAGGCGGGGGAGGGGTCGTCGGGCCCGAGGAGCTCCACGTCGCCTTCGGCGGCCACCCAGGCCCACCCCGCTCGCCAGAGCAGCGTGGCGTGCGGTCGGGCGCGGAGGTGGGACAGCTTGGCCGTCCCCGGCCGACCGACGAAGGCCACGACCGGCGCACCGGTCAGCGGGTGGTCGACGACGCCGGCGTTCACGACGGTCGACTGCACGTGGCCGTCCCGGCGCAGCGTCGACAGCGTGGCCAGCCCGTGGTCCAGGGCCACGATGCGCTGCACGTCGTCGATGGTGGCCACCGCGCCAGGGTAGGCGGCTCAGTCCACGACGGCTCTGGTGTTGCCCAGCCAGCTGGCGTACAGGTCGGCGTAGACCCCGCCGGCCGCCACCAGCTGGTCGTGGGTGCCGAGCTCGACGATGCGGCCGGCGTCGACGACCACGACGAGGTCAGCCCGCTCGGCCGTGGTCAGGCGGTGGGCGATGCTCACGACCGTGCGACCGGTGGCCAGCCGATCGAGGGCCAGGGTGAGCGCCTGCTCGGTCTCCGGGTCCACCGAGGAGGTCGCCTCGTCGAGGATGAGCAGGCCGGGGTCACCGAGCTGGGCGCGGGCCAGGGCCACGAGCTGGCGCTCGCCGACGGAGAGGTTCCCGCCCCGTTCGCCGACCGCCGCGTCGAGCCCGCCCGGCAGGTCGTCCACCCACCGGGACAGCCCGAGCGACTCGAAGGCGGCCTGGACGTCGCGCCGGGTGGCGTCGGGGCGGCCCAGGAGCACGTTCTCGAGCAGGGAGTCGTCGAAGAGGAAGCCGTCCTGGGGGACCATCCGGATGGCCTGGCGCCGGCTGTCGCCGGCCACCTCGCGGAGGTCGATGCCGCCGACCCGGACGACCCCCGCGGTGGGGTCGGCCAGCCGGCACAGCAGCTTGGCCATCGTGGTCTTGCCCGACCCGGTCTCGCCCACGACGGCCACGGACGCCCCGGCCGGGAGGTGCAGGTCGATGCCCCGGAGCACCTCGTCGCCGCTGCGGTAGGCGAAGCGCACCCCCTCGAGGTCGACGGGCAGCGCCCCCGCGGGCAGCACCTGGCCGGGCTGCGGATCGACCACGTCGACGGGGGTGGCGAGGATGCCGAGGATCTTCCGCCAGCCGGCGATGGCCGTCTGCGTCTGGTCGAGGATCTCCGTGAGCTCGGCCACCGGGAGCAGGAGGAGGTTCACCAGGAAGAGGAAGGCCACCACCTCGCCGAAGGCCAGCCCCCAGCTGTCACCGTTGACGGCGGCGGTCGTGGCCACCGCAGCGAGGGCGAGGGCCCCGAACAGGTCGGCCACCGGGAACATGATCGAGAACCACTTGGCCGCCCCCATCTGGGCCCGGTACTGGCGGTCGACGGCCCGTTGGAGGCGAGCCCGGGTGCGTCCGGCCATCCCGTAGGCCTGGATGACGGGGGCCCCGGCGACGAGCTCGGACACCTCCGACAGCGCCGCGCCCACCGCCTCCCGCACGGCGTCGTAGGCAGCCAGCTGCCGGCGTTGCAGGACGCGCATGACGGGCAGGAGGGGCAGGAACACGACGAGCACGACGAGGGTGAGCGGCCACGAGTAGGCAGCCATCACCCCCAGGGTGCAGACGATGAGGATCGTGTCGACGATCCAGGCCATCGCGCCCCACTCGGTGAACTGGGCCATCGTCTCGATGTCGCTCGTGACGCGGGCCACGAGCGCGCCGCGCCGGTGGTCGACGTGCTCGGCGATGGAGAGGTCGTGGATGTGGGAGAAGGCGCGGGTGCGCAGACCGAGCAGGCTCGCCTCCGCCGCCCACACGAGCCGGAGGAAGGTGGCCCGGCCCACGACGTAGAAGGTGAGGATCAGCAGCCCGATGGCCGTGCAGCAGACGGCGACGAAGGTCGGGCGGTAGCCGCTGTCGCCGAGGACGCCGCGGTCGAGCACCTGCTGGATGAGGATCGGCACCGCCAGCTTGCCGCCGGCTGTCACCAGCGCGAACGCCGCGGTGAGGACCAGGCCTTGGCGCAGCTCGGGCGTCACCGCCAGGCCCCGGCGCAGCACGGTCAGCGCCCCCGCCTGCTGGAGGGCGGCCTCCTCGGGCGACGGGGCGCGATGGGCGCGCTCGAAGTCGTGGCTGCCGGGCCGAGCCGCCTCAGCCAGGGCGGCCACCACCGGGCCGCGCTCGTCTTCGTCGCGAGGGGGGCGGGGCTCGCTCATGCGGCGTCGTGCTCGTAGGCCCGCACGAGCGCCCGGTAGCCCGGGACGGCGAGCAGCTCCCGGTGGTGGCCGCTGGCGGCGATCGTCCCCCGGTCGACGTAGAGCACCCGGTCGGCGAGGGCGATGGTGGAGATCCGGTGGGCGACGACGAGCGTCGTGGCCCGCAGGGAGCCCCGCAGTCCGTCGAGGATGCTGCGCTCGACGCGGGCGTCCACGGCCGAGGTGGCGTCGTCGAGAAGGAGCACCTGCGGGTGCTGGAGCAGAGCCCGAGCCAGCGCCAGGCGCTGGCGCTGCCCGCCGGAGAGGGTGACGCCCCGTTCGCCGATCACCTCGTCGAGCCCTCCCGGCAGCCGCTCGACGAACGTGCGGGCCCGGGCCAGGTCGAGGGCGGCCAGCACCTCCGAGTCCGGGACCTCGGCGCCGAGGGTGAGGTTCTCGCGGACGGAGTCGGCGAAGAGGAACGCCTCCTGGAAGACCGGGGCCACCGCCCGGTGGAGCACGGCGGGGTCGATCTCCTCGAGGGGCGTGCCCCCGATGCGGACGGTGCCGCCGGTGGGGTGGCGCAGACCCGCCACCAGGGCGCACAGGGTCGTCTTCCCGGCGCCCGTGGCTCCCACGAGCGCCACCACCTCACCCGGGGCGATCCGGGCGTCGACCGCGGTGAGCACGGGCTCCGAGCCGTAGGCGAAGGAGACCCGGTCGAGGATGACCTCGGCCGGACCGGCGGGCAGCCCGCGGGCCACCTGGGGGGTGGGTCGGACCGGTGCGGCCAGCACTTGGGTGAGCCGGTCGTGGGCGACGACGGCGCGGGGGAGCTCCTCGAGGAGGAAGCCGACGATGCGGAAGGGGAAGGCGAGCAGGCCGAAGAGGGTCATGGCCTGGACCAGCTCGCCCACGGTCACCGCGCCCACCGAGTACCGCCAAGCGCCGACCCCCAAGACGACGACGGTGCCGAGGTTGGGGAGGGCGTCGAGGCCCGGCTCGAAGGCCGCTCGGAGCCGACCCACCGCCAGGCGCTCCTGGCGGAGCTGGTCGGCGGCGCGGTGGAGGCGCTGCACCTCGCGGTCGTGCAGGCCCAGCGTCTTCACCACGAGGGCCGCCTCGAAGCTCTCGTGGGCCACAGCTGACACGTCGCCCACCCGGGCCTGGGCGGCCGACGCCGGTCCTTCGACGCGCCTCGTGTAGAGGTGGTTCAGGGCGGCGAGGCTGGGGAACAAGCCCAGGCCGATCAGCATGAGGGCCGGGTCGACGAGGGCCAGCTGCACCATCGCGACGAGGATGATGACGACGACCCCGAGCGAGAACGGCAGCGGCTGCATCGCCATCGTGGCCCGCTCGGCGTCGGCGTCGGCGTGGGCCAGCAGCTCGCCGCTCGGCTGGTCGTCGAACCACCGCAGCGGCACCTGCAGGTAGCGGTCGGTCACCGCCCTGAACCAATGGACCTGCATGCGCCGCTGGGCCATGGCCCCGAAGTAGCGCCGCAGCACGACCCCCACCATGCGCAGGAGGGAGGCGGCCACGATGGCGGCGGCGCCCAGGGCGATCGTGCCCCGGGAGACGCCGTCGCCCCCGGTCCCGCTCCCGGCCAGGGAGGGGGCGAGGACCTCGTCGGTCACCCGGCCGATCACGATCGTGCCGCCGACGGTCACCACCGCGTAGACAGCGGCCCCGAGCACGGCCCCCACGAAGGGCTGCCACTGGGCGCGCGCGGACGCGTAGAGCAGCCGGGCGCCGCGGGCCAGGATGGCGCGGTCGACACGGGGGGAGACGTTCGCCGCGGTCACGGCGTCGAACCCTAGGGGCGACGCCTGGATCTCCACAGCGAGATCGGGGGCTGGTCCCGCGGGCCCTCGAAGGGCAGCTCCACCCAGGCCCCGCCGAGCCCGGCCGACCAGTAGGCGGCACAGGTGATGTCGAGCACCTCGCGCCCGAGGACGGGACCAATGGCCGGGTGGCGGCCCCGGGCGACGTCGACGGCGAAGGCCTCGAGCTGGGCCAGGTAGCCGAGCTCTTCGAGCTGCGGAGCCACACCGGCGGGGAGCGGAGGCAGGGGCACCTCGACGCCGTTGCGCTCGAGCCGCACCTCCGGCAGGAGCTCCATCCGCACCACGCCGTCGGGAGAGGAGACCTGGGCGTCCCAGACCGGGGTGCCGGTCTGGCGCCAGCTCACCGCCAGGCGGGCGAGGAGGCCGGTGTCGAAGGCGAGGTGCACGTCGGCGTGCTCGTCCACCGGGTGGTCGGCGGCGCCCTCGAGGCTGGCCCGGACCTCCACGGCCCGGGCCGGGGCGGCCAAGGCGAGGGCGACGGCCAGCGGGTGGGCCCCGAGGTCGAAGAGCGCCCCGCCGCCCCACTCCACGGTCAGGAAGCTGCCCCAGTCGGGCCGCCCCTGCAGGGCCCGCACCTCGAGCAGGTCCACGCCGGGGAGCTGGCCGACGTGGTCGAGGGCGCGCCGGACGACCGGCGCATGCAGGAGGTTCTCGGCGTACGCGATCGTGGCCCCGTCCTCGGCGGCGTCGACCAGGGCGTCGGCGTCGTCGAGCGTGGTGCAGAGCGGCTTCTCGACCAGCACGGCGGCGCCGGCGGCGACCGCGGCCAGGGCATGGGCGGCATGCTGGGCCGGGGGGGTGGAGACGATGACGCCGTTGACCCCGTCGGCCACCTCCGAGAAGGGCACCGCCTGCGCCCCGATGCGCTCGGCGGTGGCCTGGGCCCGCTCCGGGCTGCGGGAGGCGACCTTGGCGATGTGCAACCCCGGGATCTGGGCGGCGGCATAGGCGTGCACCCCTGCCATCCACCCCGCCCCGGCCAGGCCGAGCGTCAGCTCGCGGCGCGTCGTCATCGTGCAATCGCCCCCGGTCAGCCGCCGCGCAGGGCCGCCACGACGGGCGCCATCGCCTCCATGGAGTCGCCCTGGAACACGACGTACGAGACGTCCCAGCGCTCCCGGCGGGCATGGAGGTCCTCGACGATCTGCTCCACCGACCCGATGCAGGCGTGGGGGTACGTCTCGACCTCCTCCGGGGGCAGCCCGAACAGGGGCGCCATCATCTCGGCCGTCCCGGCGCGGTCGTCGGTGACGATCCCGGCGAACTGGAGCATGTTGATCTCGAGGTTCGCGTAACGGTCGCCGGCGGCCTCCCGGACCCACCGGATCTTCTCGTCGGTCTGCGTGGCCACCCCGTCCCGGGCGGCGGCGGCATCGACCTGTCCGCTGTGGATCGAGGGGTTGATGCCGACGATGTCCGCCTCGCGACCGGCGATCGACAGCACCCGACGGGCGCCGCCCCCGATGATGATCGGCGGCGGGTCCTGCTGCGGCTTCGGCCGCCCGTCGTAGCCGGTGATCCGGTAGTGCCTGCCCTCGAAGCTGAACGGCCCCGGGCCGAAGCAGCCCCTGAGCACCGCGATGCCCTCCTCCATGCGGTCGACCCGCACGCGGGGCGGGTCCATGGGGATCCCAGACTGGTCGTAGTCGCTTCGCATCCACCCGGCGCCGAGCCCGACCTCCAGCCGGCCGCCGGACAGGCGGTCGATCGTGGCCAGCTCCTTGGCCAGCACGACAGGGTGCTTGTAGTCGTTGTCGAACACGAGGGTGCCGACGCGGAGCTCCGTCGTGGCGTCGGCGGCGGCCATCAGCGCCGGCACCGGGGCCAGCTGGTCGCCGAAGTGATCGGGCAGGAACAGGGTGGCGTAGCCGAGGTCCTCCGCCCGGCGGGCGAGGGCCGCCCAGTCCTCGCCGGTGGCCGCGGAGTGGAGCTGGATGCCGAACCGGAACCGTCGGGGGTGGGCCATGGCGCCCGACGCTACCCCCGCCCGTGAGGCGCGCCGGCGGGGGTGGACGGCCCGCCTACCATGGGACCGGCGGCGGTGCCGTAGGGCGCCGCGCCCCCCTCGTCGTGCGCCTGCTCCTCCGCCTTTCCCTCATCACGGTGCTCTCGGGGCTGGGTCTGGCCATGACCGGGGTGGCCCTCGTGCCGGCGGCCCGGCAGCTCCAGAGCGCGGGGAGCTCCCAGGAGCGCCCCATCGACCTCGGCCCGCTCGACCAGCGCTCGTACGTTTTCGCCGCCGACGGCTCGTTGCTGGCCACGCTGCGGGCCGACGTCGACCGTCAGCCGGTGCCGCTGGCGTTCATCCCCACCCACGTGTCCGATGCCGTGATGGCGGTCGAAGACGCGGACTTCTACGCCCACAAGGGCGTGAACCTGCGGGCCATGCTGCGCGCCCTCACGGCCAACGTCGAGTCGGGCAGCACCGTCCAGGGCGGGTCGACGATCACGCAGCAGCTGGTGAAGAACGAGCTCGTCGGCTCGGAGCAGACGATCGGGCGCAAGGCCCGCGAGGCGGTGCTGGCCCGCCGCCTCGAGGACGTCATGACCAAGGACGAGATCCTCGAGCGATACCTCAACACCGTGTACCTCGGGAACGGCGCCTATGGCATGCAGGCCGGAGCGGAGACCTACTTCGGCGTGAGCGTGGCCGAGCTCGACATCGCCCAGGCCGCCTTCTTGGCCGGGATGATCGCCAACCCGTCCGCCTTCGACCCGATCCGGCACCCTGAGGCGTCGCTCGAGCGCCGCAACCTGGCGCTGCGACGGCTCGTCACCTTCGGGCGCATCACGGAGGCCGAGGCCGACCAGCTGGCCCAGATACCGCTGCCGGACAAGATCAACCAGATCCTGCCTCAGCCCGACACCTACTTCGTCGAAGAGGTGAAGCAGCTCCTCCTCGACGACGTCCGCCTCGGCGCCACCCGGGAGGAGCGGGAGTACGCCGTGTTCCGAGGCGGCCTCCAGATCCACACCACGCTCGATCCCCGCGCCCAGTCGATGGCCCTCCAGGCCCGCAACGACGTGATCGCCGAGCTGGCCCCCAAGGACGCGGCACCGGCGACGATCCCCCTCGCCCCCAACCCGTTCACGGGGGCGGATCGCTTCGCCACGGGGGCGGTGGTGTCGGTGGAGCCGAGCACGGGAGCCATCCGGGCCATGGTGGGCGGCAGCGGCTTCGAGAAGAACAAGTTCAACGTCACCACCCAGGGCCTTCGCTCGGGCGGCTCGACCTTCAAGGTCTTCGTGCTGATGGCCCTGCTCGAAGCCGGCTACGTGCCGAACGACACCGTCAGCGGCTCCGGTCCGTGCTCCTTCACCGGGATCCCGGGGCTCAACCCCGACCCGTACGTGGTGGAGAACTTCGACAACAGCCGCGGCGGGAGTGGCACGATCACCCAGCAGACCCTGCGGTCCTCCAACTGCGCCTTCGTGCGGCTCGGCCAGATCGTGGGGACCGACCGCGTGGCGGAGCAGGCCCGGCGGATGGGCATCACCACGCCGATCCAGGACGTGGTGTCGATGCCGCTGGGCACCCAGGAGGTGTACCCGCTCGACATGGCCGCGGCGGTGTCGTCCATCGCTAACGACGGCGAGCTGAACCCGCCGTACTACATCGACCGGGTGGAAGACCGCTCCGGTCAGCTCATCTTCCAGCACACCCCGAACCCGCGCCGAGCCTCCACCCCGGAGAGCGCCCGGCTGGCCGCCGACGTGCTCGAGCAGAACGTGCAGAGCGGCACCGGCACCCGAGCCCGGATTCCGGGTCAGCACGCCGCCGGCAAGACGGGCACTGCCCAGAACAGCGGCAACGGCTGGTTCGTCGGGTTCACCCCCTACCTCGCCACCGCGGTGTGGATGGGGTCCCCAGACGACAACTTCGAGGTCAAGATCGGCGGGCGGGGCATCACCGGCGGCAGCTACCCGGCCGAGATCTGGGGCCGCTACATGCGGGCCTGGCACCAGGGTCTGCCCACGCGCGACTTCCCCGCGCCTCCCAGGACTCGCGCCGGCCACTCGCTGCGCCTCGACCGCTCGGTCGACAAGGCCGGTGGCAGCACCTCGTCGAAGCCGAAGGCCCGCCGGCCCAGCTCCTCCGGGTCGGCCACCACGACCACCACCGCGGACACCGGCGGCGGAGGAGCGACGACGACGGTTCCCGCCGCGACCACCACGACGGCCGCCCCCTCGACCCCGCCGCCGGTTCCGGCCGACCCGCCCCCCGGCTGAGCGGGCGTGGGAGGATGCCCCCATGGCATCGACGTGCATGAGGGACCGATGAGCCGCTGGGACGCCCTGCTCGCCGTACAGGAGCACGACACCCGCATCGACCAGCTCGAGCACCGTCGCCGGACCCTGCCGGCCCGGGCCGAGCTCGACGGCGCGATGGCCGAGCTGGCCAAGCTCGAGCAGCGGGCGGCCGAGGTCCAGGCCACCCGCCACGACCTGGCCCGCTCGCAGCAGCGCCTCGAGGACGAGATCGCCTCCATCAACGCCAAGGCGGCGCAGCACGACGCCATGCTCTACGGCGGGACGATCGGGAACCCGAGGGAGCTCCAGGCGCTGCAAGAGGAGATCGGATCGCTGAGGCGTCGGGTCTCGCAGCTGGAGGACCAGGAGCTCGAGCTCATGGAGCAGCTGGAGCCGGTCGACGCCGACCTGGCCCGCCTGGCCCAGGAGCGGGCCGGCCTCGACGAGCGCGCCGGCACCCTGCGGGCCCAGATCGCCGAGGACGAGGTGGCGATCGAGGAGGAGCTGGCCACCGTGCGGACCGAGCGAGGCGAGCTCGTCGAGACCGTGGAACCCGAGCTCCTGGCCGAGTACGAGCAGCTCCGGCCGCACACCGGCGGGATCGCCATCGCCCGTCTCGTCAGCGGGCACTGCGGGGGCTGCCACCTCGCCCTGTCGGCCGTGGAGGTCGACCGCATCAAGAAGCTCCCCGTCGAGGCCTCAGTGCACTGCGAGGAGTGCGGCCGCCTCCTGGCCCGCTAGCTCTGCCCATGCTGCTGTGGTTCGTCGCGCCCTCGATCCTGCTCGTCTGGGCGGTGTTCCGCAGCCCCGCAGCGGACTACCGAGTCGTCGCCGCCGGCGCTGTCCTACCCCTCGTCGAGTTGCCGTTCGGCGAGCCACGGATCTTGCACAGCCTCACCGGGGCCGCTGCGCTGCTGGCGGTGGTCATGCTCGCCTTCCGGGGGCGACGCCTCGTGCAACGGCGGCTGCTCGGGCTGCCCATCGGGGTGCTCGTGCACCAGGTGCTCGACGGGGCGTGGGCCGACAGCCACGGCTTCTGGTGGCCCTTCCTCGGGTCCTCCTGGTCGCGCTCGGAGCTGCCCGAGCTCGGCCGAGGCGGGCTGAACGTGCTGTTCGAGCTGGTTGGTGCGGCGGCGACGTGGTGGGGCTGGCACCGGTTCCGCCTCGAGGAGCCCGAGCGCCGCGCCCTGTTCCTCTCGACGGGCCGGGTCGGCCGGGACATCGTGCCGTGACCGCGCCGTGCTGATCGTCGTCCGCCACGGCCGCACCCAGGCCAACGCGGCGGGACGGCTCCTCGGTCGGCGCCTCGACCCCGAGCTCGACGACACCGGCCGGCGCCAGGCCGATGCCCTCGCCGCGGTGCTGGGCGGGGCGCAGCGGGTGATCTGCAGCCCGCTGGCCCGCACCCGCCAGACGGCCGAGCGCCTCGGCCCGCCGGTGACGATCGACGAGCGCTGGGCCGAGCTGGACTACGGCGACCTCGACGGCGTGCCGATGGCCGAGGTCCCGGAGGCCACCTGGGCTGCCTGGCGCGCCGACCTCGACTGGGCGCCTCCTGGGGGGGAGTCGCTGGCCGCCCTGGCCCAGCGGGTCCGCCCCGCCTGCCAGGAGCTCGTCGAGGAGGCCCGGGACGCGGACGTGGTCGTCGTGACGCACGTCTCGCCCATCAAGGCCGCGGTGGCGTGGGCCCTCGGCGCCGACGACCGGATCGTGTGGCGGATGTACAGCGCCCCCGCCTCCATCACCCGGATCGCGGTGGCCGGTCGCACCCCGTCGCTGCACGGCTACAACGACGTCGCGCATCTCGCCGGCACCTGACCGCCGCCGACATCGCTCGTCCACGTATGGCGCCCCTGGGCGGAGGGTACGACCGCAGCAGTCCCGCTTCCTCTCCCGCCCCCCAGGAGCATCCAATGCGCATCTCCGTCGGAATCCTTGCCTCCGCTGCTGTTCTCTTCCTGGCCGGCGCCCTCGGGCTCATCGCCTCGTGGGGCCTCGTGGCCGGCACGATGCTCGCCCTCGTCGGCGGTGTGGGCCTCGTCATCCACCTCGAAGAGCAGGACCAGGCCAACGCCGGCCTGGCCGCCTTCCTCGAGCACGGCGTCTGACCGCCCGCGCCAACCACCATCCGCTGCCCCGTTCGACGGAGCGCCCCCCGAGTCCACCGCTGCGGCGGTGGGCTCGTTCCGTCTCCCGGACAGCAGCACAGCGCCTGCCCTGGCTCAGCCCCCGGCGTCGGCCACCTCGTCTGGTGGTCCATGGAGCAAGCTCGGCCAAGAGGTCCGGGAGGCGTCGAGGCGCGAGCCGTGCGCTGCGCTCGCCCCGTAACTGCGCTCGCCCCGCAACTCAGTAAGTTCAGACGCAAACCAGGGCTGTAGCCGGCCTCTCGCCCGCGTCGAACCGTTGCGCTCAACCGACTGGGCGATCCCCCTCACGCGGCCGACGAGACGAGGATCACCCCATATCGAACGACAGCGGCTCTCCGACCCGGAGCATTCGGTCGCGGCAGCCGGGCGCGCCGCACCATCGTTACGTGCGCCGTGTCGGTGTCCGTCCTGCTTTGCGGTCAGAGGGGTTTGGGGACGCCGCGTGCGCGGGGAGGTCGCTTCGTGAGCCGGGGGGTTCGTTCTCGCTGAGGAGTTCGTTGACCATGGCCTCGGCGAGCCATGCCTCGTACTGGTCGGGGGTCCAGCCGGCGCGGCGGACAAGGTGGGTGTAGACGGCGGGGCTGTTGAGCAGCCACAGCAGGTCGATGGCCCGTTGGGTGCTGAGGCCGGGCCTCAGTTTGCAGACGGTGCGGACGGATTCGATGACCGAGGTGGCGCCGGCGCGGCGGCGCGTCTCGGTGGTGTCGGCGAGCTCGACGGCGTCGGGGTCGGTGGTGGCGGCGGCGGCCACGACGGCGAAGACGTCGGCGGCGCGGTCCATGATCCTGCGCACCGCCGCCGCGTAGGCCTGGAGGCGCTCCGCCGCGGTGGGCGCTTCCCACACGGGGCGCATCCATTCGCGGTCGTTGACGACGATCTCGGCGTCGTCGCCGGCGATGGCGTCGTCGACGAGCTCGGCGAGAATGGCGCGCTTGTTGCCGAACACGGCATAGACGGTCTGCACGGCCACGTCGGCCTCATCGGCGATGGCCTGGATGGTGGTAGCGCCGTAGCCACCGGCCACGAACAGCTGGCGGGCGGCGGCGAGGATCGCCAACCGGGTGGCGCGCGCCTTCTTCTCCCGCCTCGGGAACTTCGTCTTGACAGGCTCCGGCACGAGAACGAGAGTATCAGTCGGAGAATAGAGTTTAACTCTATCAATGAGGCATAACTCTAGCGAAGGGAGCGAACAGATGGCGATGACCGTGCCGGCGACGGAGAAGGACCGCTGGTTCCTGGGGACGTTGCTGCGGATCGTGGCGGACGGGGCCGACACCGGTGGCCAGCTGGCCGTGTTCGAACAACAGGCCGGGCACGGCTTCTCGCCCCCGCGCCACGTGCACCATCGGGAGGACTCCGCCCTGCTGGTGCTCGACGGGGCCATCACGGCCGTGGTGGGCGACGAGCGCGTCGAGGTGGGCGCCGGCGGGTTCGTGTGGCTGCCCCGCGACGTCCCGCACACCTTCCGGGTCGACAGCGAGCGCGTCCGACTCCTGGAACTGCTCACCCCGGCCGGCTTCGAGCAGTTCCACCTCGATTCGAGCGATCCGGCGCCGCTCCTCGAGCTGCCGCCGGCCGCCGAACCCGACATCCCCCGGCTGCTGGCGGCCATCGGCCCCTATGACGCCGAGATCGTCGGCCCGCCGCTCGGCCCCGACGACTGAACCATGCGAGTGCTGGAATCGACACTCGATCGGCGGCTGAACGCCATCCATCACGTCGCGCTCACGGTGCGCGACCGTGACGCCAGCGCCGCCTGGTACAGCGAGGTGCTCGGCTTCGAAACTGCCTTCCAAGAAGACGACGCCGGCCGCAAGGCGGCCATCCTGCGCTTCCCCGCCGGCGGCTACAGCGTGGCGCTGGTCGAGCACGCCACCGGCGACGGTCACCGCTTCGACCCCAGGCGACCAGGACTCGACCACCTCGCCTTCGGTGTCGGCTCACACAACGACCTCGACTACTGGGCCGCCCGGCTCACCGCAGCGGGCGTCGAGCACTCCGGCGCGATCCCGATCCCGACCGGCGCCATCGTGAACTTCAACGACCCCGACGGCATCGCCCTCGCCCTCTTCTGGGACCACCCCTGACCTCGACCCAGGAGAGCCCCGGAGGCGCCAGCTCCTCCGGGTCCCGATTGACCTGGAGGTGCGACATGACAACGACGAGTCCGACCCCATTCGACGGAGGTCGCGATCCTCGATCCCCAGTTCTCCGATGTGGAGCGCTACGCGCTCGGTGCGTTCCTGGCCGGCTACCGCGGCCAGACCGGCGACGCCCACGCCCTGGACTTGCGTCAGTTCGTGGCGTGGTGTGAGCAGCACGAACTCAGGCTGTTCGCCGTGAGGCGGGCGGACATCGAGTGCTTCGAACCTCGAACCTCGAAGCTCGAGGACGGGCCACGGCCACGGTGGCGCGACGCCTGTCGACCGTCGCCGGCTTCTACCGCTACGCGGATGAGGAGGGGCTGCTGTCGCCGTCACCAGCTGCACACGTGCGGCGCCCGCGGATCGACTATGGGTCCCACGCCACCGGCCTGGACCGCAACGAGGTCGGCGCGCTCCTCGTCGCCGCCGGACTGGCGTCGGCGCGCGACCATGCCCTGATCTCGCTGCTGGCCATCAACGGGTTGCGGGTCAGCGAAGCACTGGGCGCCGACATCGAAGCGCTCGGCATCGAACGCGGACACCGCACCCTCACCGTGGTCCGCAAGGTGGCAAGACCGTCATCGTCCCGCTCGCGCCGCGCACCGCCCGCGCCATCGACCTGGCGATCGGCGAACGGGTCGAAGGGCCGATCCTTCCTCGCCACCACCGGTGACCGGCTCGACCGCCACGCCACCTACGTGGTCGCCGCGTTCCTGGCCGGCGCCGCCCGATGACCCAGCTCAGGTGACCTTCAAGAAGCGCCGCAACGCCTCACGGACGATCTCCGACGGGGTCGTCTCGTCCTGAGCGGCCCGCTCATCGAGCGCTTGGCGAAGCTCCGGCTCGAGCCGGACCGGAAACGACTCGGCGGGGCCAGAGCCCATCGCCGGCCGCCCAGGACGACGACGCAGCCTCGAGACGTCGAGGCCCGCTTCGGCGTCATCGGCCATCCGCTCTAGGACCTCGTCGGTCAGCTCGACTCCAGCCTTGGAGCGGCCATAGGACTTGCGTTCAGGCATCGCTGCCTCCTTCATCGCGGAGGAACGGCTCATACTTGGCGCGCATGCGCATGGCGTGGATCACGACCTCGGACCCGTCGTGGCGGACCACCGACACCACCTCGAGCAAGTTCCCCGCACGATCGGCGCCCAGGTACAGGACCTTGCCGTCGTCCTGCTCACCAACCGCGAGGGCGTGCTCGACTGCGTGCCGGAGGTCGTCATCGGCGATTCCGTGTCTACGGGCGGAGCTGAAGATCTCCACGTAGGCAATATTGTATCGCGAAACTCAGCGACAATCTGGCGCGAAGCCCGAGCTGGGCCTCCCCCCTCTCCACGGAGAGGGGGGAGGCCCAGCGCCAGCGCGAGGGTGGGCTACCCGACGCTGTTCGGTTCTTGGCGTGGGTCGCCAGCGTGGCGACGTCGAAGATCTGAACGGACCGGCGATGGCCGGCGTCTCGCCCCGCGTCGAACCGTTGCGCTCAACCGACACGGCGATCCCCCTCACGCGGCCGACAGACGAGGATCACCCCATACTGAACGACAGCGGCTCGAAGACCCGGAGCATTCGGTCGCGGCAGCCGGGCGCGCGCACCGTCGATATGTGTGTCGTGATCGTCGGCGATGGTCGCCGGTTCTCTCTTGGGGCGAGCCGCTGGTCCCGATTGCTCAACTGGTGTTCAGCGCGTCGTCGCCACTGACCTGGTGGTGTTCGGCATCGCGGGCTCGGTGTAGGGCTTGGAGGGCCAATGTGACGACTTCGTCGTCAGTGAGCCCGGCGCCTTGGGTGACGTGAGTGTCGAAGTCGCGTTGGCCCAATCGTTGGAGCAACGTCTTGGCGGTGTCTTGCATCATTGCCGAGTCGGCGCCGTAGGGCACTGGACCGGTGCGGGGGCAGTGCGTTGCGCCGTGGAGGGCGGCGGCGGCGTCGTTCAGGCCGAGGTCGGCTAGGAAGCGAGTGAAGGTGCGCAAGGTGACCCACAGCGGCGACCAGGCGCCGACTTGTTGCCAGGTTCGGATGGCCTGCTCGTAGTAGTCGAGCGCCGGTCTGGTGTCGCCCTTTCGGGCTGTCGCTGCGGCCAGACTCACGACGGCGAGGTTGCTCAGAAAGTCGCTGCCTGCCTGTTCCGCCAGTTCGATGGCGGTTCGGAGTTCGTGTTCACTCGCCTTGACTTCGCCGAGTACGAAGCGAGCGAACGCTCGCGCCGATGGACTCCCACATTCGTCGGCGATGGTCAGGACGCGGGCTGGTTCGCCGTCGACAGCCTGGCCGCCGTAGTGGAGCGCGAGAGCGGCGCTCCCGAGATCCCATACGACTTGAAGGGTGTCGCCCGCCGCTTCGGCTTGGGCCGCCCCCTGAAGGAACAGGGTGCGGGCGCGAATAAGGTCGCCGCGCAGAAACGCTACGTCGGCGAGTACTTCGACCCCTCGGCGATGGCCGGCGGCGGCCTGCGCTCCCGCTTCGGCTGCGGCGAGGTCACCGCGTTGCCATGCGCCGACGGCCGCCGATGATACGACATCGGCCCACCACGGCGACGCGGTCGACGCGGCGGCAGCGGCGACTTCGGCCATGCGAAATAC
Organism: Acidimicrobiales bacterium; assembly: GCA_036275535.1. Classification (GTDB taxonomy): domain Bacteria; phylum Actinomycetota; class Acidimicrobiia; order Acidimicrobiales; family VFJN01; genus VFJN01. The sequence goes on along the minus strand of DASUDP010000030.1, from coordinate 10,262 downwards.
GTCCGATCTTCCGCGCCAGAACGCCCAGGGGTGCAGTGCGGCTGACAGCCTGAGCGCGGATTCGGGATCGTGTCCGACGAACCATTCGTGCGCGGCGCGGAACTCGTCGATGTGACGGGCGACTCGGGCGGCCCATTCCGGTTCGTCGGGTCCTGAGAGATCGGCGGCGGCCCGTTCGGCGAGGCTGAGGGCCCAGGCGGCGTGCCCTTGACGTGCGACGTCGAGCTCGGCTCGCTGGTCGAGACGCGCCAGGGCGAAGTCGCGCAGCGTTTGGAGCATCGAGTACTGGGTGACGCCGGCGCGGTAGGCGGTGAGCAGCGATCGATCCACGAGGCTCACGAGCACGCCGAGGGACGCGCCCGTGACCGTGGTAGCCGCGTCAACGTCGACTCGCCCGGCGAACACGGCGAACCTGTCGAAGGCGGCTCGTTCGCTGGCGCTCAGCCGCTCGTAGGACCAGTCGATGACGGCGCCGAGTGATCCGTGCCGCGCCGTCGTCCGCGATCCCAACGTGAGCAGTCCGAGTGGGTCGTCGAGTGCGGTCACGAGCTCCGACGCCGTCGTTGCGTTCATGCACGCGGCGGCGAGCTCGATCGCCAAGGGCAACCGATCGAGGCGGGCGCAGATCTGCTGCACGCTGAGCTCGTCGAGCGCGAACGCCGGGTCGACCGCTCGGGCCCGGTCGACGAACAGCGAAGTCGCTTCCGCCGCGTCGAGGGGTTCGACCGGCTGGACGATCTCTCCGTTCGACCCGAGTCGCTCGCGGCTGGTGGCCAGCACGGTGACCCCATCGGTGTGGCTGACGATCTCATCGACGACGCGCGCCACCGGGCTCGATAGGTGCTCGCAGTTGTCGAGGACGAGCAACAGGCGACGGCTGGCCAGTCGGTCGACGAGCTGGTCGACCAGTCGATCTCGGGGATGGCGCGGCGGTGAGTCGGCAGCTCCGACGGCGGCGGCGATGCCCCGCTCGACCTGACCAGCCCGGCGGAACGCGCTGAGGTCACAGAACCGTACGCCGTCGGGGTAGAGGCCAGACAGCCGGCGCGAGAGCTCGAGGGCGAGTCGTGTCTTGCCCACGCCGCCGGGGCCGCACAGGGTCACGATGCGGGCCACGCCGAGGGTGGCCGCGACGGCGGCGATGTCGCGGTCGCGGCCCACGAAGCTGCTCGCGGGGACGGGGAGCGCGCGTCCGGCCGCGGGCAGCTGGTGTCGCAGAATCCGACGCTCGAGCTCGACGAGCGCCGGTCCGGGCTCGAGGCCATGCTCGGCCAGCTCCCGGCGCCACTCGTCGAAGACCGCGAGGGCGTCGGTCTGCCGGCCGGCACGGTAGAGCGCTTCCATCAACGACTGGCGCGCCCGTTCACGCTCAGGGCGCTCGGAGATCAATGCTTCGAGGTCGGCGACCGCGTCGTTGACGCGTCCGTCGGCCAACGCGTTCGCGGCGCGACGCTCCCGGGCTCCGAGCCACAGCTCATCGAGCCGAGCCGCCGCGGCGGCTGCGAAGTCGCGGTCGGCGAACTCTCCCAACGCCGGACCTCGCCACAGTGCAAGGGCGTCATCGACATCACCTTTGGCCACAAGACGCTCGAACACCTGAGTGTCGAGACAGCCCTCACACACCACGAGCCGATAGCCCACGTCAACGGTGATCACGTCACTCGCTCGTGCCCCCAAGCGGCGGCGAAGCCTCGAAACCTGGGTCCGCAACGCGGCCGCCGGGTCAGTCGGGAGGCGGTCGCCCCACAGCCCGTCGATCAAGGCACTGGCCTGGACCGTCCGTCCCGCCTCGACCAACAGCATCGCCAGCAACAGCCGCTGCTGGGCGCTGGGAAGGGCGATCGGTCGGTCGTCGTCTGCCACTTCGAGCGGCCCGAGAAGCCGATAGCGAAGCACGGCCCCACGCTATGTGGCTGACACGCAGGTGACACGCCCTTCCATCACGATGAGGCCATGAGCGACCACGACCTTGAGATCCTGCGGCCGAACGACGCCGGCTATGACGAGGCTCGCCGCCTTCACAACGGCCTCATCGACAAGCGACCGGCACTCATCGCGCGCTGTCGAACCGCGGCCGATGTCGCCGCAGCAGTCGCCCGTGCCCGCAAGGATTCGCTCGAGATCTCGGTTCGAGGCGGCGGACACAACGTCGCCGGCAAGGCCGTGACCGAGGGTGGCGTCATGATCGATCTGTCACCGATGAAGCAGATCGTGGTCGACCCCGGGGCGCGCACCGTCCGCGCCCAGCCGGGCCTCACGTGGGGCGAGTTCAACATCGCCACCGCCACGCACGGCCTGGCGACGACCGGGGGCATCGTGTCGACGACCGGCATCTCCGGCCTGACCCTCGGCGGCGGGTACGGCTGGCTCCAGGGAAAGTACGGGCTCTCCGTCGACAACCTGCTGGCGGCCGAGGTCGTCACCGCAGACGGGCACGTGCTCGATGCCAGCGAACACGACAACGCCGATCTGTTCTGGGCGCTGCGCGGCGGCGGCGGGAACTTCGGCGTCGTCACCTCATTCACCTATCGCCTGCATCCGGTCACCACGGTGCTCGGCGGATCGTTGGCGTTCCCGCTGACAGGCGCTGACGCTGTCATCGACGCCTACCGGCGGCTTACCGAGGAGGCACCCGACGAGCTCGGCGTGCAATGCGGATTGCTGAGCCCCGACCCCTCCACCAAGGTCGCCGCGATCGTCGTGTGTCACTGCGGCGACCTCGACCAAGCCGAAGCAGACATCAAGTCCGTGCGCCAACTCGACACGCCGCTTGTCGACTCCATCGGGCCCAGGTCCTACGTCGATCAGAACCGCCAGATCGACGAGAGCTTCCCGCCCGGCGCGCTGAACTACTGGAAGTCCGCCTTCTTCACCGACCTGTCCGACGAGGCCGCCCGGGTGTTGATCGACCAGTTCGAACAGTGTCCGTCACCCATGTCGTTCTGCGTCCTCGAATCGATGGGCGGCGCAGCCTCACGCGTCGCATCGGCAGCCACCGCCTACCCCCACCGAGAACCGGGCCACAACCTTCTGCTCCTCAGCCAATGGGCGGACCCCGCCGACACCGAGCCCAACATCGCCTGGACCCGCGAGACATTCGAAGCCCTTCGACCCCACATGGCCAAGCGTCGCTACGTCAACTACCTCTCCGCCGACGACGCCGGCTACACCCGAGACGCCTACGGCTCCAACTACGAGCGACTCGTCGAACTGAAACGCCGCTACGACCCCGCCAACATCTTCCACCTCAACCAGAACATCGATCCGAGCGTGCTCGCCAGCGAACCATCCGATGCCGCGCCAGAGCAGGAACGCCCGTAATCGGCGCTGAGGGTCACCGCGATGATGACGATCGGGCGCGCCAGATCAGCCCGTGAGAGCGACCCTTCCCGTCGATAGGGACGCAGTCATGGTGGTCTCCGCTGCAACCTGGGCGATCGCTGTGCTGCTCGCGACGCCGCGGACCGCGCGCGGCTCGGCCGCTGTTTGTGCGGCCGGCTCGACCCGGGCCACACGCCATCGGGCCGGGTTCCGCGCCGACGAACTCGACCACCTGCGCCGCGCGTTTCCCAGCCGGTAGGACAGGGAGCCGACCGGGCACGGCGGCGCGCCCTCGTGCTTCTCCTACTATCCGATCATGGAACCGGACCTGTTGGTCGCGACGGGTGTCCGCAAGGTCTACCGCACCGCGTCGGCCGAAGTCGTCGCGCTCGACGGGATCGACTTCTCGGTGCGGGACGGCGACTTCGTCGCGGTCCTCGGCCCGTCTGGCTCGGGGAAGACGACATTGCTCAACTGCTTGTCGGGGCTCGACGACATCGACGCCGGGCAGGTGCTGCTCGAGGGCCGCGACATCCAGCGCATGCGGGACGCGGAACGCACCCGTCACCGGGCGTCCAGCATGGGGTTCGTCTTCCAGGCGTTCAACCTCATCGCCGTGTTCAGCGCGGTCGAGAACGTCGAGCTCCCGTTGCTGCTGGCGGGCGTGACCGAGCGTGAGGCGCGGCAGCTGGCGATGACCGCCCTCGACCGCATGGGCCTCGGGCACCGGGTCCGGCACCGCCCCGCCGAACTGTCCGGCGGCGAGCAGCAACGGGTGGCGATCGCCCGCGCGATCGTCGGGCGGCCCCGGCTGGTCTGGGCCGACGAGCCCACAGGCAACCTCGACTCCGAGACCGCGCAGCAGGTTGTCGCGCTGCTGCGCGACCTCAACTCGGACGGGATGACCATGGTCCTGGTCACCCACGACGAGCGGGTGGGTGCCGTCGCCCATCGCCGCGTCCGGATGCTCGACGGCGCCATCGTGGACGACGACGGGCCCCCGACCCGCGCGTCGCCTGCTCAGGCCCTCGGGCTCGATGACGGCGCGACGTGACCGCGGCGCTCGTCCTCGCCGCCGCCGTCGTCGCGCCGTTCCTGATCGTGCTCGCGCGCCGGCCCCTCGTACGCCGTCTCGCGGCGCGCAACTCGCTACGCCGCCCGGTGGAGACGGTGCTCGTCGTCGTCGGCTCGCTGTTCGGCGCCGCCATCATCACGGGATCGCTGGTCGTAGCCGACACGCTCGACTGGTCGATCCGCCAGGTCGCGTTCCGGCATCTCGGTCCGATCGACGAGGTGGTGTCGACACGCGACCCGGCTGCCTACCCGGACCTGCTCGCCGCCGGGCGGAAGCTGGTCGCAAACGGCACCGCCGACGGCGTGCTCGGACTCGAGGTCGCGGCCGTGACGGTCTCGGCGGGCCCGGCGCAGGAGCTGCGAGTCCTTGGCGGAGCCCAGGCTGTCGAGGCCGATCTGGAGGCTGCGGCGCGCTTCGGGCGGGACCCCGCCGCGTCGGGGCTGTCCGGACCGACACCCGGCCCGGGAGAGGCCGTCGTCAACCGCGACGTCGCCGACGCGCTCGACGTGGCACGAGGTGACGAGCTCACGGTGCACGCCTACGGGCAGCAGCGGGCGTTCACGGTCGCCCGGGTCGTGCCGACCCACGGCGTCGCCGGGTTCCGGGGGACGACCAGCGCAGCGAGCCGATCGCGCAACGTGTTCCTGGCGCCCGGGACCATCGACGCGATGGCCGTCGCTACGCTCGGCACGTCGGGACCGGCGGCGTTCATCCCGCCCGAGCGCGTGGTTGCCGTCTCGAACCCCGGCGGAGTGACCGCCGGCGCGCAACACACCGAACGCGTCACCCGCGCCCTGCAGGGGGCGCTCGGTCCCGCGTCGCCCCCGGTCGTGCCGCTCAAACAAGAGGTGCTCGCCACCGCCGCGGAGACCAGCCGCGACCTCGGTGACCTGTTCGCGGCGATGGGCGCGTTCGGCACGCTCGCGGGCGTGCTCCTGCTCGTCAACCTCTTCGTGATGCTCGCCGACGAACGCCGGTCGGAGCTCGGGACCCTGCGGGCGCTCGGGATGCGGCGGTCGCTGCTCGTGGCGACGTTCGCGGCGGAAGGCTGGCTGTACGCGCTCGTGGCGTCGCTCGCCGGCGCCGGCGCGGGAGTGGCGCTCGGCCGGGCGATCGTGGCGTTCGTAGCCCGAGCGATCGAGCGCCTCGGTGACGACCTCGGGTTGCGGCTCAGCTTCTCGGTCGACTGGTCGAGCCTGGTGATCGGCTTCGCGCTCGGCCTGGCAATCTCGGTCGCGACCGTCGTGTCGGCCAGCGTGCGCATCGCCCGCCTCAACGTGATCCGAGCGATCCGCGACGCGCCCGAACCGCCTCGTCAGCAGCCCCGATTCGCTGCCCCCGTGGCGCTGGCCGGCGTGGTCGCAGCGGCGGTGTGGTCGGTCGCCGCGCTAGGTGCCGAGGAGCCGTACGGCACGCTGCTGGGCCCCATCCTCGTGGTGATCGCGCTCGCGGTCGCGGTCGTGACCGGCCGGCGGCGCGCCGCCTGGGCCGTGCCGCTCGCCTCGCTCGCGGTCATCGGGTGGGCCGCCGTGGCGCTGCGCATCTCGCTGCGGCAGATGGACGCCGACCCCGACATCAACTTGTTCGTGCTGCAAGGCGTCGTGCTGACCGGCGCCGCGGTCGCGCTCCTCACCCAGGAGCAGGATGCGATCGTACGCGGCCTCGCTCGTGTCGCCCGTGGCCGGCGGTGGCTCGCGGTGCGGCTCGGGCTCGCGCACCCGACCGCCCGCAAGCTGCGCACGAGCCTCACGGTTGCGATGTACGCGCTCGTGGTGTTCACGCTGACGTTCGTGACTGTGCTCGCCGGTGTGTTCGACAAGCAGCTCGCGAGCGCAACCGGTGAGCTGTCGGGAGGCTTCGCGGTCGTCGCCCGGTGGCCGGCGAGCAGCGTCGGCGCGCTCGACGCGATCGGCGCCGCGCCGGGCGTATCGGCGACGGCGCCGCTCGCGACCGTCCCCATCACGCTGCCGGGCGCAGACGACCGGCCGCCTGCGTCCTGGCTGTTGTCGGGGTTCGACGAGCGGCTCGTCGAGATCGGCGCCCCGACGCTCGCTGAGCGAGGCGGCTACCGCACCGACCGCGACGCGTACCGCGCAGTCCTCGCCGATCCCGGTCTCGCGATCGTTGACCCGATCTTCGCCCAGGTTCACCTCGATGCCACCGGCGAGCCGCTCACGATCGGCAGCCGGTTCCTCGTGGTCGACCCGTTCTCGGGTGCTCGCCGCATGTTGCGCGTCGCGGCCCTGGCCCGAACCGATCTGGCGCTGAACGGCGCGCTGGTGAGCGGCGACGCGCTGGCGGGGATGCTCGGCACCGCGCCGGCGCCGAGCCGAGCGTACGTCGCCGTAACGCCCGACACCGACCCCGGCACAATCGCGCGCCGGCTCATGGCCGACAACGCCACGCTCGGGATCGAGGCCGAAGCGATCGCCGACATCGTCGCCGACACCGCCGCGATCGAGGACCAGTTCTTCCAGCTCGCCCGCGGCTACCTCGGGCTCGGGCTCGTCGTCGGCATCGCCGGCCTCGGCGTCGTGATGGTGCGAGCCGTGCGTGACCGGCGGCGCGAGATCGGGGTGCTGCGCTCTCTCGGCTTCCAAGCTGGCGAGGTCGGCCTGACGCTCCTCGTCGAAGCTGCCTACGTCTCGGTGGTCGGCGCGCTCGTCGGCTCGACGCTGGCGGTGCTGACGGCGTACAACGTCGTGACCGGCACCGACCTGCTCGGCTACACGATCCCGTTCAGCATCCCGATCGCCGAGGTCGTCATGCTCGCCGCGCTCACCATCGGCGTGTCGCTCGCCGCCACGCTTCTACCAGCTCGCGCCGCGACCCACGTGCGGCCCGCAGTGGCGCTGCGCATGACCGACTGACTGACCGGCGGAGAGCAGGCGGCGACATCCCCGCTCGTCAGACCTCGCCCGATCGCCTTCCAGAGCTCGACTCGATCCTCCGACGCGCCGTCGACGGTGGCCCAGGCCACCAGATCTTCCCGCGCATCGCTCGCACCGCCGCTCGTGCCTGTACATGGTCGAACCGCCTCCGGGGGTGAGGTGTTGCGACGGCGACCCGAATTCGCCCTGGCTCCCACGGTCGCCGTGGAAGATGATCCGCCCTCGGTGCGACCGCCCCAGCGCGGCTCCGGCTGGTGCGACGATTGGTCATGGAGAACGAGATCACGCCCACCCTGCGCAAGATCAGACCAGGCCGTTCTCGTAGGCGAATGCCGTTGCCGCGGCGCGCGACGTGAGGTCGAGCTTCGTGAAGATGTGGCTCAGGTGGCTGGCCACCGTCTTCTCGCTGACGATGAGCTCCTCGGCGATGGCCCGGTTGGTCTTGCCTTTGGCCACGAGGCGCAGCACCTCGACTTCACGGGCGGTGAGGCCACCGGGCGCGTCCGTGTCCTTCACTTCCGACATGGCGTCGACGCGTGCGAGGTCGGGCACCGCTCCCAGTTGATCGAACGTGGAGCGGGCCGCGTCCAGCTCCATCTCCGCGCCATCGTCGTCACCCACCAGCCGGCAGGCCTGTGACAGAAGCACCCGCGTACGAGCCGCTTCGTATGGCGCTTCGAGCTCGCGCCAGATGGTCCACGCCTTGCGCAGCTGCTGCAGCGCGGCGCGGCCGTCGCCGCCGGCAACGAGTACGGCGCCCGACGCGTGCGCAGCCATGGCCTGCACGACCGGCGCGGTCAGCTCCGTGGAGAGCTGCGTCAGCTCGTCAGCGGCGGCGCGCGCGCCGTCGACGTCTCCGGCAGCCAGCACGATCTCGACGAAGGGGCCGAGCACGCCGATGCGCTCGATCGGTCCGTCGGCCTCGTCGACGACCCGTCGGATGGCCGCGACAGCGGCGTCCGTGTTCCGCTGCGCCAGCCGCAGCAACGCCAACCCGGGCTGCGGGTTCCGGCCATGCTCGTTCGCCTCGCGATAGGCGTTCTCGGCGTCGTTGAACTCACCGCGCAGGCGGTGCAGCTCGGCCCGCAGGTACACGGCCGCGCCCATCATCCTCAGCCCGGGGTCGACCAGCCGGTCGGCGGCGCGCTTGATCTCGTCCATCGCGTCGGACCACTCACCGCGGAACTGCATCACCTCCGCCCGATGGACCAAGCAGTGCCCGCGGTACATCACGAGGTCCGGTTGGGAGTCACACCATCGGCTCAGCGCGGAGGTCCACTCATGGGTGCGGCGCACATCGAACACCTCGTGGCACCCTTCGATCACCGTGCAGTAGGCGTCGCCCACCGCGATGGGGGACACCTCCTCGGCACCGACCGACACCATCGCCTCGTCGAGCAGTGCCACGCCGGCGGCGACTTCGCCCATGTAGATGAGGCAACGGCCGACGCCGATGCGCGCCAGCGTGCTGATCTCGATGTCACCGAAGCGGTCGCCAACTTGCACGGCCGTGGTGAAGGCGGCGTGGGCCGTCTCACCGTCGCCGCTGAAGATGGCCTTCAGGCCGCCGGCGTAGCGGAGGTGGCCGTGCTCCACGCAGTCGAGGCCCGCCTCGTCGAGCAGTCGCTGGGCCCGGTCGACCCAGCCACCGCCCCGCGCCAGCTCGCCGCTGTTCAGCAGTCCGAAGGCGATCCAGAACGCGCACCGCGCCGCTCGGGCGACGTCGCCCCGCGCCGCGTATGCGTTGTGGGCGGCGGCCCATCTCTCGTAGCCCTCGTCGCGCCGACCGCCCAGATACGCGGCGGACGCGAGCCGCTCGAGTTCGTCCGGTTCGAGCGGCTCGACGTCACCCACGCTGAGAGTCTTCCTCAGGACCAGAACGCCTCGCTGCCGGCGGGTGCCGTGCAGACCATCCACATCTCGGCGATGCGATCGCCCTCGAACCGATAGGAGAAGACGTTGTGGGTGTCGAGCTTCTGGCCGTCCCGACCGAGCACTGCGTGCTCCCATTCGGTCGCCCAGGTGTCATCGGCGCTGATGAGAAGTGCTTCGATGTTCACGTCACCGCTGGTGAGCTCGAAGATCGTGCTGATCACGTCGGTGAAGCCGTCGACGCCGTCGTGGTCGCCGACCTTGGGCAGCGGGCCGGGGACGTGGAACTGCATGTCGTCGGTGAAGATCTCGGCCAGTGCGTCCTTGTCGCCGCTGATCGCCGCCGCCGTCATCCCCTCGATCACCTTCACATGCGGGTGGGTGGTGCTGCTCATGTCGCTCGTCCTCTCGTGGCTGCCCCTACGGCGGCCTCGAATCGGACGGTACGGATGAAGACAGCGCCCGCCATCGGGCGAATCGTCGAACTCTCGGATCGAACCGACGTAGGTAGTTCTTCGGACGCGGGCATCATCCGCTGTCTTCCGGAGTGTGCGCAGCGGCAACGCCCTGTGGTTCGGGCAACGTGGCCCTCCTTCCTCTGGCGTCACGCCAGGATCGGGTGTCCACCAAGTCGGGTCAGGGTCAAAGGGGCATGACTGCCGAACACGACCGCGGCCTGAGCGGGGTTCGGTACCGCGTTTCAGGCGCGCTGCAGCAGTGCCCGGGTGATCGCAGTGACGTGTTCGATGTCGGTGCCACAGCACCCACCCACGATCCGAAGATCCGGCAACGCCAGACCCAGCTCGTGGTACTCATCAGCGAGTTCGGCGGGGTTGCCCCGGTCGAGCTCCTGGGCCTTGTCGAGCTCGGCATGGTTCATCCTCGACGCGTTGGCCCGGATCGCCTTGACCCGCTCGAGCCAGTCGCCCTCCGTGTTCAGCACGGGTGCGAAGTGCGACGGGTGCGCGCAGTTGACCATGAAGTAGGCGGCGCCGGCTTGCGTCGCATCGTCGGTATGACAGATGGCATCACCAAGCGTCTCTCCGGACGGCAGGCGACCATCGGTCTCCACGGTGAAGGACACGGCGACGGGGAGACCCGCA
>DASUDP010000029.1:0-2555 GCA_036275535.1 Acidimicrobiales bacterium | reverse complement strand
GTTGAGAGATCAACGCTCCTATCAAGTCAGGCCGGTCCCGAAGGTCCGGACCGTGGGCGACACTTCAGAACGAGGACACCTGCCAGAGGGTCGAGATCTGACCCGGATATTGCAGTGAGCCTCCGGGATGGTGCTGGTCTCCGCGTGGCGGCGGTGTGGGGCGCCTGGGGGCGAGCGGCGGTGGGCTCGGTCGGTTTGAGGGCGTGCTGAGCCGGGGGCCGTGCTCGACTCGGTTGTCCGGGCGGGTGGTGCGGCGGGCCTGGCCGGTTCAGGCGAACGCGGGTAGGGCTCGGATGCGGGTGAGGGCTTCGATGAAGGCGTCGGCCCAGGCGTGAGAGCGGGGGATGCGCAGATGGAGCTGTCGGGCGTGGGTCACGACGCGGGTGGCGACGTTGAAGAACGCCAGCCGCAGGCGTTTGCCGCGGCAGCGGCGGAACTCGCGGGGTAGGACGTGATCTCGGATCCAGCGGGCCACGTTGTGGGCCAGGGCGCAGGCGTGCCACCACAGCCAGTTCCCGAAGAAGTTCTGCACCGGGGCGTGGATGAGCCCGAAGTCCTCCTTCAGCTGGCGGATGGTGTCTTCTGGGATCCCGCCCCGCAACCGGTGGTGGGCCTCGACGTCGGCGGCGGGAGCGAATAGGGCTGGCAGGTTGGTGACGATGGCATGGAAGCGCCACCCGTCGAGATCGTCGAGGGACAACTGGTCCCCGGCGGTGGTGCGTTGGCGGCGCACGATGAGGCGCAGCACCCGCCGGTCCTTCTTTCGTCGGCCGATCTCGATGGTGGTCTCGGCGACCTCGGAGCCCTTCTCGGCTTCGGCGTTCAGCGCCGGGACCCACTGCGTGGCTGGATCGGCGGCCAGAGCGAGAACCGCGGCTCGCACGTTGGAACGCTGCGGGGCGGTGATGGTGAACGCGGCGCCGAGGGACTCGCAGGTGGCGAACACGTCGTGCTGGTAGCCGGCCGAGTCGATCCGCACCCACAGGTTCTTGGTGGCACGGACCGCGGCGGGGATCGCGGCGACGCATTCGCGGATGAACCCGGCGTTGGCTCGACCCGGGTGGGCGTTGCCGCCCCGGGCCCGCAGGGCCAGGACGTCGCCGGTCTCCCCGCAGATGCCGATCAGCGGGGACAGGCCGACCTCGCCCCGGTAGGTGAACGTCGAGCCCTCCTTGCCCGGCCCGTAGGTGTCGACCAGGGTGGCGTCCGGGTCGATGGTGACCACCCCGCCGACGGGTCCGGCGCCCAGCGCCCAGGCGCGCTCGAGCATGGTGCGGTTCACCGCCGCGGCCTTCTGGGCCCGGCCGAGATCGGCGCCGGCCAAGAACCGGTACAGCGTCGTGTGGGACGGGAACGCGTGCTGACCGCGCAGCGCCTCGGTGGCGCCTTCGAGCAGCGACCGGTCCGAGAGGAACTCACCGCCGGCCAACAGCACCTCGACCACGGTCCGGTAGCACTCCCCGCCGGTGTAGCCACCCGGGCCGATCGGGCGCAGCCGACGGGCATCAGCCACCTCGACCAGGTTCAAGCGGTCCAGCAGCGGCCCCCACAGCACGACCCCGGCGACGCCAGTCACGTCCTCGTCCGCGATCTCGGCCCTCACCCGGGCCGCCTCCCGGCGCGGGCGGGCGATGATCTCCCCGGCGTCGAACAACATCGCGGTAGCGTTCACCCGTCAGGTGCTCCTCTGGCTGGGCCGATCTTGATTGTGCAATCGACATCGTCCCAGGCAGCGGAGCACTTGTCGCGTCAATGCCCTGAAGTTCGCCTACCGGGCTGCAATATCCGGGTCAGTGTTCAAGCGCTCACTTTGCAGGTGGGCCCCCGGTCGGCTCAGCCGCCGCTAGCCGCACGGGCTGCGCCTCCACCGCCGGGACTGGACCTACGGCGCTTCGATCCCATCGCCGTGAGACCACGACCGGCGGGATCGCACCGCATCCGTCGGCTCGTCGGCGGCAACCGGCTCACGCTCCCGGAGCTCAGGGTGATTGACGGTGAGGTCGTTGCTGTCCTCGATCCCGACCGCTGGGTGCTCCGTGCACGACGGCGTGGTGAGACGAGCGCAACGCCGGTCGTCGTCGGCGATCGCTGGCGGCTAGCGGTGCCGGTCGGTGTCCGTCACTGCCTCGGCCTCGGCCCGTGGGTTGGGGTGAGTGTGCCGGCAGGGGCCAGGCGCTCGTGGTCTGGCCCACGAGCCAGCTCGAGGCCTTCATGGAGGCGACGTCATGACCGACATGGCACTCCGGGCTCGAATCGCGCTGTCCGAGATCGAGGCGATGGGCCTGACTCTCGACGACCTGATCGCCTGCGCCGGTCACGCGCCGTCTGGTCGGCCATCGGTGCCGACCGTGGCCGAGTACCTGCCGATGGTCGCCGGCGGCTACCAGGCGCGCACCCGCCGCACGTACAACTCCTATTGGTCGCTCCTCCTGGAGATGTGCGGACCGATGGCGCTCGACGCGGTCACAGTCGAAGATCTGATGTCGGTGGCCGACGAGGCCCGCTGGACCTGCTCGTGCTGCGGTTCCACCTCGAGTCCGGGGCGCGGCGCATGG
>DASUDP010000028.1:0-18185 GCA_036275535.1 Acidimicrobiales bacterium | reverse complement strand
CCGGCGCAAGATGCGGGGCGAGTGGTCCAACGGCATGTTGTGCTCGGCCCGCGAGATGGGCTTCGGCACCGACCACGCGGGCATCTTCATCCTCCCCGAGGGCCTGACGCCGGGCATGGAGGTCACCGAGGCGCTGGGCATCGAGCCCGACGTGCTCTACGACCTCGAGGTCAACCCCAACCGGCCGGACGCCATGTCGATCGCCGGGGTGGCCCGCGACCTGGCCGCCCGCCTCGGCGTGCCGTTCACGCTGCCGTCGCCGGTGGTCGACGAGCTGCCAGGCGACCTCGTCTCCTCGGTCACGATCGAGATCGCCGACCCCGACCTGTGCGGCCGGTTCACTGGCCGGGTGCTGCGCCACGTCGCCGTCGGCGCATCGCCCGCCTTCGTCGCCCGGCGGATCACGCTCATGGGCATGCGGCCGATCAACTCGGTGGTCGACGCCTCGAACTACGTGATGCTCGAGCTGGGCCAGCCCAACCACCCGTACGACCTGGCCAAGGTGGCCGGCCCCGGCTTCCGCATCCGCCGGGCCCACGAGGGGGAGCGGCTCACGACGCTCGACGACGTCGACCGGACCCTCACCCCCGAGGACCTCCTCATCTGCGACGGCGCCGACCAGCCGATCGGCCTGGCCGGGATCATGGGCGGCGCGTCGAGCGAGATCGACGAGACGACCACCGACGTCCTGCTCGAGATGGCCTGGTTCGACCCGATCGGGATCGTCCGCTCGAGCCGGCGGCACAAGCTGCGCTCCGAGGCGTCCAGCCGCTTCGAGAAGGGCACCGACCCCGAGGTCATCGACCTTGCCATGCGCCGCTTCGCCGGCCTGCTCGGCGCCTCGATGGAGGACGGGCGAGCCGTGGCCACCGGCGAGCTGCCGGAGCGTCCCCGGGTGCGGGTGCGCACGGCCCGGGTGGCGAAGGTCCTCGGCACCGACCTCGGGGCGGCCCGCATCGCCGAGCTCCTCGACCCCATCGGCTTCACCACCCGCCCCGCGGGGGACGACCTCGACGTCGACATCCCCTCCTGGCGCCACGACTCCGCCACGGAGATCGACGTCATCGAGGAGATCGCCCGTCACCACGGCTACACCCGCCTCGGCCGCTCAGTCCCGCGCTCACCGATCGCGGGCGCGCTGAGCCCGCGCCAGCTGGACCGCCGGCGGCTGCGCATGGTCCTCGTGGGCCGAGGCCTCACCGAGGCCATGCCGATGCCGTTCCTGGCCCCGGGCGAGCTGGCCCGCTGCGGCCTCCCCGACGACGGCATCCGGATCACCAACCCCCTGGTGGCCGAGCAGTCCGTGCTTCGTACGTCGCTGCTCCCCGGCCTCGTCGGGGCCGTCGCCTACAACTGGTCCCACCGCAACCACGGCGTCGAGCTCTTCGAGATCGGCCACACCTTCCGGCGCCCGGCCGAGGCCGACGCCGCCCTCCCCGAGGAGCGCGAGGTCCTGGCCGCCGTGCTGGCCGGCTCTGACGCGGTCGCCGCCGTCGAGCTCTGGCGCTTCGTCGCCGAGGCCCTCGGCCTCGAGCAGCCCGCCGTCGACAACGGCGAGGTGGCCGGCCTCCACCCCACGCGTTCGGGCCACCTGCGGTCGGCGGGGGTCGCCGTGGGCCACGTCGGCGAGGTGGACCCCGGCGTCCTCGACGTCTACGGGATCGGCGAGCGGGTCGGCTACCTCGAGCTCGACCTCACCACCCTGCTCGAGCTGCCCCACGGGGAGCAGCGGTGGCGGCCCTTCAGCCTGTTCCCGTCCAGCGACATCGACCTCGCCTTCGAGGTGGACGACGCCGTCCCCGCCGACGCCGTCGAGGAGGCCATCCGCAGCGCCGGCGGCGAGCTGCTCTGGTCCGTGTCGCTCTTCGACGTGTACCGAGGCGCCGGCGTGGGGGAGGGCCGTCGGAGCCTGGCCTTCACCCTGCGGCTCCAGGCCCCCGACCGGACGCTCACCGACGCCGACGTCGCCGAGCTGCGCCGCAGGGCCATCGATGCCGTCGAGGGCCGCTTCCCGGCCACACTGCGGGGTTGAGAGCCATCCGCCACGGTTGCCGGGTGCACCCTCGGGGTAAGGGGCTCGGGTGGTGAACCCTCCCTCCCCCCCGCCCGTCGCCGCCCCCACGGTCGGTACCCGGCTGGCCGGGCGCTACGAGCTGGTCCGCTTCATCGCCCGAGGCGGGATGGCCGAGGTCTACGAGGCCGTCGACGGGGTGCTCGACCGGCGGGTGGCCGTGAAGCTCTTCCGGGCCGCCGAAGCCGTCGACCGCCAGCGCTTCGATGGCGAGGTCCTGCTTCTGGCCAGCTTGAGCCACCCCGGCCTCGTGGGCGTCTACGACGCCGGGGAGCACGGCGGCGACGGGTTCGTCGTCCTCGAGCTGGTCGAGGGCCCGACGCTCGGGCAGTGCCTCACCGAGCGGGGCGCCCTGCCCCCCGACGAGGTGGTCCCCCTCGGGGTCAGCCTGGCCGACGCCCTCGCCTACGTCCACGAGCGCGGCATCGTGCACCGCGATCTCACCCCCTCCAACATCCTCTGCGCGCCGGACGGCCAGCCCCGCCTCACCGACTTCGGCATCGCCCGCCTCCTCGACACCTCACGGGTCACCGCCCCCAGCACCACCGTGGGCACCGCCGCATACATGGCCCCGGAGCAGGTGGAGGGGCGCGACGTGACCCCGACGGCGGACGTGTACGCCCTCGGGCTGGTACTGCTCGAGGCGCTGGTCGGCTCCCCGGCCTTCTCGGGACAGCCGCACGAGGCCGCCGTGGCCCGCCTGGTCCGCGATCCTGACATCCCCGCCACCGTGCCGGCGGCGTGGGCCGAGCTCCTGCGGGCCATGACGGCGCGCGACGCCGCCGCCCGCCCCTCGGCCCGCGAGGTGTACGACCGCCTCCGCTCCCTTCCGGCGACGGGCGCGCTCGGCGCCGCGGCGAGCTCGGTCCTGGTCCCCGCCCCCGAGGGCGCCGCCCCTGACCCGGCCATGGCCACCACGACGCTCCCCGCCGCCGAATCAGGGATCGATCTCCACGCCGACACCGTGGCGCTGGCCGCCGTCGCCGCATCCGAGACCTCCTCCGCGCTGGTTCCGCCGCGTGGCGGGACGGCCGTCATGCCGGCCGCCATGGCCCCGGTCACCGGCGGGCCCCCGCCCGCCCGGACCCGGCCCGCCTGGCACCGGGGCCGGGGCCGTTGGCTCGCCCTCGCGGCTGTGGCGCTGCTCGCCATCCTCGCCCTGTCGGCCGGGAGCGGCGGGTGGACCGACCCGGTCGTCGACGCTCGGTCCGCCACCACCACCACGACGACCGCTCCGGCGCCGGTCGTCACCACGGCGCCGCCGACGACAGCGGCCCCCGTCGCGCCCGCTCCGAGCGGCGGTGGCGAGGGGAAGGGCAGGGGCAAGGGCAGGAAGGACTGACGTCCCGCCCGGCGAATCAGCCCCCCGGCGTCTCGCCCAGGTTGCCGTCGCTCATCTGCCGGTACAGCTCGTAGATCTCCTTGCACGTGCCGCACACCGGGAGTTTCTTCGGGTCCTGCTGGGGGACGAACCGCTCCCCGCACAGGGCCTCCACCGGGTACCCGTAGACCCGGGCCTCGGTCACCTTGGCGAGGGCCGACTCCCCGGGTTCGGTCTTCACGATGTGGGCGGCCTTGGGCGGACCCGTCTGCGTGACCTCGTCGGTGCGGTCGTCGAGGTCCGGGTCGACCGTGCGGAGCGGGGCGACGGTGGGGTGCACCATGGCCAACACGGTACCCGCGAACCCGATTTGCATGATCATGCAGGATCGTGAATGATCGCCCGATGGTCGCCGTGGGTATCATCGGAGCGTCCGGGTTCACCGGAGCGGAGCTGCTGCGCCTCTGCGCGCAGCACCCGGACCTCGAGGTGCGGATGGCGACGGGCGACACCCAGGCCGGGGTGCGGGTGGCCGAGCTCTACCCCAGCCTCGCTGCCGCCCACCCGGACCTCAGCTTCACGGCCTACGACCCGGCGGTCGTCGACGGGCTCGACCTCGTCTTCCTCGGGCTGCCCCACGGCGCCAGCCAGGCCATCGTCCCCGAGCTGATGGGCCGCGTCGGCCACCTCGTCGACCTCGCCGCCGACTTCCGCCTGGAGGACGCCTCGCTGTACCCGCGCTGGTACGGCGAGGAGCACCACGCGCCCGAGCTGCTCGAGCAGTTCGCCTACGGGCTCCCGGAGCTGTTCCGGGCCGACATCCTCGCCCGCCAGCACGTCGCCACCCCGGGCTGCTACCCGACGGCGGCCAGCCTGGCCCTGGCCCCGCTGGTGCGGGCCGGCGCGGTGGAGCCGTCGGGCGTCATCGTCGACGCCGCCTCCGGCGTCTCCGGCGCCGGGCGGCCGCCCAAGCCGAACACGACCTTCTGCACGGTCGACGAGGACTTCACCGCCTACGGGCTCCTCGACCACCGGCACACCCCGGAGATGGAGCAGGTCCTCGGCGCCTCGGTCCTCTTCACGCCCCACCTGGCACCGATGAACCGGGGCATCCTGGCCACCTGCTACGCCCGCCCCACGGGCGCCACGAGCACGGCGGCCCTGCTCGACCTCCAGCGGGCGGCCTACCGGTCGGAGCCCTTCGTGGTGGTCACCGACGGCTCGCCCTCCACCAAGGCCACCCTGGGCTCCAACTGCGCCCACGTGACCGCCCGCTACGACGAGCGCACCGGTTGGGTGGTCGCCCTGGCCGCCATCGACAACATCACCAAGGGCGCCTCCGGCGCTGCGGTGCAGTGCGCCAACCTGCTGCTCGACCTGCCCGAGACCACCGGTCTCCCGATCGCGGGGGTGTATCCCTGATGTCCGTCACCGCCCCCCGGGGCTTCACCGCCAACGGCGTGGCCTGCGGCATCAAGCCCTCCGGTGACCTCGACCTCAGCCTCGTGGCCACGGCCGACGGCGCGCCGGTGGCTGCGGCCGCGGTGTTCACGCAGAACAAGATGACCGCGGCCCCCGTCGTCACCACGAACGCCCACCTCACGCTCACCGGCGGTCAGGCGGCAGCCGTGGTGCTGAACAGCGGCTGCGCCAACGCCGCCACCGGGGCCCAGGGCCTGGCCGACGCCGAGGAGATGACGGCGCTCGTGGCGGCCGAGCTCGGGTGCCGCCCGGAGGAGGTGCTCGTCTGCAGCACGGGCCTCATCAGCTACACCCTGCCGATGGGCGCGGTGCGCTCCGGGGTCCCGGCCCTGGTGGCAGGGCGGGCCGGGGGCCCCGACGCGGGGGCCACCGCCGCCGAGGCCATCCGCACGACCGACACCCGCCGCAAGGAGGCCCTCGTGCCCGGCGCCGGGTTCACCGTCGGGGGCATGGCCAAGGGGGCGGCCATGCTGGCGCCCAACATGGCGACGATGCTGGCCGTGCTGGCCACCGACGCCGAGGTCGATCCCGCCACCCTCACCCAGGTCCTCCGCGACGGGGTGCGCGAGTCGTTCAACGCCATGTCGGTCGACGGGTGCACCTCCACCAACGACACGGTCATACTCCTCGCCTCCGGCCTGGCCGGGCCGCCGGCCGACCCCGCCGCCTTCGCGGACGCCGTGGCCGCAACCTGCCTCGACCTGGCCACCCAGATGGTCGGCGACGCGGAGGGCCACACCAAGGTCGTGACCGTCGAGGTGACTGGCGCCCTCTCCGACGACGACGCCCGCGCCGGCGCCCGCAAGGTGGCCGAGAGCCAGCTGGTGAAGTGCTCCTGGTACGGCCAGGACCCCTACTGGGGCCGGGTGGCCAGCGAGCTCGGCTCGGCCGGGATCGCCTTCGAGGCCGACAAGGTCACCGTCCGCTACGGCGACCTCACCGTGGCGGCCGGCGGGGTCACGGTGCCCGTCGACGAGACGGCGCTGCGGGCCTACATGGAGGGCGAGCACCTCCACGTCACCGCCCACCTCGGCCTCGGCGACGGCCGGGCCCGGGTGCTCACCAACGACCTCACCCACGCCTACGTCGACGAGAACATGGGGACCTCGTGACCACCGACGAGGCCCCCACCCCCGCGCTCGGCACCGACACCCGGGCCGAGGCCGAGGCCCGCGCCGCGGTGCTCGTCGAGGCGCTGCCGTACATCCAGCGCTTCCGGGGCCGCACCGTCGTCGTGAAGTTCGGCGGGAACGCCATGGTCGACGCGAAGCTGGCCACCACCTTCGCCGAGGACGTCGTGCTCATGCAGTCCGTCGGCCTGCGGCCGGTGGTCGTGCACGGCGGCGGCCCGCAGATCAGCGACCTCATGGAGCGCCTCGGGAAGGTCCCCGAGTTCCGCGACGGCCAGCGGGTCACCGACGCCGAGACCGTCGACATCGCCCGCATGGTCCTCGTCGGCAAGGTCAACCGGGAGATCGTCGGGGCCATCAACCTCCACGGCCCGCTGGCGGTGGGGATCAGCGGCGAGGACGCCGGGTTGATCGAGGCCGGCGCCCGCAGCCCCGAGCTGGGCTTCGTCGGCGACGTCCTCTCGGTGAACCCGACGATCCTCGAGCGGCTCCTGGCGGAGGACCTCATCCCGGTGGTCTCCACGATCGGGGCCGACGCCAGCGGCCAGGCCTACAACATCAACGCCGACGCCGTGGCGGGGGCGCTGGCCGAGGCGCTGGCGGCGGAGAAGCTCATCTACCTCACCGACGTGGCCGGCCTCCTGGCCGACGTCACCGACACCGACAGCCTCATCAGCCAGATCGGCTCGGCCGCCCTGCAGCGCCTCCTCGATGACGGCACCCTCACCGGCGGCATGATCCCCAAGATCGACGCCTGCCTCCACGCCGTCGCCCACGGGGTGGGCTCGGCCCACCTGCTCGACGGGAGGCTCCCGCACGTCCTGCTCCTCGAGCTCTTCAGCGATGCCGGCGTCGGCACGATGATCACCCGGGAGGGCCAGCCGTGACCGACGCCCTCATGCCGACCTACCCGCCGGCCCCCGTCACCTTCGTCCGGGGCGAGGGGTCCTGGCTCTGGGACGACGCGGGAGCGAAGTACCTCGACCTGCTCTCCGGCCTGGCCGTCACCGGCCTCGGCCACAGCCACCCCGCGGTGGCCGAGGCGCTCTGCGGCCAGGCCCGCACCCTGCTGCACGTGTCGAACCTCTTCGCCACGACCGTGGGGCCGGAGGTGGCCGCCACCCTCGACCGCCTGCTCGGCGTGGGCCAGCCCGGCTGGCCGGCCGACGGCACCCGGGGGCAGGTGTTCTTCGCCAACTCGGGGGCCGAGGCCAACGAGTGCGCCATCAAGCTGGCCCGCCGGTTCGGCGGCCGGGGCCGCCACGTGGTCGTCAGCGCCTTCGGCTCCTTCCACGGCCGCACCCTGGCCACGCTGCACGCCACCGGCCAGCCGGCCAAGCACGAGGCCTTCCAGCCCCTGCCCGAGGGGTTCCGTCACGTCGCCTGGGCCGACCTCGAGGACCTCGAGCGGTCTATCGACCCCTCGGTGGGCGCGGTCCTGCTCGAGCCCGTGCAGGGTGAGGGCGGGGTGAACCCGGCCACCGCCGAGTACTTCCAAGGCGTGCGCCGCCTCTGCGACGAGCGGGGGATCCTCTTCATGGTCGACGAGGTCCAGACCGGGCTGGGCCGCTGCGGGGCCTGGTTCGCCCACCAGCGCCTGGGCGTGGTGCCCGACGTCGTCACGATGGCCAAGGCCCTCGGCAACGGCGTGCCCATCGGCGCCTGCTGGGCCCGGCGCGAGGTGGCGGCCGCCTTCGAGCCCGGCGACCACGCCACCACCTACGGCGGCCAGCCGCTGGCCGCCGCCGCGGCGCGCGCCGTGCTGGCCGTCATGGAGGCCGAGGACGTCCCGACCCGGGCCCGGGCGGCGGGGGAGCGCCTCAGCGCCGCCCTCGGTGCCCTCCCCGGCGTGGCCGGCGTCCGGGGCCTCGGGCTGCTCCTGGCCGTGGAGCTCGACGGCCACGACGCCAAGGCGGTGACCACCCGGCTCCTCGAGCTCGGCGCCGTGGTCAACGCCGTCACCCCGACCGCGCTGCGCCTGGCGCCGTCGCTGCTCATCACCGACGACGAGATCGACCACGCCGTCGCCCTCCTCGGGAAGGCCCTCGCATGACCGTCCGCCACCTGCTCGAGATCGACGACCTCACCGCCGAGGAGCTGCACCGCGTGCTCGTGCTGGCCGCCGACCCCGTGCACCCGGCGGTCCTGGCCGGCCGCTCCGTGGGCCTCTACTTCGAGAAGCAGTCGCTGCGCACCCGCCACTCCTGCGAGGTCGCCGTCGTGCAGCTGGGCGGGCATCCCCTCACCTTCCGCACCGACGAGGTGGGCACGTCCCAGCGCGAGCCCCTGGCCGACATCGCCCGGGTCCTGAGCGGCTACCACGCCGTCCTCGCCGGCCGCGTCTACCGGCACACCGACCTCGAGGCGCTGGCGGCCGCGGCGACGGTGCCGGTGGTCAACCTCCTGTCGGACCTCGGCCACCCCTGCCAGGCCGTGGCCGACCTGCTCACCATGCAGGAGCGGTGGGGCACCCTCGAGGGCCGCACCGTGGCCTGGGTGGGGGACTACAACAACGTCGCCCGCAGCCTGGCCCTCGGCGCCGCCCGCACCGGCATGGCGATCCGCATCGCCAGCCCTGCGGGCTACGGGCCGACCCACGAGGACCTCGAGCGCCTGGTGGCCGCCGGCCTGGCCGAGCCCCCGGTCCTCACCACCCGCCCCCACGAGGCGGCCGAGGGCGCGGACGCCGTCCACACGGACGTCTGGGCGTCCATGGGCCACGAGGCCGAGGCCGAGGACCGCCGCCGGGCCTTCGAGGGCTTCACGGTCGACGAGTCGGTGATGGCGGCCGCCGCTGTCGGTGCGCTGTTCATGCACTGCCTGCCCGCCCACCGCGGCGAGGAGGTGGCCGCGTCGGTCGTCGACGGCCCGCAGAGCGTCGTGTTCCCGCAGGCCCACAACCGGCTGCACGCCTTCCGCGGCCTCCTGCGCTTCCTGCTCGAGGAGGCCTGATGGCGCTCGCCAAGCCCCAGCGCCAGCACCGCATCGCCCGGCTCCTGGCCGAGCGGGCCGTCACCAGCCAGGCCCACCTCGTGGAGCTCCTGGCCGCCGACGGCGTCCAGGCCACCCAGGCCACCGTGTCGCGCGACCTCGAGGACCTCGGTGCCATCAAGGTGCGCATCGCGGGCGGCGAGTCCGTGTACGCCATCCCCGAGCTGCCGGCCGAGCAGCGAGCCCCCGAGGACCACCTGCGCCGCGTGTTCGGCGACTGGGTGGTCGAGGTGGCGCACTCCGGGAACCTCGTGGTGCTGCGCACGCCGCCGGGGTCGGCCCACGTCGTGGGCTCCGCCCTCGACCGGTCCGGCCTCCCCGACGTGCTCGGCACCGTCGCCGGGGACGACACGCTCATCGTGGTCGTCGCCGAGGAGGTCGGCGGCGCCGCCATGGCCCGCCAGCTCGGCGACCTCGCCGGCCTGTCCTGATTTCACACCTCTCCCTGAACCCCGCAACCCACAAGAAGGAACCAGCCATGGCCAAGCGCGTCGTCCTCGCCTACAGCGGCGGCCTCGACACCTCCGTCGCGGTCCGATGGATGATCGACAACCTCGGCGTCGAGGTGATCGCCCTCGCCGTCGACGTCGGCCAGGCGGCCGAGGACTACGACGTCGTGAAGGAGCGAGCCCGGGCCGCCGGTGCCATCGACGCCATCGTCGTCGACGCCCGCGAGGAGTACGCGGCCGAGTACTGCATGCCGGCCCTGGCCGCCAACGCCCTCTACGAGCAGCGGTACCCGCTCGTGTCGGCGCTGTCGCGGCCGGTGATCGTCAAGCACCTCGTGGAGGCGGCCAAGTTCCACGGGGCCGACGCCGTCGCCCACGGGTGCACCGGCAAGGGCAACGACCAGGTGCGCTTCGAGGTGTCCACCCGGGCCCTCAACCCCGACCTCGAGGTCATCGCCCCCGTGCGGAGCTGGGGGATGACCCGCGAGGACAGCATCCTCTACGCCTACGACCACGACATCCCGATCGTCGCGACGAAGGAGAAGGTGTACTCCATCGACGACAACATCTGGGGCCGCGCCATCGAGTGCGGCGAGATGGAGGACCCCTGGAACCGCCCCCCGCCCGGGGTGTGGCTCCTCACGAAGGAGACGGCCACGGAGCCCGTCGACGTCGAGATCAGCTTCGAGGCCGGTGTCCCCGTGGCCGTCGACGGCGAGCACCTCACGCCGCTCGGCGTGATCCAGTGCCTGAACGACCTCGTCGGCTCGTACGGGTGGGGTCGCGTCGACATCGTCGAGAACCGCCGTGTCGGCATCAAGAGCAGGGAGACCTACGAGTGCCCCGGCAGCCTGGCCCTGATCCTTGCCCACCGGGACCTCGAGGGCATCTGCCTCGAGCGCGACCTGCAGCGGGAGAAGGCCCGCCTCGAACCGCGCTACGCAGAGCTGGTGTACGACGGCCTGTGGTTCAGCCCGCTCAAGCAGGCGCTCGACGCGTTCATGGCCGAGAGCCAGCGCTACGTGACCGGCGACGTGCGCCTGCACCTGTCGCCCGGCTCCTGCCAGGTCACCGGCCGCCGCAGCCCCCACAGCCTCTACGACTACGGGCTCGCCACCTACGACGCCGCCGACAGCTTCCGGCACGAGGATTCCGCCGGGTTCGTGCGCCTCTGGGGGCTGTCCGTGGAGACGTGGGCCGGCACCCAGGGCCACCTCGGCGCCACCACGCAGGTCCACCCGCAGGGCCCCGACGAGGTCTGATGTCGACCCTGTGGCACGGACGCTTCGAGGGCGGACCCGCCGACGAGCTGCTCGCCTACACGGTGAGCCTGCCCTTCGACCAGCGCCTCGCTCCCGATGACATCGCCGGTTCGCGCGCCCACGTGCGGGGCCTGGTGCGGGCCGGGGTCCTCACCGAGGAGGAGCAGGCGGCCGTGCTCGCCGCCCTCGACGCCGTCGAGGCGGAGCTGGCGGGCGGCACGTTCGCCTTCGTGCCCTCCGACGAGGACATCCACACCGCGGTGGAGCGGCGCGTCACCGAGCTGGCCGGCCCCGCCGGGGCCAAGCTCCACACCGGTCGCAGCCGCAACGACCAGGTGGCCACCGACCTGCGCCTCTACACGAAGCGGGCGCTGCTCGAGGTGGCCGGTCGGGTCCTCGCCCTGCAGCGGGTGCTGCTGACCGCCGCCGAGGACGCCGGCGAGGCCTACCTGCCGGGCTACACGCACCTCCAGCGGGCGCAGCCCGTCTCACTGGCCCATCACCTCCTGGCCCACGGCTGGGCCCTCGCCCGCGATCTCGACCGCCTCCTCGACTGCCGCCGCCGGGCTGACGTGTCGCCGCTCGGGGCGGGTGCCCTGGCTGGCTCGTCGATCCCCCTCGACCCCGACGGGGTGGCGGAGGACCTCGGCTTCGCGGCGCGCTTCGAGAACAGCCTCGACGCCGTGTCGGATCGGGACTTCGTGGCCGAGGCCCTGTTCGCCCTCACGCTGCTCGGCGTGCACCTCTCGCGCATCGGCGAGGAGATCGTCCTCTGGACGAGCGACGAGTTCGGCTTCGCCCGCCTCGACGACGGCTACTCCACCGGCTCCTCGATGCTGCCGCAGAAGAAGAACCCGGACATCGCCGAGCTGGCCCGCGGCAAGGCCGGCCGCCTGATCGGCGATCTCACGGGGCTCCTGGCCACCTTGAAGGGCCTTCCCCTCGCCTACAACCGAGATCTCCAGGAGGACAAGGAGCCGCTCTTCGACGCCGTCGACCAGGTGTCCCTGGCCCTCTCGGCGATGGCCGGGATGCTGGCCACCCTGGAGGTCGACACGGAGCGGATGCAGGCCGCCGCGAACTCGCCCTACGCCGCCGCCACGGACCTCGCCGAGCACCTCGTCGTGCAGGGCACGCCCTTCCGGGACGCCCACGCCATCGTCGGCGCGCTGGTGCGCGAGGCACTGGCCGGCGGGGGCGCCCTGGTCGACCTCGTGAGCAAGCACCCTGCGCTCGGCCCCGACGCCGTGCCCCTGCTCGCGCCGGGCGCCTCCGTGCGCCGCCGGACCACCCCGGGCGGGGCCGGGCCGGCCGCGGTGGCCGTGCAGCTCGAGCGCTTCCGGGCCCGCCTCGACCTCGACGGCGACCGCGTCGGCTCCTGAGGCGCGACGAGCCGATGCCGCGCCCCCGCCGCCTGGCCCGCTCCTTCTACCGGCGCGACCCGCGGCAGGTGGCGCCCGAGCTGCTCGGCAAGGTCCTCCGGCGGGGTCCGCTGAGCGCTCGCATCGTCGAGGTGGAGGCGTACTGCGGGGCCGAGGACCCGGGCAGCCACGCCTACCGCGGCCTCACCCGGCGCAACGCCACGATGTTCGGCCCGCCCGGCGGCCTCTACGTGTACTTCACGTACGGCATGCACTGGTGCGCCAACGCCGTGTGCGGCGACGACGACGAAGGCGTGGCCGTGCTCCTGCGGGCGGCGGAGCCGCTCTCCGGGCTCGACGTCATGCGGGCCCGTCGGCCGGCCGCCCGCACGGACCGGGACCTCTGCCGAGGGCCGGCCCGCCTGTGCCAGGCGTTCGGGCTGGACGGCACCCACGACGGGGCCGACCTGCCGACGGCCGACCAGGGGATCACCATCGTCGACGACGGCACCCCGCCCCCCGACGCCCCCGGGGTGGGCCCCCGCATCGGTCTGTCGGCCGGGGCCGAGCTGCCCTGGCGCTGGTGCGTCCCCGGCCACCGGCACCTCTCCCGCCCATGACCGAGCTCACCCTGCACCCGGTCGGCCGACGCGCCCCGACGGCCGACCTGGCCGCCGCCCGGGCCGGGGTCGTCGCCGCTCTGCCGGGTGAGGCCGACCACGAGGCGGCCCGGACCAGCATCCTGGCCTTCCTCGACGAGCACCCGGATGCGCTGCTGCGGTCGTGCGCTCCCGGTCACCTCACGGGCTCCGCCCTCGTGGTGGACCCGGCCAGCCGCCGGATCCTGCTCCTGTTCCACGCCAAGGTTCGTCGATGGCTGCAGCCCGGCGGGCACGCCGACGGCGACGGCGACCTGGCCCACGTGTCCTGGCGGGAAGCCACCGAGGAGACCGGGATCGACGGGCTGCGGGTGGTGACCCCGGCCATCGACCTCGACGTCCACGTGTTCCACAACGCCGTGGGCACGGAGCCCGACCACCTGCACCTGGACGTGCGCCACCTGGTCCTCACCCCGGCCGGAGCCGAGGCCACCACCAACCACGAGTCCGAGGGCCACGCCTGGGTGCCCCTGGAAGACCTCGAGCGCTACGACGTGGACCCCGGGACGATCCGGATGGCGCGGGCCGGGCTGGCCGTCCTCGACCGCCTCGCCCCGCTGCGCTGACCGACGCCGATCAGACGTCGAGGGGGGTGGCGCAGGCCGGCATGTGGTTGTCGGCGGCGAAGGCGTCGAGGTACTCCGTCACCTGCTCGTTGTCCCGGGCCGACACGTAGAACGGCGCCTCGGGATCGGTGCGGAGGGCGTCGGCGTAGTCGCGACGGTCACCGAGGTAGGTGCGCCAGTCGGCGATCCAGGCGGCCACGACGTCGCCCTCCTCGCCGGCCGGGGCCAGCTCGGCCAGGTCGTCGAGCATGGTGGCGAAGATGGCGTTGGCCTCCTCGATCACGGCGGCCCGGGCCTCGGGGGTGGCGGCGTCGGCGGCCGCCGGAAGCGCCGCCACGGCGTCGAGCGCGGCGCCGCACCGCGCCTCGGCGGCCGGCGCGAAGCGGGGGTCGGCCAAGCGATCCGGCGGGTCCTGTCGACCGGGCCCGATGGCCAGGTAGAGGACGTAGGCCCACATGGCCACCATCGCGGCGGCCAGGACCACCACGACGACGCGTCCTCGAGACCACCGACGGGTGGTGGGGGAGGGGGAGGGGGCGGCCACGGCGCCAGCCTCGCCACCGGTCCCGCCTCGTGTCCAGACGGGTCAGCCCGAGGGGTCGCCAGAGACCTCGATGCGCACCGTGGAGCCCTGCTCGGCCGAGGTGCCGCCCGGAGGCGACTGGGCGACGACACGGCCCGGCGGTCCGGGGCCGTCGGCGGCAGCGATGCGCTCCACGACGAAGCCGGCGGCCTGCAGGGCCTGGGTGGCGTCCTCCACCTTCTGGCCGACGACGGCCGGCACCGTCACCTGGGGGGCGGGGGAGGAGGTGGTCGTGACCGGGACCTGGCCGGGCGCCGACGTGGTGGTCGTGGTCGGCGGGGGCGCGAACTCCGATGGCGGGACGTCGGCCAACGCGGCGGCCATGAAGCGCTGCCAGATCTGGGCCGGGTACGACCCGCCGGTCACCTTGATGGCGGTGTGCGGCGGTTGCATGCGGATGAGCTTGCCGTCGGGCCCGACCTCCGGGAAGCCGACCCACACCGCGGTGGCCAGCTCCGGGGTGTACCCCGCGAACCAGGCGTCCTTCCAGTCGTCGGCCGTCCCGGTCTTGCCCGCTGCCGGCCGGCCGATCTGGGCCTTGGTGCCGGTGCCCCGCTCGATGACCTGGCGCAGGATGGAGGTGAGCGTGTCGGCCACGGGCGTCTCCATCACCTTGGTCTGGGTGTGCTGGTGCTGGAAGAGGATCGTGCCGTCGGCACGGGTGATCCGGGTCACGAGGATGGGCGGGACCTTGATCCCCCGGTTGGCGAAGGTCGAGTAGGCCGAGGCCATGTCGAGCGCGGTGACGACGTTGCTCCCGAGCACCGCCGACGGGACCGGCTCGAGGGGGCTGCGGATGCCGTAGCGGGCGGCCGCCTCCATGGCGTACTTCGGGCCCACCCGCATCATGAGCTGGGCGTAGAGGGTGTTGTAGGAGCGGACCGTCCCCTCGATGATCGACACCGAGCCGCCCCCGCCCCCGCCGTAGTTGCACGGCCGCCAGGTCTGGCCGTTGCCGAGGTCGATCGAGATGCAGGCGGGGGCGGGGAGGACGGTCTCGGGGTCGATGCCCTGCTCGAGGGCGGCGGCCAGCACGAGCGGCTTGAACGACGAGCCGGCCTGGCGAGGTCCCTGGGTGGCGAGGTTGAGCTTGGCGATGGTGCTCTCGCCGAAGAAGTCGCGACCCCCGACCATGGCCCGCACATACCCGGTGGCCGGTTCGATGGCCACCATGCTGGCGGCGGGGCCGGCCGGGTCGGGGAGCACGGCCGCCACCGCCGCCTCGGCCTCGGCCTGGGTCCCGAGGTCGAGGGTCGTCTGGATGCGCAGGCCGCCGCCGAAGAGCAGGTCGCGGCGCTCCTGGGCCGTGGCCCCGAAACGGGGATCGTCGAGGACCCACTGCTTCACCTCCTCCACGAAGTAGGCGGCGGGGTAGCGCTCGGCGGCCGGCGTGGTGGCGGAGCCGAGGGTCAGGGGCTCGGCCAGCGCAGCGTCGACCTCTGCGTCCGTGGCGAAGCGGTTGGACCGCATGCGCTCGAGCACCAGGTTGCGTCGGGTCAGCGCCACGTCGGGGACGTGGTAAGGATCGGTGGCGCCGGGCCGCTGGATCAGCCCGGCGATGAGCGCCCCCTCGGCGAGGGTGAGCTCCTGGACGGGCTTGCCGAAGTACTGGCGGGCCGCCGCCTCGATGCCGTAGGCCCCGTTCCCGAAGTAGATGGCGTTCAGGTACAGCTCGAGGATGCGGTCCTTGCTGTAGTTGCGCTCGAGCTGCAGCGCCATCGAGGCTTCCTCGATCTTGCGCCCGAAGGTCTTGGAGCTGTCCTGCAGCAGCACCTTCTTCACGTACTGCTGGGTGATGGTGGATCCGCCCTCGGCGATCGTCCCGGCCTGGGCGTTCGCCCGCATCGCCCGGAGCACGGCCCGGACATCCACCCCGCTGTGGCGGTAGTACCGCTCGTCCTCGATGGCGATCACCGCGTCGCGCACGTGGAGCGGGATCTCGTCGAGGGGCACCACCTTGCGGTTCTCCTCGGCGTGGAAGGTGTGCAGCAGCGTCCCGTCGGCGGCGTAGACCGTCGAGGACTCGACCGCCGTCGGCACGACAGGCAGCACCGCCCGCGAGCGGTAGGTGCAGGCGCCGGTCAGGAGGAGCACCGCGCCCGCCACTGCCAACAGGCGGACGCGTCGGGGCGGCCGTCGGGGGGAGGCGGTCATGGCCCCTCCATCCTCCCGCACGGGACCCCTGGGACGCAGGCACCACCCCGTCGGGCTGGACCGCTGCCGGGCCGGGCGGGGACCATGGCGCCGTGAGCGCCCTCCTCGACGACCTCGACGCTCGGGGTCTGATCCACGACACCACCGACCGAGCTGCGCTGGCGGCCCGCCTCGAGGCGGGATCGATCACCCTGTACTACGGCTGCGACCCGACCGCCCCCAGCCTCCACCACGGCAACCTGCTGGGGCTCGTGATGCTGCGCCGCTTCCAGGACGCCGGGCATCACCCGATCGCCCTGGCCGGTGGGGCCACCGGCATGATCGGCGATCCCGGGGGCCGTTCGGAGGAGCGGAACCTGCTCGACCTCGCCACGCTGGCCACCAACGTGGCCGCCATCAAGGCCCAGATCAGCCGGATCCTCGGGCCGGAGGGCCCGTGGGACCTGGTGGACAACCTGTCGTGGACGGGCGAGCTGCGGGTCCTCGACTTCCTGCGGGACGTGGGCAAGCACGTCACGGTCAACCAGATGGTGGCCCGGGAGAGCGTGAAGGCCCGGATGGCGGGGGAGCACGGCATCTCCTACACCGAGTTCAGCTACATGCTCCTCCAGGCCAACGACTACGCCTGGCTGCACGAGCACCGCTCGTGTGAGCTGCAGATCGGCGGCTCGGATCAGTGGGGGAACATCCTGTCGGGCGTCGACCTCATCCGCCGCCGCGCCGGCGCGGTCGCCCACGGCCTCTGCTGGCCCCTGCTGACGGCGGCCGACGGGACCAAGCTCGGCAAGACGACGGGCGCTCGGGTGTGGCTCGACGCCGAGCGCACCTCGCCCTACGCCTTCCACCAGCACTGGATGGCCACCCCCGACGACGACCTGCGCCGGATGCTGTCCCAGTTCACCCTGCTGCCCCTGGCCGAGATCGACGACGTCCTGGCCGAGCACGCCGAGGTGCCCGGTCGACGGACCGGGCAGCGGGCGCTGGCCCGGGCCGTCACCGAGCTCGTCCACGGCCCGGAGGCCACCCTGGCCGCCGAGCAGGCGGCCGCCGTCCTGTTCGGGGGCGACCCCCTCGAGGCCAGCCCGGCCGCGCTGGCGGTGGTGGCGGCCGAGGTGCCGACAGCCGCCCTGGCCCCGGGGGAGGACCTCAGCACCGGGCTTGAGCTCGTCCCCTTGCTCGTCCGGGTCGGGCTGGCCTCCTCCCAGGGGGATGCCCGCCGGCAGCTGGAGCAGCGTGGCATCAGCGTGAACGGCCAGAAGGTCGAGCCCGGCCATCTGCTGCGCTCTGACGCCCTCCTGCACGGTCGCTGGGTGCTGCTGCGCAAGGGGAAGCGGGACTGGGCGGCCCTCGACGCGCAGGCTCCCGAGCCCGCCCCCGAGCGCTTGTGACCACTGGCACATGCCGCCGAGTTGACGTGATCCGGGGGAACCCTTAGATTGTCCCTCCGCCCCACGGAAGCGCCGGAACACCCGGAGCGCACCGGAAGGGCCACCTGGCACCACCGGCTCCTCTGAGTCCGACTGCCAGCAGCGCACCGCTTCCGAGCGGTCGTCGCTCCTTGAAAACAGAAGAGAGGACGAAAAAGCGAGTGCGGGCGACCGCAGTGCGCTCCGAGGCTACGGCCTCGCAGTGTGCTTCGAGTCGTCAAGAATGAAATGCACTGATAACGGACAACTACGTCAGTAGTTAGCCGTTCTGGTGCCAGTCGGCAGAAACGGGAGCTCACGCTCTCGGGATCGCCGGCTCTTCAAACCGATCGACGGGTTCACCACCACGGTGGCGAGCCCTGAGGTCTCGATGGAGAGTTTGATCCTGGCTCAGGACGAACGCTGGCGGCGTGCCTAACACATGCAAGTCGAACGAGGTCCATGCAGTGGCAACACTGCGGAAGACCTAGTGGCGAACGGGTGAGTAACACGTGAGGAACTTGCCCCGGAGACCGGGATAACTCTCCGAAAGGAGAGCTAATACCGGATGTCCTCACCGAGTCGCATGGCTTGGTGAAGAAATGGATTCCGCTCCGGGAGAGCCTCGCGGCCTATCAGCTTGTTGGCGGGGTAACGGCCCACCAAGGCATCGACGGGTAGCTGGTCTGAGAGGACGATCAGCCACACTGGGACTGAGACACGGCCCAGACTCCTACGGGAGGCAGCAGT
>DASUDP010000027.1:0-2477 GCA_036275535.1 Acidimicrobiales bacterium | reverse complement strand
GGTCCTCGTACCGCCACCGGGCCGGGGACATCGTCATCAGCACGCCACCGAAGTGCGGCACGACCTGGACGCAGAACATCGTGGCGATGCTGGTGTTCGGGACCAGCGAGCTCGACCGGCCGGTCTCCGTGCTGTCGCCGTGGCTCGACCAGGTCGTCCGACCGATCGACGAGGTGGTCGCCGACCTGGAGGCCATGGAGCACCGGCGCTTCCTCAAGACGCACACGCCTCTCGACGGCCTGCCCCAGCACGACGACGTCACCTACGTGGTGGTGCTCCGCGACCCGCGCGACGCCGCCGTCTCCTGGGGCAACCACGTCCTCAACCTCGACTGGGCCCGGATGGCGGAGCTGCGGGCCGCGGCCCACGGGATGCACGACGTGGGCGAGCTGCCTCCCCGCCGGCCTCCGAGCCCGGACCCGGCCGAGCGGTGGTGGGCCTACGTGGGGGACCGGGCGCCGAGCCCCGAGTTCGCGGCCGGGCTCGAGCTCGTCGCCCGCCACGCCACGCTGGCCTGGCAGCGCCGCCACGACCCCAACGTCGTGCTCGTCCACTACGCCGACCTGGAGGGGGACCTCGAGGGCGAGGTGCGCCGCATCGCCGACCGGCTCGACCTCCCGGTGCCCGAGCACGACCTGTCCGAGCTGCTGGACGCCGCGTCGTTCTCGTCGATGCGCGAGCGTGCCGACGTCCTCGTCCCCAACGCGGGGCAGATCTGGTTCGACCAGCGTTCGTTCTTCAGCAGCGGAACGTCCGGGCAGTGGCGCGACGTGGTCGGGGAGGGAGCGGACGAGCGGTACCAGGAGCTCGTCCGCCAGCTCATCGCCGACGAGGAGCTGCTGGCCTGGCTGCACCGGCCCTGAGCCGGCGGGCCGGGAAACGGTCGCGGCGATCCGCCGCCCGCGCCGCCATCATGGCCCAGTGAGAGGAGTGCGCCAGCGGCTGGCCTCGGTCGCCATCGACGTCACGCCCCTGCGCGCCTCCCGCGACTTCCGGGCCCTGTACGCCGGCACGGCCGTCGGCCAGCTCGGCAGCGCGTTCACCACCGTCGCCGTGCCGTACCAGCTCTACGAGCTCACCGACTCCACCCTCGCCATCGGCCTGTTCGGTGCGGTCACCCTCGTCCCGCTGCTCGTCCTCAACGTGGTCGGCGGCGCCATCGCCGACAAGGTCGAGCGGCGGCGGTGGATCGTCGGCTGCCAGCTCCTCGGCCTGCTCGGCGCCGCCGGCCTGGCCGCCAACTCCACGATTGCCGACCCGAACCTGGTCGCCATCTACGTCTTCGGGACCGTCGGCATCTGCGCGTTCGCCCTCGGCGCCCCGGCCGAGCGGGCGTCGGTGATCCGGGTGGTGGGCCGCGACCACGTCGCCTCGGCGATGGCGCTCAAGGCGGTGTCGAGCAGCACGGCCCACGTGGCCGGCCCGGCCATCGCCGGCGTGGTGCTCGCCTCGGCCGGGACGACCGCCGCCTACCTCCTCGACGCCGCCTCCTTCGTCCTCGCCGCCGCGGTGATCGCCCGGATGCGGCCCCTGCAGTCCCAGATCCAGAGCGGCCACGCCACCTTCCCGTTGGTGCTCGACGGCCTGCGCCACCTGCGCCGCCAGCCCGTGCTCCTCGGGTCCTTCGCTTCCGACCTGAACGCCATGGTCCTCGGCCTGCCCGTCGCCCTGTTCCCGGCCGTGGCCGACGCCCGCTTCCCCGAGCAGCCTGAGGTCCTCGGCCTGCTCTACGCCGCGCCCTTCGCCGGCTCCCTGTGCGCCAGCCTGGCCAGCGGCTGGTCGCGCCGCGTCACCCGCCACGGCATGGTGGTCACCGTCGCCATCGTCGTCTGGGGCACGGCGATGGCCGTGTTCGGCCTGGTCGACGGGGTGGTCCTGTCGCTGCTCGCGCTCGCCGTCGGCGGCGCCGCCGACATGATCTCGGGCATCTCCCGCCAGGCGATCCTGCAGCTGGCCAGCCCGCCCGAGCTGGTCGGGCGGATGGAGGGGGTGGGCATGGCGGTCTGGACCGGCGGGCCCCGCCTCGGCGACCTGCAGTCCGGCGTGGTCGCCTCGCTCACGTCGGTGCCGGTGGCCATCGTCTCCGGCGGCGTGGGCTGCGTGCTCGTCATGCTCGCCCTCGCCCGGGCGCTGCCTGGCTTCGCCCGCTACGAGGTGCCACGCGACGCAGCCCCGGCCGGGGCCGGGGCTGCCGTCACGGTCTGAGGGGCGGCCGGAGCCGCCGGGATCAGCTGGCCAGGTCGGCGAGGATGCCGGCGTTGGCCGGGTGGCGCAGCTTGCTCATGGCGCGAGCCTCGATCTGGCGGATGCGCTCACGGGTCAGGTCGAAGTGGCGACCGACCTCGTCGAGGGTGCGGGGCTCGTGGCCGTCGAGGCCGTAGCGCAGGATCAGGATGCGCTGCTCGCGCTCGTCGAGCCCCTTGAGGCCGGCGAGGACGTCGCCGCGGGTGGCCTCGGTGACGGCGTCGCCCTCGGGG
>DASUDP010000026.1:0-11494 GCA_036275535.1 Acidimicrobiales bacterium | reverse complement strand
GGCCCAGCGAGCGGGCCCGCTTGGCCAGCACCACGAGGGCCCGGATCTCGCTGTCGCGGTCTCCCCCGCCGGAGGACACGACGTCGAGGGTGGCTCGGGCCTCGCGCTCGGCGCCCCGCTCGTCGCCGCAGTCGAGCAGGGTGGCGGCCAGCTCGGCTCGCAGCCGCGCCTCGGAGCCCACCGCCCCCACCCGCTGCGCGGTGCGCAGACCACGCTCGAGCGTGGCCACGGCCGCCGGCAGGTCGCCCGTGACGCGCTGCACCATGGCCTGCACCAGGCGGGCCATCGACTCCCCCCAGGCATCGTCGAGCTCGGCGAAGGCCCGCAGGGCAGACCGGGCCGTCTCCTCGGCGCCCTCCGGCTCGCCCGCTTCCAGCCGGCAGACGGCCAGGAGGACGAGGCACATGCCCTCCCCCCAGGCCTCGGACCCGGAGCTGGCCTCGACGAGCAGGTTCTCCGCGATGGTGCGGGCTTGCTCCACCCGTCCCTCCTGCCAGAGGCTGTTCCCGAGGATGCCGAAGCACCAGCCCAGAGCGGCCCGCTCCCCCGCCTCCCAGAGGGCCTGCGCTGCCTCCCAGAGGTGCTGGCGGGCCGAGTGGTGGTCACCGATCAGGTACTCGCACCAGGCCAGGCTCTGCAGCGTGAGCCCGCCCGGGCTCCCGTGCTCGTCCTCCAGCTCCCGGGCCCGCAGGAGCATGGCCAGCGCCGCCCGCGGCCGCCCGGCGATCAGCTCGGCCCACCCGTGCGTGCGCACCGCCCGGGCCTCGCCGGCACCGTCACCGGCCGCTCGCCAAGCAGCGCGGGCGGCGTCGAACCACTCGGCCGCCGAGGTGGTCCCGCCCTGCAGGCGCAGCGCCAGCCCGAGCCCGGTGCAGGCCTCGGCGTGGGTGCCGGTGCGGTCGGGGGCAGCGTCGACGACGAACCGGAAGGCCTGCTCGGCGTCGGCCAGGCGGCGCAGGGCGAGGAGCACCTGGGCGTGCTCGAGGGTGACGAGCACCTCGGCTTGACCCCCGACGAGCCGCAGGCCGCGGACGCGCTCGTACCACCACTCGGCCTCCCGCAGCTCGTCGCGCTGGCGGGCGGCCCGGGCCGCTTCGATGAGGTGACGAGCGGCCAGGTGGAGGATCTCCGGGTCGGGGGGCCCGCCCAGATCCTGCTGGAGGCTCACGACCCGCTCGAGGTGGCGGGCCACGGCCTGGCCGCCGGGCTCGTGGTGGTCGCCCACGAGCCAGCGGGCCAGCGCCGCGTGCCTGGCGGCGCGGGCGGCCAGGGGGACCGAGGCGTAGGCGGCGTCCCGCACGGGGGCGTGCCGGAACTCGAGTCCCTCGGGGTGGGTGCTCGGCTGGAGGAGCCCCTTGGCCTGCAGGCTGGTCACGACGTCCTCGTCGACGGTCTGCCCCAGGGCCTCCATGGCTCCCCGGGTGAAGCTGGCCCCCACCACCGCGGCGTCCTGCAGGAAGGTGCGCTCCTCGTCGGGCAGGCCGTCCAGCCGAGCGCCGAGGAGGGCTCGGATGCCATCGGGGAGGCCCGCCTCGGCCAGGGGCCCCGCTGCCCTCCATCCGCCTTCCACCGCCTCCAGGAACCCGCTCTCGCGCAGGTAGCGCACGAGCTGGTCGAGCAGCAGCGGGTTGCCCCCGGCGGCGGCGAGGATCTGGGCCTCCGCGGCGGGGCTCACGGTGCCGGTGACCCCGTCGATGGCCGACAGCGTGCGCCCGAGCAGCTCCCGGCTGGCCTCGGGTCCGAGCGGCTCCAAGGCCAGGACCAGGTGGCGCTCCGTGCGAGGGGCGGCCAGCCGCGGGTGGTGGGTGGTGAGGGGGTCGCGGCCGACCGCCAGCACGGTGACCGCCCGCTCCGCCACCCATGTCGGGATCTTCTCGATCTGCTCGATGACGACGCGGTCGGCGGACTGGGCGTCGTCGATGACGAGGACGAGCGGGCCCTGGGCGGCCAGCGCGTCGAGGACCGCGCTGGCGGCCGCGGTGAGGTCGTCGGACACGGCGTGGCGCCCGGGGGCGAGATCGCCGGCACGCACCGCGGGATGGTCGGCGAGGCCGAGCAGCTGCTGGGTGCGGGCGGTGAGGCGAGCTCGCGTGGGGGCCGGGCGATCGAGCTCGTCGATGCGGGCCCGCACGGCGGCCCGCTGCTCCTCGGGGCTGCCGCGCTCCGGCACGTCGAGGGCCAGCCGGATGATGTTGGCGAACGGCGCCAGCGGGCCCTCGGTTCCGTAGGCGGTGCAGGAGACGACCACCAGGCGGGCCACGGGCACGCGCTGCGGGAGGACCGCGGCCAGCCCGTCGACGAGGCGGGACTTCCCCACCCCGGGCTCGCCCGTCACCACCACGAGGTGGGGCAGGTGCTGCTCGACGCTGCGCTCCACCACCCCCACCAGGGCGTCGAGCTGCTCGGCCCGCCCCACCATGGCGGTCGCGGTGCTGGTCCGGGGCCGCACCCCGAGTCGGTGGCGCACCCGCAGGGCCCGGTGGGCCACCACGGGCTCCTGGCGGCCCCGCAGCCGCAGCGACGCAGGGGCCCCGTAGGCGATGGCGTGGGCGGTCGCGGCGTGGGTGCGCTCGGCCACCATCACCGAGCCCCGACGGGCCACGCCGACGAGGCGGTGGGCGGTGTTCACCGTGTCCCCGGTGACGGTGTAGGCGCCGCCGGGCCCCACCGGCCCGGCCAGCACCTCGCCGGTGTTGATGCCCACCCGCATCTCCAGCGACGGATCGAGCTCGCTCAGCGCCTCCAGGAGGGCCAGGCCGGCCCGCACCGCCCGCTCCGGGTCGTCCTCGTGCGCCCGCGGCGCGCCGAAGACGGCCATGAGCTCGTCGCCGATGATCTTGTCGACCACGCCGCCGTGGGCCTCGATGACCGGCACCAGCCGGCCGAAGCAGGCGTCGAGCAGCTCCTTCACCGCCTCGGGGTCGCGGCCCTCCGCCATGGTGGTGAAGCCGGCCAGGTCGGCGAAGACGACCGTGACCACGCGCCGCTCGGCGGCCGCCGGCGAGGAGACGCTCCCGCAGGCCGGGCAGAACCGCGCTCCGGCGGGGAGGTCGGCATCACAGCTGGCGCACGCCAGGCCGGCCACGCGGGAGGTCGATCGAGCCGCTCGCTCAGACGCAGTCGGCGCAGAGCTGGTGGGTGGCGTCGGCCAGCTGGCTGGGGTGCTTCACGAGGAAGCAGGACTGGCAGACGAACTCCCCGGGGCGCTTCGGCTGGATGCGGCCGGCGGCGTCGCTGCCCCGCTCCTCGGGCTCCGGGGCCTCGTCCTCTTCGTCGTCCTCTTCCTCCTCGGCGGCGGCGATGCGGTCCTTCAGGATGGCGTCGAGGTCGGCTTCGACGTCGTCGGGGTCGGCCTCCTCCTCGTCGTCGTCCTCGTCGCTGTCGTCGTCCCGCTTGGCCTTGACGGGGGCCGGAGCCTCCTCCTCGTCCTCCTCGACGTCCTCGTCGACGGCGAGGATGTCGTCGTCTCCGGCGAGGTCGTCGTCGAGGTCCTCCACGAGATCGTCGTCCTCGAGGTCGTCCGGCTCATCGTCGAGGGCGTCCGGCTCCTCGATCTCCTCGTCCTCGATGACGTCGTCGTCAGCCATGCCGATCCTCGCTGCGGGGGGTGTGGTGGGGGCGATGCGGCGGGATCATAGGTCCACGCCTCGGGCAACGGGCAACCGCGACCGGCGGCGGCCCATCAGGGGCCGTCAGGGTATCGAGGTGGGGGGCGGAGCCGTGGTGTCGGTGGTCACACCGTCGCCCAGGCCGGGGCCGGAGCCGAAGCTCAGGTCGGTCACGTCGTCCACCAGCCACCGGCCGTCGACCTGGATCATCGTCAGGCGGACGTACACGTCGTAGACGGTCCGGGGCCCGCCGCTGCCGTCGCTCTCGACGTCCATCACGACGATGGCCAGTGCCTGCCCCTCGTCGACCTCGGTGAGGTAGACGTCCTTCACGAAGCCCTGGGAGGTGGCCTCGAGCTCGGTGATCAGCTTGCCGAGCCCCTGGTCGAAGGCGTCGTCGTACTCGGTGCGGAACGAGCCGGTCGACCGGGCCAGGACGGCGTCGCGGTGGGCTTCGGGGTCGGCGTGGTCGTAGGTGACGAGGGCCTGGGCGAACTCGCCGGCCGCCGCGCGCAGCTCCTCCCGTCCGCGGTCGTCGTCCTGGGCCAGCAGGACGGCCAGCACCGAAGCGGCGACGGCGAAGGCGACGGCCAGGCCGACGGCGACGACGAGGGCCGTCGGCCGGCCACGCGGGGCCGAACGCGGTGGCTCCTCGGACGGGGGTGAGGCCGGTTCGGTCGCGTCGAGGTCGGGGTCGGACACGGCCACGGTCTACTGCGCGCCGCCGGGCCCGTGGTGGCGCCGAGCCCGCCACAGGGCGAGGCCCCCGACGAGCAGCGCGGCCACGGCGGCCGTGACGGCGATCCCGCCGGTCGTGGCGAGCGCCGCCAGCACGCCCCCGCTGTCGCTCGTGGCCGCGGTGTCGCCCTGGCCCTTCGACGGTGCGGCGCGTGGGTTGGGAGCCGGGGCGCCTGATCCACCGGCGGTTGGGGGGGCCGCGGGCGCCACCGCGGCGGGCTCGAGGGTGGACGCGCACGCCGGCACGGAGGGCACGGCCGGGAGCGACTTGGCCGGCACGTACACGTCGGAGTCCTCGCCGCCGACGTCGACGAGGAGGTTGACCCGCACCCAGGGCCCGTCGGCCTCCTTGTCGACCGCCGCTGCCGCGAAGCCGAAGGCGATAGGGCCCTTCGTGAGGATCTGGGAGAGGTCATCGAGCTGGTCGGGCTGGGCCATCGTGCGCAGGATCGGCGTGAGGTCGGTGAGGAGGCAGTCGAGGTTCCGCTTCTGGTCGGCCACCAGGTCGGCCGTGGTGCGGAGGAACTCGGGGCCCACCTCCAGCAGCGTCTTGGTGTCGCCGTCGACCCGCTGGAGGGCCTCGGACAGGGCCCGGAGACTCGAGAGGGAGCGGCCCAGGCTGAGGCGGTGGTCGGCCAGGACGCTCGTCAGCCGGGTGTTGTTCTCGGCCAGCCGGTCGAGCTGCTCGGTCTTCTGCACGAACGAGGCGGTCAGCCGGTCGAGGGAGGTGGTGAGGGTGCGCAGCGACTCGCCGCGGCCGTCGAGGGCGAGGCTGAGCTCGTGGATCAGGCTGCCCGCCTGGGCCGGGTCGATGCTCGACACGAGGTCGCTGGCCGAGCGCAGCAGCTCGGAGAACTCGAGCGGGACGGTGGTCCGCTCGAGCGGCACGTTGTCACCGGCCGCCATGAACTCGGTGCTCCCCCGCTCGTAGTCCCCGTCGGGCACGAAGTCGATGTAGGGCTCGCCGATGGCGGACTTCCGGAAGATCCGGGCGATGGAGTCCGCGGGGATGCGCTTGCCGTGGTC
Organism: Acidimicrobiales bacterium; assembly: GCA_036275535.1. Taxonomy (GTDB): domain Bacteria; phylum Actinomycetota; class Acidimicrobiia; order Acidimicrobiales; family VFJN01; genus VFJN01. The sequence continues at coordinate 6,122 of DASUDP010000026.1, read as the reverse complement.
GATCTTCATCGTCACCGACACGCCGTCGGGGGTGCGCTCCACGTTGGAGACCCGGCCGTAGTGGACGCCGAGGTAGGTCACCTCGGCGTTGGCCTTCACCCCGGCGGCCTGCTCGAAGTCCCCGGTGATCTTGTACGGGTCCTCGATGGCGTCGATCGTGATGATGTTCCCGGCCGCCCAGATGAGCATCAGCAGGAACACCCCGTTGAAGAACACGAGGTTGATGAGGGTGCGGCGCTTCATTGGGCGTCGTCCAAGGGCGCCGGCTGGGCCCAGGCGTACACCTGGGCGAAGTCCTCGGGGATCCCCTTCGGGATCTTGACGGTGAACTCGGCCAGCCAGTCGATCAGGGTGCCGACCTCGGCCCGCTGCCCGGCGACGATCCCGAGGAGGGTGTCGAGCTGGCTCAGCTGGCGCTCGAGGTCGTCCCGGAAGGGGCCGAAGACCATCTCGTTCTGGTCGCGGGCCAGGCGGGTGAGGTCCTGGAGGGTCTGCAGGGTGAGCTGGCGGTTGTCGGCCAGCACGGTGGTGGTGTCGGCCAGGTTGGCGAGGAGCTGCTCGATCTCGCCGGAGCTGCCGGCCAGGGTGGCAGTGGCCCGGTCGAGGTTGTCGATGATCGTGACGATGTTGCCCGTCTGCTCGGCCATCGTCGTGCTGACGACCGAGAGGCTGTCCACGAGGCTGCTCAGCTCCTCGGCCCGGCCCCCGAACCCCACCGCGCCGGTCTCGATCATGGCGGAGAGGTCGTTGGTGACGACGCCGGCCAGCACCTGCACGGCCTCCTCGGCCACGAACTCGAGCTCGGGTGCCTGGATGGCGTCGGCGATCTCGTCGCCGTCGACCAGGGTGCCCGAGGCGGGGACGACCTCGCCCTGCTCGTCACGGGGCGGGCGCAGCTCGATGAACTTCTCGCCCAGCAGCGAGGTGGTGCGCAGCACGGCCTCGCTGTTGTCGGGCAGGTCGAGGTGGTCCTTCACCTTCATGGTGACGCGGGCGTGGTAGTCGTCGGTCAGCTCGATCCTGGTGATCGAGCCCACCCGCACGTCGGCCACCTGCACCGAGTGGCCGGCCACGAGGTCGCCGACGTCGTCGAAGGTGGCGGTGAGCTCGACGGGCCCCTCCACCCGTCCCGGCAGCGTGCAGCTGCTGCCCAGGAGGGCCGTCACCACGAGGCCGAGGAGGGCGCGGCGCCGGGCCGTCACCGGTCCACCCCCAGCAGCGTGGAGGCCACGCCGTCGAGGATCCGGCCGGCCCGCTCCAGCCCGCCCGGCCCGGCCTCGGGGCTCGGCGCCGTGGGGGCGGCCAGCAGGTCGAGCAGCGACGCCACCGGGGTGCGCGGCGCGGTCTCGATGGCGGCGGGGGTCACCGGTCCGGTGGTCTGGCCCACCGTGGGGCAGTCCTGCAGGACCGGCAGGCAGAACTCGACGCCGAGGAGGTCGATGAGCTCGGTCGTGAGCGGGCTGAAGTTGTTCCGCAGGTTGATGGCCCGCAGCTCAGGGTTGAACGCGCCGATGATGCCGTCGGAGAGCTGCGGGCCGGACGCCAGCAGCTGGGTGACGGAGGCCAGGTTGGCGTCGATCGTGGCGGCGGCGGCGGCCAGGGTGGTGATGTCGTCGCGCAGGGGGCCGGCGTGCTCCCCCACGAGGGCCAGGCCCTCCTGGGACAGGTGGGCCAGCCCGGACACCAGGCCCTCGATGCTGTCGCGCTCCTCGGCCAGCACGGAGCTGGCCTTGGCGAACGCGTCCATCACCTCGCCCAGCTGCTGCTCCCGGGTGGCCAGGGTGGCGGTGAGCCGGTCGAAGCTGTCGACGATCCGCAGCAGGACCTGGTCCTTCTCAGCAAACGTCTCGACGAGCTGCGAGAGCGCGCCGAGCGCGTCGTTCAGCGCCGGCCCGTTGCCCTTCAGGTCCTCGTCCAGGTTGGTCACCAGCTCGCCGATGCCCTTGGGGTCGAGGCTGTCGAGGAACTCCTTCAGTGCGGCCAGCGCCTCGTCGGGCTCCACCGGGATGATCGTGTTGTCGATGGTGGCGCCGTCCTCGATGGGCGTCATGCCGTCCTGGAAGGCGGGGCTGATCTGGATGTAGCGCTCGCCGATCAGCGACTGGGGCACGATCTGGGCGGTGGCGTCCGCCGGGATCTGGATGTCGTCGTCGATGTCCATGTCGACCCGTACCCGGTCGCCGTCGATGACGACGTCGGCCACCGCCCCGGCCGGGAGGCCGAGGACCCGCACGTCGGAGGACGGGAACACGGACACGGCCCGGTCGAAGTAGGCGGTGACCCGGTAGGAGCCGCCGCCGACGAGCCCGCACCCGGGCAGCACCGTGCCGAGCAGCGCGGCGGCGAGGAGCAGGACCCCGCGGCGCCTCATGGCGTCGCCGTCCCGACGGCGTCGTGGAGCACCCCGATGATGTCCGGACCGAGGGCGTCGACGTAGATGTCGACCCACGGCCCGTGGGTGCCAGCCAGCGACTGCCCGTAGAACGCCGGTCCGAGCACGGCCAGCGCCCGGTTCACGTCGGGCAGGTTGCTGCTGACGGTGGCGAGGGTCGGGTGGAGGTCAGTGAGGATGGCGTCGAGGTTGGCCCGGTTGGTCTCGATGAGGGTCGACAGCGAGCGCACGGCCGCGCTCCCCTCCCCCAACGCCGACGTCAGCTCGCTGCGCCGCTGGACGAGGAAGTCCAGGATGGTGCGGGAGCTGTCGATCAGCTGGACCAGCGTCTGGTCCTTCTCGGCCAGGTTGGCTGACAGCTCGTCGGCGCTGTCGAGCAGGTCGGACAGCTCCGCCTCGCGCTCGTTGACGGCCGTGGAGACCGTGTCGATGCCGGCGATGAGGTCGGTGATCGTGCCCCGCTTGCCCTCGGTGATCTTCGAGAGCTGCAGGATGAGCTGGTTCAACTTGGCGTTGTCCGTCTCCTCGATCCGCTCCGTCGCCTCGCGGGTGAGGTCGAAGACGTCCACGGGGGTGGTGGTGCGGGGCTGGCAGCTGCCGGTGCCGTCGCAGCGCTCGTGAGTGATCACCCGGTCCTGGCGCGGGAGCTCGGCCATGAGGCGGTCGCCGGAGTCGGTGTTCGTGATCCGGATGTACTTGGAGCCGAGCAGGGTCTCGAGGGCGATGTCGGCTCCGGCGTCCTCCCCGATGTCCACCCCCTGGTCGACCACCCAGGTCACGTTGACGAGGCCGTGCTCGCGGTCGGCGTGGATACCGGTGACGCGCCCGACGGTGACGCCGGCCACCTTGACGTCATCGCCGTTGCGCAGCCCGGCGGCGTCGGTGAAGTCCGCCTCCATCTCGTAGGTGTGCTCCAGGAGGTGGAGCAGGCCGACCATGAAGGCCACGCCGGTGATGGCACCGATCACGAGCAGGCTGACGAGGCCCACGGCGTAGGGGTTGCGGTCGCGGAAGGACTTCACCGGCCCACCACCCGGCTGAGCAGCGAGGTGACCGCCGAGGAGCCCGAGGTGGGAGCGGCGGTGAAGGGCTGGGCGCTGGTGGACAGGCCCTTCACCGGGTCGCCGGTGGGGCAGCCGGCGGCGTTGTCCGTGGGCGGTCCGGGGAAGGCGCAGAGGATCTTCTGGTTCAGAAACTCGCCCCGGTTGCCGGCCCGGAACACGGCGGCCCCGGCTTCGGAGAGGTTGGCCAGCGCGGTGTCGAGGGCGGGCAGGCGGCCGTGCACGGTGTCGGTGACCTGGGCCAGGCTGGCCAGCAGGCCGTCGATGTCCCCCGAGCTGGTCTGCAGCAGGCCGTCGAGCTGGGTCCCGAACGTACCCAGCTCGGTCAGGGCGGCGTCGAGGGTGGCGGTGTTGTCCCCGAAGGTCTGCGAGAGCGTGACGAGGTTCTGCAGCATCGTGGCGATCTGCGCGTCGCGGGCGTTGACGGTGTCGGCCACGGTGTCGAGGTTCGAGATCAGGCGCTGGATGGTCTCATCCCGGCTGGCCAGCCCGGTGGCCAGGGTGGCGAGGTCGTCGAGGGCGGCGCCCACCTTGTCCTCCCGCCCGTCGAGGGCCTGGGTGATGGTGTTGAGGAAGTCGTTCACCTGGGCCGGGTCGATGGAGCCGACGATCGGGCCCAGCTTGTCGAACAGCTCGCCGAGGTCGACCACCGAGGTGGTGCGCTCGATCTCGTCGCCATCCTCGAGAGCCTCGGCGGAGTCTCCCGGGTACAGGTACAGGTAGCGCTGGCCGATGAGGTTCCGCCACCGGATGGCGGCGGTGGAGTCGCTGGGGATGGCGCTGTGGTCGTCGTCGACCTGGAAGGTCACCACCGCCCGGCCGGCGTCGGTCTTGACGGACGTCACCTTCCCGACCACGACGCCGGCGATCTTGACGTTGTCGTCGGGGATCAGCCCGGTGGCGTCGTCGAAGGCCGCGGTGAGCTCGTACGTGCCGTGGCCGAGGGGGTCGCGGAAGTCGATGTTGCCGATCGTGAACGCGAGGTAGCCCGTAAAGAGCAGGCACAGGACCACGAAGGCGCCGAACTTGAGGGCGATCTTGATCATCCGCCCAACGTCTTCCGGAAGATGTCGAGCAGACCGCCGTCGGAGGGGGTGGTGGTCGTGGAGCTGCTCGTCCCGCCCAGACCCAGGCCGCCGAGGTCCAACCCGAGCCCCGGCAGGAGGGCCCCGAGGTCCGGCAGCTGCGGGAGGGTGGGCAGAGGGAGGTCGACCGGGCCGTCGGCGGTGCCGGCGCCCGGGCAGCCCACGACCGTGCACAGCTCCCCGCCGACGACGGTCTTCACCGCTGCCAGGAGGGTGCCATCGCCGGCGTCGATGCGGACACCGGCGGCCAGGCTCTGCAGGTACTGGCGCAGCCCTATCACGAGGGGCATGACGTCGCTCTGCTGGTCGAAGAGCACCTGGAGCGCGCGGGAGCCGTCGACGAAGGAGGCATCGACGTAGTCGGGGTGGCGCTCGAGCAGGTCGGCCACGTCGTTGGACAGCCGCCCCGACTGCTGGAGGAGCTCGACGATCCGATCCTCGCCGCCCACCAGGGTGGGCAGGGCCACGTTGGCGGCGTCCGCGGTGGCGACCACGTCGCCCGCCGAGACGGCCAGCTGGTCGGACAGGGCGGCGAGGTCGGTCAGGAACTCGGCCGTGAGCTCGGCGTCGTCGGCGAAGAGGGTGGCCAGCTGCTCGCCGTTCACGATCGACCGGTTGATGGTCTCCCCCAGCCCCCGGCCGCCCTCGGCCAGCTCGCCGAGCACCGTGGTGAGCTCCTGGGGGTCGACCGCCTTCAGGATCGGGTACAGGTCGGCCAGGACCGCCTCGAGCTCGAACCCGCCCAGGGTGTTGGTGAGCTCGTCGCCATCACCGAGGTACGGGCCGTCCTGCTCGTGGGGACCGGGGTCGATGTCGATGTACTTCTCGCCGAAGAGGGTCTTGGGGCGGACCGTGGCGACGGCGTCGACGGGGACGGTCTCACCGTCGTCGATGCGCAGGGCGATCTCGGCCTCGCCGTCGCGCAGCTGGATGCGCTTCACCTCGCCGATGTTCACACCGCGGACCTTCACGTCGGAGCCGGGGAGGAGGCCCTGCCCGGCGGCGTCGAAGCGCCCGATCAGCTCGTAGCCCCCACGGAACGCGCCGAAGGAGCCCTTGATGCCGACCGTGGTGAGGGCGAGGGCGAGGATCACCGCGATTGCGCCCGTGAGGATGTGGTGCTGGCGTTCGCTCATGGCCGGGAGATCACCCGGTGAGGCTGACGGTGTTGCCGCCGCCCCAGAAGACGAGGGACAGCACGAGGTTGAGCACCACGACGGCCACGATGGACAAGCGGATGGCCCGGCCCACCGCCACGCCCACCCCGGCGGGGCCGCCGGTGGCGTGGTAGCCGTAGTAGCAGTGGATGAGCGCCACGACGGTGGCGAAGATGCCGGCCTTGATGAGGCTGTAGAGCACGTCGATGGGCGGCAGGTAGAGGCGGAAGTAGTAGTCGTAGACGCCGTTCGAGAGCCCGAAGAACATCGTCGACACGAGCTTGGTGGCGAAGAAGCTGGCGAACAGCGAGATCAGGTACAGCGGCACGATGGCGATCGCCGCGGCCGTCACGCGGGTGGCCACGAGGTACGGCTTCGACGGCACGGACATGACCTCGAGGGCGTCGATCTCGTCGGAGATGCGCAT
>DASUDP010000025.1:0-2960 GCA_036275535.1 Acidimicrobiales bacterium | reverse complement strand
GGCAGGCGGACCCGTCGGCGCATCAGCGCCTCGGCGATCCGGCGCTCACCCGGCGGCGAGCGTGGCCGGACGGTCCCGCTCGGCCGGCTGGGCCGGGTTGGTGAAGCGGACCACACCGTCCTCGACGTCTGCCCGTCGCGTGGCCCGGTAGTCCTGCAGATAGCTCTGGTACACCTGCCACGGCGGCCGCGACCCCTGCTTGGGCATGCGGTCCTTCGCCCGCTGGATGTATCCCGAGCGGAGGTCGAGCAACGGGGCGGGGACCACCGCCGGGTCGTCGTTCACGGGCGTGCACTGGCGCAGGCCGGTGGCGCGCATGTGGTTGAGCAGGCGGGACACGTAGCGGCACGTGAGGTCGCAGCGCAGCGTCCAGGAGGCGTTGGTGTAGCCGATGGCGATGGCAAGGTTGGGCACGCCCTCGAGCATCATGCCCTTGTAGGTGAGCCGCTCCTTGAGTTCCACCGCCTCGCGGTCGACCACGAGTTCGATCCCCCCGAGGAACAGCAGCTCCAGGCCTGTGGCGCTCACGATGATGTCGGCCTCCAGCTCCTGGCCCGACTGGAGGCGGATGCCGGTCTCGGTAAAGGTGTCGATGTGGTCGGTGACCATCTCGGCCCGGCCGGACTTGATCGCCTTGAACAGGTCGCCGCCCGGGACCGCGCACATGCGCTCGTCCCACGGGTCGTACTTCGGGGTGAAGTGGGTGTCGATGTCGTAACCCCGGGGCAACTGGAGGCGCAGGCCGAGGCGGAGGAGCTTCTTGACCGGCGCCGGGTAGCGCTGGCTGAGCCCGTACAGCGCCTGAGCGCCTAGGGCGTGGGCCCAACGGACAGCGGACCCGGCCACCTTGTCGGGCAGCGCCCGCTGGAGCGCGCCGACGACCGGGTTGTCGCCGGGCACCGTGGCGATGTAGGTCGGCGACCGTTGCAGCATGGTCACCTGAGCCCCGGTGTCGGCCAGGCTCGGCACCAGCGTGACCGCGGTGGCGCCGCTGCCGATCACGACGACCTTCTTGCCCGCGTGGTCCAGGTCCTGGGGCCAGTGCTGCGGGTGGATCAGCTGACCCTTGAACCGATCGGCGCCGGGGAAGTCGGGCTGGTAGCCGTGGTCGTAGCGGTAGTAGCCACTGCAGTTGAGGACGAAGCCGCAGGTCAGCTCGAACGTCTCGCCGGTGTCGGTCCGCTCGGCGGTGATGTGCCAGCAGGCGTCGTCGGTGGACCACTCGGCCCGCACCACCTTGTGGTGGAAGCGGATGTGGGTGTCGATGCCCTCCTCGGCGGCGGTGTCCTCGATGTAGTGCCGGATCGATTCGCCGTCGACGATCATGCGACTGCTCTTCCACGGCCGGAAGGGGTAGCCGAGGGTGAACATGTCGGAGTCGGACCGCACGCCAGGGTACCGGAACAGGTCCCAGGTGCCGCCGATGGCGCCGCGGGCCTCGAAGATGGCGTAGCTGGCCCACGGGTTCTCGGCCTGCAGGTAGTGGCCGGCGCAGATGCCGGACAGCCCAGCGCCGACGACCAGGACGTCGAGGTGCTCGGTGGTGGTGGGCATCAGGCCACCCCCGCCAGCCGGTCGTTGAGCGATCCCTCGGCTCCGAACAGCACTTCGCGCCAGCGCTCGAGCAGCTCGGTGGCGTCGCGGTCGGAGGGATGGAAGCCGACCTCGTTGTAGCTGCGCAGCTCCCGCCACAGCTCCTTGCTGATGATCGGAGAGTGCCGGAGCCTCCGCAGGCTGCGAGCGAGGCGCACCGGGTTGTACGCCGCCCGGTCGGTGAGCAGCGACACGCCGACGATCAGGGCTACCCCGCCGATGAACCCAATGGTGACCCCGTCCATGACCACCCGCCGCATGCGCTCGGTGCCCCCGACGGTGCGGTACACGTCGAAGGCGACCGTCTTGTGCTCGGACTCCTCGAGGGCGTGCCAGAGGAACACGTCGAGCACCCGGGGGTCGCCAAAGAGGGCCTTGGTGTCGTCGTCGCGGAGCAGCTGCTCGGCGAGCGTGGCCGTGTAGTGCTCGAGCGCGGCAGTGGCGGCCAGGCACGCCTTGGCGGGCAGGACCTTGTCGGCGATGGCGAGGATGCGCTCGGTGACCCGCTCGACGAAGCGGGTCGGGTAGCCGAGGTCGGCGAACCGGTGGTTCAGGGCCCGGTGTTCGCGGCCGTGGATGGCCTCCTGGCCGATGAAGCCGTTGACCTGCTGCTTGAGGACTGGGTCGGTGACCTGGTCGCGGAAGCGGCGGACCGACCGGACGAAGAAGTCCTCGCCGTCAGGGAACACCGAGGACAGGCACGCGGCGATGTGACTGGACAGGAGGTCGCCGTCGGCGCCGAAGTGACGGGGTACCTCCTGCAACGACGGCTCGAAGGCCATCCGTCGGGTCTGGATCGGCGCCGGGGCGCTGGTCGTCATGGTCATGAGGTCTCCAGTCGGGGGACGAACCGATGAAACGCTACAACGATACTGTTGCACCGCAACATCGGGCGGCAAACCCTTCGCCGTGAGGGCCGGGGTCACCTGCCCCGCTGCCTCAGCGACCTGCGAGGAGCGACAGGTGCTCGTCGAGCTCCCGGTTGACCTCGTCGGCGTGGGTCCGGTGCGGGAAGTGACCGGCCCCGTCCACCACCAGCCGGCCCGACGGCACAATCTCGGCGATGACTCGGCTGCTGGCGTGGTATCGCTCGTCGCGCCCGCCCACGATCACCAGTACCGGGACGGTGATGCCGGCCAGACCCTCGAGCACCAGGCTGTCGGGTTGCTCGGCGATGCCGCGGACCGCGGGGTCAACGGGTTCTGCCTGGTCAAGCCGCAGGAGTGGGCTTGAGCGGCCCGGCACCGTGGGCAAGCCCCTCATCGGGGAGATCCACATCCTCGACGAAGAGGGCGGCGAGCTGCCGGCGGGCGAGGCCGGAACGATCTACTTCGGTGGCGGCCCGCCGTACGAGTACCACAACGCAC
>DASUDP010000024.1:0-23015 GCA_036275535.1 Acidimicrobiales bacterium | reverse complement strand
GAGGTGTGGAGCGACGCCGCCGTGCGCCGCTACGTGCGCGACGCCGGCGACCTGCTCGACGAGCTCAACGAGCTGACCCGTTGCGACAGCACCACCCGCAACGCCCGCAAGGCGAAGGTGCTGGCCGACCGGATGGACGCCCTCGAGGAGCGCATCGCCGAGCTCCAGGCGGAGGAGGAGCTGAGGGCCATCCGGCCGGACCTCGACGGCCAGCAGGTCATGGCCCACCTCGGCATCGCCCCGGGCCGCGAGGTCGGCGAAGCCCTGGCCATGCTGCTCGAGGCCCGGATGGAGGAGGGGCCGCTCGACGAAGAGGAGGCCTACCGCCGCCTCGACGCCTGGTGGGCCGCGCGCCACTGAGAGCGATGATCCGTCGACGGCCGCCGAAACGGTTGGGCCGTCGTCCCGAGAGGGTTCACCTCCGGTTCAAGGACCGGACAGGTCCGACTCCTACGGTCACGCCACATGGTCCCCCATGCCCCCGCGCTCCCCACCCCGCGCGACACGGTCCACCTCGAGGACGTCGTCGCCATCGAGCGGTGGGCGGCGGCCCAGCAGGCCCAGCTCCGGCTGCTGCAGCGGGAGCTCCTGACCGCCCAGGCTGACGCCCACGCCGCACTGGTCGCCCTCGAGGTGTCCTGCTCGACGAGCGATGCCGCCCCGGGCACGGATCTGGAGCGGCAGCTGGCGGCCGTGCGCGACGCCCTGGCTCGACGGCTGCAGGCGGAGGTCGAGGCGGCGCGGGCCGAGTCCCAGTCGATGCTGTCGGAGGCCGTGCGGGAAGCCACCGACCTCTTGCTGGCGGTCGGGGTCGACCCTGCCGCCATCCGCCGAATCACCACCGCCGCCGGCCCGTCCGCGGGCTCGGCGCCGTTGGCTCCGCGGACGGCGACGCCGCCGGTGATCGCCGCGCCGAGGGCCACCGAGGCCGACGACTGGTCGCCGCCCGAGTGGTCCGGGCCCCTGGAGGGCACGGCCGTCGTGGACCTCACGGACAGCTGGCTGCCGGGCGAGGCCGACGGTCAGGCGTTCGACCGGTTCTGGGGCGACGTGTTCGATGACCGCCCCGTGCGGGACCGGTTCCGCCGGTGGGTGCAGCGGCAGGAGCAGTGATGGAAGGACAGGACGGGCGGGGCGGGGTCCTCGCCGTGGAGCCGGGCGAAGGATGGGCGACGACCATGGATGCAATCGAGCAGGACACCACCGCGGCGGTCGACCGTCCCGCGCCTCGGGAGGCGCTCGGGCCGGCCGAGCTGCGCTGGCAGCGCTCCTACGACCGGGATGGCATCGAGCGCTTCGTGGCCGAGGTCGAGGCCGAGCGGGCCCGTCTGCGGGCGGAGCTCGATGTGGCCCGAGCGGCCACCGCCGCGGCGGCGGCCCGCTCCGTGGCCGGTCAGGCGGCGGCACAGGCCTCCCTCGGTGCCTTCGTGATCGAGACGCAGCGGGAGCTCGAGGCGATGGAGCGCGCCCACCAGGAGACGATTGAAGGGATCCGGGCGGCGGCCGCCGCAGAGGCCGCCCGCGTGCTCGATGCGGCCCACGCCGAGGCGGCGGCGGTGCGAGCGGCGGCCGCGGCGATCTCGCAGATCGTCGGGGGGGCCCCGGACCTCGAGGAGGCCGGCTCGCCGACCGCCGACGAGCCGTCCGCCGCGCACGTCGATGCCGGCTGAGGCCGCGCCGGCCGGTCTCGACGACGAGGCGCGGCGGCCGCTCCCGCACCTGACCCCCGTGCTCGTCGTCGACGACGGGGAGGCCGAGCAGCTCTTCCGGGCGGCCCGGGCGGGCCTCGCCATGCTCTCCCTCCAGCTCAGGTCCCTGCCCACCCCGGAGCCAGTCGGGCCCGCCGAGGGCGACCCGACTGACCCGGGGCCGGCAGAGGTCCTCCTGCGCACGAGCCTCGAGCAGAGCGTCGAGGGTCGTCGCATCGAGCTGCGCGACGAGCTGGAGCAGGTCCGTGCCGACGCCGCCGCCCACGTGGCGGCCGCGCGGCACGAGGCGGCCTCGATCGTCGCCGGCGCCACCGAAGCCACCCTCCAGGTCCTGCTCGGGGGGGCCCGGCCCGCCACCCCGGCTCCGACCCTCCGGGTCGTCACCGACGAGCCCCCGAGGCGGTCCCCCCTCCAGACCCTCGCCGAGGCAGAACCGGCCGAGTCGTCGCTCCCCGAGACGGAAGCTCCGCGCGCGCCTGCAGAGCGGGCGCGGGCCGCGCATCCCGCGTCGAACCTCGGCGGAGCCGCGCTCGAGGGGTCCGTCACGCGGGCCGTGTCGGCCGCGCTCGCCGAGGTCTTCGCCGCCGGCCAGGCGGCGTTGGCCCCCTCAACCGCGGTGGCCGCCGCACCGCCGCCGGTCGCCCCGCCCACGGCCCTGGCCCCCGCCGTGCCGTCACCCGCGGCCGAACCCGTGCCGGCGGCGACGACCGCCGCGGCGCCCCGGTCGGGGTTGCGGCGGTTCCTCTACGCGGACGTCCTGCTCCCGATGGTCGCCGTGCTCATCGTGCTCGTGATCCTCCTCGCCTGGGTGGGCTGACGATGACGGCCGTCACGACCGTGTACGAGGGCACCCCGGTCGCCGCGCCGCCGCCGCGCTCCCTCGCGGCCGCCCTCGACCGTGGGGACCGCTGGTTCCGGCGGGGCTCGCTGGGCGCCGGCCTGGTCGTGCTCGTGATCATGGCGGCCGTCGGGCTGTTCCTCACCGTGGAGGCCCTCCAGGCGCTGCGCACGACCGGGTTCTCGTTCCTCACCACCGCCGAGTGGCAGCCCGACCGGGGGCAGTTCGGCATCGCCGCCGTGCTCACCGGCACGGTGCTCATCGCCCTCGTCGCCGTGAGCGTGGCCCTGCCGATCTCGATGGGCACGGCCCTGTTCATCGCCGAGGTGGCCCCACCACGGCTGCGGGCCACGTTCGTGGCGATGGTCGACCTGATGGCCGCCGTGCCGTCCGTCGTCTACGGCCTGTGGGGCCTGTTCCTGTTCCAGGGCCAGGTGGTGGGCCTGTCCCGGTGGCTGTCGACCTGGCTGTCGTGGATCCCGATCTTCCGGGTGGACGGCGCCGACCCGACCGACCCGCTGGCCAGCGCCTCCGTGTACACGGCGTCGACGTTCATCGCGGGGCTCGTCGTCGCGCTCATGGTGATGCCGATCCAGTGCTCGATCATGCGGGAGGTGTTCTCGCAGGTTCCCGTGGGGGAGCGGGAGGGCGCCTTCGCCCTCGGCGCCACCCGCTGGGGGATGATCCGGATCGTCACCCTTCCGTTCGGCCGGGGCGGCGTGATCGGCGGGACGATGCTCGGGCTGGGCCGGGCCCTGGGGGAGACGATCGCCGTCTACCTCATCATCTCGCCTCGGTTCGACGTCAACTTCCACATCCTCGAGGCGGGGTCCAACTCGGTGTCGAGCCTCATCGCCCTGCGCTTCGGCGAGTCCTCCGGGTTCGGGCTCTCCGCCCTCATGGCCGCCGGCCTGGCGCTGTTCGCCATGACCCTGGCCGTCAACTTCACCGCGGCCGGGTTCATCGCCCGGTCACGCTCGGGAGCGAGCAGCGAGGCATGAGCACCGTCTTCGTGGAACCCGACCTGGTCCTGCCGCCCCGCGGCGGCACCGAGCCCCGCACGGTCCTGCCGGCCACCGACGAGCCGGCGCTCCTGGGCACTCCTCGGCTTCGATCCCTGCGCGGCGTCCCCCGCGACGAGCTGGTCAACCTCGTGGGGGCCGGGATCAGCGCGGTGGCGATGGCCCTGCTGCTCTTCGGGCGCCTCACCCCGCTGCGGGGCAACCTCGGCTTCGTCGTCGTCGCCTACGGCATCTTCCTCGCCACCTACGCGCTCCTGGTGTCCCTCACCGAGGACCGTCCGGCGGTGGTCGACCGGATCATGGCGGTGGTGCTGTCCAGCGCGGCGGCGGTCGCCGGCCTCGCGCTGGTGTCGGTCGTCGTGTACACGCTCTGGCGCGGTCGGGCCGCGCTGGTGAAGGCCAACCTCTACACGCAGGACATGAGCTCGGCCGGGCCGCTCGACCCGCTCACCGTGGGCGGCATCGGGCACGCCATCGTGGGCTCGCTCGTCATCATCGCCCTGTCGCTCGTGCTCACCGTGCCCCTGGGTCTGGCCTGCGCCGTGTTCCTCAACGAGACCCGCAGCCGGGCGGCGCAGCTGGTGCGCACCATCGTCGACGCCATGACGGCGTTGCCGTCGATCCTGGCCGGCCTGTTCATCTTCGCCACCTGGATCCTCATCCTCGGCTTCGAGCGCTCCGGTGTGGCGGCGTCACTGGCCGTCAGCCTCATGATGCTGCCGATCATCATCCGCTCGGCCGACGTCGTGCTGCGCCTCGTGCCCGGGAACCTCCGGGAAGCGGCCCTGGCCCTCGGCGCGCCGCAGTGGCGCACGGTCTGGCACGTCGTGCTGCCCACCGCCCGCTCGGGGCTGGCCACCTCGGTCATCCTCGGCGTGGCCCGTGGCGTGGGGGAGACGGCCCCCGTGCTGCTCACGGCCGGGTTCTCCTCGACGATCAACGTCAACCCCCTCTCGGGACCGATGGTGTCGCTCCCCCTCGCCACCTTCGAGTTCGTCCGCTCCCCCCAGCAGGAGCTCGTCGCCCGCGGGTTTGCCACCGCCGCCGTGCTGATGGTCGTGGTGCTCGTCCTGTTCGCGCTCGCCCGAATCATCGGCGGCCGTCCGGCGGGGTCGGTCACCTCTCGCCAGGCCCGCCGCCTGGCCGCCCGGTCGGTCAAGGACCTGGCCCGCATCGAGTCGCTCGGCGGCCCACCGCCGAGGATCCCCAGCGCACCCGTGACGGAGGCGACGGCATGAGCTCGGTCAGGGCGCGCGGCAGCGCGATCGCGGCGGTGGCCGCCTGCCTGCTGTCGGTCCTCGTCCTCCGCCCCCCGGCGGAGGCCCAGGAGAGCTACCAACGGATCTCCGGCGAGGGCTCGTCGTGGGCGGCGGGCGCCATCGACGCCATGCGCGTCAACGTGAAGCAGTTCGGCATCACCGTCGACTACAACCCGAGCGGCTCGAGCGCCGGCCGCAAGAACTTCCTGAACGGGACCGTGGACTTCGCGGCCTCCGACATCCCCTTCCAGTTCCGTCCTGAGGACGGGTCGGCCCCGGAGAACCCGGCGCCGGGCAGCTACGCCTACATCCCCGTCACCGCCGGGGGCACGGCGTTCATGTACAACCTCAAGATCAACGGCCAGCGGGTGACGAACCTGCGGCTGTCGGGCGAGAACGTCGCCAAGATCTTCACGGGTGCGATCACCGAGTGGAACGATCCCGCCCTGCAAGCGGACAACCCGGGCCTCACCATGCCGGCCCGCAAGATCGTGCCGGTCGTCCGCTCAGACGGGTCCGGCTCGAGCGCGCAGTTCACCCGTTGGCTGATCCACCTCCACGGCGGCCTGTGGGACGACTACTGCCGGCGGTCAGGACGGGCCCCGGCCTGCGGGTTCACCTCCTACTACCCGACGATCGCCGGCATGATCGCCCAATCGGGCGACCTGGGCGTGTCCGGCTACGTGGCCCAGAGCTTCGCCGAGGGCGCCATCGGCTACGTCAACTACTCCTACGCCATCGGCGCCCAGTTCCCCGTGGCCAAGGTGCTCAACACGGCCGGGTACTACACGGAACCGACGCCCGAGAACGTGGCGGTCTCGCTCCTGAAGGCGCGCATCAACACCGATGCCGGGTCGGACGAGTACCTCACCCAGATCCTCGACGACGTCTACACGGATCCCGATCCCCGCAGCTACCAGCTGTCGTCGTACTCGTACTTCATCCTCCCTACGACCATCCAAGGCCAGTTCAACGAGGCCAAGGGCAAGACCCTGGGGGCCTTCGCCTACTACGCGATGTGCCAGGCGCAGCAGCAATCGGCGTCGCTCGGCTACTCGCCGATGCCCATCAACCTCGTGCAGGCCAGCTTCGACCAGATCCGCAAGATCCCCGGGGTCGAGGTGCAGAGCATCGACATCACGAAGTGCAAGAACCCCACCTTCTCCGCTGACGGCACGAACCTGCTGGCCGCCAACGCCCCGCAGCCCCAGCCCTGCGACAAGCAGGGCCCCACCCAGTGCGCCACGGGCTCGGGCGGCGTGAAGCAGGTCGCCACCCCGGTGGCGCCCTCGGCGGCCGGCGTCGAGGCCGCCGGGCCGGCGGCGTCCGGGGCCGTCACGGCGTCGGCGTCCGGGGACGGGGCGGCGGCCGATCCCGCCGCCTCGGGGGATCTCGCGGCGGCTCCCGTCTGCGACCCCGACACGGGCGTGTGCACGGGCGGGTCGGGTGCCTCGGCCGCCCTCGGTTCAGCGGTCAGCGCGGCGGCCACCCCGACCATGCTGTCCGACTCGTCCGGGTGGTCCTCCGTGCAGACGCTGGCCGCCGTCGTGATCCTGCTGACCCTCGGCCTCGTCTTCGCGCCGGCCGCTGCGTGGCGGGCGTTCGGCGAGGGACGCCGATGAGGGATGACCGGGCTCGCCGAACGCTGGCGCAGGTGCGCAACGCGTCCCTCGCGCTCCTCGCTGTCGCCGCTGTCGCCAACGTGCTGTCGCTGCCCTCCGCAGCGGCACCCATCCCCGGCGGGGCAGGAACCGACACATCGCTGCCCCTGACCGACTCGGCCGTGGTCGTGCACGGCCGCGGACCGTTCTCCTCGCTCCAGATCACCGTGAACCAGACCGAGGACCTCGTTAACCAGGCCGTCTCGGTCACCTGGAAGGGCGGAACCCCGACGCTGAGCGGGGCGGCCCGCTTCGCTGGCCATTACCTGCAGATCATGCAGTGTTGGGGCGAGGACGATGGCTCGGTTCCCGCGAACCCCGGGCCACCGCCCGAGCAGTGCGTGCAAGGGGCGACCGACGCCGTGTACGGGGGTCGGCTGAGCGGGCTCTTCACCGCCGGGAACAACACGCTCACCCGCGTCATCTCGCGCAGCGACCTGCCCACCTACGACCCCGACGACGGGGTGCTCGATCCGGCCACCCGCCTCGTGTGGCGCCCGTTCCGTGCTGTCGACGGCACCGAGGTCGGGGTGCACATCAACACCAGCTTCAACCCGGTGATCCAGGGCGGCTCGTACTGGCTCAACCCGTACTTCAACATCGTCACCACCAACGAGATCCCGGCCGCCGCCACGAGAGCCGACGGAACGGGCGAGGAGCTGTTCGAAGTGGCCACCGGGGTGGAGTCGACCGGGCTCGGATGTGGGCAACGGGTCCAGCCGGTGCCCGGCGGGGAACCGACGACGCCGAAGTGCTGGCTGGTCATCGTGCCCCGCGGGGACCCGGCCGTCGAGAACGCGGGGCTGACCCCCCGACCCGAGCTGGCCCCGGTCTTCACGTCGCCCCTGTCGACGCGGGCCTGGGAGAACCGGATCGCCGTCCCCCTCGACTTCAGCCCGGTCGACTCGTCGTGTCGCCTGAGCGACGATCAACGTCGCCTCGCCGGAACGGAGCACCTGGTCGGCGCGATCTCGAGCTGGCAGCGGTCGTTGTGTGGCAACCCCCACCTCTCGCCCTTCGCCTATGGGGTGCTGGGAGACGCCAACGCCCGTCAGCAGGTGCTCAGCGGCGTGGTCGGCGCGCCCGGTCTCGTCGCCGTATCGCGGCCCTACCCCCCCGGGACGGTCGACCCCGCCAACCCGGTCGTCTACGCCCCGCTGGCAGCCTCCGGCACGGTTATCGGGTTCAACGTCGAGCGGAACCCGAAGCCGGGGCTGGACCCCGCCGAGGACCTGCTGCGGGGCATCCGGGTCGCGGAGATCAACCTGACCCCTCGACTGGTGGCGAAGCTGCTCACGCAGTCCTATCGGGCCGCCGTGGCGATCGGGTCATCGGTGCCCCCGTACGACTGGGTGCAGGACAACCCCGTCCACCTCGCGACCGATCCGGACTTCCTGCAGTTCAACCCAGAGTTCGCACTGCTGAACATCGCCGGTGGCAAGAACATGGCCGGACTCCTGATGCCGGCCCTCAAGTCGGACGCGGCGCAGCAGGTGTGGGAGTGGATCCTGGCCGACCCTGAGGCCAAGGCATGGCTCGACGGGCAGCCCGACGCATGGGGCATGCGCGTCAACCCGGTGTTCGCCACGACGGCGGCCGCCAACAGCGCGGGGGTGCCCTTCGCCAGCCCGACTCCCGACTCGTACCCCAAGAGCGACCCGTACTGCTACCAAGCCCCGCCCCTGGCCGGGGGTACCCGAGTGGTCCCGCCGCCACTGTGCGGCACGGACTGGCTGCCCTACACGCAGGGGCTGCGCGATGCGGCGCGCCTGACTCGACTGGCCGACGACGGCGCCAAGATCGTGGCTGATCCCTTCGCCGAGGTGCCGGAGCGGGTCTACAAGGTGGACGGCCCCCAGCTGCTCGGCTCCCGGGCGATCCTCTCACTCACCGATTCCGCCTCGGCCGTGCAGTACGGGCTCCAGATGGCCCGGCTGAGCCGCGCCGGCGACAACGGGCCTGACCGCTCCTTCATCGCCCCGGACGTCGCCTCGCTCAGCGCCGGCGTGGAGTCCATGAGGCCCGCTGCTGATCCGGCCTTCCTCGAGCCTGATCCGTCGGTCGACGCGCCCGAGGCCTACCCGCTCACCGTGCTCACCTACGGCGCCATCGCGCCGCTCGCGCAGGACGCTGCGGCGCGGGCTGAGTACGCCGCCTTCGTCGACTATGCCGCGGGCGCTGGCCAGGTCCCCGGCCGGGAGCTCGGTAACCTGCCGCCGGGCTACGCCCCGCTCGCCCCCCCATTGCGTGCTCAGGCGACGCTGGCGGCAGAGACGATCCGAACGCTCCAGCCCCCCGCGGCGTCGACGCCAACGACGGAGCATGCAGCGGCAAGACCCTTGGACGGCGCCGGGTTCTCGTCGTCCGGCTCCGCGATCAGGAGCTCGCGCTCCGGTGGCAGCACGCCAGCGCCCTCGACGCCGACGGCCCCCGCCGCTGCTGCGGCGGGCGAGGAGGACGCGATCGGGGACCTCGGGGTGCTCACGCCCATCCTCGCCCTGGCCAGGAACCGGTTCGTGCTGCCGGCGCTCTGCCTGCTCGCTCTCCTGTCGGCCCTTGGTGCCCTCGAGATCACCAAGCGGCCTCGCCGCTCGCTGGCCGGACCCGCCCCGCGTGAAGCGGGGTCGGCATGAGGCGGCTGTCCCGCACCGGCGCCGTGCTGGCCGCGGTCGTCGCGGCGGTGGGTCTGTGGGGCGGCCCGGGCGGCGCGCAGGGCGTGGACGTGGACCAGGTCGGCGAGGCGGTCGTCACGGCGGCGGGGCAGCGCATCGATGGCGGCGGCAGCGCGACCCCGTTCTCCTTGCGGCTTCCCGGCAGAGCTGAGTGCCCCGGGGACACCGCGTTCGAGTACTGGATCGTGCACAGCTTCATGGTCCCGAGCAGCGTCGACGTGACCGAGATCGAGTTCTCCGGTCTCGGACCCGATCCGCTGGCCTTCGGCGATCCGGCCACGTTCCGCCAGCCCCTGTACGAGGAGGAGACCACCGGGAGCTGGGTGGCCGTGGCCACCGGTGCCGTCGAGAGGAAGGGTGAGCCCGGGCCGATCATCAACGTGCCCACCTTCTCGTTCGGAGTGTTCGAGCCCGGCATGGTCCCCCCCGGCGACTACCACATCGGCCTGGCCTGCGTGCTCGGGCGCAAGGTCGGTCCCGTCTGGTCGGCCGACATCACCATCACCGCAGACCCGCAGGACGAGCCCGGAGGCTTCCGTTGGACGGTGGTCCCCGACTCGACGGAGGCCGACCGAGGAAGCTCCGCGACCCCGGTCGTGGCGGCGTTCGGCGCGGCGGTCCTCGCCGCTGGCCTCGTCAAGCATCGTCGGCGGGCCACCACTACCCCCAGGGAGTGAGCACACATGTTCCAGCATCCAGTCGGGCGTCGTAGGGCGCGCCTCGCCGCTCGGGCGGGAGCCCTCGGATCGGCGGTCATGGTCGCCGTGACGGCCTTCGGGATGTCCCCGTCTGGCATCCCCAGCGCCGCCGCGGCGGCCGTCGACGGCGGACCCCTCAGCGTCGTCGTACCGAGCACCGAGCCCGACGCCGGCAGCCCACTCGCCGGCGGGGGCAGCGCCACGGCCTTCACCCTCGTGCCACCGTCCGGAGCCGCCTGCGCGGGCGACACCCCGACCGACTTCTACACCGTGACGAGCTACATGGTCCCAACCCGCGTCGCCCCTGCTGACCTGACGTTCGACTCCATGGGACCGACCCCGAGCGGGCTCGAGGCGGCGTTCCGACAGCCGCTGTTCGATGCCACCAGCACGTCGGCCTTCGTCGGTGCCCCGACCCTCGACAACGCCGGCAGCCCACGACCCAAGCCCGGTGGCGTGGTCAACATCCCCGCCTTCAGCCTCGGAGTGTTCACGCCCGGGCAAGTCCCCGCGGGCACGTACAACGTCGGCCTCGCCTGCGTGGTCCCCGGCGCCGGGGGGGCCCTCGTCCTCGACCGGTACTGGAACGTCCAGATCGACGTGACCGCCGACAGTGGCGATCAACCCGGCGGGTTCACCTGGACCGTCGTGGAGGACGCCGGCACGACGACGACCACCACGACCACCGAGGCGACGACGACCACGACCGCGGGAGGATCCACCACCACGGTCGCCAGCGACGCCCCGACGACCACGCAGCCAGCGGGATCGGCCGGGCTCAAGGCCGCTACCGGCGCGGGTGCGGCCGACGCCGATGTCTACGGCGCGGCGAGCGGGCCGAGGGGAACTCCGCTGGTCCAGTCCCTCACCACGCTGCCCGCCACCGGGACGTCCGTCCTCTCGCCTGTGATGTGGGCCGGGCTCCTCCTGATCTTCGGGCGGATGGCGGTGCTCCTCGGACGCCCACCGCGCGTGCGCACCCCCCAGCCCTGATGGCCGCGATGGCCGTCGTCCGGCGTTCACGAGCTCGACGCCGTGCGCAGACGGCGGTCGTCGTCCCACCACTCGGGCCTCGCCTCCAGGTGGCCCGGGCGGCCTTGATCGGGGTGTGCGTGATCACGACCAGTCTCATCCTGCAGCTCGTCGTGGTCAGCGCGCTCCAGCAGCGGACGGCTCAGGAGCGGGCCTTCGACTCGCTTCGAGCCGAGCTCGCCCAGGGGACAGCCCCAGTCGGGCCCGCCGATGCCAGCGGCCGGGCCCTTGCCCCGGGCCGGCCCGTCGCCTTCTTGGAGATCCCCGCCATCGACCTGCGGCAGGTCATCGGCGAAGGGACGACTTCCAGCAACCTCTTCAAGGGCCCGGGCCACCGCCGGGACTCCCCCCTGCCGGGCCAGCAGGGCACGAGCGTCCTCCTCGGCCGCCGTGGGGCGTTCGGCGGCCCGTTCGCCCGGCTCGACGAGCTCGAGCGGGGCGACCGGATCCGAGTGACCACCGGTCAGGGCGTCCATGAGTTCTCGGTGCTCGGGACACGGGCGGAAGGGGAGCGGGCACCCGCCCCCGTCAGGGCGGGCGAAGCTCGGCTCCTCCTGGTGACCGCGGCCGGCCGCCCCTTCCTCCCCTCCGGCGTGTTGCGGGTCGACGCCGCGCTGAGGGGCGAGGCCGCCGTTGGCCCGGCCCCGCTCGTTCCCCCGGCGAGCCTTCCCGCCGCCGAGCGGATCATGGGGGCCGACGCCAGCACCCTGTGGGCCCTTGCCCTGTGGCTCCAGCTGCTGACCGCGCTCACGATCGGCGCGGTCTGGGCATGGCATCGCTGGGGCCGGGCCCGGGCGTGGGTCGTCTTCTGCCCTCCGCTGATGCTCGTCGGCCTGTTCGCATCGGGAGAGGCCGCGCGACTCCTTCCCAACCTGCTCTGAGGACGTTCCATGGCGACGTACGAACCCGTTGACATCAGCCCTTCGCTCCCGCGGCGAGCCACCTTTCCCGGCGGAAGCGTCGTGCAGCTGGTGGATGGTGATCCGGCGCAGCCGACGGCACTGGTCGCCGCGCTGCACCCAGCGACCATCGTCGTCACCGAGGAGCGTGTATCAGCCCTTGAGGGGGACCTCGAGTGGACCTGGCTGATCGATGACCTGGAAGCCGTCCACCACTGCTCGGTCGATGCGTGGACGATCCTCGTGGTGCCGGGCGTACCGGACCACGGAGTGGCGCTGGCCCCGCACGACGTCACGGAGTTCCGACGGATGCTCGACGGGGTCTGCCCCGGTATGGCGGCGAACGGCGCTGAAGCGCCGTCGCACCCCTCTCCACCGCCGCAGCCGGTCGCCACACCTGCGCCGACCACTCCACTGGACGCCCCGCCCCCACCGGACCCAGACCCCTCGTCCCCTGGCGATTCGGCTCCTGAGCCCCTGGAGTGGGTGCTGCCCATCACCGAAGCGGTGGAGATCATCGAGGTGGACCCGCCGTCCGCCCCGTCCAAGCGACGCCCGTGGGCTCGGGCCACGGCAAGGCACGCAGCGCGGACGGCGTCGGGTGCGACCGCTCGCCGGACAACCGCCCTCGCCGACCTCGAGGCGCGGGGGATCTCGGCCTGGTTCGGGACCCACCACGTCCTCGACCGGGTCTCGCTGGAGATGCCCGCCGGGCAGGTGACCGCGCTGATCGGCCCGTCCGGTTGCGGGAAGTCGACCTTCCTGCGGATCCTCAACCGGATGCACGAGCTGATCCCGTCCGCCTCCCTGGCTGGGGAGGTGCTCCTCGCCGGCCAGGACATCTACGACCCGTCCCGCAAGCTCACCCAGGCTCGTCGCGAGATCGGGATGGTGTTCCAGAAGCCCAACCCGTTCCCCGCCATGTCCATCTACGACAACGTGGTGGCCAGTCTGCAGCTCACGGGCACGAAGAGCAGCGCCGGCGAGCGAGACGCCCTCGTCGAGTCGTGCCTTCGCAAGGCCGGGCTCTGGAACGAGGTGCGGGACCGCCTCCGGCAGCCCGGCGGCGGGTTGTCGGGGGGTCAGCAGCAGCGGCTCTGCATCGCGCGAGCTCTGGCCATCCGCCCCCGGGTGCTCCTGATGGACGAACCCTGCTCTGCCCTCGACCCCACGTCGACCCGACGCATCGAGGAGACGATCCATGAGCTCGGTTCGGAGGTCACGATCGTGATCGTCACGCACAACATGCAGCAGGCCGCCCGGGTGTCGGACCGGTGCGCCTTCTTCCTGGCCGAGCAGGGCACACCGGGGGTCATCGTGGAGCACGGCCCCACCGACGCGATGTTCCACTCACCCCGTGACCCGCGCACCAGCGACTACGTGAACGGACGGTTCGGCTGAGCCCGAGCACCCACCGAGGTGCGGGGCCATCGCAGCGCCGAGACAGTTCACCGTGGCCCCGGATCCCTTCACCTCGAGGCCATTCAGTGGACGAACTGCACCGCGATAGTGCCCTCGGTACGGCTGGAGCCTGCCGCCCGGGCAGCGAGTCCGGGACGCACCATCACCAAGGAGCACGTCTTGCAACGACTCAGCAATCTCCTGAAGTCGAGGAAGGCAAAGGTAGCGATCGCCGCTTCCACCGCCGCCCTCGGCCTCGCATCGATCCTCGCGGGCGGTGAGCCCGCCGGGGCAGATCCGAAGCAGTTCAACGCCATGGTCGGCTATGGGTCCGACACCACCCAGGACGTGATGAACGCCCTCGCTGGGTTTGTCCCCACGGCCACCGGCGGCAACTTCTTCGAGCCGGCGGCCAGCTCAGCTGCGACGGGCAAGCGACAGCTCATCTCCTGGGATGCCTTCGGCAGTACCTGCATCACCCCGAAGCCGGGCTTCACGAGCATCGTCCGTCCGAACGGATCCACGAACGGTCGGCGCGTCCTCAGCCGGAAGATCGATGGTGGCAACTGGCCCGTGTCGACGACGAGCTGCGGAGGCCCCAAGCCCGGGGCCGCCATCCCGGCCGACTTCGCGAGGTCGTCGAGCGGCGTCGCTCCCGGCGGCACCGGACCGCTCACCTACATCCCCTTCGGGCGTGACGCCCTCAGCTTCGGCTACTGGGCCGAGCCGGGTGTGACCCCGGTGACGAACCTCACCACGGCGCAGCTGACCGCCCTCCACAGCACCGGCCCGATCACGATCGGGACCGTGACCATCTACGCGTGCGAGATCCAGAACGGCTCCGGGACCTATGGCACGTGGCGGGACAAGCTCAGTGTCACGGACGCCCAGATCGACGCCGCGACCACGGCGTGCACGCCGACCGACGCCGACGATGTCCAGGAGAACCACGGCCTTCAGCTGCAGGCTCGCGGCCAGGCCGTCGCCAACAACAACCCGACGCAGGACGTGCAGGTCGTCGTCGGGTTCTCGGCGGCCAACTTCATCTCCCAGACCAACGGCAAGGTGACCAGCCAGCTGCCCTCGCCTGCCGGAACGGTGGACCTCGGCACGATCGACGGCCTGCCCAAGGCCTACGACGGCCCGGTGGCGGGTCCGGTGACTCCCAACAGCACCTTCTACGGGAACGCCACCTGGGGCCGCGACGTCTACAACGTCCTCTCCACCGCCCTCCTGGCGAACGCCGGCAACTCCGACATCAAGTCGATGTTCGTCGGCCCGAACTCCGGCGTCTGCTCGAAGGCCAGCGTGATCGCCGAGTTCGGCTTCCCGGCCCCCGTCCTCAACCCCTGCGGTGACACCACGCTGCAGGGCCCCCTCGTCGCTTGACCCCCCATCCGATCGAAAGGAAGTCGACTCTCATGAAGAGCAAGCTCAAGCGGCTGTGCTCAGGCCTCGCGGTGATCGCCACCGCGGGGACCCTGGTACCGCTGTTCACCGCCGATGTGGCCTCCGCCGCCGGCGTCCCCTCGGGAGCCGCCGAGGTGCGCAACCCGGGAGGGACCGGGACGCTCAGCTCCGGCACCTCCGCCACCAACTTCACCCTACGGCTCCCTGACGGAGCTGCCTGCGAGGGCGACACGGCGAACGACTTCTACACCGTGTCCAGCTACATGGTCCCCTCCAGCGTCGACCCGTCGACGCTGACGTGGGACTCGACCGGGCCGTTCCCGAACGGCGTCGGTGCGTCCTTCCGGCAGCCGCTCTACGACACGACCACGTCGCCCTACGTCGGCCAGCCCACGCTGGACAACGCCGGCAGCCCGCGGCCCCGGCCGGGCGAGGTCATCAACATCCCTGACTTCAACTTCGGCAACGTGTTCACCCCCGGGCAGATTCCGGCCGGTGCCTACAACGTGGGCATCGCGTGCATCGCTCCCGGACCGACGGGCCCGAACCAGCTGAAGCAGTTCTGGAACACGACGATGACCGTCACCACGGATGCCGCGGGTGGCCCGGCGCAGGTGAGCTGGTCGGTGGGCTCGGTGCCCGCCGCACCGTCGCTGGCCACGGTCACGGCGGGCGACTCGTCGGCCTCGGTGGCGTTCACAGCGGTCGCGTCGACGCCGGCGACCACCGGGTACACGGTGACCGCCACCCCGACCGGCGGCGGCGCTCCCGTCACCGCAACAGGCGCCGACTCGCCGATCAACGTCCCGGGTCTGACCAACGGCACCCAGTACAGCTTCACCGTGCGAGCGACGAACTCGACCGGGAACAGCGCCGAATCCAACGCCATCACGGCGACGCCCAACCTGCGCCCGGTGTCCGGCTTGTCGGCCGCCGCGTCCGTGGGGCAGGTCGACTTGAGCTGGACCGCTCCGGCCGGCACTGCCCCCAGCGGGTACAGCGTCACGGTCTCGCCGGCTGCCGGCACGACCACGGTCAGCGGCACGACCTCGTCCACCACCGGCCTCAGCGCAGGGACGGTCTACACGTTCACCGTCACGCCGACCTACCCGGCCGGCACCGCAGGCACCCCGGCTTCGGCGCAGATCTCCGCCACGCCGCAGAGCGCGTCGAACCTGGTGGAGAACGTCACGGTCACCCGTCCTGTCGGCGCCCTGGTACTGACGCAGGTGTGTGGCACGAACGGGCCCATCGCGGCTGACACGTCGGGCACGATGGGCTTCCCGAACGGCAGCCTGCCGGCGATCCCGGCTGACGCCTCGGGCACTGCTCCGACCACCACGGCCGGTGGCACCACTGGCGACCCGAAGTTCTCCGAGTACCCCTACCCGGAGAACCCCGACGGCACCGCTGCGCCCACGTACCCGACGCACTGCGGGATCCCGCTCGGGACCGCCAAGTTCGTCAAGAGCGGTCCCGGCGCCGGCCAGTTCTTCGCCGCCTCCGGGTACATCAACCAGATCACCATCGTGGAGACCCGTGATACCGATCTCGGGTGGAACGCAACGGGCACGGTCAGCGACTTCAGCGCTGGCAACGGCAAGACCTTCAAGGGCGATCAGCTCGGATGGACCCCCGTGGTGACGTCCGACAGCCCGCCGTTCGCCGACGCCGATCCGGCCACCCCCGACTACGACCAGACGGTCACCGCCGGGAGCGTGGTCAACCCGAACACCATTGGTGGCCTCGGGCTCGGCCGGACGCTCGGCTCCGCGGCGGGCGGCAAGGGCCTCGGCATCGCTCAGCTCGATGCCCGGCTCAAGCTGCTCATCCCGGTGACGGCCAAGACGGGTGACTACGCAGCCACCCTCACCATCTCGGCCATCTAGCCCACCCAAGTCCAAGCACCGCACGCCGCCGAGCGGTGTGGGACGGCCTCGGTCGTCCCACACCGCTCATGGCGTTGTCCGATCGAGAGAGAGCCTTGAAGAGATGACGACATGGCGACGGGTTGCGGTGGCCGTGACCGCGGCGGCGATGGTCCTCGGCGCGTTTGGAGCGGGCCTCGGATCTGCCCAGGAGCCCGATCCGGGGACCCCCAGCACCTCAGTTCCCTCTGGCTCGCCGCCCGCTGGCGAGCAGGAGGTCCACAGCTGGGCTCTCGCCCCGGCCGGTTCGGAGGACACGAGCGCCGCGGGAAACCGACCGTTCCTCTCCTACGAGGTGGCGCCGGGCTCCGAGGTCCAGGACGCGGTGACGGTCTTCAACTACGGGAACACCCAGCTGACCTTCCGTGTGTACGCCACCGACGCCGTCAACAACCAGGAGGGCGGCTTCGATCCGCTTCCGGGAGACAAGGAGTCGACGGACGTCGGGACCTGGGTCACGCTGTCGCAGGAGTACGTCACCGTCGCGCCCCGCACCCAGGTGACGATGCCGCTCACGGTGAAGGTACCCGCCGACGCCCGTCCGGGGGACCACGCGGGGGCCATCCTCGCGTCCTCCCAGGCCGCAGGCACGGGCCCGGACGGCAAGACGGTCAACGTCGATCGGCGCACCGGATCGCGGATCTACCTCCGGGTGGCCGGTGCGTTGGCCCCTGAGCTGGCGGTCGAGAGCATCACGACGACCTACACGCCGGCAGCCAACCCGCTGGGGGGGGCTGCCGACGTCACCTACACCGTCCACAACCGGGGCAACGTGCGCATGGGAGGCAAGCACAGCGTGATGGTGTCCGGTCCGTTCGGGCTGGCCACGAAGCGCTCAAAGGCGGTCGACCTCCCCGAGCTCCTGCCTGGTGAGAGCCTCGAGTTCACCGAGCACTTCGAGGACGTGCCCGCCTCGGTGGTGGCGCTCGCGGAGGTTCGGCTGGAGCCAAAGGCGGTCAACGCGGGCGACGAGGGAACACCCACGACCACCCGCCGCGCCATGGCTCTGGCACCGCCCATCAGCATCGTGCTCCTTCTCTTCGCCCTGTGGTTGACGCTCCGCTCAGTGGGTGCCTACCGACGGCATCGCCGTTCGGAGATCCGCCCTGAGCCGCAGTTGTCGTGAAGGCATCGGAGCGTCTCCTGGTCGGTGTCGGGCTGGCGCTGACCGCCGTGACGTCCTCACCGGCCTCCGGGCAGGAGACGGCCGGCCCCGTCGTCACCGTCGGCACCGCCGACGTCTGGTCTGGCGACCGTGTCCTGGTCACGCTGGAGGGCTTCCGCGGGTCCGTGGTCACGTTGTCGATCTGCGGCAACGAGGCACGGCGCGGCTCGGCAGACTGCAACATGGCTGCCAGCCAAGGGGTCGGGCTCGAACGATCCGGGGCTCCCACGATGACGGAGTACCGCGCGGTGGCCCCGGCGGTTCCCTGCCCCTGCGTGCTGCGCGCGTCGACCGCCTCCCAGGACGAAGTCGCGGCGGTGCCGATCAACCTGCTCGATCACCCGGTGGGACCGGTGACCGGCCCCGAGACGCTCCCTCCTGTCGAGGTCCGCGTCGGGGCGGCCAAGGATCCTGGCGGGCTCCTGGAGCGCCTCCGGTCGACGCTCGGGGGAGCCACCACCTACGCGGTGACGGTGTCGGTTCGCAACCCCACCACGATTGAACTGGCGAACCTCGTGCTGACGGGGTCCGCTGGCCGACCCGATCGAGACACGGTCGACCTGGATCTGGGTCCGGTGGGAGTACTGGCGCCCGGTCAGACGTGGACCGACACCATCCGGGTAGACCTCCCGTCGCCCGTCGTGGGGGAATACCGGTTCGACGTCACAGCTTCGGGTGCCGGCGCGTCAGTCCGGGCGTCCTCAAGGGATCGGAGCGTCCCGATGGGCCTGGTCGTGCTCAGTGTGGTCTTCGTGGCCGACGTGGGGGCGATCGCCTGGCGGCGGCTCGCCGATCGCCGCCGGAGCTCGGCGGCGGGATCGGACCGCGCCCGGGGGAGGATCCGCTCGCTCGTAACCGACGGCCCCTGAGACGGGGGCCGTCGGTCAACCCCTGCGATGGGAGTCTTCTCCCCGGGGTCGCCGGACCGTAACTGGGCGTTCAATCGGGCGCCACCAGCTCTCCATAGCGTCCCGACGGTGCGGGCGCGGCTTGCCGATGTCGGCAGCGACACGACGAACGGAGACTGGTGGTGGCAGGTGTGGCAGTCCGGCGCGCTCTGCGCGCTGGTCGTCACGGCCCGAGCCGAGTGGTGCGACGTCGCGGTTGGGGCGCTGGAGGCCGATGGGTTCGCCGTCCGCGCTGATCCGAGCGGTGACCTGGTGCTCGAAGGGAGCGTCCCGTTCGACATCGCCATCATCGACCTGTCGCTCCCCAGCCGATCGGGCGCCCGGCTCGTGCAGCTCCTTCGGGCGCGCAGCTCGGTGCCGATCCTCGCGGTGGCGTCGTCCCTCACCAGCGAGTCGGAGGTCCTCCAGGCCTACGAGGCCGGTGTCGACGGTTGCCTCACGCGACCGGACCGGCACCACGAGCTGGTCGCTCGCACCCGCGCCCTCCTGCGCCGGGTCCCCGCCCAGTCGCACACGGCTGTCGCCCCGAGCGGCGTCAGCGCCGGGTCCATCCAGCTGGACCCGACAGGCGCCTTCGCCACCGTCGCCGGGCAGCAGATCGACCTGGCGCCGCTCGAGGCGCTGTTCCTGCATGCGCTCCTCACCCGTCCCGGCCGTGTCGTCACCCGACGCGAGCTGTCCCGTGCCACCCCCGATCCCCTGGGCGATGGGGCAGTGGACGCACTGGTCCGTCGGATCCGCTCCAAGCTCGAGACGGTCGAGGGTCAGCGCCGCATCGTGACGGTACGGGGCCTCGGGTTCCGGTTCGTGGTGGACGCCCCGGTGGCGCCGGTCGCCTCGTCCCCACCGGGGTCCGCCCGGGACGTCGCGCTCGGAGAAGCGCCGGCCATCACCCCAGCGGCCCTACTCGTGCACCTCGGCGGTGGTGCCGAGCTCCAGAAGGTCCGCGCGCAGGGCCAGAGGCCGTAGGAGCAGGTCGATGTCGGCGCCGGGCGCCGCCCGGAGCCGCACCGTGATCGTGGTGCAGCCACCGGTCCGGCCCAGGCGGACGTTGTCGGCCTCCACCCCCTCGAGCTCGTCGACCGCGGCGAGCACCGCGTCGAGGGCGGCATCCTCGCGGAGCCGCATCGCCACCAGCTGGGTGGGGCGCCCCACCCGCTCCCGCAGCAACGTCCGCATCGGCATGAGGGCGACGAGCACGATGAGGAGCAGCACGCTCGCGGCGGCGGCGGTGCCGAGGTCACCGACGCCGGCGGTCAGCCCGATGGCCGACGTCACCCACATCGACGCCGCAGTGGTGAGGTTCTTCACGACGTCGCGCTGGCGGAAGATGACCCCCGCCCCCAAGAAGCCGATGCCGACCACCACCTGGGAGGCCACTCGGGTGACGTCGACGTTGATGTTCGTCCTCGCCCGCTCGGCCTGGAACTCGTCGAAGCCGAGCGTCGACACGACCCCGAAGATGGCGGCCCCCAAGCAGACCGCGATGTGCGTGCGCAGCCCTGCCGGCTGGTCGCGCGCCTCGCGCTCGGCCCCGACGGCGGCCCCGAGCACCACCGCCACCACCAGGCGCAGGACCGCTTCGTCCGAGAACCGCACGACCGGTCAGATGCCCTGCTTGCGGGCCCGGATGACGAGGGTGGCCGGGACGTAGCGCATCGCCTCGGTCCAAGAGCGGCTGCGGGGGCCGTTGGTGGTCGGCTCGGGCTCGAGCACCATGTCGACCCGGAAGTTGGCCCGCCCCAGCGCCGTGAAGAGCCCGCTGATCGTGCGTGGGACGTCGCCCGGCTGGTCCGGGCCCGAGGCGGCGACGGGGGCGGTGTCCCAGTAGGAGCGGCGCACTCGGCGCTCGGGGTCGTCGGGGTCGATCAGGGCGAAGGCGGGGTGGGGGAGCGACAGCACGAAGTGGTGCTCCGGCTTGAGCACCCGGTCGACCTGGCGGAACACCCGGTCCACGTCGGTCACCGTGGCCAGCCCGTAGGCGGACACGACGGCGTCGACGGTGTCGGCCCGCACGAAGGCCAGCTCGGCCAGCGGCGCGTGGTGGAGCTCGACCTTCACGCCCTCCCGCTCGCAGGCGGCGCGGGCGTCGGCGATCTGGTCGGCCGACGAGTCCACCGCGATGACCTTGGCCCCCGCCCGGGCCAGCGCGATGGCGTTGGAGCCGGCCCCGCATCCGAGGTCGAGGACCCGCTTGGCCTCCAGGTGGCCGAGGAGCTTGAGCGTGTCCTCCCGGGCGATGTCGTGCCCGTAGGTGACGACGTCGGTGGGCAGCTCGGCCCCAGCCGGCCCGGCAACGGTGAAGCGACGGTGCATCGTCCGAGTCTGCCCCACCCCTTGCGTTCCTGCGCCGATCCCGGCACAAGACCGTCACGGATCGACGCTGGAACGCGAAGGGGGGTGGGTCGGGGGTGGGGTCGGGGGTGGGGTCGGGGCGCGCGGTGCGGGCGTGGGAGCCTCGGGGGATGCGGGTCGTGACGTGGAACGTGCAGACGGGGCGCCCGAACCCGGATGGGCCGGCCGACATCGACCGGGTGGTCGAGCACCTGCGGGCCCTTCACGCCGACGTGGTGGCGGTGCAGGAGCTGGACCGGGGGCGTCGACGCTCCGGCGGGGTGGACCAGCCGAGCGCGCTGGCCCTCGGCCTGGGCGCGACGCTGATCTGGGCGCCGACGGTCCGCACCCGGACGGGGCAGTACGGGATCGCCCTGATCGTCCGGGGCGAGGTCGTCCACACCCATGAGGTGGCGCTGGGCGGCACGCGCGAGCCCCGGGCGCTGCTCGTGGCCGAGATCGACCACGAGGGCCGCCGCTGGACGATCGGTGGCACGCACCTGTCACGGCGCCGCCGTCGGGCCACGACGCAGCTGGCCCGCTGCCTCGACGAGCTCTCGGCTCGGCCCGGGCCGCGGGTGCTGCTCGGCGACCTGAACCTCACCCCCCGGCACGTCCTGCCCTGGTCGACCGCGGCCGGCTACCACCTGCTCGAGGGGCCGCTCACGCACTCCACCCGCGAGGCGCGCCTCGCCGCCCGCATCGACCACGTCCTCGTGTCGGGCGCCAGCGTCGAGCAGGGCGCCGTCCACCGCTTCCCCGTCAGCGACCACTGCGCGGTGTCGGCGACGCTGCGGTGACGCGAGACAGCCGCCCCGGAGGGCGGCTGTCTCGCGTTCGACGGGTCCAGAAGGGCTACTTCAGGTCGGCGTCGCCGTTGGCGTAGGCCTCGACGAGGCGGTGGGCCTCCTCGTCGCGGTACTGCTTGGCGGGGCTCTTCATGAAGTAGGCGCTGGGGCCCTCGAGGGGGCCGCTCATGCCGCGGTCGAGGCCGATCTTGGCGCAGCGCACGGCGTCGATGATCACGCCGGCCGAGTTGGGGGAGTCGTGCACCTCGAGCTTGAGCTCGACCGTGAGGGGCACGTCACCGAAGTTGCGGCCCTCGAGGCGGATGAGGGCCCACTTGCGGTCCTCGAGCCACGGCACGTGGTCCGACGGGCCGATGTGGACGTCGCGGTCGCTGATGCCCTGGTCGATCTGGCTGGTGACGGACTGCGTCTTGCTGATCTTCTTCGACTTCAGGCGCTTGCGCTCCAGCATGTTCATGAAGTCCATGTTCCCGCCGAAGTTCAGCTGGTACGTGTGGTCGATCGTGGTGCCGCGGTCCTCGAAGAGGCGGGCCAGGGTGCGGTGCACGATGGTGGCCCCGACCTGGCTCTTGATGTCGTCGCCCACGATCGGCACGCCGGCCTGGCGGAACTTCTCGGCCCACTCGGGGTCGGAGGCGATGAACACGGGGATGGCGTTCACGAAGGCCACGCCGGCGTCGAGGCAGGCCTGGGCGTAGTACCGCTGGGCCTCCTCGGAGCCGACGGGGAGGTAGGAGACGAGCACGTCGGCCTTGGTGTCGCGCAGCACCTGGGCCACGTCGACCGGCTCGGCCGGGCTCTCCTCGGCGACCTCGCGGTAGAACTCGCCGAAGCCGTCGAGGGTCGGCCCGCGCATGACCTCCACGCCGAGGTGGGGCACCTCGGAGAACTTGATCGTGTTGTTGATGTCGGCGAAGAGGGCCTTGGAGGCGTCGAGGCCCACCTTGGTGGCGTCGACGTCGAAGGCGGCCACGAGCTCGATGTCGCGGATGTGGTAGCCGCCGAGCTCGACGTGCATCAGGCCCGGGACCCGGTCGGCCGGATCGGCGTCCTTGTAGTAGGTGAGGCCCTGCACGAGGCTGCTGGCGCAGTTCCCCATGCCGGCGATGGCGAGACGGATTCCGGTCATTGCGGTGGTTCCTCCTGGGACTGGATCTGGGTGCGCTCGGCCTCGATCATCCGATCGAGCCAGGCGAGGTCGTGGACGAGGTGGTCGGCGTCGCGCTCGCGCAGCGCGCCGAGGTAGGTGTCGCTCTTGTCGTCCCGGCGG